>NZ_RAIS01000004.1:0-339823 GCF_003625505.1 Butyrivibrio sp. XB500-5
GACAACTGTAAAGATGAATCGGCATTACCGTCTTCGGATCCGCATGCTGTTAATGCAGAAAAAGCAAGGACACATGCCATGACAATAGCCGTTCTCTTTCCCTTTTTTCTTAAAAGCATTTTTAATCTAGTCTCCTTTATTTTTTCAATTAATTTTTCAATTAATTGTATCTATTCTACCAAATATGCCCTATTTTTTCCACATTGAAATTGTGTTATGCTTAAAAGAGTCTAAGAAAACTAATGGGGTGATTACATGAAACTGACTTTTATTGGTGCAGACCACGAGGTTACAGGCAGTTGTCATTTTATATCTGCCTGCGGTAAAAACATTCTTATCGACTACGGAATGGAACAGGGAAAAGACTATTTTGAAAATGTTCCTCTTCCCGTTTCGGCTCCCGAGATCGATTATGTTTTTCTGACACATGCCCACGTCGATCATTCGGGCAACCTTCCTCTTCTTTATGCAAAAGGATTCAGAGGAAAGATATTCACTACAGATGCAACGGCAGACCTGTGCAACATAATGCTCAGAGACTGCGCGCACATTCAGATGCAGGAAGCGGAATGGCGCAACAGAAAAGCTAAACGAAGCAAGGACATTCAGCAGATGGAACCTTCCTATACAATGGAAGATGCAGAGAAGACCATCAAGATGATCGTCCCTTGCAAATACGGTGATGAGATTGATGTTTGCGAAGGCGTTAAGATCAGATTTACCGATATAGGCCATCTCCTCGGTTCAGCCAGCATAGAAGTATGGCTCACCGAAAAAAACGTGACCAAAAAGATTGTTTTCTCCGGCGATATCGGAAACAAGGAGCAGCCTCTTATAAGAGATCCTCAGTTTACCGAAGAAGCCGATTACGTAGTCATGGAGTCCACCTACGGCGACAGGCTTCACACAGAAGAAAAGCCGGATTACATACACGATCTTGCCGAGATCCTCGACCGCACTTTTGCAAGAGGCGGAAATGTTGTCATTCCCTCTTTTGCCGTCGGTCGTACACAGGAAATGCTCTACTTTATACGTAAGATAAAAAAAGAAGGACTTGTAAAAACAAATCCCAATTTCCCCGTATACGTAGACAGTCCGCTTGCCGTTGAGGCAACCGAGATCTTCTCTCAGAATCAGCTTGAATGCTATGATGAAGAAGCAATGGATCTGGTAAAAAGACATATTAATCCGATCACTTTCAGAGAACTCATTCTTTCCATTACTACAGATGAGTCTCGTGCGATCAATGAAGATCCCGAACCCAAGGTTATCATCTCTGCTTCCGGCATGTGCGAAGCGGGAAGAATAAGACATCACTTAAAGCACAACTTGTGGCGTGAAGAGAGCACTATCCTCTTTGTCGGATACCAGTCAGTAGGAACCACGGGCAGAACAATAATTGACGGCGCGGATGAGATAAAACTCTTTGGCGAAACGATTGCAGTTAAGGCCGAGATCTGCAGACTTGAAGGATTATCGGGTCACGCGGACAAAGACGGACTTATAGAATGGATACAGGGCTTTAAGAAACAGCGCCCCAAGAAAGTTTTTATCGTTCACGGCGAAGACAGCGTATGTACTTCTTTTGCCAATTGCCTTAGAGACGAGTACGGATTTGATACCTACGCTCCCTACAGCGGCACGGAATACGATCTTATCTCGGGAACCTTCATAAAAGAAGGTGTTCCGATTCCTATCAAGAAAAAAGAGTCTACTCTTGTTTCGGATGTATACTCAAGGCTCAAGGCTGCAGGCGCAAGACTTATGGGTATCATCGCAAAGAGCGATGGCTTAACCAACAAAGACAAAGCCAAATTCGCAGATCAGATAAATTCACTCTGCGACAAGTGGAGCAAATAACAAATTTCTTTTTACGAGGAGGAGCTATAATGGGAAAAGCTGATGAAATCTTCATCTCCATGTGCAAAGACATCTTGGAGAACGGAACATCAACCGAGGGAGAAAAAGTAAGACCTCACTGGCCCGATGGTGCAAGCGCTTATACCATCAAGAAATTCGGTGTGGTAAACAGATATGATCTTTCAAAAGAATTCCCCATCATGACTCTCAGAAAGACAGCACTTAAGAGTGCAACGGATGAGATTCTTTGGATCTATCAGCAAAAGAGCAACAACATTCACGATCTTCATTCTCATATTTGGGATGAGTGGGCTGATGAAACAGGTTCTATCGGAAAAGCCTACGGCTATCAGATAGGTCAAAAAAGCATCTACAAGGAAGGTGAGTTCGATCAGATGGACAGAGTCATCTATGATCTTAAGAACAATCCTTTCAGCAGACGTATCATGACCAACACTTACGTATTCTCAGACCTTCATGAGATGAATCTTTATCCTTGCGCATACAGCGTAACTTATAACGTAACTCAGAAAAAAGGTGAGGATAAGCTTACTCTCAACGCTGTTCTTAATCAGCGTTCACAGGACGTTCTTGCGGCAAATAACTGGAACGTGGTTCAGTATGCGGTTCTTGTTCATATGCTTGCGCAGGTTTGCGATATGAACGTCGGAGAGCTTGTACACGTCATCGCAGATGCTCACATCTATGACAGACATGTTCCGCTTATAAAAGAGCTTATTCAAAGGAAACCTCTTCCGGCACCTAAGTTCCACTTAAATCCCGATGTTAAGGACTTCTATAAGTTCACAAGGGATGATGTTTCTCTTGAAGGTTATGAGGTTGCGGGAGAACAGCTTAAAGATATTCCGATCGCGATCTAAACAGGAGTTAAAAGATACATGAATTTAAAGGCAGAATTACCCGGGCTAAACGGCAACACACTTAAGATAATAGCGTGCATCTCTATGGTGATCGATCACATAGGTGCCATGCTTATTTATCCGCTCACAGCCGAGGGAATTCTGCCTGTTTCTATGTCATTTGAAAAACTTCAGCTCATTTATAAAATAACTCGCGCCGTGGGAAGAAGTGCTTTCCCCATATTCTGCTTTCTTTTGATAGAAGGCTTTTTGCACACTCACAGCAAGTTAAAATATGCCATAAGTCTTCTCGTATTCGGAATAATATCCGAGCTTCCTTATGACTACGCCAAGTCGGATGCCTTAGATTTTTCGGATAACAATGTCTTTTTCACTCTCTTCTTGGGTCTTCTTGTCATATGGGGAATTGAACAGGTTAATTCTTTTGCAGATAAAAAGAAGCTCCACTATCTTATACCGCCCATCCTTAGCGGATGCGTATTTGGAGCGGGAGCTCTTTTGGCACATTTTCTTCATACCGATTACAGCTACAGAGGAATTGTGCTTATAACAGTTCTTTATATTTTAAGATTCTTTATCCCGTTAAACCTGTTTGCGGGATATCTTACCATCTTTTACCGTAATAATGAGGTTTATTCCATCGTAGGATTTTTACTTCTGTATTTATACAACAGAAAGCGAGGTAAAAACCTAGGCAGATTAAAATATCTGTTCTACGCCTTTTACCCCGCGCATCTTCTTATCTTGTACTTTATCAAATTGTATCTGCGTCAAACTCTTGGTTAAACGCATGGCACGTAAGCTTATCCGAATTATGATTCTCCGATCATACCCGACATTGCCTTCTGAGCAGCGGGGATATCTGTAGTAGATATCGTATAGGTCTGAAGCTTGTCCGTGTTGAACTTCACAATATTACCCGAACCAACCGTTGCAACAGCATACTCGGTATATCCGGAATCCTGATTACCTGTAAGGATATAAACTTCCTCACCCTCGCTTATCTCCATCTGAACTTCGACAGAAGCTTCCTCAGGCAATAAAGCAGGTGTACTGAACTCTATCTCATATGTTCCGGGATAAAATGCATCCTGAAGTTTGGTCACAGTTCCGCTGTAAGGAAGAACCCCTTCCTTTGTCATAACTGTTACTCTCTGAGTCAGTCTACTGTTAGCAGTTGATTGCGAATTCTTGCCGCTTCCGGTGTCATCACCCATAAAACTAAGAAGCGCTTCCTCCGCAGAATGGTAGATTTCCTTTTTACCGTATGAATTGCTGTCATCAATTCTGCCGACGTACAAAAGGGATCCGATAAAACTTCCTATGGCTATCAGTGCTACGACCAGAACAGTAACAACTATTCCCTTCATTTTCATCATAGTCACCTCATATTCAATTTCAATTACAATCCAAGTTTATACTTTTTTTATAAATACTTCACAATTCAAACTGAAGTTTATCACACTTTGGACACATTTAACAATACATTTTTTTTACAAAAGATGTACTTTTTTTAGATTGTAATTTTTTTATCTCTTCCAGGTTTTAAGCTTAATTACTATGAAAATAGGCAAAAGCTCAAGTCTACCCGCCAACATATCAAACATTAGCACAAATTTTGACAAGACGGAAAACTGTGAATAATTTCCCATCGGTCCGACCATACCAAGTCCCGGTCCTATGTTGTTGAGAGTGGCCGCAACTGAAGTAACGGTCGTCTGAAAGTCAAAATTATCAAGTGAAACTACTATTGTTGAAAAAATAAATGTAAGTACATAGAGTCCGAGATACGCAGATACCGATTTAACCGTGGTACCTTCTACGGTGTGTCCGTCCATGTACACTCTCTTTATAGCCTTGGGATGAACAAGGAAATTCAGCTCATTCCTAACGTTTCTGACCGTAATGAGTGCTCGTGAAAACTTAAATCCACCTCCGGTAGAACCCGCGCAGGCTCCGACCAGCGACAAGATACAAAGTATCATCTTGGAGAACATCGGCCATTTATCAAAGTCCAGTGTTCCGAATCCGGTAGTCGTCATAACAGACGTAACCGCAAACAGCGCATGATGGAAAGACATGCGTCCGCTGTCCAAAACTCCTGCTCTGTAGATGTTGATCGAGATAAGTCCCGCTGCAACAAACATAACGATAAAGTAATACTTAACCTCTTCTATCGCAAAAGCTTCCTTGGGCTTCTTGTGAAGAAGGAAATAGTAAACCGTGAAGTTAACTCCGCAAAGCGCCATGAATAGAATAATAACGGATTGGCTGGCGGTAGAATAATCATTTATTCCGTTTGGAGTAACCGCAAAACCTCCGGTTCCTACAGTTGAAAAAGAAATCGTGATCGCATCATAAACAGGCATTCCCGTGAGAATAAGGAAAAGAATCTCGGATAGTGTGATTCCGAGATAGATAAGGTAAAGGATCTTCGCTGTATCTTTTACCTTGGGAACAATCTTACCGACAACGGGCCCCGGGCTCTCCGCACGCATAAGATGCATACTGTATCCGTCTGCAAGAGGTACGACAGCAAGAAGGAACACAAGCACTCCCATTCCGCCGATCCAGTGTGTAAATGTTCTCCAGAACTGCACACTGTATTCAATTCCGTCGAGCGAAGTAAGGATACTTCCTCCTGTTGTTGTAAGTCCCGAAACCGTCTCAAAAAGAGCGTCTACGTAGCTTGGAATTGTTCCCGTTATAACGAACGGAAGCGCGCCCATAAGGCTCATTACAAACCAAGCAACCGCTGTAATGGCAAAGCCTTCTTTTGCATAAATAACTCTGCTCTTAGGTTTTTTGTAAGATCCGATATATCCGAACAAAAGTGATACGGCGGAGAGAACCAAAAATACTCCCGCACTGTCATATTCCTTGTAAATAAGAGCTACCAAGAGAGGAAGCAAGAAAAGAAGTCCCACTATTCTAAGCAGTCTGAAAAGGATATATCTTATCATTGAATAGTTCATTATTATTTCTCCAATATATCGCTTATATCTTTAAGGCCTGTAAGTGTGGTAACAACAATTACGGAATCTCTGTCTCTTATAACGCTGTCACCCGTAGGGGATATGATCTCGCCGTAATGATTGATACATGCGATCAGAATTCCCTTCTTGAGATTGAGCTGCGCAAGAGGAACGCCGATAACCGGGCTTCCGCTTCTAACGATAAACTCAAGTGCCTCAACTCTCTCGTCGTTGAGCTTGTACAAAGTCTCGATGTTGCTGTCCTTGGATGCGTTCATTCCTCGAACGAACTGAACGATCCTATCCGCAGTGATGTTCTTGGGATAGATGATACTTCCTATTCCGAGCGAACCGATAATATCGCCGTAGTTAACTCTGTGAACCTTAGTGATAAGCTTGGCCTTGGGATTGATGCTCTTAACGTACATCGAGAGCATGATGTTCTCTTCGTCGAGATTGGTGAGCGCAACAAAAGAACCTACGCTCGTAACGCCCTCTTCCATAAGCATATCCTTATCGGTTCCGTCGCCGTTAATGATAAGTGCCTGCGGTAAAAGATCCGACAACTCCTTGCATCTTACGGCATCTCTTTCAAATATGGTAACCTTGACGCCAAAGCCTATAAGCTGCTTAGCAAGGTAATATCCAGTCTCACCGCCTCCGACAATAATTGATGAAGGAACCTTGGCGGTAGGAAGTCCTAATTTTTTAAAGAACGAAAGTGTATTTCTGCTTGACCCGAAAATAGTGATCTCATCACCTGCACGAAGAATAAAATTACCGTCGGGAATATAAACCTCTGTTCCTCTTGAAACAACGGATACGATAACGTGCTTCTTAAGATCCGAAGGTATATCCTTGAGCGCCTTGTCACATAGTCTGGAATTATCATCGACGATGAACTTAACAAGCTCCGCTCTTCCTCTTGCAAAAGTTTCTATCTTGGTAGCGGAAGGGAATTTCAAAAGTCGCTCCGCCTCGAAAGCCGCTGCCTCCTCAGGATTGATTACCATCGAAAGGCCAAGCTCCTCTTTGATGAAGTTGATCTCTTTCTTATATACAGGATTACGCACTCTGGCTATTGTATGACAGTTACCTGCCTTCTTCGCGATAAGACAGCACAACAGATTGAGCTCGTCGGAATCTGTGACCGCGATCATAAGATCGGCTGTCTCAATTCCCGCATCCTTCATTATGGAATAGCTGGCTCCGTTGCCTACTATGCCCATGACATCGTAGTTATTAACAACGTTCTGAACCACACTGCTCTTTTCTTCTATAACTGTTATATTGTGTCCTTCCTTGCTAAGCTGCTGTGTAAGTGTCTGTCCGACATTACCGCAACCAACAACGATAATATGCATAAGGACCTCCCCGGTGTTATCTCAAAAATATTTATTTCTTTGCATTAATCCGAATCAAAAAATCAAAGAAACGGCTTATATCATTATATTTATTTCAGCACTAATAATCAACCGACAAGAACTTTGCAATAATTGCTCATATTAAAAACGACCGTTTTTGCAACATAAGTGTTTATGCTATTTTACAGTTTTTTAATACTAATTTCCCCTTATATTCATTGTATTTTGGCTTCTGCCAGCATAAAATCATTGTAACGGTGGAAGTTGGGCACCGTTTTTTCATTATATAGGCTGACTTCCACATAAAAAAATATAAAAGGAGACCAGGAAATGAGAAACTTTTTCTCTCGCTTTTTCCAAGGCCGCTACGGTTCATACGGAACGGATAAGCTCACTCGGTTTCTTTTGATATTGGCAGTTGTAAATCTTATTGTATCGATATGTACGCCGTTTGGATTTCTGTATTACATCGCGGTAGCCCTTCTGGCGTACAGCTGTTACAGACTCTTATCACACAATATCTCAGCTAGGTACAGAGAGAATGAACGCTTTGAAAGAGTATTAAAAAAGATAACGGGACTATTTAAGCGCACCGGTTCGGATTTCTTAATGCGCAGTAAATACCATATATACACATGTCCTAACTGCAGTCAGAAGATACGTATACCCCGAGGAAAAGGACAGATAATAATAAGATGCCCTAAATGTTTGACAGAATTTAAGAAGAAGTCGTGACTATGGAAAAATACTTGATCGTTTATGCCAGCGAAACGGGTAACACCAAACTACTGGCAGAAGAACTTTATAATGCACTACCGGTTTCCGGCTGTAAGAAAAAGATCGTTAACGTTCGCAGCTGGAACGGAAGACTTGATGCCGAAAATGTGTTTATCGGATTTTGGGCCAACAGAGGCTCATGCAGTCTTGAGATAATAGATATCATCTCATCGCTTCACAACAAAAACGTAGCCATCTTTGGAACGTGTGGTCTCGGAAACACAGACAGCTATTACAAGAATCTTGAACAGAACGCCCTGGTTTGGCTCCCAAGTGACAACAACTATATGGGATCGTTTTTCTGCCAGGGAAAAATGCCATATCAGATCAGAAACAAATATGAATCCTGCCGCGGAAAATGTGAGGACAGCATGATCGACTACATGCTAAGTCAATTCGATGATGCCGCATCACATCCCGACAGACAAGATCTGTTAAAGGCCCGCATCTTTGCGGAAGAAGTTCAAAAGAAAATAAAAGAACTGGAAGCAGCATACGCGTAATGCATAAGCTGCTTCTTTTTTTATGTCAGGATTTCCAAAAAAGTCCGCAATCTTTAACCATCAAATCGCACTTTATGACTGGATAAAAAAGTTTGTTGCAATATAAAATATATTCATGGTTACGACTAAAATTAAACGCAGCTAAGGAGAAGGTTATGCTTAGAAATACAACGGTAAAAAATGGGGAAATACAGGGTCTTCCGGGCACAGACCCAAGGATCACGGTTTACAAAGGAATCCCTTATGCTCTGCCCCCTGTAGGCGAGAACAGATTCAGAGCACCGCAGCCCGCCAAGAACTGGGACGGCGTGTTTAAAGCCTTTGAGTTCGCTCCCATTTCATATCAGGATCAGCCCGGAGTCGGTGATGACATAACATCACGCGAGTGGTTCGTCGATCCCGATGTTCCCATGAGCGAAGACAGCTTATATCTCAATATCTGGACACCTGCCAAAAGAGCCGGCGAAAAGCTTCCCGTACTTGTATGGATTCACGGCGGAGCATTCCAGTGGGGCTATTCATCAGAAATGGAATTTGACGGCGAGCAGCTTGCAAGCAGAGGTATTGTCGTTGTTTCTCTTAATTACAGACTCGCTGTTTTTGGTTTCCTTTCTCATCCCGAGATAACAGCGGATTCACCTGATGCTCCAAGTAACTTCGGTCTCCTCGATCAGAGACTTGCGATTAACTGGGTTCATGATAATATCGCAGCATTCGGAGGAGACCCCGACATGATCACGATCGCAGGCCAGTCCGCAGGTGGCGGAAGCGTGCTCAATCAGCTTGCCTGCACAGGAGATAATTCTTTTATAAAAAGAGCAGCGATCTTCAGCGGTGTTATCGAGCTTCCCGACAAAGACGCAGATATCTTCTCTCCTCTTTCTCTTTCGGAAGCGGAAAAGAAGGGTGAAGCATTCTTTAAATTCGCAGGTATCGCGGGGCTTGAAGAAGCAAAGAAGCTTTCCGCAAAAGATCTTTTGTCTAAATATAATGAATATGTCACATCCGAAAACGGAGATAATCTACTGGGAATCGGAAGATGCTTCCCCGTAAAAGACGACAAGTTCGTTAAGGGCAATCCCACTCAGGCTCTTAAAGAAGGAAAGAGCCTTAACGTTCCCATTCTTCTCGGAAACACTTCGGATGAATTTATCATAGGCGGCGTCAACACGGTTGAGCATTCGATAAAGAATGTGATCGCCGGCGCTCAGAAGCAAGGCAGCAAGCAGGATTTCTACTACTATCGCTTCGATCCCGATATTCCTTCGGACGGAGATAAAAAAGAGCCCTATCCCGGAACATTCCATTCATGCGACCTGTGGTTCTTCTTTAATTCGATCACAAAGTGCCGCCGCTTCTACAAAGGAAGACACTACGATCTTGCAAAGCAGATGTGCGACTATTTCGCAAACTTTGTAAAGACAGGAAATCCCAACGGCAAGGGCTGCGACAACGAACTCCTTCCCACTTGGGAACCTTATACACTTGAAAATAAAGCAGAAATGGAGTTCCTCGGTTGCGGTGCAACTCCTTGCATAGAAGGCGGTATCAGACAAAACTCAAGAAAGCAGGCGGTCAATCCGTACCTTCCTTCTTGGGAATATATTCCCGACGGAGAGCCTTACGTATTCGGTGATAGGATCTACATCTACGGTTCACATGATCTCTACGGCGGAGAGACTTTCTGCCTCGGCGATTACGTGTGCTGGTCCGCTCCCGTTAACGATCTCGGCAATTGGAAATACGAGGGCGTCATATACGAAAAGACAAGCGACCCTCTTAATAAAGACGGACACATGTGCCTATATGCTCCCGATGTAACGGTTGGTCCCGACGGAAGATATTATCTTTATTATGTGCTTGATAAAGTATCCGTTGTCTCCGTTGCAGTCAGTGACACTCCTGCAGGCCACTATGAGTTTTACGGCTACGTACACTACGAAGACGGAACCAAACTCGGCGACAAAGAAACAGATGAGCCTCAGTTCGATCCCGGCGTAATGACAGAGGGTGACCTGACTTATCTTTTCACAGGTTTCTGCGGACAGGGAGATAGATCAAGACACGGCGCCATGCTCACCGTTCTTGGAAGAGACATGCTCACGATAATTAAGCCTCCCGTATTTGTAGCCCCCGGTAACTGCTACAGCGAGGGAACTCCCTATGAAGGCCACGCTTTCTTCGAAGCACCTTCTATCAGGAAAATAAAAGATACTTATTACTTCATCTACTCTTCCGAAGTGATGCACGAGCTTTGCTATGCTACTTCCAAATCTCCCGAAGGACCTTTCTCCTACGGCGGAGTTATTGTAAGTAACTGCGACATGCATATCGGAACATATAAAGAGGCCGAGCTTCCAAGCGCATACGGTGCCAACAATCACGGAAGCATTGAAAAGATCGGCGATGACTGGTACATCTTCTATCACAGACATACGAACGGAACATGGTACAGCAGACAGGGCTGCGCCGAGAAGCTAACAGTACAAGAAGACGGTTCAATTCCACAGGTCGAGATAACATCCTGCGGACTTAACGGCGGACCGCTCTCCGATATCGGCGAATATCCCGCTTACCTTGCCTGCAACATCTTTACGGATGAACACAAGATGTACGTCGAGGCATCCTGTACCAGAGTTATCCAGGAAGGCGGCGATGACTACTGCGCTCCCGGACACATCAAAGCTATTGTTGATACAACAACGATCGGCTTTAAATATTTCGACCTTAAAGATGTAACGGGACTTCGTATTAAGACAAGAGGCTACTTTAAAGGTGATTTCGAAGTAAGAACAGCTCTGACAGGCGAACCTCTCGGTAAAATCCCGGTAGACTTCACCAACATCTGGGCATCCGGCGAGTGCCGCTTCTCCGGTAAACTAAGCGGAACCCACGCCCTCTACCTCATATTTAAAGGTACCGGCGAAGGCAGTCTTAAATCAATTGAATTTTCACACTGATTTACTTAGGAATTTTCCCAAAAACGGTGTCTATATAAGTAGAGGTATTAATATACCTCTACTTATTTACATTAATCGGGTTATAGCGGGGTAAAAATGATGAAAAGAAAAATGGGAAAAATTGCACTAAGTACAACTTTGTCAACACTTATGATGCTGACCATGCCCATCACTGCACTCGCAGGTGAATGGGATATAGCCGTTGGTGATATCGCTGTTAACAGAACAAGCGAAACAGAACAGAATGTATCGCAGGGTGACCGAAGTGAGAATGATACCAATCCTACGATCACCGGTTCATCTACGGAGCATACAGTCACAATCACTGCAGCCACCGGCACAACTGCGACCGTTACACTTGAAGATGTGCATATAGAATCAAGCTCAGATAACGCTCCGGTAAGCACACACGGAGGCGGTAATGTGACAATAGAACTTGACGGAAACAGCACAATTACTTCATACAGTAACAATTACGCCGGTATTCAAAAAGAAAATTCCGAAAACCTTACGATAACAGACTCGGATGGAACTCCTTCCGGAAGTATCGCTGCCACCGGTGGACGAAAAGCTGCAGGCATTGGCAGTGGAAACGAAGAAGATGCGTCTAGTATTACTATAACCGGAAATGCAAATGTCACTGCTTCTAGTTTTATTGGCGCCGGCATTGGTGGTGGATATAAGGGAAGTGGGTCTTATATCACAATATCCGAAAATGCCACGGTTACTGCCTCAAGCGATAGTGGTGCTGGCATAGGTGGCGGTTATGCTGGCAATGGATCTAATATTACCATAACCGGAGACGCCAATGTAACTGCCTCAAGCGTTATTTACGGCGCTGGCATTGGCGGCGGCGATTCCGGCAATGGGTCTAATATTACTATAAGCGGAAATGCCACTATAATTGCCTCAAGCATTGAAGGCGGTGCAGGCATTGGCAGCGGAGAGTCAGGAGCATGGTCTAACATTACGATATCCGAAAATGCAACCGTTCATGTGGCAGGAGGGTTAAGTAGTGATGAGTATTTTTTCAACGGAGCAGCTATTGGAAACGGTGCATACGGTAGGTCTAACGGATCGGAAGTAGTTGACACATCAAATCTCACCACAGGAAGCATAACAATATATGATCCCGGAACCACGGTAGATGAGATTATAGCCTATATTGAACAGTCACAAAGTCAATACGATGGTCAGCAAGATCCGGACAGCGGACAGCAGCCCCCGGATGATTCTCAGCAGAGCCAAGCCGGCAGTCAACAGAATCCTCCAATTGTTCCTCCTGTCGTAAATATTACTGAGGACAACGAAAACGCTGCTCCCGAAGCAATTCCTACTCGTACTCGCAGCGGAGGCTCGCATTCATCAAATAATAATGGTGCAACGGTAAATACACCGGCTCCTAATATCGACTACGCACTTTTCGTTGCTGCGCTGAACACACAGATCGAGGATTATATAAAACAGCTCTATGAAGCCATTAATTCAGGCGACTCCGATAAAGCAAACGCTATGATCAAGGAAGGTCTACAGCTTAACCTCGGTAACTTTGTGGGACTTAACAGTAAGACAATAGCACTGCTTGAAGAGGTATCAAAAGCAGGCATAGCTACAACAATTGATTTTACATACAAGAACATAGACTACAGAACTTTAATTCCTGCCAATGCGGAAATTGCTCCAACTTCTCTTTTAAACAAAGACGGTTACTGCGGAGCATTGAAACTTATGAAAGAATATGGCAGAATTGAAGAAAATAATTCCCCATCTGACATCGGATGATCACTAACCCCCACCCCCCCCCCACTGTGATCATTCGACATATAAAAAGCCCACGCTTTGTTAATCCATAGCGTGGGCTTTACATTTTTTCTATTACATAACATGAATCGTCTCAGCGCTCTTTTCAAAGCTTTCCGAGCACTCATCGTCCTCGGCGCGCTGATAAATTATGGTAAAGGTTCTGAATTTGGAACGTATCATGTAAACAGTCTGATATATCGGTTCCTCATCACCGACCTTGTAACTGGCTTCTATCTTGTAACCGGGGAAACCGTCGATCTCTATGGTGTCAAATGCAGAAACCTTGTATCCGACATCCGTTCCGTACTCTTTGTTGTAATTCGCGGAAAGAAGCTCCTCATATTCCTTCTTGGTCAGCTCTCCGGAACTGTCTATCACCTTTTCTTCGGCCTTCTTCTCAGCCTCTTCTCTCTCCCTGTTGGTCATTACGATGTCCATGCCGTTATAATAAACGCTGTACTTGATCGAACCCGACTCCATGGGATAGCTATTATCGATAAAAAGATTCTTCTCACTGCTCGGCTTAAAACGCGACGGAATCACAAATGTGCACTGCTTGGCAGGCTTAAGCTCCTCCTCGGCATGCACCGAAACAGCGCTCGCATCACTTAAGAACACCGTCATAAATGTCATTGTCAAAATCGATACCAATAATCTTTTCTTTATTCTGAGCATATTTTTCTCCGAATCATCATTGTATTGCCAGTTCGAATACATCGAACCAATAGCGTTCCATCAGGTAACTTCCCTTGTTCTCGTAGGTTATACCGTAGTCGTTTTCCCACTCTTCAAGCAGCACTTCCCTGCTGTTAAAGCTTCCGAGGAAAAGGACTTTTTTACCCGCTTCCAGATAATTGTAGATGTCCGCGGAATCCTCGATAGAATAAAGGCCCGGAACATTCTCTTTTATCAGCGGTTCAGCTTCCGCCTTGTAAAGATAGATTGAATAAGGCGCGGGCGTATCACCCTTGTATGCACCGGCAATTCCGTTCTCATTAAGATAATAGGACAAAAGAGCCTGCACATGATCAAAGTTACTGATTATGATCGTATCCTCATCAAGTCCTTCAAAAAGTTCTGCGGTCTTGACCATATTTACTATACGATATTTTTCGTTACCAATGAAAGCCCTAAAATCAACAATTCCGACCACAAACATGGCTAATGCGAGTAATATCGCCGTAATTGCCGTTATTTTCTCTTTTACGCCCTTAAAAGAAATGGAGGCAAATATATATCCGATCGCTATCGAAACAGCGAGCCAAAAGGCTCCAAACGCAGGAACCATATATCTGTTTACGAACACGGGTCTGATGATAACTGAAGCAAGTAATCCAACAAATACCAGCATCGGAAGCACCCAGAAAGCAACATATGAATAAGCTGTGGGTCCCTTCTTAACCTTAAGAAGCTCAAGTACCACTGTCATAAATATGATCGCGATAAGTACCACAAGTATCACCGCACTTGCAGCAGCAATCTTGGGATTTACAAAATATCCGCTGAACATGTACTTGGCGCAGCTTCCGAGTGTATGTAGTCCGACGGGCTGAATCCAGTAGTTGTTGCTCACCGCATTAACCTGGGACAAAAGAGCCGACGCCCACGGAATATATGCCGCTATAACCAGATTCGCGGCGATCACAACGACCGCTAGCGGACGGAAGTTATATACGCCTCGCTTAGCACTGCTTGTGTCATCGGGCTTTGAATCCTCTTTAGAAGCTTTCCTACGCGCCTTCATATTCATCACAAACGCCTTCAGCATCCACACAAAGATCATGAAGTATATCGCGCCGATAGCTACCGCGGCATAGTAATGTGTGTATGAAGCACATACCGCGTAGAAAAACATTGCGGCGCCGTTTACAACATCCCACAATCTGCCACCGTTTCCGGCCTTGCCATCCTCTTCCGCAGAGGCAATCCCGCGCGCCATACTCCTTACCAGATTAAAGCCGTGAAGGAGCGTCGCCGTAACGAAGAATATCGCCCAGCTGTACATTCTGATCTCAGTCGTGTACTCGGGAAGCCCCGGCATAGTTACAATTGCAAAAGAAAACAATCCTGCCGTTATCCATCCGAAATTTTTTCTGATATTGGTAAGCGCATAAATAATGATCAGGATAAACGGTATGATCGAAACGATCTTGGCAACCGTTTCAACAGGCACGATACCGCCGCCTCCGAAGTTTGTAAGACCTAAGCCCTTAAATAACAAAGTCACGAATCTTACGATCATATAATAAAGCGGAGGGTGCACATCGCGCGCGGTGTAAGCCACAAGCTCTTTTACCGAACAAGAAGAAAACTCCATGGAAAAAAGCTCGTCGTACCATATATCAATGGACCACGACAAGATAAATGACCTGACCAAAAAATATATGGTCAGGCCAAAAAAAGCTATGCCTATAAATTTATCACGCTTCGTAGCTGTCGATAAGTTCAAGTGTATGCTCCTCATTCATCTTTTTGCACATCTCAACAAGCGCATCAAGAGGTACGTTCTGAACCTGCTTGTTGGATCCGCGAACGTTGATGGATACTGTGTTCTCCTGTGCTTCCTTGTCACCGACAACAATAATGTAGGGATCTTTGTAGTTCTTAAACTTCTTGATCTTCTCTTTCATGTTGTTGTCTGAGTAATCAGCCTCAACACGGATTCCGGCATTCATAAGAGCTTCTTCTACCTTCTTGGCATACTCATTGTGCTCCACACGGATAGGTACGATACCTACCTGATAAGGGCTGAGCCAGAAGGGGAATACACCCTTGAAGTTCTCGATAATGATACCGATGAATCTCTCAAGTGATCCGTAGATAGCTCTGTGGATTACGACGGGCATCTGCATTGTTCCGTCCTGAGCCTGGTATGTAAGTCCGAAGTTATGAGGAAGCTGGAAGTCGAGCTGTACGGTTCCGCACTGCCACTCTCTTCCGAGCGCATCCTTGATCTGAAGGTCGATCTTGGGTCCGTAGAAAGCGCCGTCACCTTCGTTGATCTCGTATCCGCCCTCGCCGTACTTCTCATCAAGGATTTCCTTAAGAGCAGCCTCGGCTCTGTTCCAAACTTCGATGTCACCCATGAAGTCCTCGGGTCTTGTTGAGAACTCTGCTCTGTATGTAACACCGAATGTGGAGTAGATTTCATCTGCAATAGCGATTACGTCTGCAATCTCCTCTTTTATCTGAGACTCCATTACGAATGTATGGTCATCATCCTGACGGAACTCCTGTACACGGAAAAGACCGTTCATCTGTCCGGACTTCTCCTTACGGTGAAGTACATCGTACTCACTGTAACGGATAGGAAGCTCCTTGTAGGAGTGATTGGTTCTCTTATATGTCATCATGGCATTGGGGCAGTTCATGGGCTTAGCAGCCATGGTGTCATCCTGTTCACGATTATAAAGAACAGAACCTGCCTGAATCTTGACGTTCTTGGGCTCTTCTGCGGGCTCGTTGATGTTCTCGAGGATTCCGGGAACTTCAGCGTCAGCCTTGAGCCATCCTGATACACCGGGTACCATGAACATGTTGTTTACATAGTGTGCCCAGTGACCGCTGATAAGCCAAAGCTTCTTGTTGTTTACAAGAGGAGCGGCGATCTCTGTGTAGCCGTGTCTCTCCTGCACTTCTCTGGAGTACTTAAGAAGCGCCTGATACATCTTCCATCCTCTGGGAAGCCAGTAAGGCATTCCGGGAGCTGTCTCATCAAACATGAAGAGATCAAGCTGTGCACCGATCTTTTTGTGGTCTCTCTCCATAGCTTCCTGGATCATCTTGATGTGCTTCTTGAGCTCATCCTTACTTGGGAAAGCATAGAGATATATTCTTGAGAGTTGGTCTCTCTTTTCATCACCTCTCCAGTATGCTCCGGATACAGCCTTGATCTGATAAGCTGCATTCATAAGCTCCTGAGAGTTACCTACGTGAGGTCCGCGGCAAAGATCTACATAATCATCGCCTGTATAATATACTGTCAAAGTTTCATCTTCGGGAAGATCCTGAATAAGCTCTGTCTTGAACTTCTGATCCTTGAACATTTCAAGTGCCTCGGCTCTTGAAACCTCTTTACGTGTGAAATCTTCTCTTCTCTTGATGATCTCGCGCATCTTATCTTCGATGGTCTTGAAATCATCCTGTGTTACTGCCTTGGGAAGTACAAAATCGTAATAGCAACCGTCGTCGATCTGAGGTCCTATAGCGTACTGTACTTCTTTTCCGTAAAGCTCGATAACAGCCTTAGCGAGAATGTGTGCCAGTGAGTGACGATAAACTTCCAAATACTCTTCTTTGTTCATAACGCTCCTTCTGCTATACCAACCGGGTACAGCCTGTTATTTTATAATGATGTTCCGCTAATTAAGCGTTCTTACCGCAGCACTTCTTATACTTCTTGCCGCTTCCGCAAGGGCAGGGATCGTTGGGATAAACCTTCTGCTCTTTTACTACTGTATGAGAAGCCTTCTCCTCTTTGTAAAGAGCTTTTCTCTTATCCTCATCAAAAATAGCCTCCCACTCGGGAAGATTGTAAAGCCAGTCTGCTCCGGCATTTACCATGTTCTTGTAAAGAAGCTCTTTCTCGAATCCGAGATTAACTTCTGTGTCTTCTTCCATGTCATCTATAGGATTCTGCTTCTTGAGGGAATCGTTGATACCGTCAAGGAATCCTGTCATAGTCATGATATCTACACCGAACTTGTCAGCGAGCTCTTTAACTGTTCCCTTTACAACGTCGTCGGGATTCTTAAGAAGCTCTGCGTAGATGTCACGTTCCTTCTGAAAATACTCAGTCCATAATTTCTGAAGGCTACCCTTGTCAGTAGTCTCAGAGTAGGCCATATCACGCCATTTTTTTAATAATGCCATATCTGTTACTCCTATTTTCTAATAAGTCTCTTCGTCAGGGCATAGTACGCCCTATACTCTTGATATACGTAAATTACATTCTAATACATTATGATATGAGTGTCAAAAGTAAGATACTACATGAACAAGTACATAAAAAAGTCGCCCAGATCTCTCAAGGCGACTTTTGCTTTATAAATTATTCCGATAATATCAGAGCTTCTTGATTCTCTCAAGAGCTTCTACGCTGTTCTCGTAGCTTCCGAAAGCAGTAAGTCTGAAGTAGTGCTCTCCGCTGGGACCAAAGCCCGATCCGGGAGTTCCGACAACATTGGCGTTCTCAAGAAGATAATCAAAGAATTCCCAGCTTGTCATGTTATTGGGAGTGCGAAGCCATACGTAAGGCGAGTTGACACCGCCTGATACGTCATAGCCTGCGTCCTTAAGCCCGTTAAGGATATATGTTGCGTTCTTCATGTAGCGAGCGACCATATCTTTGATCTGAGCCTTACCTGCATCAGAGTAGCAAGCCTCGCCGGCTCTCTGTACGATGTAAGGAGCTCCGTTGTACTTGGTTCCGTGTCTTCTTGCCCAGAGGCTGTGCATCTGAACCTTTTTGCCCTCAAAATCAACTGTAAGATCATGAGGAATAATTGTTGCTCCGAGACGAAGTCCCGTGAATCCTGCATTCTTGGAAAAAGATCTGAGCTCGATAGCGCAGGTCTTGGCGCCCTCGCACTCATAGATCGAATGAGGAACGTTGTCCTCTGAAATATATGCTTCATAAGCTGCGTCGTAAATGATAACCGCGCCGACTTTGTTTGCATAGTCAACCCAAACCTGAAGCTGATCCTTGGTGATCGCACTTCCTGTAGGATTGTTGGGGAAGCAAAGATAAATGAGATCGGGTGTCTCTGTAGGAAGCTCGGGTGCAAAGCCGTTCTCAGCCGTGCAAGGCATGTAGATAACGTTGCTCCAGATTCCTGTGCTCTCATCGTAATCGCCTGTTCTTCCGGCCATTACATTAGAATCAACATAAACGGGATATACGGGATCGCATACGGCTATCTTAGCGTCTTTTGAAAAGATCTCCTGAATGTTTCCGGAATCACTCTTGGCACCGTCTGAAATAAAGATCTCATCATCTGCGATATCGCAGCCTCTGCTTCTGAAATCATTCTCAGCCATCGCATGACGAAGGAAATCATATCCGAGATCGGGCGCATAGCCTCTGAAAGTCTCGGCAACCGCCTGCTCGTCAACAGCCTTGTGAAGTGCCTCGATAACTGCGGGGCAAAGGGGCTGTGTAACATCTCCGATTCCGAGTCTTATTATCTTTTTATCCGGATTGGCTGCCTGATAAGCGTTAACCTTCTTGGCAATAGTGCTGAAAAGGTAGCTTCCGGGAAGTTTCAAGTAATCACTGTTGGGTCTAAACATTGAATCGTCCTCACTTTCATGCCATTTTTAAAAAAATTCTACTACTTTTTTGTATAATTGTATACATTTTTCTTCAAGCAAGCTATTATAAAAAATAACAAAATTAACTCAAGCTATAGCACCATAATCCAACAACTTTCGTATATAATAGTATCAAATAATAATCACGAGGTAGTAGTTGTATGAAATTCACGAAAATGCAGGGCTGCGGCAATGATTACGTCTATGTCGACGGCTCAAAGGAGGTTGTTCCTCAGAACAAGAAGCCATCAATCGTTCGCTTCCTTTCCGACAGACATTTCGGAATAGGTTCTGACGGGGTTATTTTCATTAACCCGGTAGATGACGAAGAGATCGACTTTGAGATGGAAATGTTCAACGCGGACGGTACCCGCTCAGAGATGTGCGGCAACGGTATCAGATGCGTAGCCAAGTATGTCTATGACAAACAGCTCACGGACAAACAGCAGCTTACTATCGTAAGCGCAGGCAAAAACAAGTACATCGATCTTAAGATCGGTGAAGATGAGCTTGTTGAATCGGTAAAGGTCAATATGGGGGCTCCGATTCTCGATGCAGCAAGCGTTCCCGTAACATTAACAGATGAGCAGCTCAGCAAGAACAACGTGAGATACGAAAGCCTTTCCGGAACATACGGAAGACTCGCTGTAAACGTTCCTGTTGAGGTCGCCGGAAAGACATGGAATGTAACCTGTGTATCAATGGGAAATCCGCACTGCGTAGTGTTCCTTCCCGAGGATGCCGATCTTTCAACATTCGATATCAATACGATTGGTCCTTTGTTTGAAAATCATCCTATGTTCCCCAACCGCACAAACACCGAATTCGTATCAATTGATGATATGAACAACGTTCGTATGCGTGTATGGGAAAGAGGAACAGGCGAAACTCTTGCTTGCGGAACAGGATGCTGCGCAACAACAGTTGCATGTATCTTAAATCTTTATACCGCAACAACTGTAAACGTCCATGTTCTCGGAGGCGTGATCAAATGCTCTTGGGATAAACGTCCTGATTCACCCGTTATTATGGAAGGTCCCGCAACAACAGTATTTGACGGTGAGATTGATATCAGTAAGTTTTAATTATAAAATAATTAAGTAAGCTAAAGGGCTTTAAAGCGAATCACTTCGCTTTAAAGCCCTCTTCTATTGTTTCTCCTATGAGCTCTGTTCTGTTTATCATATCCATGTAGCATGAACTCGGACAATGGTAGTAGCTGTTTACTCCGTCATCTTCATGCGCGGAATTATATACTATCACTCCGTTCATCTCAACTTCATCTGTATCATCGTCTTCAAAAGGTATCGGCACTACGTAGTAATTATCTTTCAAATGATCCGTAAATCGAGCGGCGTCAACTTTAAGATAGTGCACCGTCCAATTTCCGAAACAAATGATCGCTATCAAAGCAAAACCAAATCTAAGAAAGGCTTTTCCCCTGAAAATATTCTCGGCCAGATTCATGCATGCGCACAGCGGAAGCAGCATGAGAAACGCAAGTCCGTATCTGATAAACGGCGCGGTAAAAAACCACATCGCTATATTTATAAGCACGGTAATATAAAATATCGAAACGTCGGCGCGAAACTTTTTCTTTTTTAATAAAACAACGATCAGATTGATAAATACAGCGCCCGCTCCCACGACCTGAAAGAGAATAAGAAGCTTTTCAAAAAACTGCTGCCTATCCCACCATATGGGTACCCATGTTGAAAGACCGTAGCTCAGCTTCTCAAACATATCTCCGGGCTCATCCTGAAGACACCTTCCCCAAACCTTGATCTGCGCGGAATCATGTCTCATATACTCAGCCGGAATTTTCCAAATAACCTTAAAGAAATCGATAGCTTCAACAGGGTAAAAGAGCCATCCCGAGATTATCACGTTTCTGATCAGATACGGGAGGAATGCAAAAAAACCTATCGTTATATAAGACCATATTTCTTTTGTCGCTTTCTTTTTTACCAAAAGAATAAACGGAACGACCGCAAGCACCACAATAGCTGCCGCCGAAAGCTTCATGCTGACGGTAAAGATTGAAAGAACCGAAAGGTATCCGTATACGGAAATATCATCGGAATCGTCCGCCTTCTCGACCGAATGAGTTATCCAAGCACACATGATATAGAGCACCATGTACATCGTTCCGTAATCCGTCGCGGGCGATTGTAAATATTCAAGCGAGGTTATGCTGTAAATAATAATAGAAAGTCTTGCCATGTCACCGATGTGACTGTCTTTCGATGTTTTTTTCATAAGCCCGCATCCGGCATAGCAAGTGAAAAGAGTCATAAAAAAGCCCGTCATCGTATGAAGCGCAAACGGCAAAACAAAGCTCAGCGTAAACAGTGCGCAGAGCGGAAGATATGAACTGTTGTATGCAAAATGTAACTGGAAATTGCCAAGGCCTTTCAAGACTCCGTACTCTTCAAGTATACGGATAGCCTGGGCGTGATAGATCTGTGTGTCCTTATGGAACTGTCCGCGCGACGCAAAGTATGCGGATAAAAGCACAATAATGAGGCACACGAAGCCTTCTTTTGAATAGAATCTCTTTCTGATCGATATAAGAATCTTGCCGATCTGTCTGCGGTACTTGTACGCACCGAGTGACAATATCATGAGCATGATGATGTGGCAGATTGCTCCGATCTTATAAAAGATACTGAAAAACTCAGCATACACGGTGAGAGCGACAAGTCCCGAAACTATAATACCGGTGATGCCGATCTTCTCCGTCTTAGGAACGGGAATAAATTTCGAAAGAGCTTCTCTTACCGTTACTCCCGCAAAAAGACATATCATAAAAATGTATATGTAGCTGAGTATCACAATTACCATGTATTGTCCCTCATATATTTATGTTTAAAGCTGTTTGCCACACTCTCCGGCAACAATGTATATTCTCTCGCTCTCATCCGTCGGAGCTTCATGCGTGTCCGCGTCGATAGCTGTAATAAACATAAGCCCCGCTCTTTCAACAAAAGAGATCATCTCATCGAGCGTGTATCCCCTTTGATAATGCGTTTCAACGGATCGTTTGAACACATCTCCCTCGCCGCACTTTGCAAATATCGTAAGATCATATTCGTTGATATGCGCTTTATCGTGATAATAATTATCCCAGATAAAGCTGCAATCCTCGCGGTTCTCCGCTATCGTCACATCTCCGATAACATCTCTGTATTTGTGGAGCGTGTTGAAATCAAAGATAAAAACTCCTTTAGGAAAAAGAAAATTATTAACGAGTTTAAATGTCTCTATAACATCATCATCCGCAAGAAGATAATTGATGCTGTCGCACACACTTAAGATCGTGCCCGCGGTGCAGTAAAGATCAAGCTCTCTCATGTCCTGTTCAAGGTACATGATATCAAGCCCTTCCGCCTGAGTTTTCTTCCTTGCAATATCAAGCATATCGGAAGACATATCTATACCGATTATATCATAGCCGCGCTTCGCCATATTAATGGTAAAAGAGCCTGTTCCGCAGCCGAGTTCCGCAATGAGATTCTTCTCTTCTTCGAGCGCCTCTTCGGTGTTCTCCTCAGTGTTGTATGCTTCGTCGCCGGCACCGGATCCTGTGTCTTTGCCCGCATTTTTCGTAGGCTTTGTCACACCGTACTTATTCATCAATTCCACGACAAAATCACCCCATACTTCGTATGGGGTTTCATCCATGAATGTGTCGTATACATCGGCGAAATCGCTATATGCATCCATATCTCTTGCCTTTCAATAACTGCTCAGAACAAATTGCTCATAAGCATTACGATAATACATGATCATCAGGTTAAAATGCTTACTCCCAAAAGACTTGCCACAGTCACTATTATTCCTGCAAGCGCTACTCCAAGGATAACAGCAAATACACTTGACTTAAAATCCATATCAAGAATACTGGCTGCAAGAGTACCTGTCCATGCACCTGTTCCGGGAAGAGGGATTCCTACAAAGAGAAGAAGTGCAAGGAATAATCCTCTTCCTGCCTTTGCAGTAAGCTTCTGTCCACCCTTCTCTCCTTTTTCAAGGCAGAATCTAAAGAATCCTCCTATGATGGGCTTGTCTTTTCCCCATTCAAGAACCTTTCTTGCAAAGAAAAAGATAAAAGGAACAGGGATCATATTACCGATAGCAATAATAAGATATGCAAGATAAATATTGAATGACGGGTCATCCAAACTTATTTTGTGCGCAATCGGAATCGCACCTCTAAGCTCTACAAGAGGAACCATTGAACATAAAAAAACAATTAGATAATTCAACATAACCTATATAACTCCTTAAATCACTTATTCAAAAACTCTTTTAACTTGGATATAAGAATATCCATCTCCTCGTCCGTACCGATCGAAATTCTAAGATGATCATTGATCCTGGGCGCATCCCATCTTCTTACAAGAATATTGTTCTCCCTGAGGAAATCAAAGATCTCTTTGCCTGACTTCTCTTTGTGCTTTGCAAAGATGAAGTTGGTCTTGGAATCCGCAAACTCAAATCCAAGCTCACGAAGCTGTACCTTAATTCTTTCTCTCGTGTCAATAATCATGTTGACAGTCTTTTCAAAATAAGCCTTATCCTTGACCGCAAGAGCGCCGAGCTCAAGAGCGGGCATATTCATTGTGTATGAGTTAAAAGAGAACTTGGCATCCAAAAGGTACTTGATAATCTTCTTGCAACCAAAGGCATAGCCTATTCTCATACCTGCCATGGAACGTGACTTGGAGAAAGTCTGAACAACGAGCAGGTTATCATATTTATCAATAAGAGGAAGCACTGACTGTCCGCCGAAATCGGTGTAAGCTTCATCTACGATAACAACAACATCGGGATTCTTCTTAATAACCTCTTCCACTGCGTCAAGAGGAAGCTGAGCTCCCGTAGGCGCATTGGGATTGGCAAGAATTATTCCGCCGTTTGGAACGAAGTAATCCGAAGTCCTTACAGAGAAGTCATCCATAAGCGGAATCTGCTTGTAAGGTATCCTGTAAAGGTCCGCCCACACATCATAAAATGAATAGGTGATGTCAGGGAAAAGAATCGGCTTATCCGAATTGAAGAATGTAAGGACAGCCATTGATAATACATCGTCGGAACCTACTCCCACGAAAATCTTCTCTTTATCAACTTTGTAGAAATCCGCAAGTGCCTCAACCAACACGTCACATGTTGGATCCGGATACTTTCTGAACTGATCCACATCCATGTTCTTAAGCGCTTCCTGCACTGCAGGAGCAGGCGGATAGGGATTCTCGTTGGTATTGATCTTGATTATATTCTTAACTTTGGGCTGCTCACCCGGTGTATACGGAACAACCTTCCTGACGTTATCTTCCCAGCTCATTGTATTCTCCTCGCTGCCTCGTACACTTCATTCATGTACACAGCAACGCTATTATAACATAAAACCACAGAACTGTGCGTATACATTGAAAAAGCCACGCCTTTTGGCGTGGCTTTCAATTATTAATCTCAATGTGTTGCAGTTGCAACCGCTGCAACTCTTACGAAAGCGAGAGGTCCGTGCTGAGTAAGGTTTACGGTTACGTGGTTATCTGTAATGGATGTAACCATTACCTGAACCCAATTCTTGCCCTGAAGCTGGTATACTGCAATTGAGTCGTTTGCACTTACGCCGGTAACAGTGAAATTTACTACCGCTGTCTTAAACGAAACTCCGGGTGAGCTTGTTGTTACACAGTGAAGAAGTGTTCCGCCAATACTGTTTGCATACTTGTTTGCAGAACTCAGAACACCTGCTGTGGGAGCTGAAAGTGTAAATGTAACATTGCTCTTTCCGCCGTTGATCTGAACATGTCCGCCCTGAGCGATGTATCCGCCGTTTCCGTCACCGACTGCGTTATTTTTGCTAAGCACCTGCTCTCTTGAAGGAGTCTCTCTTCTCTTGGGAGCGGCTGTCGCATTATTATATTTTTCTTCGTATTTATTCTTTGCTTTAACAGCAGCGTCGAGACTCTTATTTGTTGATTCAAGCTGCTTTGTCAGTTGTGCTTTCTTCTGTTCGAGTTCTTTATTATCATTTGCGAGAGTGGTAAGTTTCTTACTAAGTTCCTCTTGCACTGATTTAAGCTCACCTATCTTCTGATTTAGTTCGGCTTTGTCCTTTTCAGCCTTTTCCCTATCAGCCTGAGCCTGTTCTTCTTGCTTTTTGAGCTTTTCTTCTAACCCCTTTATATCCGGGCTGGGATCCACGTCAGAATTAGCCTCCGTAACTGTATTCTCACCGGTAGTATCCTCTGCAGCAAAAACACATACGGAACTCGTCACCATAAGTGTACCTGCAACTGTTAGCGCCAGAATCTTTTTCATAATTTTTTGCCTCCGTTCTTTTATCTAAACAACATTATCCTTGTGTTACTATTCAGCCTGAATATTAATGTCGTCTTCATCTCCGTAATCAACTTCTCTGTCAATTTTCCCGGCTACGTCCCCCATCAGACATCCGATAACCACCATCTGCTTTCCCGGTTCATCGGTGCTGTCCGTAGTAAGCGTAATAAGGAAATGTTCGGGTTTAAGCCCCGTCTCGCAGCCATCCCTGATAATCTTAGAGTCATCTCCTTTTCTGTAGATCTCATTGATAAACTCCATACATCCGGAAGCATATGTGAAATCATACTGTGCAAGAAGCTTTGTATCATCACGGGTATAAGCGGCAATTATATAATATATAAGGGAGTTATCCTCCATATATACATGTACATACTCGTGCTCATCAAAATATTCTTTATCCAAAAAATTATTGAGCTGCGCAAATCCGGTTCCATCCTTAGGCGATGATCCGTAAATGACTTCATTAAAATCACACATGTCATTAAGATTTGCAGCCTCGATATGAATCGCCCCGTTTTCATCAGGCTCTTTGTACTCGTTATGACTTTTGTAAAAAGAATCATCACCTTCAGAATCCTGAAGAATGGGACAATTTATATCCGTCCCCGGAATGTACAGCCATGCAAAAGCATCCTCATTTAAGCTCTTGATGTCTTCAAATCCGGTTTTCTGCTCCGTCGGAAGAGTACTTTTTTCATAAGCGGTGTTACGTCCGGCATCTGTATCCTTCCGTGAACATCCGATAAGAAAAACTATCATCAGCGGTAAAAAGAATCCTTTTACGGCTATCATCTCTATTATTCTATATCGTCTTTTCGTATACATTTCATTAGCCTGCTTGATCAATTTTTTCATAAAAAACATCTATTATAGTCTCATAGAGGCTGGCATCATCAACTCTAAACTCCTCATACTTGCCATCCCTGGAAGTTTCACCGTCAATTGATATGATGTCATCCGCATTAAACGTATACGATACGAGATACGGAGCAAGATATGAAATCTCATCAGCGGATATATTCGTTACCATCTTACTTCCGATCGCCGTAAAAAGTTCCACTGCAGCATTATTATTTTCACTGCACTTAATTCTGGCAGCATTTATAAAAGCATTTATATACTGTTTCTGCCTTTCAAGCCTTGAGCTGTTTGAGCCCGATATGTGTATATCTCTGCTCTTTATGTAATGATATGCCGTCTTTCCCTCAAGATGAACTTCAGCGCCCTTTTTCAGTGTCTTATCAAACTTTGTGAGGTCCTCGAGAACAACAACATCAACTCCGCCAACCTGATCGTTTATCGTAGGAATCGCGCTCATATTTATAGCAGCATAGCCGTGAATCGGGAGCTGGTAAAAAAGACTGGACACCGCCTTCACCTGATATTCACAGGATTCTTCCATTCCGTCACCGAAACCGTGTTGCAGACAAACCTGTGCTTCTACCGTAGTCTGATATCTTCCGTATTCATCATAAACATCCACATCGGTCATTGTATTTCTGTTGATGCCTATAATGCTTATCTTCTGAGTGTGCGGGTTGAGAACAAGAAGAAACAGCGCATCTGCCTGTCCTCCTTCGCCTCCCTCAGATACCTTCGAGACAACTTCATCATCTTTGTCTATTCCCATTATTAAAAAAGTAATTATATCTTCATTGTAATCATATACATCACCGTTATATGTGATCCAGTCATCCTGCCATTCCGCGTTTGCGTTCGAAACAACATAGGGATCCTGCTGTCCCATCATCGGTGCCGATGTGGCCGATTTGGAACCCAGATTTGCTTTTCCCATTACTCTCATTATCTCAAATCCGACAAGTCCACCCGCAACAAACGTCATGAACACTGCCCAGATAATGAGAAAGACTTTTCCTTTTCCCCTCATTTACTGCTCCTGATCACCTGTAGAGGCGCCCTCTGCACTCGCGCCTTCAACAGCTCCTTCTCCTTTTGTTCCGTCCGGGACCATATTGGGAAAAAGAGGATCCTCCATAGTCTCAGATGAATCTCCGTTAAAATCTATATCTCTGATATCTGCGGGAAAAACACGTGACTGTTTGGCAACATTGCCGCTAAAGTCCGCTACCGCATAGTAAACAACCGCTGTCTCCGCGTCTCTGTTAAGAACAACCTTTTCAACAACGATCCTGTTAGTCATATCTCCGTCCTTGGAATCATAGGCGTTGACACCCTGTATCAGATCCTTGTCTGTTGTCTTGGAATCATAAACAAAACCAACCGCGGAAAATCTAAACTCAGGCGCAATTCTGTCGCTTCTTCCGTAAGCGATAACGATAAGCGCCGCAAGAACCCCGCTTAATATTGTAAAAAATATTCCGAGAATATTTCCTCTCACTTGTCTCCTCCAAATCAGTCTTTCCTCGTAACTCCTGCGAGGTAATTAAGCTCATCAAGATCATCATCGTCAAGTCCGATATCGGGTTCCGATGCCTTGGGTCTTGTCATTGAACTACTGTCACTGTCACCGCCGTTGCCATAATACTTGCCGTAATATTTACCATAGTACTTGCCGTAATAATGTCCGTAGTGACCGTAATAACCTTTACCGTTAAGATCGACCTTATTAAGCACAACGCCCAGCATCTTGGCTCCCGCTTTATCAAGCTGATCCTTGACTCTCTGAGCGAATCTGTAGCTGATAGCATTGTTCTCAACGACCATGATCGTGCCGTCGCACTGCTTGGCAACAACGGCCGCGTCAATAACGCTTCCGAGAGGAGGCGTATCTATGATCACATAATCAAATACCTGCTTCATATTCTCAAGGACCTTACTGAAGATCCTGCCACCCAAAAGCTCACTGGGGTTGGGAGGAACAGGTCCGCTGAATATTACATAAAGATTGGGTGTGTCGGTCTCGCAGATAACGCTGGAGAGTCTCTCTCTTCCCACAAGGCAATGTGTAAGTCCAAGCCTTACGGAGCCTGTCTTGTAACGTCCGACAAGAACTGACTTACGCATATCGGCGTCGACAAGTATCGTCTTTTTGCCAGCCTCTGCAAAAGCTCTCGCAAGAGCCATGGCAACCGTAGTCTTTCCTTCACCCGGAGTACAGCTCGTGACCGAGATAACCCGTACGTTCTGTCCGCTGAACTCAACGTTACTGCGAAGGGTCTTATATGCTTCTTTTACCTGATAATTATTTTCCGCCTGACTGAAATGAAGCTTCGCGCTCTGCATAGAATCTCCGTTTCTGTTTACCCAACAAATTTACTTTTTCTTAGATTTCTTTTTTCCCTGCTCTTCAAGAGAAAGCGGGATAAGGCCTATAGTGCTGAGTCCCAAGTATCTCTCGACATCATCGGAACTCTTGATCGTATCGTCGAGAAGGTATCCGAGCACAACAAAGAACGCAACAATGACCGCGCCCAAAAATCCCGAGATAACAGTCCATCTTCCGACTCTGGGACTTGCCTTCTTGGTCGGAACGTTAGCAGTCTCCGCAACATTGATGGCATCGATATCCATAACGTTGGTGATGTGCTCACTCGCAACTTCTCTGATACAGTTCGCGATCTTCATCGCCATCAAAGGATCCTCGTCCCTTGCGGTGATCGAAACGATACGCGTATCCGAAGGTGTATCGACTTTAAGAACGTCCGCGAGATCTTCATAGGTTATGTCCACGAGATTGAGTCTCTGCGCAACCTCTTCAAGCACGTATCTGCTCTTTATAAGCTCTGCGTAGTCCTGTGTGAGCTGCGTGGAAATCTGCACGTCCGAATAAGTAACGGTCTGATTTTCCTCTTTATTCAATATGTAAATCTTGGTGGTCGATTCATATGTGGGGTGAAGAACAAACTTACTGACAAAAAGACCTGCCAGCGCAAAAAACAGTCCGGCGCTGATGATCAAAAAAGCTCTTCCCAATATGACAGACAAAAGCTCGCCAAGATTAATTTCAATTATGTCTTCTTTTCTGTCCATGCTCCTCCATGCTTGCCGCGCATCAGGCCTACGCAGTGCCGCTCTAAGCTATATTATCCGGCCTCGGATGACACTCATAGGGTTCTCATAAAAAATCCTGTCCGCATAATCCTTGCCGTATTTTCTCTGAATATATGATCTGCAATCGGCCATGTACGGTGCTCTTCTCTTGGTATCATGAGCATCCGTAGCGACAAAATGCACCAGCCTGTTCTTGAGAAGTTTTTTTACAAAAAGCTTTATTCCAAAACCGTACTTACCCATAACGGATAAGGCGTTCACCTGAATATAACAGCCTTTGTTTATAAGCTCTTCCACATAAGCAGGGTGTGACACTATATCGCTGTATCTCTCAACATGCGCTATTATCGGAATAAAACCGGCGCCCTGAATCTGATAGACCGCATTGCTTATAGCTCTGTATGGATTGGTGGGATGAAACTCTACAAGAACATACTCTGAATCTGCGAGTGTACATATCATTCCTTCTTCGAGTTGTCTCTGTGTCTCATCGCTGTAATATATTTCATTTCCGGAATACAATCTGATGTCGATGCCGGCGCTCCTTACCGCTTCATTAAGCCTCTTGGTATAGATCTTGTTGCGCTCGACACTCACGTTGTGATGCAGTGGCTTATGGTGAGGCGTAAGAATAACGTCCGTGATGCCTTCCCTTGCTGCTATCTCCAGCATCTTTAAACTTGTATCCATATCCCGAGAGCCATCGTCAACTCCCGGCATTATGTGACAGTGTATATCTACAGATGCTTGCATTTCATTCTCTCTTTGCTATTTTTAGGCAATAACTCACATTTATTATACACCTTAAAAATGAGCCGTTTCAATATGATGTGGTAATAAAAAAACATTCCCAACATCTTGGGTTTTGGGGTATAATGATTTTATGATTTAAAAAAAGAGGCGGAGAGGTTCGCTTATCACACTCCCGGAGGTGGAAAGATGCCGGAAGATCCGATCATGTTATTCAGTTTTCTGAACATGAAGCTAAGAGACATGTATAGCAGCCTGGATGCGCTTGCCGACGATATGGACATAAGCGCACAGGAGCTTGAGAATATTATAAAAAAGTTGTCAGACGCAGGTTTTACGTATGACGAGAAAAGAAATCAATTCGTTTGAGAATTCTTTTCACCTAAACACGAAGCACTTTAAACCAACATAAACCCAAAAACGGGAAATCCCAAGAGCATTTAAGCTTACCCTCTATAAGCTGCCCTTGGGATTTTTCGTTTTTCCGGTATTTCGCGAGCGTTTTTTTATGCTCTGCTGCTCTTTGCTACGAGTTCTCCGTTCTCCACGCCGAACTCTATCGTATCGTGCGGCTGAACCTTATCTTCAAGAATAAGTCTCGCCGACAATGTCTCTACATACTTCTGAATATATCTCTTAAGCGGTCTAGCGCCGTAGATCGGATCGTACGCGTTGTCTATAACGTAGTCCTTTACTTCCTGTGAAAGCTTTATCGAGATCTCTCTGTCCGCAAGTCTCTTGTTAAGGTCATCTATGATAAGCTCGATGATTCCGCCGATGTTATCTTTTGTAAGAGGCTTGAACATGATGATCTCATCAAGTCTGTTGAGGAACTCGGGTCTAAAGTGTGCTCTAAGATCCTCCATTGTCTCTTTCTCGGCTTCCTCGCTGATACTTCCGTCACTACTTATTCCGTCGAGCAGGTACTGCGCACCGATATTGGAAGTCATGATAAGGATCGTGTTCTTAAAGTCTACGGTTCTTCCCTGAGAATCCGTGATACGTCCGTCGTCAAGCACCTGTAACAGGATGTTGAAGACATCGGGATGTGCCTTTTCAATCTCATCAAAAAGAACTACCGCATAAGGTTTTCTTCTTACGGCTTCCGTAAGCTGTCCGCCCTCCTCATAGCCCACGTATCCGGGAGGTGCTCCGATAAGGCGGGATACGCTGTACTTCTCCATGTACTCACTCATATCGATACGGACAATATTGTTCTCATCGTCAAAAAGAGACTGTGCAAGGCTCTTTGCAAGCTCTGTCTTTCCGACACCTGTGGGTCCGAGGAACAGGAATGAACCTATAGGTTTTCTCGGATCCTTGATTCCCGCTTTCGATCTCATGATCGCTTCGGATACTTTTGTAACCGCATCGTCCTGACCCACAACTCTTCCGTGGAGCTCGTCTGCAAGGTGAAGCGTCTTGTTTCTCTCGCTCTCAGTAAGCTTATTTACGGGAATTCCGGTCCATCTGCTGATGATACCCGCGATCTCTTCATCTGAAACTCGCTCATGAACAAGAGTTGTGTCGGCTTCTTTCTTGTGAGCAGCTTCCTCGGCTTCCTCAAGCTCTTTTTTAAGAGCAGGAAGTTTGCCGTACTGAAGCTCTCCGGCTTTCTCATAATCACCGTTTCTCTGCGCGATGGCGATCTCCGAATTTATGGTATCTATCTGCTCACGCATTGCCGCAAGCTTATCAACCGCCTGCTTCTCGTTCTCCCACTGAGCTTTTCTGGTATCAAAGTCTTCCTTGAGATTGGCAAGCTCTTTTTGCAGGTTGGATAATCTCTCTTTACTGAGGCTGTCGTCCTCTTTCTTAAGAGCTGCCTCCTCGATCTGCATCTGCATAATCTTACGATTGAGCTCATCGAGCTCCGCCGGCATCGAATCCATCTCGGTCTTTATAAGCGCGCACGCCTCATCAACAAGGTCAATCGCCTTATCGGGAAGGAAACGATCGGAAATATATCTGTTTGACAAAACCGCTGCACTTACAAGCGCACTGTCCATGATCTTAACGCCGTGGAAAACTTCGTATCTTTCTTTTAAACCTCTAAGGATACTGATGGTATCTTCAACCGTAGGTTCATCAACCATTACAGGCTGGAAACGTCTCTCAAGCGCTGCGTCTTTTTCTATGTACTGTCTGTACTCGTTGAGCGTTGTTGCACCGATGCAGTGGAGCTCTCCTCTTGCGAGCATGGGCTTAAGCATGTTGCCCGCATCCATTGCGCCGTCTGTCTTTCCGGCACCGACTATCAGATGAAGCTCATCGATGAAAAGAATTATCTCACCGTCCGAACCTTTTACGTCTTCAAGAACGGCTTTTAGTCTTTCTTCAAACTCGCCTCTGTACTTGGCTCCCGCTACGAGAGCGCCCATGTCGAGTGAAAATATCTTTTTATCCTTAAGAGCAGAAGGCACGTCTCCACTTGCAATTCTCTGCGCAAGTGCCTCAACAACCGCGGTCTTACCGACACCGGGCTCACCGATGAGCACAGGATTGTTCTTGCTCTTTCTGGAAAGAATCCTTATAACGTTTCTGATCTCGGTATCACGTCCGATAACGGGATCAAGCTTCTGGTTCTTGGCCTTCTCGACAAGCTCTGTTCCGTATTTGGAAAGCGTATCGTAAGTAGCCTCGGGGTTATCCGTCGTCACGTTCCTGTTACCTCTGACCTCGGAAAGCACCTGAAGGAATCTGTTCCTGTCGATACCGAACTGAGCAAAGATCTCTTTTACCTCTTTATTGGCATGCTTAATAAGCGCAAGGAAGAGGTGCTCCACGGAAACGTACGCATCGCCGAGTGCCTTGGCCTCATCCTCCGCAGACAAAAGAGCTTTATTAAGCTGCGCTCCGATGTAAGGCTGGCCGCCCTGAACCTTGGTTCTCTTGCCGATTCCTTGCTCGATTCTTGTTAAAAAAGAACCTGTATCAACGCCCATTTTCTCTACAAGCTTAGAGATAAGGCTATCTTCTATTGTCATAAGAGCGTAGAGCAGGTGCTCTTGTTCAATCTCCTGATTGCCGTATTCAACGGCGATCTTCTCGCATCCGCTCACAGCCTCTATGGACTTTTGTGTGAACTTCTGTATATTCATAATTTCCTCCTCAAAAGATGAATATGCGCTTGTTCCGCCTTTTTTGCACACAGACGAAACTTAATTCTATTTGTTCTACTACAACTATAACACGATTATTTTAAATGTCAACACATAAAAAAGCAGACCGAATTGCCGTTATACAGCAATCGGTCCGCCAAAGCATCATCAATATTCAATTCCGTGCCTTGCATCAATTCCCTTATCGTACGGATGACGGATTTTTTCCATGTAGGTAATGTAGTCCGCCTTTTCTGAAAGGAGCTCGTCGGCGTTTCTGCCGGTCATGACAATTTCCATGTCATCCGGCTTGTTGTCGATCAATTCTTCAAGCTTCTTTTTATCTATAACACCGTAGTTAAACGGATATGTGATCTCATCCATGATGAGCACATCGCACTCGCCGTTTTGGATTAGCTCCGCGATCTTATCAAGTATCTCGTTATGAACCACGCGGAACATCTCGCACTGCGCTTCATCGTCTCGCTTGAGCCAGCCGAGCTCCTTCTCGCTTCTTACAACAGTAATTCCCGGTATAAGTTCAAGCGAAACAAGCTCGGAAGTTTTTCTGCCCTTCATAAACTGAGAAAAGACAACCTTCTTTCCAGCGCCTGCTGCCCTAACGGCAAGTCCTATCGCCGCCGTGGTCTTTCCTTTTCCTTCTCCCGTATACAAGTGAATAAGGCCTTTTCCGCTCTTGTCATCATCCTTGGAAACCGCTCTTTTCGCAGCGGGTTCCTTTCTCATGGGGCAGCTGACCGCGCTGCAATTCTCGCAGTCTGAATGCTTCCTGCTTCTCTTTTTATGAAGCTTTGCGGAAAAGACAACGCTCTTTTTCGGAACCAGTACAAAAGATTCGTTACACTTTACGATCTTTTGCCCAAGCTTTTTCATTACAGCGGCAAGCTCTTCAAGAGGCATCTTATCGCTGCCCGCAAAGACATAGCTTCCCACGTAAAGTCCGGTCTTTTCAAATATCTTTTTATCAACCTCTTCATAAGCAAGCGAGAGCATCTCCGTTCCGAGGCAATCGACGATAAACGCCTTCTGTATCTCGCCTTTTTGCAAAAGAGAATCCTGAAAGCTGTCGAAGGCATCTCCGAGCGTAACGACAACATAGACAGTCTCGCCCTCGATCACATGATGGAAACTCGCATGCACTCTCGGGTGAAGCTGTCTATATAGCATCACAATATCTTTTTTCTCACTTGTCTTAAAATGGTAACGCTTGATAAAACCTGAGATTCCGTTCTCATCAAGCTCAACCGCCAGAGGTTCAAAGGTCATAACCGTTCAATCTCCATTACTACTTTTTACCGGCTTGGCCCGCGCATAGATCACTCTTTACCGCTGCCATGAAAGCATGCAACAAACAGAGCCACTCCTATAGCAATCCAAACTGCAATATCCATTTTGTTACCTCTTTCCTTTTATTACTCTTTTCATTATAAACATATTCCTATTTTCACCTCAAGTTTTCAGTTTATTTCATTTAATATATGCTTCCAGATCCCATGGTCATCGCACCTCTTAGTATAATCCGTAAGGGAGTCGACGCTCTTTGAATTCACTTTCCAATTGTACGCCGTCACAGACAGCTTGCATCTCTTGTTCTGCACGGATACAATCTCGCAATTACTCAGGAAAAGATTGCAGGAGCGGACACAATCATCAAAATCTCCTCCCACACACTTCCTAAGATCCAATATCAGATAACCGTAGTCCGTATCTTTAACTGCTTTATATCAGCAGATCCGTGAATTTTTCGTATCTTGGCAAAATTACTGTAGGGATAAGGTTAAAGCTTATGCGATCATGATACGCTTCTATTTCCGCCTCACCCGGCTTTTCTTCTACTGCCGAAGTTAATGCCTCCCTTACTTCATCGTACAAAAAAGGCTTTGTAATAAATCGCAGTGCATCTATATAAAAAGCCTCTTTGTATCTTTCTGTCCGAGATGTCGCGAACCAACCCGTCGAGCTTATTAACAATTTCAAACTGATCATCGCAAATACCTATGCATATTTTCCCCATTTTTTGCCTCCTTTATACAAGCGTTTAATTTGCTACAGTCTAGTTAACAAGCATATTATACAATAAATCTGCTCCTTCTTGCATTTTTTTGTCAATTTTGTTAATGTTTCTTTTCGCTAGTGTGATAATATTTGTGCTATTTTTCGATATACAGATTTAAATTCTAATATTTCGAGCACCTATAACCGATATATAATAGAGGTATCCACTGATTAAATTTGAGGGTTATGTATGATAATACAGCACAACATGGCGTCGATGTTTGCGCATCGCCAGCTGGGAATTACAACAAATACAAAAGCAAAATCCGCCGAGAAGCTATCGTCGGGTTATCGTATAAACCGTGCAGCGGATGATGCGGCAGGGCTTGCTATCAGTGAGAAAATGAGAAGGCAGATTCGCGGACTGGGTCAGAACATGCTGAACATCCAGGATGGAATCAGCTTTATTCAGGTTGCGGACGGATATCTCAATGAAGTTCATGACATGCTTCAGAGAATCAATGAGCTATCGGTAAAAGGCGCCAACGGTACTCTTACCGACAAGGACAGAGAATTTGTCAACGAAGAAGTTCAGCAGATAAAGAATGAGATTGAAAGAGTCTTTGGTTCCGCCTCTTTTAATGAAATGAAGATCTTTAAGGTGCCCTATGCACCTTCTGTTACTCCCAACGAAGAGCCATATGATATCCAGGTCTTTTACAGTGCACCGGGCACTATCGGAGGTCTGGACTTTAATAATGTCAGATACAATCTTGATGAGCTAGCCGCAAAAGGTCTCGAGCTTGACGGAAACGGCAACTCGACCAAGGATCAGACTGTGGAATTCGATCTTTGGGACGGTGAAAAGGTTCATATAAGCCTTAAAGAGGGAGAATCTCTGGATAAAGTCGTAAGAAAATACGAGTGGAAAGCCGATGAGACAGGCATAAAAGTCAACAATGTAGACGTTGCCACATGGGCAGGCCTCGGAATAAGCGGAAACGGTACAGATGCAGGCACCTACTCTTTTGACTATCACGGAACCACAGTAAGCTTTGACGTTGAAGAAGGCGACGATCTTTCTTCAATAATTGAAGGCATCAACGGTAACAGCATCACCGAGCCTTCATACTGGAACATATCAGCTTCTTCCGCGACATCAAAAAGAATCTTTACACTTCCGAATGGTGTTAATAGCGTTACTGTTACCAACGCCAACAAAAATGTTGCGGATGACAAATATGAGATACTTGCCACTACCGAAGGCCTTTCTGTCAGAAGGACCGATAGGAATGATTCAACCGAAACATCAACAACAGGAGTTACCTCATGGGGCAGCTTTAAAAACATTTCAAGCAACCCTGTTCCGAGAACTCCTGCAGAGAGTACAGATTATCCGATTTCCAACTGGGGTCTTGAAAATGATTCCAACGACTCAAGCAGCATAACTTTTGATTCCGATGCAAAATACAACTATAACAAGACACTCGATAACGTGAGTATCAACTATAACTTTAAGCTTACCGATGTTTCGAGTAGAGATGAAGTTATAAGCGCCATAAACGAGACCAATCTTGGCGGAAGTGTTACTCCGGGAAATTCATCTCTTACAAACGAAAACAAATTGGGATTCAGCATCAGTAACAATAATAAAAACATCTCGGCAAACAACTACAACGCTTTTGTTTTGCAAAGAGCATACGGTCGTAACTTCGATCAAAACGGTTCGAGTATTACCGGTGAGATCAGTTGGGCCAGCACCAAGACTAATGAAACCGAACATGAACTGCGTACGGGAACTCCAAGACCCATAAGCAGTAACACAACTTATTCGGATCCAACAAGCTATTATTACCAAACAGATGACGGAAAAGTTTATCTTAGATCAAATGAAATGACTGTAACCAGAACCGACAATATGCAAAGGGTTGATACTTATACCTGGCGTGAAGATTATAATGTTGCTTTCAGCGGTTCTCTGGGAGACAGCACAATGGATGGCGAAACTCGTAATATCAGCTCTAACTATACTCAGACCAAAACATATAACTACACTGTAAAAAGCTATACATTTTCATATTCAAGTGACCGCTTGATCACAGGTGCCGAGCTAGACGAACTTAGGCAACGAGTTGACGAGGGTAACGCCATAATTGAAAACGGTGCTCACCAGATCCCTGCAGGAGAATCTACCACTCCAACCCTTGCAAGTGACACCACTTCTCATACAAGCGGCACATTGAGTTTAAGCTCAAGCTATGTTGACAACAGCAAGTCCAATCTCAGTGCTTTTGATTACAGATATGATGTATCTTACAACGATATAATAAATAAAGCCGGTGCGGCTAAAGGCGACAGCGTAAGCCTTAACCTTACATTTAACCAAAACGCCACAAGAAGTTTCAATCCTTCGCTTAGAGGAAATAGTGTCAATGAATACGACTTCATGAACATTGTGATCGTTCCTCCGAGAAAAGAAATGATCATACAGGCAACCCCCGACGGTGTATTGGGAGAGCAGATTCCTATAAATTGGAGTGCACTCAGTCTTTCCATTATCGGTATGACCGGCGCAAATACTCTTACACAGGAAGCTTCGCAGGGTTCGATCGATCTCACCAAGGCGGCGCTTGATAAAATCTCACTTGAAAGATCCGGCTTTGGTGCGGCGCAGAACAGACTTGAGCATGCGTACAATTACACCGCAAATGCTCAGGAAAACACTCAGCATTCGGAATCTATAATCCGCGACACGGATATGAACGCCGAGATAACAAGACTGCGTAATCATGAAGTCCTTCAGCAGGCAGGCGAAGCAATGCTTGCTCAGGCCAACCAATCCAAGCAGGGTGTCTTATCATTATTACAATAAAAAGGAAGTTCAATGTATGAATTACATTGAACTTCTTTTTTATTTCCTTTTATAGCACTTTTTCTTAGATATTACTTTCCGCTTTCCTTGTAAGCCGTAGATATGTAATTAACATTGCTGACCTTATCGTTTTCGTTTATTACGAAGCCAAGCTCAAAACCATCATATTCATATGTGAGGATCGGTTTGCCACTTTCCTTTGGTTCACCGTATGCAGCAATGACATCGTCCTTACTGTCTCCAACACTAATTCCCTTTGCTGTTTCCGGGCCCTGAATATTGAAGTCAATCTGTGCGGCAGACTCTTTTCCATTGTCCGTATATGTAACAAAAAGGATGCCTTCGTCCACCGTATCTGTGTGGGTACCGTAATCATAATAATTCATATCACCGGCACCTGAATTCTTTTGCTCAGGTTCTCCTAGTGCAGCAAGGGTTGTAGCTACATCATCAAGAATTGATATCTTCTTGCCGTTATATGCAAAAGCATCATCGGTCATAGAAGATAAATCCACGGATGTCTCTGTAGCTGCTCCCTCCGTAACTTCAGAGTCTGCGGAATCCGCCGCATCGGTCTTGTCTGCATTGTCGGCATTATCTGCATCACTTTCCGAAGCATCGATAACAGCTTCAACAGAAAGCTCTGTCGCAGAAGTATCCGATGTTCCGGAACCACACCCCCATAGCCCGCACATCATTACAGATGCCGTCATGATCGCCAATACATTCTTTGTTTTCATTGTGCCTCTCTCCTTTTAAATGTTTTCATTTCTGATAGTTTCAATTGTATTTTGCTTACTTATTTTCGCGATCGAATAATTCATGATCAGCGAGATAAGTAGAAATACCGCCAATATAGCTATTACCACGGGAATGATGGGGAAGCTGTACGAAGCTCCCGAGCTTTTGACTCCCGCATAATAGAGCAGATAAGAAGCTGCCACTCCTAATATTGTTCCAAAGAACAGTGATCTGGTACCCATAAATACAGTTTCCAATCGGATCATCCTATTAAACTCTTTTGATGTCATCCCAACAGATCTGAGCATGGCGAATTCAGGTTTCCTGAGCTCCATGTTGGTAGTTATGGTATTAAATATGTTGGTAACACCGATCAGAGAAAGTACTATTATGAACCCATAAAGGAAGACACCCATTAACGTAACCAAATTTCTGTGTTGTCTTGCACTTTCCTCCAGATTCCTCATAAAATAATGCGTTTCGGTTATTAAGATCTGATCTATTTCATCCTGCAACTTATCTGCATCGGTAGCGTGATAATAGATCGTAAGCGATTTTTCCGCTTCATCACTAATCAAGCTGTCAAACAATTCATCGCTGATAACATGGTATTCTGCATCGGGATAATCCAGTCCAAAAGGCCTTTCATCTGTGACATATCCGATCTCCAATGTTCCATCGAAGTTCTCGCTTTTTACAACGTCTCCTACCTGTCCGCAATTTACCGCAATTATCTTATCTTTAATGTCTTCATAGTTTAGCCCGAGTTTTTTTATGTACTTCCGATATTGTTCATCTCCGATCGCACAAACATTGTCATAGTAACCCATTTTCCTGTATATCGTATAATCATCCACTCCGTCCAACTTAGTAGTTTTGAGGAACTTGTTGTATCTGTTCGCATCACCGTAAACAGAAGACGATAAATACACATTGTAATCAGATCCCTTAAGTTCATCGCCGGCGGATGCCAACATACTACCCATAAAACTTGACAATGCTATGAAAATGAACACCGACATAACGATTGAAATTACCGTAGTTCTGTATTTCTTTTTATTTCTCTTTAAATTCTTATAAGATATTTCTCCGCCGATACCAAATAGCTTTTTAATGATCTTCGGAGATCTGACCTTCTTGGATTTGATCTTAATCTCAGCACTGTTTCTTATGGAATCGATGGGCGATACCTTAGATGCTTTTACTGCCGACCGAAGCGCCGATAAATAAATAGTTACAATACCAAATATGATAGCTATCAGGATAGCGACCGGTGAGACTGAAAACATCAGTTTTACCGACCCTAAGGCATCTCCATCTTTGTTCATAAAATAATTTATTCCGACAACCAAGATGACTGTAGCCAACCATCCGGATAATACTCCCAAAGGAATACCGATCGCTCCCAATACAGTAGCTTCATAGAATACATTTCTCCTGATCTGTTTCTTGGTAGCTCCGATACTTCTTATCATTCCGTACTGCTTAATTCTCTCTGTGATTGAAATATCAAAACTGTTCTTTATACAAAATACGGAAGTTATCACTATGATCCCCATGATCAGAAGTATTACTACCGCATAATCTCCAAATTCCTGAAACGGATTCGCTTCCAACATCATGAGATATTCATTGAAGCCATATTCATACTTGGAGTTCTCTACCTGCGCGGCCAATCCTTTGGCTGCTTTCTTGTTATATCTAAGATACACATCAACATTGCCCGCCAGCTTATTTTCATCGACGTAAGTTACAAATGTATATCCGGGAGCATCAAAAGGCTCAATATTCGTTGAAGGTCTTTCAACAACACCTACAACCGTATAAGTCTTGCCTGTTGTGCCTGTTATTTTTTCCGAGTTATTTGCATCGTACGGATCACTCTGGGTAAAAACCTCACCGGCGTCATTGACTCTTTCACCCACATTTAAAGTGACAGTATCTCCGACTTTTAAGAGATTTCTACCATTAGTCTTAAGATGGGTGGGAATGACGATCTCATTCTCGTTCTCCGGAAGTCTCCCTTCCACCAATCTGCTTGTTATATTATTCAGTGCATCCGGAGTATATGCCTTCACAAACGCATAAGGCTTGTACTCATTTTTGGTTTCTATTTCCGCATATCCCAAGTCCTGAGTCAGGCTCATTTCGGTAATATCACCATCGCTTCTGAATGTATCCAGTTCGCTTATGGGGACATCATAATACCCAACATGATAATTTCCTCTTAATTCAATCTCGTAATTGATCGTAGATTGCAGGATGCTTGAAAACATCGAAGCCACTGCTGTCAAAAGAGCTACCGACAGGATAATTCCTATGATGGTAACTACGGTTCTTTTCTTATTCAGCTTGAGATTCTTGGTGGTCAATCTGTTAAGTAAGTTCATGTTCATACCTCCTCAACAATTTTTCCATCTTCGATCTTGATTATCCTGTCCGCAGCCTTGGCAATCTCCATGTTGTGTGTGATCATGATGATCGTCTGATTCAATTCTTTATTGGATTTCTTCAAAAGAGCTACGATCTCATCGCTTGACTTGGAATCCAAGTTTCCTGTAGGCTCGTCCGCAAGAACAATTGTAGGTTCGGTGATCAGCGCTCTGCCTATACTTGTTCTCTGCTGCTGGCCTCCGGATAATTCGTTGGGAAGATGATTCCTTCTGTGCTCGATTCCCAGAAGTTCAAGCATATTATTCAAAGAATCTTTATCTACTTCCCGATCGTCCAATGACAAGGGAAGTGATATATTCTCTTCTACATTCAAGATCGGGATCAGGTTGTAAAACTGATAGACCAGACCGATCTGCTGTCTTCTGAACACAGCAAGTTCATCATCGCTTAATTCAAAAATATCTTTGCCGTCGATAAAGACTTTACCTGATGTCGGTCTGTCAACACCTCCAAGCATATGCAAAAGTGTTGACTTACCGGATCCTGAAGCTCCGACTATTGCTACAAATTCTCCTTTCCCAACAGAGAATGATGCATTGTCCAGAGCAACAACTTCAGTTGTGTCCTTACCATACACTTTGGTTAAGTTTTCCACCTTTAAAATTTCCATAAAGCCCTATTTCTCTCCTTTTATTTACGTGTATTAGTTGTACTAGTACAGTTGTATCATATGAATTTACTCCTGTCAACCCGCGTTTTTGCCTCAAAGGCTTTAATAGTGTAGAATAAACGGGAACCGATAATTAAATTGTAATGGAGAAAAAAATGGTAATTAAGAATGTAAACCTTGAAACGGTTTGTGGAATAACAAGTACTCTTCCCGATAACATACATCCCGAGTTTGCTTTTGCGGGAAAAAGTAATGTCGGCAAGAGCTCACTTATAAACGGTCTTATGAATCGTAAGAACTATGCGAGAACTTCACAGGAGCCGGGCAAAACTCAGACAATCAACTATTACAACATCAATGATGAGTTTTATCTTGTGGATCTTCCGGGATACGGCTTTGCAAGAGTTCCGGAGAAGGTTAAGCAGCAGTGGGGAAAAATGATCGAGAATTACCTCCACACATCACGGCAGCTTGTAAGAGTCTTTCTGCTTATAGATATAAGACATGAGCCTTCCGCCAATGATGTACAGATGTATAAATGGGTTGTTCATCAGGGCTTTCAGCCTGTCATCATAGCGACCAAGGCTGATAAGATCAAGAATTCACAGAGAGAAAAGCATCTCAACATGCTAAGAAACGGTCTGGGACTTCCAGAAGATGTAAGAATCTTCCCTTATTCAGCCCTAAGTAAAGAAGGCAGACAGGAAATCTATGATTTCATGGATGAGCTTCTTGCTGAAGTTAACGGAGCAGGCGAAGAAAACTAAACAAATATAATAAGCATAAAAAAGCCGCGGAAACTTTAGGTGTTTAAACACCTAAACCTCCGCGGTTTTCTTTATCTCTTTTTATCTATCAGACAAATATCAATATTCTTTTTCTACAAACACAGCGTCATACACTCCGCCGTCCATCACTACAACTCTTATATAATTGGCATCCTTAAGTTCAGGAGCAAAGTCTTTATCTCTTTCCGCTATAACTCCCTTGGGATAAATCTCATAATAGCACTGTGATATTTCATCAACGTAATATAACTGGACATGGTATGAACCATCGGCATTTTTAGTTATCTTTTCCGGAATTCCATAAGGAATAAGGTTATTATCAGGTGATGTGTACTGTGGCATTCCGCCTTCTATCATTCCTGCAGCGTCAAGCTCAAGATCACCGACTATTTCACCGCCGCCATAGTTACTGTTTGTATTATCTGTGGCTCTGTATACTCCTGCATAATCCCAGAAATCACCGTTAAGCACAAAATCATCACCGGGCAGTCTGTCAAATTCTCCGCCACCGTATGGAAGCTCTATTCTTAAATGATCTCCGGTAAGAGTATAACCATAAGTATCGCCTTTGAAGGTAGTCATTGTCTTATCGTTGAAATTAAATCCGCCAACTTCTCCATCAAAATATGCTCCGGTTCCGTCTTTATGGAAAGCATAATAATATGTGTATTGAATTTCTTTTCCTTTATAAAGTTCAGTAATGGTTCTTGCATATACTCCGCAAGGTGTTGAAGCATTGCTCTGTACACCGGCTTCCGCAGAAGTGTTCGCTGTATTCTGCATAACACCGTTATCATTTACTTTTTCTTCACTGTAATCATCTGATTTCGCTGCATCGGCTTCAATTTGATCCGCAACCGCTTCTGAAGCTGATTTAGATTCCGAAGCCTCTGATGTTACGGAAGCTTCTGTTGTCGAAGCCTCTGATGTTACAAAATTTTCATCTGTATCCGATATTTCTTTACTGCATCCGCATAAAACAAGTGTTAATGCTACCGCCCCTACTATAAGTCTTTTCATATTTATCTCTTCCTTTCGTTGCATTTCAATTGTTATCTTAGCACGAAAAGAATTGTAACATATGTTTTATTATTTGTAAAGTTTCGTAACAAATATTTTTACAAATAAAAAAGCTGCCTCTCATAAGAAAGGCAGCCTAATATATATCTGATGAAGTTCCGCTCCCGCAGGGTGATTACTTTTATTTAGCCTGTTTAAGTCTCTTGGAATCATTGTGTACGATAAGCGGCTGACTATCGCCATCCACACACGCCTCGGTAATAACGCACTCGGTGATAGTATCATCTGAAGGAATCTGATACATAACATCCATCATAGATTTTTCCATAATGGATCTGAGTCCTCTCGCTCCTGTCTCTCTTTCGTAGGCCATCTTGGCAATCTTGTGAACCGCCTCATCCTCGAATGAAAGCTTAACATTATCAAAATCAAAGAGCTTCTGATACTGCTTAACAAGAGCATTCTTGGGCTCTGTCAGAATTCTTACAAGAGCTTCCTCTGAAAGTCCCTCGAGAGTTACAGTGATAGGCACACGTCCTACGAACTCAGGGATAAGTCCGAACTTAACAAGATCCTGAGGAGTGACCTCTTTGAGAACTTCTCCGATCTCTCTTTCCGACTTATCTGCGATCTCTGCGTTAAATCCGATGGAATTGCGGTCGAGTCTTGCTTCTACGATCTTCTCAAGTCCGTCAAACGCACCGCCGCAGATAAACAGAATGTTGCTTGTATCGATCTGAATAAGTTCCTGATGAGGATGCTTTCTACCGCCCTGAGGGGGAACGCTGGCAATAGTTCCTTCCACTATCTTAAGAAGTGCCTGCTGAACACCTTCACCTGAAACGTCTCTTGTTATAGATACGTTCTCGCTCTTCTTGGTGATCTTATCGATTTCATCGATATAAACGATACCGTACTGAGCTCTCTCAATGTCATAATCTGCATTCTGAATAAGCTTAAGCAGAATGTTCTCAACGTCCTCACCTACGTAGCCTGCCTCTGTAAGAGTTGTTGCATCCGCGATCGCAAAAGGAACATTGATGATCTTGGCAAGTGTCTGCGCAAGATATGTCTTACCTGAACCGGTAGGTCCTACCATGATGATATTACTCTTCTGGAGTTCCACTTCATTCTTGTCCTCGGTCTTGGGAGCCATAACACGCTTATAGTGATTATAAACGGATACAGCCAAAACCTTTTTGGCTTCGTCCTGACCGATTACATATTCATCAAGGAAGTTTCTGATCTCCGCGGGCTTAAGCAGATTGATCTGCTGGTTGCCGGTAGGGACGGGTTCATCCTCAAACTCTTCATCAATAATATCAGAGCAGATTTCAACGCATTCATCACAGATGTAAACACCCGCGGGTCCTGCTATCAATTTTCTTACCTGATCCTGTGTCTTATTACAAAAAGAGCACCTGATCTCTGCCGGATTTTTTGCCATTATTTCTTATCCTCTTTCTTAGGGCGATTCTCAACGATAGAATCAATAAGTCCGTAATCAAGAGCTTCCTGAGCCGACATCCAATTATCTCTCTCTGTATCGGCGCAAACCTGCTCATACGGCTTACCCGTGTTCTCTGCGAGCATTCTGTTAAGTTTTTCCTTAGTCTTAAGGATGTGCTTAGCAGCGATCTCAATTTCTGTTGCCTGTCCCTGTGTTCCGCCAAGGGGCTGATGAATCATGATCTCAGCATTGGGAAGAGCCATACGCTTGCCCTTTGCTCCGCCTGCAAGAAGGAATGCTCCCATGCTTGCAGCCATACCGATGCAGATCGTGCTGACATCACATTTAATATAGTGCATTGTATCGTAGATTGCCATTCCGGATGTTATCTCTCCTCCGGGGCTGTTGATGTACATATGTATATCCTTATTGGGATCCTCAGCCTCAAGGAATAAAAGCTGAGCCACAACTATACTTGCACTCTGCGCATTGACCTCCTCGCCTAAAAATACGATTCTCTCTTTTAAAAGTCTGGAGTAGATATCATATGATCTCTCTCCGCGGCTTGTCTGTTCAATGACGTAAGGTATTAAACTCATAATTTCTCCTTCTCTAGCCTTGATAATAATAATCCAATATCCATTATATCAGCTATTTTAAAAAAAGAACATCCCGCAAACGTCATGTCTACGAGATGTTCTCTTAATTTTTTATAAAGAATCAAGCCTCTTCGGTCTTTTTCTTTCTTGTTGTTGTCTTCTTAGGCTTCTCTTCCTTAGCTGCCTTAGCCTCTGTTGTCTTAGCTGTCTTAGTAGTCTTTGTTGTCTTTGTTGCTGTAGTCTTCTTAGCAGCTGTCTTCTTAGCGGGCTTCTCTTCCTTAGCTGCGTCGTCCTTCTTAGCAGCAGCCTTCTTAGTAGCCTTCTTAGCGCTCTCCTTGACGTTCTCTACAAGGAAATCAGCAGCCTTCTGAACAGCAAGGTCGCTCTTCATCATCTTCTTCTCAGCGTCAGACATGAGCTCTTTAAGCTTATCAAGCTCCATTCTGTACTGAGTAGCCATCTTCTCAAGCTCTTTCTCGAAGTCTTCTTCTGTAACTTCGATCTTCTCCTTAGCTGCAACAGCCTCGAGAACAAGTCTTGACTTGATTCTCTCGATAGCCTGAGGCTTAACCTGCTCAAGCATCTTGTCTACAGTGTTACCTGTGTACTGAAGATACTGGTCCATGTTCATGCCCTGCATCTGAAGTCTCTGAGCGAAGTCATTAACGATCTGTCTTGACTGTGTCTCAACCATAGCCTCGGGAAGCTCCATCTCGGAATCCTCAACAACGGCTCTTACAACAGCATCTTCTCTCTTAGCCTTCTCCTCGCCTGTCTTCTTCTTAACGAGCTTGTTCTTAACGTCCTCTTTGTACTCAGCAAGTGTATCGAAATCAGAAACATCGCTTGCGAACTCATCGTTAAGCTCAGGAAGCTCCTTAGCCTTGATAGCCTTGATAGTGCACTTGAAAGTAGCATCCTTACCTGCAAGCTCTTCTGCCTGATAATCCTTAGGGAATGTAACGTTTACATCGCCCTCTTTACCGATCTCAAATCCGATGAGCTGATCCTCAAATCCGGGAATGAATGAACCTGAACCGATTGTAAGAGGATAATCTGTTCCCTTTCCACCCTGGAAAGCAACACCGTCAACGAATCCCTCGAAATCAAGAGTTACGATATCATCCTTCTGTACTGCTCTGTCTGTAACTTCAACAGTTCTGGCGTTGGTGTTTCTCTGCTTGTCGATCTCGGCATCAACGTCAGCGTCTGTAACGTCGATATCCATCTTCTCAACTTCAACGCCCTTATATTTTCCAAGCTTAACCGGAGGCTTAAGAGCAACTTCTGCTGTAAAGATGAAGTCCTTGCCAGCCTCGAGCTGTTCAACATCGATCTTGGGTGAAGATACAACATCCTCTCCGCACTCCTCTACAGCCTTGGGATATTCTGTCTCGATAAGCTCATTGGCTGCATCCTCATAGAATACTCCCTTACCGTACATCTGCTCGATCATCTTACGGGGTGCCTTACCCTTACGGAATCCGGGAAGCTGAATCTTGTTCTTATTCTTCTCATAGGCTTTCTGGATGGCCTTCTCAAGCTGGTCTGCAGATACTTCGATCTTGAGCTTAGCCATGCTCTTCTCAAGCTTCTCAACTGTTACGCTCATTTTTGTCTGTTTCCTCCTAAAAAATATTTATGTAAAGAGGCGGCTTCATGGTATCCGCGCTCTTTTTGCCTGTTTATAGGCACAATCGCTTTCAGATTATAACACACCTTAATACTAATTTCCATATTTTTTTCATTCTTGGACCTGTATAAAAAACAAACAGCCGAATGTTGTGATTTTACACAGTTTCGGAGCTGTTTATATGTCTAAAATGACGATTTTTCATTTTTTTCAAAAATTTATTTCACTTTTTAAAAAAATGGACGAAATAAAAATATATTCAATTCGGCAAAACATAAAATATTTATTAAAAATCCCTATTTCACGCCTAAAAACGCATGAAAAGAGTATAATTTTTATATCAGGTTAAACGTTAAATGCGTTAAGTTAACACATTTTATTTTACTTATGATGGAGGCATTAAAATGGCAAAGGATTCCAAACCCAAAAAGAAAAGCAACATTAAATTTGCAAACAGCATCAAGACCAGACTGATAGCCGTCATGCTATTGGTTGCAGCTGTCCCGCTTATCACATCCGTGCTGGTAAGCTACTTATCATCCGCCAAAAAGGCTGTATCCGACGCAGAACAAGGATTGGTATGGCAATCATCATACCTTCAGTCTGAATTCGAAGGTGTCATAAACCAAAACTTTATGAGTATTCAGGCTGTTGCCAAATCACCGGCAACAACAAGATTCATGGAGAACCAAGGAAACCTTGCTTATATGGAAGACGCAGCTAAATACCTGGCTGAGATCGATACTATGCTTGACGACGGCAACATCACCGTTCTGACAGGCGGAGACGGAATGCAGGTACTTCGTAACTCCGGCAAGCTGGTTGATGTAGGTAAAAGAGAATATTTCCTAGAAGCTATGAAGGGACAGACCTACGCTTCCGACGTTATAGTATCTGCATCTACCGGAGTTCGTCAGATGACAATGGCAACTCCGATATACGGATCAACAGGAAATGTCATCGGTGTCGTACAGCGTAACTACGATATGAATGATTTCCACAAGCTCCTTGAAGCTGAAGCAGAAGATGCTTTTATATGTGACAGAACAGGTCTTGTTGCTGCACATTCTCAATATGAAATAACAGCAGATAACGAAGACGACAGAAGCAAATCCACTTTTATGACTTCAGGTCTCGAAAACGGAGTATATCAGGTAGATACGAAAAAAGGATATAACGCGATCGTAGCGTATGTAAAATCCCCTCTTACCGGATATACGATCTGTGCCGCATCCGACACAAAGAACGTAACATCAAATGCCAGATCCGCAGCAGGTGCGGTAGTAATTGTAGGATTTATCCTTCTTATCATCGCTGCGATCATCTCCGTAAGGATGGCTATTTCTTTCACCGCTCCTGTCAATGAAGTTAACGACTCACTTGCAAAGCTTGCGAACGGAAGATTTGCCAAAGTGGATAAATTCACTAAGAGAAAAGACGAGTTCGGAGCCATCATAAACAATACAAACAGTGTTATCGAAACTCTCAATGATATAGTTGATAATATTAAAAATTCGGCCTCAAAGCTCGGCGACTCCTCTGAGGAGCTCTCTGATATGGCCAATCAGATCTCGAACACAGCCGATGATGTATCAAATGCAGTTCAGGAAATCGCATCCGGTGCCACACAGCAGGCTGACGAGATTCAGAAGGCATCAGCGAACGTTGTTCAGATCGGAGAAGCAGTTTCAGACGTTCAGGATTCAACGGGAACACTTGAATCTCTTGCTTCAAGAATGAAGGATGCTTCCGAGGCTTCTTCACAGTCACTTGCAGCTCTTCAGGATTCAAGCAACAGCATGACCGAAAAGATTGACGACATTTCAAGAACCATTTCCGCTACTCAGGAAGCGGTATCAAATATCAACGAAAAGGTTGAAGGCATTTCTTCAATTGCAACACAGACCAACCTCCTTTCACTCAACGCTTCAATCGAGGCTGCAAGAGCAGGCGAAGCAGGAAAAGGATTTGCGGTTGTTGCGGAAGAGATCGGAAAGCTTGCTGATGATTCCAAGCAGATGGCTGATGAGATCCGTCAGCAGATGGATGTCCTCCTCGATCAGAGTAAGGCAGCCGTTGAGGCTTCCGAAGAAGTAAGAAAAGGAAATCTCGACCAGCAGAGTGCTCTTGGTGAAACTCTTGTATCAGTCAAAGGAATGCTCGCAGATATCAGTGAAACGGTTACCGGAGTTCAGACAATCTCCTCAGGTGCCGAGAGCTGCGTATCCTCCAAGAACGTTGTATCGGATTCGATGTCTTCGCTTTCAGCTATCTCCCAGCAGAACGCTGCATCATCGGAGCAGACCGGTGCTTCCATGGAAGAGCTGTCAGCTACGGTTACAACCCTTGCAAGCTCTGCAGGAAACTTAAAAGAAATTGCAGAAAAGCTCAACGAAGATATGAAATTCTTCAAGTAAAAATAACGTGTTAAACATACAAAAAAACACCGAGGCGGTTTTTCCGCTTCGGTGTTTCTGTTTGCTCCTATTTATATCAGCTGTTAAACACAATTCCCTTCGCCATTTGATCAGCCGCCTCTTTTCCCTTGAAATGCTCAAGGATGGCAAGTGCAAAAGGTATCGCTGTTCCCATTCCTCTTGATGTTATGAAGTTTCCGTCTTTGATAACGGCATCGGTTGTCGTTGTTGCACCCAAAAGCTCCCCTTCACATCCGGGATAGCAGCAAGCTCTTTTGCCGTTTAAAAGTCCCATCTTACCGTAAACGGTAGGTGCTGCGCATATTGCCGCAAGCATCTTGCCGGCATCGTTAAACTCTTTTATCTTAGCCTTAAGAGGTTCGCACGCATCAAGATTCTTGGTTCCGGGCATTCCGCCGGGAAGAATGATCATATCAACATCGCCAAAGTCAAAGCTTTCGATCGTAGCATCCGCTTCAAGCTTAATTCCGTGTGATCCCTCAACCGCCTTGGTTCCCGTGATTGAAACCATTGTAATGTCTATCTGCGCTCTTCTGAGAATATCAACTACTGTAAGTCCCTCTATTTCTTCAAAACCGTTTGCAAGAAAAATCGCTGTCTTTGCCATTTCTTTCCTCCATAATTTTTACTTCGAATAAATTGTCATAACTGATTATAACAGATTTACCGAAGTTCTTCTGAATGATATGATTATAAAAAAACCGAAAGGCGTTCACTATGGGAATTGAAATAGAAAAGAAATTTACGGTAAAAGAGCTTCCTAAGGATCTGGATAAATATCCTTATCACATAATCGAGCAGGGCTATATGTGCGTTAATCCCGCGGTCCGCGTAAGACGTGAAGACAATAAATACTATATGACCTACAAGTGCTCTTTACCTGAAGATGAAGGCGGCATCGGAAAAACAGAATATAATATGCCTCTTACTGCAGAGAGCTACGCTCATCTGGTAGAAAAATGCGATGGCAACATAATAAGAAAAACCCGCTATCTGCTGCCCCTTAACGAGGATGCTTTTGATACCGGGTATTTAACAGAAAATCCTATGATAAAAAACGACATGGAATCAGGCAACATCAAGATTGAACTCGATGTATTCAAAGCTCCGTTCGACGGTCGCCTCCTTGCGGAGGTCGAATTCCCCACTGAAGAAGCCGCAAGTGCCTACCGGCCGGCGTCATGGTTTCTTGATGATGTCACAGGCGACTACAGATACAGCAATTCCTCAATGAGCGAAGAAAAGATTTAAACAACAAACGGCGATGAATCCACAGATTCACCGCCGTATTATTATCTCTTTTTTCCGAGTTTGCTCGTCGACTCCCCTTCAACAAGCTTTCCCGGAAGAACAATATGTTTATGCGCGCTCTCTTTATCGATGATGTTAAACAATAGCTTCATCGTCTCTTTTGAGATCTTATCAAGCGGCTGTTTGATCGTCGTAAGCCTCGGAACACAGTACTGCGAAAGTTCCTGGCCGTCAAAGCCCGCAACACTGACATCCTCGGGAACTTGAAGTCCCGCATCTTTAAGCGCCCTGAGCGCACCGAACGCAAGTACATCCGAAATACAATAAATTGCAGTGAACTTTGCTCCGGATTCTATCAAAGCCTTTGTTGTATCGTATCCGTTGTGTATCGCATAAATCTGTCTGTCGACATATCTGATAAGTTTCTTATCCTCTTTTATCCCATGCTCTTTAAGCGCAGCTTTGTAGCCTTCAAGTCTTAAACTTACAACGGAAGGCTCATCATTACCTTCGGTAAGAATAGCGATTTTCTTATGTCCGAGTCCGATCAGATACTCCGTCATCTTCTTACTCTCAAGCGCATCGTCAACGGAAACCGTTGAATACGAACTCTTACTAAGCTCATCCGAAATATCGGAACCGACCGTCGAAAAGATAACCGGTACGTTCAGCTGCTTCATCTTTTCAGCGGGATGTTTGTTGCTTCCGCCCATAAAAATGATCCCGCGAAGTCTCTTTTCTTTTTCCAGCTCAAGTGCAACGTCAACCTCGTTCTCATAAGCCTCGACGTGCCTAAGCACAAGTGCATATCCGCGCTTTTTCACCTCGTTCTCAACCACCTCGATCACAGGTGTAAAAAAGGGATTGGTGATACCCTTAACAAGAACGGCAATGCACTTGGCATCCGTCCTTTTAAGGTTACGCGCGCTGTTGTTGGGAATATATCCCGTCTCTTTTATAACATCAAGAATCTTCTGCTTGGTCGCAGGATTAATATCGGAGTGATCGTTAAGCGCTCTCGAAACCGTGCTGACTCCCACTCCGCATCTTTTTGCAATTTCTTTTATAGTGATATCCGACATATCTCTCCGCCCATCATCTTAATCTTCCATAGATCTCGGCATAATCATACATTTTCTTGCAAAGCTCGTCTGTAAGTGCATCCTTCTTCATGCGCCACTCCCAGTTCCCCCCAAGAGTCGACGGAATGTTGATCCTCGCTGTCTTATCGAGTTCAAGATAATCCTGCATCGGAATTATTACCGTGTCGGATACACTGGCATGCGCCGTACGTATCATTGCCGGAACTATGTCCTTAACATATCTTACACCGAGATATCGCTTTGCAAAAGATTTATCTGTTCTGCTGATGGCTTCGTACCAGCCTCTGGTCGTATCGTTGTCGTGCGTTCCGGTGTAAACAACGCAGTTGCTGTCATAATTGTGAGGAAGATAATCACTCTCTTCCCTTGCGTCAAAAGCAAACTGCAATATCTTCATGCCGGGATAACCTGTCTTTTTAACAAGCTTCCTGACCGAATCCGTGAGATATCCAAGATCCTCGGCAATGACTCTCTTGGAACCCAGTTTCTTTTTCATCGTATCGAAAAGATCGTATCCGGGCCCCTTTCTCCACTCTCCGAACTCAGCAGTGGGATCTCCGTACGGGATCGCATAATACTCGTCAAAACCGCGAAAATGATCGATCCTTACAACATCGTACAGTTCATAGCAATGCGCTATTCTCTTCATCCACCACTCGTAGCCTGTCTTCTTGTGATAATCCCATCTGTACAAGGGATTGCCCCAAAGCTGGCCTGTAGCGCTGAACGCATCGGGCGGACATCCCGCAACATCGATAGGCATGTTCTCCTTATCAAGTAAAAAGAGCTCCGGGCTTGCCCAAGTGTCTGCGCTGTCAAAAGCAACATAGATCGGAATATCTCCGACTATCAGGATGCCCTTTTCATTCGCATATTTTTTAAGTTTCTTCCACTGCTCGCTGAAAAGAAACTGCAAAAAGCAGTAGAAATCGACTTCCTTTTTATATTTGATAAGCGCGTTGTTGATCGCAACGGGCTTTCTGAATCTAATATCATCTTCCCAAGTACTCCAGGCTCTTCCGCCGTTTTCATCTTTGAGCACCATAAAAAGAGCGTAATCGATAAGCCAGTCGTTCTCAGATGCCTTTTTAAAAGCTTCAAACGCCTGTCTGATATCTTTTGTCTTGGGAGAATTATCGATTCCCTCATATGCCTTCATAAGAAGCGCAAATCTCTCTCTGTATAGTCTCTCGTAATCGACTTTTTCTTCATTTTCTCCGAAGTTGCACTTATCTGCATCCTCAGCCGTAAGCAGTCCGTCGGCAATAAGTACCTCGATATCTATAAAATACGGGTTGCCCGCAAACGTCGAAAAAGACTGATACGGAGAATCCCCGTAACTTGTAGGCCCAAGCGGAAGTATCTGCCAGTATGTCTGTCCCGCCTTTTCCAAGAAGTCTACAAATTTATAAGCTTCTTTTGAAAAAGTTCCTATTCCGTATTTTGATGGAAGTGAAAAAACAGGAAGCAGAACGCCACATGTTCTCTTTGAATTCTTCTTGGAGCCTCTTTTTATCTCAGCCATATACCCTCCTATCACCGGCTTTAAGCCGTCACCCCTTAACTTCTCACTTACATTAAAAAGAAAAGTTACGGAAATGCTCCCTGTTTCCGGTAACGTTTCCGTAACTTCATTTTAGTCGTTTTTTTATACCATTTCAAGTTAAAAAATACTTGTTATTTTATCTATTTGTTCACTTAATTCCCCATATCAGATTTCTCCACTGAGCCAGCTGATCGGTCGTCATGAAGCCATTTGAAGTTCCCATGTATCCGATCTTGTAGGAAGCAAACAAAAGCGCATTCTTGATAGCATTGACACTGTCGCCGTTTTCCATATAGTAGTGAAGGAAACATGCAAAGAGCGCATTTCCTGCTCCGATCGTATTAACAACCTCATTGGTCTTAACGGTCTTATAGTGTACGCGGAGGTTTTTGCTTCTGTCAAACAGTATCAGGCCTTCACTTCCCTGACCCAGAATAATGATCTCTGTTCCGTAAGTCTCAGCCATTCTGTCGATAAATGCATATGGATCTTCTGTAAGGGTATCGTCACTAAAGTAAAGAACACGAGCGGGCTTAAGGAAGTCCTCGTTATAAACTTCCTTTTCCGGATCGTAATTCCTTATATTGACGGCAACGGGCTTTCCGTGCTCAAGTGCAACCTTGGAAAAAGGTCTGCAGAAATTCGCATTGGCAAGCACCATCATGTCACATGAACTCACGATGGGCGTTACCATAGACATATCGTAAACAACATCTCGAAGATCCTTAATATCTTCAAAGATCTGCTGCTTTCTGTCTTTATCATACAAAACAACCTCAGTCGGTGTTTCATTCATCTGAGGAATAATGTATTCCGTAGAAAGAGTTATCTTCCTATCGGGCGGATTGATGATACTTAGGTCCTGATTCCTTCCCACAACGGACATGAACGTAACTTCATCTCCAAGCCACTCAAGCGCGAGAGATTCGTTGTACGCATCTCCTCCGACCTCGGTAAAAATGGAATCGTTCACGCTCGTTATCGGCGCATACTGAACGGGAATCTTATCAACTCGGACAATAGTTTCAATCTGTGTTACACCAGCCACTAAAAATTTACTCATTTTTTAGCCTCCTTGTTATGTAATCACTGCTTGCTGTATCATCTCTATATATTCCAAAGCTTCTTCCAAAAAAAGTTCCGCTCTGAAAGTATCGTTTTTGATATTCCTTTCAAGTATTCCTTCCACGGTAAAATCAAGTATATCCCACACCTTGTTGTAGTCCGTTCCGGGCTTAAACACGGTGACATCGGCTCTTGCTCTGAGTGCCTCCATTATCCTTCTGTATTTGTCTCTTCTGTCAAAGATCTCGCCGACAGCCTCAACATTGGTCTCTTCATCGGCGTTTTTAAGGAACTTAAATATATAAGGATACTGCGACAGGGAATCGGCCTTGGCCGCCAGTATATTTTTGTACAGTTCAAAAAAACCGTTCTCATCCTTTGAAACGTTTTGCGTAAGCTCAAGAGTTACAAATCTGGTAGCGTAATCATATAAAAAAGAATACAAACCAAGCTTACTTATGAAGTAGTGAAACAGCAGGCCTTTACTGATCTGCGCTGTCTTTACTATCTCGTCCGTGCTGGAATGATAATAGCCGTGCTTGGAAAAAACCTCAAGTGCAGCATTGATCATCCTGTCTTGTTTTTCCTTTTTCAGTTCAAAAAATCTCTCGTTCATCGTATCTTCTCCGGCCGGTAATTGACTGTGTTGGTCTGTTTTTAATATATCATTTCCGATAATCTCATTCAAACGTTTTTACGTTACTTTATCAAATTTTAATACAACGCACTTTCAATTATGCACAATTTGTATTAGAATTAATCTAGTGTTTGGATAGGAGGGAGTAATATTATGTCCAAAGGAAGTGGATTTGGTAAATTCATATTATTCTGCGCCACAGTCGGTGCAGCCGCAGCAGGAGTCTACTACTATCTCACAAAAAGAGAAGCTGAAATAGCTGACAGCTTTGATGATGACGACTTTGAGGAGTTTGATGATTTTGATGATGACGAGCTTACAGATTCATCCGAAACAAGATTCGGCTCCAGAAAATATGTTGATATCAGTTCGAAAGAGGCAGATGAGCCTTTAGACAGCGGCGAGCCTTCAAGTGACGATAAGACTTCATCTGAGGAATTCTTCGACGACGAAGATGAACAGTAATAATGAATAAAGAATTCGCCCTAAGCATTAAGCTTAGGGCGTTTTTTTACGTTTTATGAATCTTACTGCTGACCTTTTTTCTCGGCCATAAGTTCTTTTAACATACGAGCCTTATCTTTGATACGGCTGTTAGCTGTTCTCGAAGTAAGAAGCTCTGAGATCATCTTACTTGCGATGTCAAACTGATTGGTCTCATAAGCAAGTGCGGCGATAAGATAATCAAGAGTTGTGGAATCCATGCCTGCGATAGGGAAATCTTCCGACTGTCTTGCCATAACAAAACCGTTAAGTGCATTTGTAAGAAGCTCTTTTTCCTGAGCATCGTTCTCTTTTTTCTTGTTCTCATAATCTGCTGCCGAAGGATCGAGACGCTGCGTCTCTCCTCTTACGACCCAAGCAGTCTTAAGGCAGATATAAGCCTTCTCGCTGTTCTTGGCCTTCTTAACAACCGCGTTCGCAAGTGCAAGCTGATAAAGCTTCTTGGCGTGATCGTAGCTGTAGATAGGCTCCTCATATTTCTGTTTCTTATAATTCATGCAGATCTTGGATCTGATATCCTCAATCTGATACTTGGTAAGTGTTGTAAAATATCTTCCAAGCGCTGCGTATCCACACTCGGGACAAGCGATTATGTCGTACTTGTTCTGATCGACCTCCGAATAATCGGGACGAAGATCCACGTCAACAGCCTTCATTCTTACTTTACCTGTACGAACCGTCTTAACCTGGAAATCAGAATCACATATAGGGCACTTGTAACTTTTATCAAAAAGATAGTCTTCCTCGTTAACGAGAACCAGCTTCTTCTGCGGCTCGTTAGACTTTACATTGACAGTCTTTTTGCTGGGATCCTCAAAAAGATCTCCGCCACTAATATTTCCAAGTCCCATTTTTTCAAGTCCTGAAAAAATATCAGCCATTCTTTTACCTCTTTCATCAATCAGTTTTTAGGTACAACAAAAGAGCTCTTAAGTGAAACAATTCTGTTGAACACAGGTGCACCTGGCTTTGAATCCTTGCTGTCTACGCTAAAGAATCCGTTTCTTACGAACTGGAACTTATCGTAAGGCTGTGCATCTGCAAGCTCCGGCTCAAGCTTAGCATCTTTTACAACGGTGAGAGAATTGGGATTGAGGTTAAGTGATCCGTCCTCGTTATATACACCCTTTTCCTCATCAATGATGTTCTCATAAAGTCTGACTTCGGCGTTAACTGCCTTCTCTGCAGAAACCCAATGTATTGTTCCTTTGACTTTTCTTGCATTAAAGCCGCTTCCCGACTTGGTCTCGGGATCGTATGTGCAGTGGATGGCGGTAATGTTACCGTCCTCATCCTTGTCACAACCTGTGCAAGTTACGAAGTATGCGTTCATAAGTCTTACTTCGTTTCCGGGGAAAAGACGGAAGTACTTCTTGGGAGGCTCTTCCATAAAGTCTTCTCTCTCGATGTATAGTTCTCTTCCGAAAGGAATCTGTCTTGTGCCCATCTCGGGAACTTCTTTGTTATTCTCAATTTCAAGGTACTCGATCTGTCCCTCGGGATAGTTGTCGATTATAAGCTTAACGGGATTAAGAACCGCAAGCATTCTCTTAGCCTTGAGCTTAAGGTCTTCTCTTATGCAGTACTCAAGCATTGCGTACTCGGCTGTGGAATGAGCCTTGCTGATACCGCACATATCAACAAACATCTTGATAGACTCGGGTGTAAAGCCTCTTCTTCTGAGCGCTGCGATAGTAACAAGTCTGGGATCGTCCCATCCGTCTACTATTCCGTCATCTACAAGTCTCTTGATATATCTTTTACCCGTTACGACGTTGTTGAGATAGAGCTTTGCAAACTCGATCTGTCTGGGAGGATTGGGATATTCACATTCCTCTTTTACCCAGTCGTAAAGCGGTCTGTGATCTTCGAACTCAAGTGTACAGAGCGAATGAGTAATACCCTCGATCGCATCCTCAATGGGATGAGCAAAGTCGTACATTGGATAGATGCACCATTTATCGCCTGTTCTTGCGTGTGTCATGTGTGCAACTCTGTAGATGATGGGATCTCTCATGTTGATGTTGGGAGATGCCATATCGATCTTGGCACGGAGTGTCATTGCTCCGTCCTCGACCTTGCCGTTCTTCATATCCTCAAAAAGCTGAAGATTCTCTTCTACGCTCCTGTCTCTGTTGGGGTCATTCTTACCGGGCTCTGTGAGTGTTCCTCTGTACTCACGCATCTCATCTGCGGTGAGCTCTGAAACATATGCCTTGCCCTTCTTGATAAGCTTAACGGCGCACTCATACATCTGGTCGAAATAGTCCGATGCATGATAAAGATGCTCGCCGTAATCGGCACCAAGCCACTTAACGTCCTCGATTATGGAATCCATAAACTCGGATCTCTCCTTGGTGGGATTGGTGTCATCAAATCTCATATTGAACTGGCCGTTGTATTCCTTGGCCATTCCATAGTTAAGAAGAATACTCTTGGCATGTCCTATATGCAAAAAGCCATTGGGTTCGGGCGGGAATCTTGTGCATACGTGGTCGTATACCCCCTCCTGAAGGTCCTTATCAATAGCCTGCTCAATAAAATGCCTTGAAGGAGCAGCGTTTCCTTCCTCTTCTTCGTTTATATTCTTTACTGTTTCTTCTGCCATTTCCTCAATAAAACCAACTTTCTAATTTATTCGGTATTTTTAAGTATACCATAATTCTAAACACGAAAAAACTATCCCGGTCCCTAGTTATATACATACTTCTCTTCGAAGGCTGCGCGTCTCATGGGCTTATCATAGTAGAAGCCTTGCACGTACTTAACTCCCATGCCTTTTAGGGCATCGAGCTGGGCCTGTGTCTCAATTCCCTCAACACAGATATCTGCGCCGATAGCTCCTCCAAGCTGAGCCATCATTCGGATAAAGGCCTGAGAATAATCGTCTTCCGCAAGATCTTTTACAAAGTTCTGATCGACCTTTATTATGTCAAAAGGAAGAGCTCTGATACTGCTGAGCGCCGAATAACCCGTTCCGAAATCGTCGAGCGCAAGTCTTACGCCGAGCGCCTTTATATCAAGAAGCGTCTGCTTGGTTCTTGCCAGATCGTTGATAGCAAGCCTCTCCGTAAGCTCCAGAACAAGATTGTGAGGATTTATATTATTGTCCTCTATATTCTTTTTGATAACATCTACAATGTCGTTCTGCATGATCTGCACTACCGAGAGGTTTACGCTGACGGAATACTCTCCCGTGCCTGCTTCGTTCCACATTCTAAGACACTCACACGCCTTCTTAAGAACATGATTGCCGATAGGCGTGATTAGACCAAGGTACTCCGCAAGCGGTACAAACTCATCCGGATTAAGGAAGCCAAGCTTGGAGCTGTTCCACCTGACAAGTGCCTCCGCGCCAAGATGCTTATACTGCTTGACGCCTCTGTTGAAATCTATAGGCTCGCTGATAACGGGCTGGAAGAAAACTTCAAACTCGCTGCAGCTCTTTTTGATAGCATCATACATGCTCTTCTCAAGGTCGAGTCTGTGTACAGATGACGAATCAATATTGTCAGAGTACTCCGCGATCCTGTTTTTACCGGATTTCTTAGCTTCGTACATCGCAACGTCGGATTTTCTTATAAGCTCGGAAACATTGTCTCCGTGGTCCGGGAATTTAACGATACCCATACTCATAGTGCAGTAGTAATCGCTGTCCTTGAGGTACCACGGCGTAGCAAAGGTATTTTTTATCTGCTCAATTATAGTTTCCAGCAGCTCAAAGCTCTGCGGCGGAACAATAATAACGAACTCGTCGCCGCCCATACGATAACAGGAATTGGTGATTCCGTCTATCCTGCTGATCGCTTTCGAAATATCCTGAAGGAGCACGTCTCCATACTGATGTCCCAAGCTGTCATTGATATGCTTGAAATCATCAAGATCAAGATACATGAGCGCTCCGTGAGTGCCCTTCTGATGTGCCTCATCAACATACCTCGCAAGGTCTTTTTCGCAGCACATTCTGTTGTATAGGCCTGTCAAGAAGTCCGTATACGCTTGCTGCTCAATCCTTCGCTGGTAAAGCTTTTTCTCTGTAATATCATATATCGCGCACAAAGACACAGGGCGTCCGTCCACCCATTTGATCCTTGTGTAGTAGACGTCATACCACTTTTCTCTGTCTTTGTGATGAATCTCGTAGTTACCGCTCCTACTTCTGGGCGGAATATTTGATTCAAAGAGCTCTGCGATCGAATTCTCAGAAAGCTCTCTGCTAAAGTTCTTTTTAAAGCTTCTGTTTGCAAACAAGATCACGCCTGTGCCGATATCTCTTACGTAGATCGAGCTTCCGACATTATCAAGGACCGCTTCCAGCGAGGCAAAAGAGCTGGCTAAGGAATTCTTCTGAAGTCTCTTTGTGATAATACTCTGAAGCACCTTGATGGCGTCGTTGACGAATTTTACATCATCAATCGACCATATCCTGCTCTCATTGTTCTCAGTCACGCATACATAGAAAAGAGCTGAATCATTGACTATAACAGGCATTGAAACAAGTGCTTTTATCCCCAGTTCATCGAGCTGTTCACGTTCTCCGGCGTTCATCTGAGTATCGCTTGATACAACAACCGCTTTTTCGGAACCCATAAACCAGCACAAATCCTGATCGGTGGTCTCCGTAAACATCTTTTTTGCCCCGGGCGCAGTCCATTGAACGACTATATCCATGAGCGTATTATGATGCTCCTTGCAGGTAAAACCATTGCTTACTTCAAGGTAAGCGCAGAGCTTCTTAAGAACATCAGACATGATCTCTTCTATTCCGTCATCGCTGTCAAGGAGCGATACTATCTCGGTCATGGTCTCCGCACGCCTGAACGAGTTGGTCATCTCAAGCTCCTGCTGCTTACTCTCTTCACTTATGGCAACAGCCTGAGACCTTGATGTCTCAATGTTGATAAGTATATTAAGTGTCTCCCTGAGAAGGTCCAATGTCCTATAAAATTTAGTCTCTGTGGTCTTATACCCAAAAGAATCTATGGGCGGAAGATGAAAATATTCTTTATCATAGTCATAGTCTGAGAAAATACCGCAGACTATCCAGACTGCCGACGTTCTTTGTCCGTCTTTGACAGCTACGGCGGCAAGCTTAAGATTTGGAACTTCCGTAAGTTCCACTGCCTGATCTTCCAGATCGCTTTCCGACACTCTTCTGAATATTTCCTTTATTCTGGCGTCGGTAACGTACTTTTTGATTATATCTACTTCACTCGGATTGCCCGAAAAAGAAGTAAAGGGATTGCCCGTATTGTCGAGACAATAAGCGTAGACTCCTGCCATGGCGCAAAAATCGTCCTGCCATCTTTGCATTTCTTCGGCATTTTTGAGCGCAAAATCACCAAGAGCTCCACTTGCTGTTGAAGAAGAGCCCTTGGCTGCTGCATTTATAGATTCCGCTTCAATAATCGTCTCTTGCAAACTTCCCCCTCTCTCAAGAGCAATTACAATTAATGGTCATCTACGCTATAGTTAGGTGCTTCTTTTGTGATCTGAATATCATGAGGATGTGACTCACGAAGTGCTGCTGATGTCATCTTGATGAACTTGCCGTTCTCCTTAAGCTCTTCGATAGAGCCGCATCCGCAGTAACCCATTCCTGAACGAAGTCCACCCATCAACTGGAATACTGTATCTTCAACTGTTCCCTTGTATGCAACACGTCCCTCAACGCCCTCGGGAACAAGCTTCTTGGCATCTTCCTGGAAGTAACGATCCTTAGAACCGTTCTCCATAGCTGAAATAGATCCCATTCCACGATATACCTTGTATTTTCTACCCTGGAAGAGTTCGAAGTCTCCGGGAGCCTCGTCACAACCTGCAAACATTGATCCCATCATAACGAGGTTACCGCCTGCTGCGATAGCCTTGGTAATATCTCCTGAATACTTGATACCACCGTCTGCGATGATCGGGATGCCATACTCCTTGGCAACATTGTAGCAGTCCATGATAGCTGTGATCTGAGGAACACCGATACCTGCAACCACACGTGTTGTACAGATGGATCCTGGTCCGATACCAACCTTAACGGCATCAGCACCTGCTTCGATAAGATCCTTTGTAGCTGCTCCGGTAGCGCAGTTACCGGCTACAACCTGAAGATCCGGGAATTTCTCTTTTATCATTCTGAGGCACTTGAGTACGTTCTCGGAATGTCCGTGAGCCGAATCAAGTACGATAACATCAACCTTAGCATCAACAAGGGCTGCAACACGGTCAAGGCAGTTAGCTGAGATACCAACGCCGGCGCCGCAGAGAAGTCTTCCCTGATCATCCTTGGCTGCAAGGGGATATTTAATAGTCTTTTCGATATCTTTTATAGTGATAAGTCCAACAAGATTATAGTCGTCGTCAACGATAGGAAGCTTTTCCTTCTTTGACTTAGCAAGGATGCTCTTTGCTTCCTCAAGAGTGATGCCTGCTTTGGCTGTGATGAGGTTCTCGCTTGTCATTACATCCTTGATCTTCTGAGAAAAGTCTTTTTCAAACTTAAGATCTCTGTTAGTAATGATACCTACAAGCTTTCTGCCCTCTGTGATGGGAACACCCGAAATACGGAACTTAGCCATAAGTGAATCTGCATCTGCAAGTGTATGCTCCGGTGAAAGTGAAAAAGGATCTGTAATAACACCGTTCTCAGATCTCTTAACCTTATCAACCTCTTCTGCCTGAGCCTCGATCGACATATTCTTATGAATAATACCGATTCCGCCCTGTCTTGCCATTGCGATAGCCATTCTGTGCTCTGTAACAGTGTCCATTCCGGCACTCATCATAGGAATGTTAAGTCTGATCTTCTTGGTAAGCCATGTTCCTACATCAACCTGATTAGGAATAACCTGTGAGTAAGCAGGTACCAACAACACGTCATCAAAAGTAATTCCTTCGCCTATAATCTGTCCCATTTCAAAACTCCAATCTACTATAATCTTGTTTACTAGGTATATTTATTAAAAAGAAAAAATTAATCCGTGAAAACCTTACGGGGAGCCACGTTCTTGATTGCCTGAACAAACTCGCTTGAAGGCTCGATGATTATCTTTTCTTTTCCGTCATAGATAAATGTATAAGTCGGATCAGGTTGCGCATCTTTGTTCCTTGAAGAATAATCGTGAACATTGAGCGTCCTGTTTTTATACTCATCAAGATGATAGGATTTAGAAGGTGCGAGCACCTCTATCTTATCAACAGAATAATTGCAGATATGCTTACGGGAAGCTTTATTAAGAACTTTATCAACCGTGATCTCTCTGTCACAGTACTGATACTCGAATTCGATGTCGGCATTGAGCTTAAGGAAGTAATAGCCAACGCATGCGGCTATGAAAAGAATCAGTCCGATAATTCCCATATTTACCAATACAGATCCTGCCAGAAAAAAGATTGCCAGAGCAAAACAGACGTACTTGCCGATAACAACAAGGGGTGAAGCCTTGCTTGGAACCAGGCACTCTACATAATTAGCATCGTTAGACATGTCAGATATCATCCTCCTATAGTCTTGGCTTCTCGCCATTTTATCGACTATCTTATATTAATATTTCAAATCTTTCAAGGTGTTTTTTAAACAAAAAAATTGACAATTATACCCCAACGTTTATATCATTTAATAATCTGAAAAACACCTATTTTCATTATATATGCTTTTCAGGGCAAAAAATATTATTTTTCTGTTAATTTAAGGAGCAGTCATGTCAATTTATGAGGAAATAAGAGATCAGCAAAAAAAGCTGAAAGATAAGGATTTTAAGACCAAATGGAATTACTTCTGGGATTATTACAAGATTCACGTTATAGTCGGTCTTATAGCCCTCATAGCTATAATTTTGACCGTAAGGAGCTTCATCCTTACCAAGCCGAATGCAATATATGCGGTCATGTTAAACAGCGGATACGAGGTTTCCTCACAAGATCTGGAAAACGGTTATATGGAGTACGCTGACGTCGATCGTTCCGAATACAGTTGTCTTATAGACGCCTCTTCATCATTCGATCAGACTCATATTGACCAGATGACGCTTGCAACAAGCCAGAAGATCATGGCCAATGTCGCAGCACAGGAGATGGATGCACTTGGTGCCGACGTTCCTACATTTGCTTATTATGCCGCACAAGACGTCTTCAAGGATCTCAGAACCGTTTTTTCCGAAGACGAGCTTAAGGCATTCGGAGATGACATCTTCTATATAGACGGCGCATACATGGATTACATTGCGTCCGACGAATACCAGAAAGACATTATGGACGGCAACTACAACAAAGACAACAAATACGCCGTCATCGCACACGAAGCAATGACCGAAGGCAAATTCGACATCATACCGAAAGAGGAAATGGAACGCCCCATCCCCATCGGAATTATCATGAAAGATTCCAATGTATTAAAAAATGCCGGTGCTTATGAAAACAGTGTTCCGGTTGTCGGAATAATTGGAAATACCACTAGATTAGATAACACAATAACATTTATTAATTATCTTTATGAATAATCATTATTACCGGATAATGGTATTTGTCTATAATTTCTTTAATATGCACAATTTTAACGGAGCGGCCGAGCATGCATTGGTCTAAAATGCATGCTCGGCCGCCCTGATCACAACTGTACCGTTACAAAGATATCATAGATGGCACGGATCGCCTTTTCGAAGTCGCGATTCTCTACACCGATGATGATGTTAAGCTCGGATGAACCCTGATCGATCATACGAACGTTTACATTGGCATGAGCAAGAGCCGAGAAGATTCTTCCCGCTGTTCCTCTTGTTGACTTCATTCCGCGTCCAACAACCGCGATAAGCGCAAGATCCGACTCAATCTCAAGCATATCCGGATGAGCAAGTCTGTGAATCTCTGATACAACCGACTGCTCTTTCTCAATGAACTCATCCTGCTGAACAAATACAGTCATCGTATCGATTCCTGAAGGTACGTGCTCGATCGAGATCTCCTGGTCTTCAAATGCCTGAAGAACCTTTCTTACAAATCCAACCTCGGAGTTCATCTGATCCTTAAGGATATTTACGCAGCAGAAGCCTTTTTTACCTGCAATACCTGTGATAACGAACTTTGACTTCTTGGCTGTTGATTCAACGATCCATGTTCCGGGATCCTCGGGCTTGTTGGTATTTCTGATATTGATCGGAATACCCTCTTTACGTACAGGGAAGATAGCATCTTCATGAAGAACCGATGCTCCCATGTATGCAAGCTCTCGAAGCTCTGTATATGTAATGGTCTCGATGTGAGGAGGTGTGTCGATGATCCTGGGATCCGCTACAAGGAAGCCTGAAACATCAGTCCAGTTCTCATACACATCAGCCTTAATAGCTCTTGAAACAATAGATCCTGTAATGTCGGATCCGCCTCTTGAGAATGTCTTAACGCTTCCGTCGGGATATGCGCCGTAGAATCCGGGCACAACGGCCTTAGGTGTATTCTCAAGCTTTTTAGCCATGAGCTTATTGGTCTTCTCACCGTCAAACTCACCGTTCTTATCAAAAGCAACTACTGTAGCCGAATCGATAAACTCATATCCGAGGTAGTTGGCCATGATGATACCGTTAAGATACTCTCCGCGGCTTGCTGCATAATCGTTACCCGCTTTTTCCTTGAAGTTCTTTTCGATAGTCTTGAACTCATCGGAAAGATCGAGCTTGAGCTTAAGGCCGTCTATGATCTCATCGTAACGCGCCTTAATATCGGCAAGCTGCTTCTTAAAGTCCTTACCGGCTTCAGCAAGAGCATATGTCTTGTAAAGCATATCGGTAACCTTGGTATCTTTTGAATTTCTTTTTCCGGGTGCGGAAGGAACCACATAAACTCTGTCGGGATCTGCCTTGATGATCTCTCCGACCTTCTTGAACTGCTCTGCACTTGCAAGTGAGCTTCCGCCGAATTTAACTACTTTTTTCATTTCATTTGATCCTTTTCTACATTAAATTTATTAGACAGACCGTTATCAATACAGTCTTAAATATCCCTTTACGCTGTCAAGCTTCCAAAGCTTCTCTTCAAAGTCTTTCTCTGAAGTAAGGTCTGTGATAAATGCAAACTCTCCTACCACTTCCTCACACTCTATGATCTCAACATTGTGTCCGAACACTTCAAGAGCCTGATCCTTAAGATCCTCGGTAACTCTTACAAAGAACTTTCTTACAGCGTTGTCCTTTGATGTAAGAACAGCCTTCTCTGCGTTAAGATTAACTTCGATATGCTTACCTTTGTGCTTTAAGATATCTACAACATCTGCAACTACGGCACTTGCTGTAGCATTCTTGCCGGCACCCTTTCCGTAGAACATAACGTCGCCGAGCATGTTTCCGTGAACATTGATAGCGTTGAATACGCCGTTTACATTGGCAAGAGGATTCTCATAAGGGATCATGAAAGGAGCAACGAGAGTAAAGAATCCGTTCTCGTTCATCTTGCACATTCCAAGAAGTTTGATCGCCATATTGAGGCTCTTTGCATAAGCGAAGTCTTCAATATTTATCTTGGTGATACCCTCAGTGTAAATATCCTCATAATTAACGTGCTTTCCGCTCATAAGGCTTGAAAGGATAGCGATCTTACGGCACGCATCATAGCCTTCGATATCGGCCTCAGGATTTCTCTCTGCATATCCCTTATCCTGTGCTGCCTTTAATACTGTAGCAAATCCAATACCTTCTTTATCCATCTTGGTAAGGATATAGTTTGTAGTTCCGTTTAAGATACCTGTGATGGCATCGATCTTCTCGTGCTTAAGTGAATCGTTGATGCTGCGAAGAACGGGAATACCACCGCCTACGCTCGCTTCAAACAAGTAGCTCACGCCGTTTTTCTTGGCGATCTCTACAAGCTCGGGGCCCTTTGCAGCTACAAGCTCTTTATTTGAAGTACATACGCTCTTGCCCTTCTCAAGTGCCTGCTTTTCAAATGTAAATGCAGGCTCGATTCCTCCCATTGTCTCACAGATAACATCAATCTCGGGATCATCTAAAATAATGTTGATATCATGTACTACCTGAGCTTCATGCTTATCCCCGGGAAAATCGCGAAGATCGAGAATATATTTAACTTCAACCGCTTCTCCCGCGCTCTTTGCTACTTCTGCGGCGTTGGTGTCGATAACCTCAACTACTCCGCTTCCTACTGTTCCATATCCCAAGACTGCTATTTTTGCCATGATTTCCTCCAAAATGTGTATTTATTCATAATGCCTACATATAGATCACGCTATATGCGGCAGATCATTCATTAGAATGATGCACTTCTTCCTGTGATGTGCACCTTATGTATACCCTCTTTTCCCTCCATAATGGAGATCATCTCCATTATGTCCTTTGTAGCTTCCAAAACCTGAATTGTGATTGATATGGATGCCACTCCGTTAAGTGGAATTGATTGGTGAATCGTAAGAATGTTGGCTCCGAAATCCGCTATCAGATTAAGTACATAAGAAAGAAGTCCGACCTCGTCGTTCATCTGGAATGTAAGCGTGAACGTCGTTCCCTGCAAACTGTCATGAAATTCATAAATATCTTCTTTGTACTTATAAAAAGAGCTACGACTGATCCCAAGCATTGCTGCCGCTTCGTTGACCGTCTTGACCTTACCGGACTCAAGCAGCTTCTTGGCTTCGACAACCTTAAGCAACACTTCCGGAACGGCCTGTCTTCGCAGTACATAGTAAGCTGTATCCTGTTGCATGTTCTACCTCTTTTTGTCAAAAACGTGTATCTCTGCTGCGGACATTTGTGTGCACCGTAAAGAATTTTAGCATGGTAAAGTTATGAAGACAAGCACAATTTTCTATAAAAAAACGCATTCCATGCCACTGTACTTTGGTAAACATGCTATAATCGCAATTGACTGCGGAATGTCTTTTCCGCCTCATAATATGCCCGGTATCGATACTTCCATACCGGATGTCGATTATCTTATAGAAAACTCAGATAAACTAAAAGGTATCGTTCTCACTCACGGACACGAGGATCACATAGGAGCAATCCCTTATATTATCGAGTCATTAAACGTTCCCATCTACGGAACTCCGCTCACTATTGCTCTTGTTGAAAAAAAGCTTAACTATCTCAATTATTCAGAGGACGTTCTTATAGATATAAAAGACGTTCCTACTTATGAGAGTAAAGAAATAATCTTCCTCACCACCGGAAACCATGGCGAACCCATCAACTGTCTTACAGAAATTGCCGAAGGAACACATGATGATATAAAACTTCTTCCCGGCGATACCGTTTTATTCAGTTCAATCGCCATTCACGGAAGCGAAAATCTTTTTTCAAAAACAATGAATCTATTGGAGGAACAAGGTGCAAATATTATCTTCCAGGACATTCATGCAACAGGCCATGCCTGCATCGATGAATTAAAGCTCATAGATCATATTTCGTTAAAAGAAGTCCTTATAGACGGTCTGGGCATTGGTAATATCGGAAAAAATATCATAAGTGATAGAACCAAGATGGGAAAGAACGGTGTCGTTATAATTGAGACCTGCTTCGGTGCGAGCTCCGGACGACTCGTAGCCCCCACACGCATCACCACAAGAGGTTTTGTAAACACCAAACTTTCAACAGATATCCTTCCGGGACTTGAAGATGCCGTTAAATCTGAAATAGCAAGACTTATCGCTCAAGGAGTGACCGGTAATAAATTTGATTCTCTTGTACAGAAGGCTGCGGAAAAATATATTATAAATGAGTGTGATCAGCGCCCTCTTGTCATTGTACTAACTAATGAAATTGTGCTATAATACGGGCGATGTAAGACTTATTTACATCGGTGATCTACCAATCACATAATGTTGTATTTGTTGTTTGTTTCAGCCAATACGGTTAACGCTTTTATATCGCTTCCGTGGTCATGGGCATATTCTTGGGATCAATCCTTGAAAAAGTCATGAGACGTTAGCTTTGTGAAAAGAAATGATATCAAGCGGCAGAATATGAAATTTAGGCATCTTTAGATGTCTGTTTTTCACATTCTGCCGTTTTTTTATTGGGAGAATTATGAGAGATTATTTTAAAAAAAATTGGCATTTCATTATTGTTTTCGGAATTATTATTGCGGAACTGATAACCTTTCTCTGCGCAGGCGAGATGGGGACATACATAGGTGTACACGATAATCTTGATATACACATCACGGATTACAAACTTCTTAGGGATAACCACGCTTTCTTTTCCCACGGACAGATAATTCCTCTTCTTGGCGGTATAGACAGAAATTTCCTCCTATCGGAGTTCTATCTTTATTCATTACTCCACGCCGCGTTACCGACTTACACCGCATATATCGCGGGACATTTTATAAAAATACTTATAGCACTGTTCTCGGGCATTCTTTTGGGAAAAGACATCCTCAAAGATTCATACAAAAAGTACGATAAGGCCGTTGTTCTGTTTAGCTTTATCTATGGTCTTTTGCCGCTTTATCCCGCCTTCTCCTTCTCTTTTTCATCAATTCCGCTTCTTGTGTGGCTCATAAGAAAAATCGAAAGGCGCGAAGGTAGGCTTTATTATTTACTTTTATTCTTATATCCGACGCTGTCTTACTTTACGTTCTTTGGGCCTTTCATTCTCGGATATGTGTTTATTTACTTTGTTTACAGATGGATCGTGTCAAAAAAGATATCGCTCCCGCTCTTATCATCAGTATTCATCCTCGCTTCCGGCTATGTCCTTATTGAATACAGGCTTTTCCTTATCATTTTCACATCCGGGCAGGCGACAATACGAGATACGATGGTTGTCGATAATGCTACGCTACCTGAAATACTGTCAACTATCGCGGATGTTTTCGTAAACAATATGTTCCACTGCGACGACCTTCACAGATTCTTTGCTTTGCCGGTCACAATAGCAGCTTTCTTTGTGATCAACTTTCTACACATAAAAAACAAAGAATTAAAACAGCTTATTAAAGATCCGTTTAATCTCGTCCTTTTGTTTATACTCCTTAATTGCACTGTGTACGGCCTTTACAACAGCTTTTTTGTACGCACCCTATTTGAAAAAATAGTTCCTCCGCTTAAAGGCTGGCAATTTAGCAGAACTTTGTTCTTCAACCCTTTCTTATGGTATCTGGAAGTATTTATCGTTATAAAAAGGTTGATCGATGACAAAAAGAAGAAATTTGCCGTAACACTGACCGCATTTACCCTTATCTCCGTCTTAGGTGTTCAATCTCTTTACAATGACTTTTTTAACACTCTGTACGTCAACGCCTGGCAGCTTGTTAAACACGAAAAATCCGAGACACTCTCTTACGGTGAATTCTTCTCGGAAGACCTCTTTACGGAGATAAAAAAAGACATTGGCTATAGCGGAGAATACAGCATAGCTTACGGTTTCCATCCCGCCGTACTATCTTACAATTCGATCTCCACACTAGATGGGTGCCTAAGCTACTACTACCAGTCCTATAAAAACTCTTTTAGGAAGGTAATAGAACCGGCGCTGAACGAATCTAAAGAAGCCAGAAAATACTATGACGAATGGGGCGCAAGAGCATATATCTTCTCAGGAAGTGTAGAAAGTATCTGGAATCCCGAGCGAACCAAAGATCCCGATGACAAACGCCTTCTGATCGATACCTCTTCGATGAAAGCACTGGGCGGCAAATATATCTTTTCAAGGATAGAAATATCCAACGCAAAAGAGCTGAATGCAAGCCTGATAGGAAAATATAAAAACGATTCATCACCATATAGCATATGGGTTTATGAAATTTAACACTTGGAGAAATAAAATGAAGAATTACATTAAAATAGCAAGACCCGATCACTGGATAAAAATCTGTTTATTTTGCCCGGAACAATAATAGCCGTGCTTCTTACGAAGCATTCTCCGGCCGATATCAACCTACTTTATCCGTATTATACAGCCATGTCACTGGACCCTGATTCGGCTGTTCAACGCCCCGAAAAGCTCTATAAAGAGAAAAAACTAATGTTTATTCTGCTTATTATGCTCATTGTATTTATCATATTTACATTCATAGACGTTGAATTTCTACATATCCTCACGTCTAATGCCCTTGTAAGCATCCCGATTGAATAATTTTTCAACAACATATTTTTAAGCAAGCGAAAGACCGTGGTATGGGGAAATACCACGGCCTTTCTTAACGCTTATAAAAGGAAAGAGTATCTCCTCCCGTGTTGCCACGGAAGAAGAAGAGTAAATAACAAATTCAATTATCCCTTAACACCGCCGAGTGTAAGACCACCAACGATATTCTTGGATAGTATCAGATATACAATTATAACAGGAAATATGGAAAATGCAATCATCACATAAACCTGTCCCATATCAAACTTAAGCCAGTCAGCACTACGCAGCTGAGCTATAAGGATAGGAAGTGTCTTCTTGCTATCTGTATGTAATACAAGTGCCGGAGTAAAGTAGTTATTCCAGCTTGTTACAAAACTAAATATTGCCTGAACCGCAATAGCAGGTTTCATAAGAGGAACCACTATTGAATTAAAGGTTCTAAGCTCACCCGATCCGTCAATTCTTGCAGCCTCAACAAGTGAAAGCGGAAGAACGGAATCCATGTACTGCTTCATATAGAAGAATACTGCAGGTGAAGCAATTGCAGGGACGATAAGAGGTGTAAACTTATCGTCAAGTCCCATTTTACCAATGAGCTGGATGAATCCAAGAGCAGTTACCTGAGTTGGTATCATCATTACCATTAGTATAAATGTAAACATGAATTTTTTCAATTTAAAATCGTAAGCATGTATAGCATAAGCAGTCATTGTCGAGAAATAAGTCGCAAGAGCTGCTGTTAAAGTTGCCACGATTAATGAGTTTACCATACCTGAGAAGATTGGTAAAGTACCATTTTTAAGATTTATCCAGTTTGTTTTTAAATATGTACTTGGGAATGGTGTAAATCCCCTTGTAAGCTCTGCATTTGATCTGGTTGAGTTAATAAAAAGAAGATAAAACCAGAACAGACACAAAAAAGATACCAAAACAAGTACTGTATATGCAAGAACTCTTCTCGCATGTACGGAAGCACCGTTGTTCTCCGTACTCATCATATAATTATTCTGATTGTTCGCCATATTCTCTCTCCTTATCTCAATTCTTCTCGCCGGAATTGGTGAACTTAAACACTATAAGACTAAGAATACCTGTAATAATGAACATAAATACGGAAAGCGCTCCGCCAAGTCCATAGTTCTTACTATATAAGTGTTTGTTCAAATACATTATCAGTGTCATTGATGATCTCATAGGATCACCTGTTCCGTTAGTTAAGATCTGAGGAACATCAAACATCTGCAATCCGCCGATAAGAGATGTGATCATAACATAAATAAGAATAGGTCTGAGAAGTGGCAATGTGATCTTATAGAAAATCTGAGTAGCCGTAGCACCGTCAACCTGCGCTGCTTCAAAAAGCGAAGGATCGATACCCATCATACCGGCCATCAGAAGAATTGTCGTATTACCAAACCACATGATACAGTTCATGAAAGCAACAAGCCAACGAACTGACCAAACGTGTGCCATAAACTGGTACGCTTCCTTGATCACTCCGATCTGTAAAAGAATGGAATTGATAGGTCCGGAAAGCGAAAACAAAGTAAAGAACAACATCGCAAAAGCTGATGCCATAATAAGGTTGGGAAGGTACATTACTGTCTTGAAGAATGCCTGTCCCTTAAGTCTGAGTGATGGATCTGTGAACCATGCACCAAGTACAAGCGAAATGATGATCTGAGGAACAAATCCCATTATCCACATGATCATTGTGTTCTTAAAGTATGTCGGAAGATCTCCGTTTGTAATAATAGTTATGAAGTTCTGTATACCTACAAAATTAGGTCCGATTATCTTAAGGCCCGATCTGTAGTTTTCAAAGAATGAATTATAAATAGTTGTTACTAAGGGTATCATCTGAAAAACCAAATATATTACAATAAAAGGTATCAGGAAAATATATCCCCACTTATTGTATCTAACTACTTTGCTTGTTTTCTTCATAAGCGCTCCCTTTTCTTAATATATGGGGCGCACTAACCCTAATGCGCCCCGTAATACCCTCTAATAAGAAATAACTTAATAGATTACCTCTAATCTATAGATTAGTCTGTTGTTACGTCAGGATACTTCTCTTTGATAGCTGTCTTGAATGCTGCAAGTGCCTCATCAAGAGTAGCGTTTCCGTCGAAGTAGTTCTTCATTGCTCTCTGGAACTCTTCGTTACATCCCTGATCGTATGCGCACTGATTTGAAAGATCACAGCTCTCAGCGCCCTTTGCGAACATTGCAAGAGGATTCTGTCCACCAAGTACATCAAATGCGAACTCATCCTTGCCTGCTGCCTCTTCCATAGCAGGCTTGTTGTTTACGAAATCACTGTCAGCTGTAACGATATCAAGCATGATATCCTTGTTTGTTGTAAGAGCCTTCATGATGTCTGCGATAAGAACAGCGTTATCTGTTCCCTGAGCTGCGCAGATCCATGTTCCGCCCCAGAAGAAGCCCTGAGGTCCCTCTGTTGCTCCCCAACCACCTGCATTAGCGATTGAGCCTGCCTTGTCAGCAGCCATTGAGAAGTTGATCATCCAAGCGGGTCCAAAGTAGCAGAATACCTTTCCGTCAGGATAGAATCCCTTGTTCCAGTCTTCGCTCCAAAGGTCTGAAGTTGAAGCAACCTCACCCTTGTCAGCCATATCCTTAGACATCTCAACCCACTTCATGATGTTCTCGTCGATAACAACCTTGCCATCCTGTACCCACTTACCTGATACGTTGTTAGAGAATACACGATAAGCATCGTTTGTTGTAGCTGTCATGCTGTATCCGGCCTTCTTCATCTCAGCAGCTGTCTTTGAGAATGCATCCCAATCAGCTACAGCCTTCTGAACTTCTGCAGGATCGTCTGATCCGAGAACTTCCTTAGCAGCCTCACGGTTGTAAATAAGAACACCGGGGCAACCCTGCCATGAAAGTCCCTTAAGAACGCCGTTAGAATCTGTCATAACATCCTTTGTGTATTTGTACTGATCAGCGATATCAGCATCTGTGATACCAAGATCAGCTACAGGCAATGTAACGTCTTCATCTACATATTTAAGAGCATAGTCTGCTTCTACAAGGAATATATCAATCTTATCATCTGCTGCTGCATCAGCCTGCTTGAGAAGGTTCTCATCGAGGTTGTTCTGATAAGCATTGTCCTGGTTAGGAGTAATGTTCCACTTTACAGTTACATCACCGATTGTACCTGTGGTAGCATCTACCTCAGTATATCCCGGATAGTGATCCTTAACTCTTCTCTGGAACTCGTCATTCCAACAATAAATGTTGAGTACCTTTCCCTCATCTGCTGCAACTGCTGTTGAATCAGCTGCAGTTGTTTCTGCTGCGTCTGTTGCTTCTGCTGCAGGTGCATCTGATGTAGGAGCTGTAGCAGCTGTGTTACCACATGCTGTAAGCATTCCGGCTACCATAGTTGCAGAAAGAACTACGCTAAGAAATTTCTTCTTCATAACCTTTAATACCTCCCTCTTTATTTGAGTTTGTCATTGTATGTATTTAAAACAGCTCTCCGCCGTCTTAAACCTTAATTAAGTTTTTTGACCGAAGCTCCCGGTTCAAGTGTTCCCTTAACAACAATCTGTTCTATAAGTGTTCCCTTAGGATTGTTGATAAGATCTATAAGCTTGGTGGCTGCGATCTTACCGATCTTCTCACTGTCCTGAACAATGGTTGTCATCTTGGGTGTGAGGCGGCTTGAAATCTCAAGTCCGTCGTATCCTACAACGGATACATCATCGGGGATCTTAAGTCCTCTGTCTCTGATGGCATTGATGCCACCGAGCGCGGCAAAATCATCCGGGTAAAAAATACATGTCGGAGGATCCTGCAGATTCAACAATTTATTGGTAGCTTCATAAGCTGCATCCGTATCACGATACGGAGCTATTACTACATATTCATCGGGAATATCTATTCCGTGTTCCTGCAGTGTCTTATAGAAGCTTGCAAGTCTGCTCTGTGTAACGGATGATTCAACGCCTCTTACATATGCTATCTTCTTGTGTCCCTGACTGCACACATATTCGGTGAGTTCTCTCATACCGTTAACATTATCCGATATAACTGCGATTCTGTTATAAAAGATATGGTCGATAGTAACAACGGGAATACTACTCTTGACCAGCTCGTCTACTTCCGGATCGAAGAAATCCACACAAGCGATCACCACTCCGTCAAAGCCTCTGTATATTGCATGAGACAAATATGACATGTTGTTAATCCTGGCCTTACCTCCATTGATGAAGGTAATATCAAATCCATTCTCCTCGGCCGTGTTCTTAAAGCTGTTAAGAACGTGATTAAAGTAATCATGAGTAAGACCACTGTTAGCCTCATCCACAAACAGCACTCCGATATTGTTGGTCCTGTTCGTCTTAAGAGCCTGTGCTGCAGCGTTGGGTCTGTACCCCAAACTCTCGGCAACCTGTCTTATATGTTCCTTAGTTTCCTGACCGATGTCATGATGATCATTAAGTGCTTTCGAAACAGTCGCAACCGACACCCCGCAGGCTATGGATATGTCTTTTAGTGAAACTTTCCTCTTAGCCATATCAATTTCCCGTCTCTGTACTTAATCGTTTTCGTGAAATCAATATACATCATTTTCCCGTCAAAAGCAATATGAACGGCTTGCTTTTTTGTGCATCTTATACATTTTTGTCTGATTCTACCAAAAAATCTTTTGGTTTTTTATCTATTATTACGATTCCTTTTTATGTTCATCCCCGTTTTACCACCATTTTAATTAAACGTTTTCGTATTCATTCCCTGTAATCCTCATGGTTGACGGCATTTTCGGAGTGTTTTCTGTAACATTCAGTATCTATGCGGTTTTCAAGCTCTGTTTTTTATCAATTTTTATGTTGCATTACTGCAGATTACCATATATAATGTGCGTATATATTTCCGAAAACGTTTAAGTTAACTGGAGGGTAAGTATGAAATACGGATTTTTTGACGATCAGGCGTGTGAGTACGTCATCACAACGCCCAAGACTCCTCTTCCTTGGATCAACTATCTCGGAAACAAGGAGTTCTTTACACTTATTTCCAACACTTGTGGCGGATACACATTCTTCAAGGATGCCAAGCTTTTAAGACTTACAAGGTATCGTTACAACAATGTTCCTTATGACAACAACGGTAAATACTTCTATATTAAGGATACAACCGATTCATCTAATGAAGTTATTTGGAATCCGGGATGGCAGCCCGTTAAGACTGCTCTTGACAGCTATGAGTGTCGTCACGGACTTGGATACAGCAAATTCACTTCTACCAAGAACGATGTTAAGGCAGAACTCCTTACTTTCGTTCCCATGAATGATAACTGCGAAGTTTCCAAGATCACTGTAACCAACAACAAGAACACTGCTGCTAAGCTTTCTCTTTTCTCTTATGTAGAATGGTGTCTCTGGAATGCAGACGATGATATGAAGAATTTCCAGCGTAACCTCAGCATCGGTGAAGTAGAGGTTGTAAACGGCGGTTCTGCAATTTTCCACAAGACAGAATACAGAGAGCGTAGAAATCACTATGCCGTATACGGTGTTAACACAGCCGTTGACGGATTTGATACAAGCAGAGACGCTTTCCTCGGTGCATACAACGGTCCCGACAGCCCTGATGTGGTTGCTGACGGCAAGTGCACAGGTTCAATCGCAAGCGGATGGTCACCCATCGCTTCACAGCAGATCAACATTGAGCTTGCTCCCGGCGAGTCCAAGACATTTATCTTCACTCTCGGATACATCGAGAATCCTCAGGATGAGAAGTGGGAAGCCCCCGGCGTGATCAACAAGAAGCGCGCATTCGAGATGCTTGACAACTACAAGACTGTTGAAGCTGTAGACAAGGCTCTTGCAGAGCTCAACGATTACTGGAAGAATCTTCTTACTATTTACCATGTATCATCTTCCAATGAGAAGGTTGACCGTATGGTTAATATCTGGAACCAGTATCAGTGCATGGTAACATTCAACATGTCACGTTCTGCTTCTTATTATGAGTCAGGTATCGGTCGTGGAATGGGATTCAGAGATTCTTGCCAGGATCTTCTCGGATTCGTTCACCTTATTCCCGACAGAGCAAGACAGCGTATCATTGATATCGCTTCAACTCAGTTCCAGGATGGTAGCGCATATCATCAGTACCAGCCTCTTACCAAGAAGGGTAACTCCGACATCGGTTCAGGCTTCAACGACGATCCTTTATGGCTCATCGCAGGTACAAGTGCATATATAAGAGAAACAGGTGACCTTTCTATTCTTAAAGAAATGGTTCCTTTCGATAACGATATGAGTGTTGCCAAGACACTTATGGAGCACCTTAAGTGCTCATTCAACTTCACCGCTACTCACAAGGGTCCTCACGGTCTTCCTCTTATCGGACGTGCCGATTGGAACGACTGCTTGAACCTCAACTGCTTCTCAGAGCATCCCGGAGAGTCTTTCCAGACATTCGGTCCTTCAGAAGGTCCTGTTGCCGAATCAGTATTCATCGCAGGAATGTTCGTTAAGTACGGTGAAGAGTATGCTCAGCTCGCAGAACTCCTCGGCGACAATGCAGAGGCTGAAAGAGCTCGTGCTGAAGTTAAGAAAGTTTATGATGCTACATGCACAGCCGGATGGGATGGCGAATGGTTCGTAAGAGCTTATGATGCATATTCCAACAAGGTTGGTTCAAAAGAATGTGAAGAAGGTCAAATCTACATCGAGCCTCAGGGCTTCTGCGTACTTGCAGGAATCGGTGTTGAAGAAGGTCTTGCAGCCAAGGCTCTTAAGAGCGTTGAAGAAAGACTCGATACCAAGTACGGTGTAATGATCTTCCAGCCCGCTTATACCAAGTATCACCTTGAACTCGGTGAAGTTAGCTCATATCCACCCGGATACAAGGAGAACGGCGGTATCTTCTGCCACAACAATCCTTGGGTATCAATTGCCGAGACTGTTCTCGGACACGGTAACAGAGCATTCGAGATTTATAAGAAGACATGCCCTGCATACATTGAAGATATCAGCGAGATTCACTGCACAGAGCCTTATGTATATTCACAGATGGTTGCAGGTAAGGATGCTAAGTTCTTCGGTCAGGGTAAGAACAGCTGGCTTACAGGAACAGCAGCTTGGACATTTGTCAACATATCACAGTATATCCTTGGCGTATATCCCACACACAACGGTCTTTCAATCAATCCTTGTGTGCCTGCTGACTTTGGTGATTTCTCACTCACAAGAAAATACCGTGGTGCAACATACAACATCAGCGTTAAGCAGAACGGTGCCGAGAAGGGCATCAAGAAGCTTGTCGTAAACGGTAAAGAAATTGAAGGAAATATCATCCCTTACGATGAGAGCGTTAAGGAATACACTGTAGAAGCTATCATGGGTTGATCTTAACAACCGGTATTTCGATATTTTTACTCTTGTTTAATACATTTTGCCCTGTCGGATCTCATAAATTCGGCAGGGTCTTTTTTTGCCCGTAAGCCCGCTAAAATACGCCTTTCCGCGGCCTTCTCTTTTGACCCGAAGAGTCCAAAAGTTGCGAACACCCTTTCAAATATGGTAAAATACGTTGTTGAGTCGGAGGTGAATATGAGCGCAGATATGACTAAGCCCAGAAAACACAGACACAGAAGAAATTATACTTTTATGGTTATTTCGGGAGACTCAGATGGAACGACTAAGCGTCTCCATTTAGACCATTTCAAGACTCAGGTTTTGGCTTACTCAGCCTTTGCCATCGGTCTAATCTTGATCTGCTATATAATTTTTTCCGCGATGACCATCAGCAACCTCAGATCGATCCAGGTCGATCAGAAGTCACAGATTCAGACTCTTACTACAGAGAATGAAAGACTTACAACCACCAATGATACTCTCAGCAATGAGGCAGAACAGCTTCGTGCAGCACTGAACATGAGACTGGAAAACGAGCAGCAATCCGCTGAAGAAGCTGAGAACAATGCCATCCCTTCAGGCTTCCCTCTTACAGGAAAAGCTAACATGGATCTGGCTGTCGATAACGTTGATTCCAACAATATCACTAAATTCGAAGACAGAGCTTCCAATGAAGAAGAAGGCAATCCATTGGTTCTTTTCTCCGCTGCAGAAGGAAACAATATTATCGCTGCAGGAACGGGAACGGTGCTGAGTGTCACATCAGATGCCAAATTCGGCAATTACGTATCCATAGATCACGGCAACGGATATATTTCCATCTATCGCAATTCAGGTACACCGATCGTTTCTGAAGGCGATGAAGTTGATCGTGGCGATATACTTTTTGTTATAGACGGTAACAACACCAAACTGGGTTATCAGATCCAGAAGGATGATAATTATATAAACCCGGAGGAGCTCATAGAGATAAACGGTTAAAATGGAGGATTTACGAATGTTTGGAAATGCAAAAAAAGAAACTGACATACCTGAGAGCACATTACTTGAACAGGTTGGAACCATCATCGGTCCCGGTGCTGTGATCGACGGTCCGCTTACCACGAAGGACTCTACAAGAATTGACGGAACAGTCAAGGGTAACGTTACAATAAGCGGTGCTCTCATAGTCGGACAGACCGGCAAGATCATCGGCACAGCTTCAGGTGTAAACATCTATGTCGCAGGTGAGATAAACGGAAACGTATCTGCACCCCAGGGCAAGGTTGAGATCAGTGATACCGGTAAAGTTATCGGAGATATCACATGTAAGGGTATCATCATTGATGAAAACGCTATCTTCCAGGGAAGATGCGATATGACAGGCCTTGATAAGAGCTCTGCAGAGATTGCAAAAGAAAGAATGGCATCCGATAAAGAATCATCAGATGAAAACTCTTCAGACGATGAGAACAAGGATAAATAATAAAGATATCAGAATATAAAAAAACGCCGCTATGGAATATATCCACAGCGGCGTTAATTATTAGCTCAATCCTGTAATCTTCCGAATACCAACTCATATCCGTCATCGCCATAATTAAGTGAGCGATTGACTCTGCTGATAGTTGCGGTTGAAGCACCTGTCTTGTCGGCAATCTCAAGATATGTCTTATGCTCTCTGAGCATCGAAGCAACCTCAAATCTCTGTGAAAGAGACAGGAGCTCGTTTACCGTACACAAGTCTTCAAAAAAGCTATAACATTCCTCTTTATTCTTTAGGCATAAGATTGCGTCAAACAGGTGATCTACTGCATCTGTTCTGATTTTTTTATTCATATCTGCCGTTTCCTCCAAATTTGGTTTGTGAAATTAACTATATTACGTTAATAAAACTTTCACACATAAACATTTTATCACTCTAAACTTTTAAAGTAAATAGGGGAAGATTTATATTATCTGCTTTACTTTTGTACATATGTTTGATATTATAAATTTGTTGTCATAGACAACTGAACGATTATTTTTTTATTTTTATGTGGAGGTATTACAATGAACAAAGGTACTGTTAAGTGGTTCAACAACCAGAAGGGTTACGGTTTCATCTCAGACGAGGCTGGAAATGATGTATTCGTACATTATTCAGGACTCAACATGGAAGGTTTCAAGTCTCTTGAGGAAGGCGCTTCTGTAGAGTATGATGTAATCCAGGGTGAAAAGGGACCTCAGGCCGTAAACGTAAACAAGCTTTAATTCGAGATTTAAAGCTTAATTAATCAGACTACAAAGTGCCTTATTTAAAATAGATTTATTTTGAATTCGCAAGATTGTAACAATGATTAATCATCAGAGCCATCCGACAAATGTCGGATGGCTCTTTTGCGTTCTATATTTATTCAATAAAACGATAAATCTTTAATATCAATCAGCACAAGCATTAATAACATCTTCAAGCTTGAGGTTGCCACCGAAGAGCTCCAGTGCGCTTCCCACGGTAACATCGACCTTGCCGTTACCGATCTTATTAAGCTTCTTTATATCGTCTATACTCCTTGCGCCTCCGGCGTAGGTTACGGGTATCTTGCTCCAGTCTCCGAGAACCTTAGCAACGTTCTCTTCTATACCATTTTGCTTACCTTCCACGTCAGCAGCATGTACCAGGAATTCGTCGCAGTACTGCGAAAGTTCATCAAGTGTATCCTTGCATAGCTCAACATCTGTAAGCTTCTGCCATCTGTCGGTAACTATATAATACTTACCTTCAGATAATTTACATGAAAGATCCAGAACAATCTTTTCTTTTCCTACAGCCTTGACCAGTTTCTTCAGATTGGTATAGCTGATCTTGCCGTTCTTAAATACATAAGATGTCACGATCACATGTGTTGCTCCGGCTTCGATAAACTCTGCTGCGTTATCGGCAGTGATACCGCCTCCTATCTGAAGGAAACCGGGACAGGCATTAAGTGCTTCGATTGCTTGCTTTTTGGTATTGTTGTAAAAAGGACTTCCCACGGGGTTAAGAAGGATAATATGTCCTCCCGTAAGTCCGTGTTCTCTGTACATTCTTGCATAAAAGACGGCATCCTTGCTTGATACGTAGTTTTCGGAAGCAGAGTCTTTTTCATCTCTCAAACTACTTCCTACTATCTGCTTTACTTTTCCGTTGTGAATATCAATACAAGGTCTGAATCTCATAGCTTAACTCCTTACGCAAGTACATCTGCCATATCATACATTCCGGCAGGTTTTCCTGCAAGGAACTTGGCAGCCTCAATGGCGCCCTTTCCAAATACCGCTCTTGAATATGCTCTGTGAGAAAGAGTTACTACCTCATCGTGACCCGCAAAAATAACATCGTGGTCACCTACAATAGTACCACCTCTGACAGCAGAGATTCCTATCTCCTTCTTGGGTCTCTTCTCTCTTCTCTGACTTCTGTCATATACGTAATCGTACTCATTGGAAAGAGACTCGTTGATGCTGTCTGCAAGTGCAAGAGCTGTTCCGCTGGGTGAATCAAGTTTCTGGTTGTGATGCTTCTCTACTATCTCAATATCAAAGCCTGCTGCCGCAAACAACGGAGATACCTCGCTGAGCACCTTAAGAAGAGCGTTGATTCCGACAGACATATTTGCTGATTTAAGAACAGCTACCTTAGCCGAGCTATCTTTTACCTTGGAAAGCTGCTCATCCGAAAGTCCTGTAGAGCACAGAACAACAGGTACGTTCTTAGCTACGCAGTAATCAAGAAGTCCGTCCACTGCTGAAGCATTTGAAAAATCTACAATAACGTCGCAGTCCACATTGCAGTCGGAAAGGCTCTTGAATGTGGGGAACTCATAATTGTTCTCGCCGAAAGCATCTATTCCTGCAACTACTTCTATATCATTATCTTCTTTGACAAGGTCGATGATAACTCGACCCATACGGCCGTTGCAGCCGTGCATGATCATCTTAGTCATCTTGCATTTCCACCTTTATAAACATTATTCAGTACCGGTATGACCGGCAAAAATCAATCTCAGATAAGTCCGTATTTCTTCATCTCAGCTTTGAGCTTCTGGACATTCTCGGGCTCCATCTCTGTAAGAGGAAGGCGAAGAGAGCCTGCATTGAAGCCGATAAGCTTAAGTGCGCTCTTAACGGGAATGGGATTAACTTCAGAGAAAAGAGCTTTCACAAGTGGATAAGCCTTGAACTGGAGCTCTCTGGCAGTCTCATAGTCACCCTCAAAGCATTTAGCACAGATCTCGTGAGTCTGTCTGGGTGCGATATTGGAAAGAACAGAAATAACACCCTTACCGCCAACTGCCATAATGGGAACGATCTCATCATCCTCTCCGGAATAGAGATCGATGCAACCCTCAGCAAGCATCATCATCTTTGTTGTCTGAGAAATATTACCTGTAGCATCCTTGATACCAACGATGTTCTTATTCTCCTTGCAGAGCTTAACGGCTGTCTCGGGAAGAATATTGCATCCTGTTCTGCTGGGTACGTTATAAAGAATGATAGGAATATCAACAGCATTGGCAATAGCTGTGAAATGTGCAATAAGTCCGTTCTGAGTCGCCTTGTTGTAGTAAGGTGTAACAACAAGAAGTCCGTCAGCGCCGTATTCCTGAGCAAGCTTGGAAAGCTGAATTGCTGTCTCAGTGCAATTGGAACCTGTTCCTGCGATGACAGGTATTCTCTTTGCAACCTTGTCGATACAGTACTTGATAACGTCCATATGCTCTTCTTCTGTCATTGTTGCGGACTCACCTGTAGTTCCGCATACGATGATGGCATCTGTTCCGTTCTCGATCTGGAACTCAATGAGTCTTCCAAACTCCTCGTAGTTAACTTCTCCGTTGTCTTTAAATGGTGTTGCGATCGCAACGCCGGCTCCCTTAAATATAGCCATATAATCCTCCTTCTTGGCTAGGTTCTGAACGCTTTTATCCGTGTTTAGATAAAAAAACCGACTCAGAATGAGTCGGTAACATAATCTCTTTTGATAATAAAAGAAAAATGTTGATAGCGCCCCATCCTAATGATGACAGTTATGCAGCTCTTAACTGCATACCCAAGGCCTCGGTTATCAGGTCCCCGACCCTTTCGGCGTATTCTCCTTTCGCTTAGCTTCTCCTGTGCCTGACACATCCGCAAAACTACTGATAAAACACGCAACCTCTATCTAACTTGCTTAACCTATACTACACCAGCGAGAATGCTATGTCAACAATATACATTACAATAAGAAGATATCTCTCTGAGTAATTTTATATTGAATATGAAAAAAACGCGTGTTATACTTTTTTAGTTTGAAAAGTAAACGATATGTTTTTTCTTATATAAAGGAGTTATTTATGAAGCAAACGAGAAATGATGTAAGAAACGTTGCAATTATCGCCCACGTTGACCACGGTAAGACAACGCTCGTAGACGGTCTTTTGAAGCAGAGCGGTGTTTTCCGTACAGGTCAGGACGTTGTGGAAAGAGTTATGGATTCCGGCGATATCGAGAGAGAACGTGGAATTACCATCATGTCCAAGAATACAGCAATTACATATAAGGATATCAAGATCAATATCATTGACACTCCCGGTCACGCTGACTTCGGTGGAGAGGTTGAGCGAGTTCTCAAAATGGTTAACGGTGTTATCCTTGTTGTTGATGCTTTCGAAGGCCCCATGCCCCAGACTAAGTTCGTTCTTGGTAAAGCAATGGATCTTGGACTTCCCGTTATCGTATGTATCAACAAGATCGACCGTCCCGAGGCTCGTCCCAACGAAGTTATCGATGAGGTTCTTGAGCTTCTTATGGACCTTGGTGCAGACGACAATCAGCTTGACTGTCCTTTCGTGTTTGCTTCCGCAAAGGCCGGAACATCTTCACTTAGTGTCGACGAGCAGGGCACAGATATGAAGCCCCTTCTTGATACAATTATCAACTATATTCCCGCTCCCGTGGGTGACCCCGAGGCGAGCACACAGGTTCTTATCAGCACCATCGACTACAATGAGTACGTTGGACGTATCGGTGTAGGTAAGGTTGATAACGGCGTAGTTAAGGTTAACCAGGAGGTTGTTGTTGTTAACCACCACGAGCCCGAGAGACGTATCAAGACCAAGATCAGTAAGCTTTATGAGTACGACGGACTCGGAAGAGTTGAAGTTCAGGAATCCAAAATCGGTTCTATCGTTGCCATCTCAGGTATCGAAGATCTCAAGATCGGTGATACACTTTGCTCTGTTGACAATCAGATCGCCATTCCTTTCCAGAAGATCTCAGAGCCCACTATTTCAATGAACTTTATAGTAAACGACTCTCCTCTTGCGGGACAGGAAGGTAAATACGTTACATCACGTCACCTTCGTGACAGGTTATATAAAGAGCTTAACACCGACGTTTCACTTCGTGTCGAAGACACGGATACAACAGAAACCTTCAAGGTTTCAGGCCGTGGTGAGCTTCACCTTTCCGTTCTTATTGAGACAATGAGACGTGAAGGCTTTGAGTTTGCGGTAAGTAAGGCCGAGGTTATCTATCACACAGATGAAAACGGCAAAAAGCTTGAGCCTATGGAGAAGTGCTACATCGATGTTCCCGACGAATTCTCGGGAAGTGTTATCCAGAAGCTCGGCGAAAGAAAAGGTGAGCTTGTAAACATGGGTGCCGGAAACGGCGGATACACTCGTATCGAGTTCAACATTCCTTCCCGCGGACTTATCGGTTACAGAGGCGAATTCATGACCGACACCAAGGGTAACGGTATCATCAATACTATTTTTGACGGATATGCTCCTTACAAGGGAGATATGAACTACAGAAAAACAGGTTCTCTTATCGCTTTCGAGACAGGCGTAGCTACAGCATACGGTCTTTTCAATGCTCAGGACAGAGGACAGCTCTTCATAAAGACAGGCGACAAGGTTTACTCAGGAATGGTAATCGGTACCAGCGGTAAGACTGAGGACGTTGAGGTTAACGTATGTAAGACCAAGCATCTTACCAATACAAGAACTTCTTCATCGGATGAAGCACTTCGTCTTGTTCCGCCTAAGATCATGTCTCTTGAGCAGGCAATCGAGTTTATTGATAACGACGAGCTTTTGGAGGTTACACCTACAAGCCTTCGTATCCGTAAGAGAATCCTCGATCCCACTCTGAGAAAAAGAGCCGGTTTCAAAAACAAACAACAGTAAAAAATTAAACACGTGGAAAGATTGATCCTTCCACGTGTTTTTTATATTCATCTTTGTCAGAAGATATAATATCCTTTATCTCCTTCTGTTATCTTTATTCTTCCTTCGCACTTCTGCGTGAGGCCGTCTTTTATCCTATCAGCATCCTCTTCTTTTACACAGATATCATACTGTACGTTTTCGGCATATCTAGGTTCATTTATCTTGATATCGTTCTGCGTTAGATAATACTGAACGTTATTTATCATATTGTAATCGACCTCGAGAGTAAGTAGCTGCGAGTATATCATCTCTCCTACTTCGGATGCCGCGATCCCTGCTTGTGCCGCCTGTGTGTAGGCTCTTACAAGTCCGCCCGTTCCAAGAAGCACTCCGCCGAAATATCTGGTCACGATAATGAGTGTATCCGTAAGCCCTGCGCCCGTTATAACTTCCAATATCGGTTTGCCGGCCGTTCCGGAAGGCTCACCGTTATCGCTACATCTCGTGTTCTCACTGTTCTTTCCTATAACATAGGCGTAGCAGTTGTGACGCGCATCCCAATACTTCTTGGAAACCTCTGCGATCTTCTCTTCCGCCTCGGAAACCGACTTAACTCCGAATACGTGCGCTATGAATCGCGATTTCTTTTCAACGATCTCTCCCGTGCCGTCTTTAGTTGTGATTTTATAGGATTTTATCTCGCTCATAGGTATCAGTATATCATATTTGTTCTCATTTCTTTATTATATGTGGATTTCATGGTATAATTACCAAGTTAAATTGGATTTACAGAGAGGTTATCATATGAACTATGGAAAGAGAGGTATCGTGAATCAGGCGAAAGCCATCAGTTCAGGTACCAATAGATGGGGAAAAAAGTTCAGTCTTTTCGGATTTTGTTTCCTCTTGGCAGCAGTAATAGGAGTAATGATCATTGGAGCAAGTGCCGGCATAGGTATGTTTAACGGCATCAAGGATACTGCTCCCGATGTTGGTGATATCGACGTTTCTCCGAAGGGAATGTCTACTTTTGTTTACGATAAAGACGGTAATGCCACTCGTAAGCTTGTAGCAAAAGATTCCAACAGAATTCCAATCGGCAGGGAGCAGATTCCCGACGATCTGGCACACGCTTTTGTTGCGATCGAGGATGAAAGATTCTACGAGCATAACGGTATTGATATTCAAGGTATCATTCGTGCCGGCTTTAAGGTAATTACTTCCGGTAATGCTTCACAGGGTGCGAGTACCATTACTCAGCAGCTCATTAAGAATAACGTATTTACGGATTGGGTTACAGAGACCAATCTTCTTCAAAAAGGAAAACGTAAGATTCAGGAACAATATCTTGCTATGCAGATTGAGAAAGAATATAGCAAAGATGAGATTCTTACCGAATACTTAAATACGATCAACCTTAGCCAGAACTGTCTGGGTGTTGAGGCGGCAGCAAGAAGATATTTTAATAAGCACGCGGAAGAGCTCACTCTTTCTGAGTGTGCTGTAATTGCAGCTATTACCTCTGCTCCCACAAGATACAATCCTATCAACAACCCGGATAATAACGCCGTAAGAAGACAGATCGTTCTTCAAAAAATGGTTGAACAGGGTTATATCACTCAGGTTGAATACGATCAGGCCAAGGCCGACGATGTTTATTCACGTATTCAGACCGTAAACGAAGAATCTAATGAAGACAACGCGGTTAATACCTGGTTTGATGATGCTCTTATCGATCAGCTCCTTAAGGATTTCCAGGATAAGCTTGGAATGACCAAAGAGCAGGCTACAGCCAAATTGTACAGCGGCGGTCTTAAGATCCTTTCAACACAGGATCCTCATATTCAGGAGATCTGCGACAGAGTATATGCAAACGAAGAGATCTATCCTGCGGGAACCAAATATCTTCTTAACTATGCTCTTACAGTACAGAAGGCAGATGGCTCTACTCAGAATTACAGTTCTGAAATGCTTGAAGTTTACTTCAAAGATGAATCACATGATACTCCATATACAAGCAAAGGCTTTAACAGACTCTTTGACTCAAGAGAAGCTGCACAGGACTGTGCTGATTATTACCAGGAATGTGTAGTTGAAGAAGGCGATGAAGTAGTAGGTGATCCTCACGTAAGAATTATTCCTCAGCCTCAGGTATCGCTGACCATTGAGGATCAACATACAGGTCATGTAGTTGCTATCATCGGAGGAAGAGGTGAAAAGGAAGATAACAGAGCTTTCAACAGAGCAACCGCTTCTCCGAGACAGCCGGGATCTACATTTAAGATCATGTCAACTTATCTCCCCGGTATCGACAGCGGTAAAATCACACTTGCTTCTGTATTCCAGGATGTTCCTACGGCATACTCCCCCGGCGGAAAAGTTGTAAGAGACTGGTGGGGATCCTCAAACGGTGAATGGTACACTGCAAGACGTGCGATCGCAAGATCCGCGAACGTTCCGACAGTTCAGATGTATGCAGTTGTAACACCTGAGCTGGGATATGAATATCTTAAGAAATTAGGCTTCACTACAATAGTCGGAGAAGAAGGCTATAAGGGTGATAAAGCCGTCAACGATATTCACCTTGCAACCGCTCTCGGAGGACTTACCAAAGGTGTCCTTAACGTTGAACTTAATGCCGGCTTTGCTACTATTGCTAACGGCGGTGAATATATTAAGCCTAAGCTTTATACAAAGGTATTACAGCCTGATAAGAACGGCGGATATGAGGTTCTTCTTGATAATGAAGCTCCCGAATCCACACGTGTAATATCAGAGGCAGCCGCATACATACTTACCGACGCAATGAAAGGCGTTGTATCGGGATCTCAAGGTACCGGTACTTCAGTTAATTTCGGAACTACTCCTATAGCAGGTAAGACGGGTACAACAACCGATTATAACGATGTATGGTTCGCAGGTTATACAAACTATTACACCGCAACTACTTGGACCGGCTTTGATAATAATGAAAAGCTTAAATCTTCAAAAGAAAAGAACTTTTCTAAGGAGATGTGGAGAGCTGTAATGGAAGAGATTCACAAAGATCTTCCTTCATCAGATTTCCCTCAGCCTTCATCAGGCTTGGTTAAAGCAACCGTTTGCTCCGAATCCGGAAAGCTTCCTATTCCCGGCGTTTGCGACGGAACACTCACTACCGAGTTGTTTGTAGAAGGTACAGAGCCTACGGAAACCTGTGATGTTCACTATCAGGGCGAGATATGTGCTTTCGATGGTCGTCCCGCTTCAGAATGGTGTCCGTTTAAGACTCAGGGTGTTGTTGCAACTCACCCTGCTCCTCCACCGGAAGTTGCAAGGCTGTATGTAAATGGCGTTCAAGATAACTCTGCATATACTACAACAACTGATGAAGAAGGTAACACGGTTCAAGTTCCGAACACTTGTCACCACACGCCTGAGTTTATGCAGCAAGATGGTATAGACGGTATACTCGCAGGTGAAAGAGCCGAAATGGAGCGAAGAGCCGCAGAAGCAGCCGCTGCTCAAGCCGCAGAAGGCGGAGATCCCAACGGAGCTCCTCCGGCACCGCCCGGACCCCCCGGACAACCTGCACCCGCACCTATCCCTGAGGATGTTGCCGCAGGTAACTAAAAAGCTTTAATTTCAGTTGCAAACATAGTTCAATCTATGTATAATCAAATATGTTGTCGCCCGAAAGGGCGACAATGAGCGGATGTGGCGGAATTGGCAGACGCGCTAGATTTAGGTTCTAGTGTCTCCGACGTGCAGGTTCAAGTCCTGTCATCCGCAGTAAAGTGGAAAGCATATATACAGCTTTCCACTTTTTTGTTACAATTCTTTATTACAGACACCATTGTTTTTTCAATGAGTCGGGGAGATTTCTTTTATGAAAAAATCTAATAACAATCAGATAACTCAAGGCCCTATTTTTAAGGGGATGCTTGTCTATTTCGTAACCCTTTTGGTTGGCGCTTTTTTTCAACAATTTTACAATACGGTCGATGCCGTTATAGTAGGTAACGTTGTAGGCCCGGACGGACTGGCAGCTGTTGGCGGATCGGCAGCAACTATCGTAAATATATTCGTAGGCTTTTTTATGGGACTGTCTTCGGGAGCAACCGTTGTCATCGCTCAGTTTTTCGGTGCCAAGCAGGAAAAAGAGGTTGAAAAAGCCGTTCATACCGCCATGGCAATTGCAATCGCCGGCGGCATTATAATAACGATTGTCGGCTTTGCTATCACCCCAAATGTCATCTCGCTTATGAAGACCTCAGAACGAATAAAAGAGCCTTCTATCGTTTATCTAAGGATCTTTTTCCTGGGTATGACCGCAAACCTTGTCTACAACATGGGAGCCGGTATCTTAAGAGCCGTAGGCGATTCCAAAAGACCGCTTATAGTTCTTATAATCAGCTGCTTTACCAACGTAGGTCTTGACCTGTTCTTCGTTGTTGTCCTTAAAATGGGCTATATGAGCGTCAAAATGGGCGTTATCGGCGTTGCCGTTGCAACTATACTATGCCAGCTCCTTAGCGCCGTTATTGTCGTTACAATGCTAATAAGGAGCAATGATATTTATAAGCTGACCTTGCACAAGATCCGCTTTGACAGACAAATGTTCACCAAGATAATCAGGATAGGGCTTCCGGCAGGCTTTCAGTCAACAATGTACACTTTTTCAAATGCACTTATACAGACTTCGATCAACGAACTCGGAATTGATTATACCGCTGCGTGGGCAGCCTACGGCAAGATTGATGTTGTATTCTGGATGGCTGTAAATGCGATCGGAACTTCCGTTACAACCTTTGCGGGGCAGAATTTCGGAGCCGGCAAATACGACCGTGTAAAAAAGAGTACGGGATACGCCTTTGTCATTGCTCTTCTTATTACCATACCGCTAAGCACAGTTATGTATTTTTACAGTGAGATACTGCTTAGGATATTTATTAAAGACAGCGCCGAAGTCATCCGGATCGGAATTCAGATGGTCAGATTCCTGGTTCCTTTCTATGTAACGTACATATCTGTTGAGATATTCTCAGGTGTACTCAGAGCCATGGGTTCGGCACTGATTCCAATGATAATTACGCTCAGCGGAATATGCGCACTTCGTGTTATATGGATATTAACGGCCTTCCCTATATTCAAGACGGTTGAAACGGTCGAAGCCAGCTATCCCATCACGTGGATCGTAACTTCCATACTGTTCCTAATTTACTACCTTTACTTTACAAAAAAGCGCATCAAAAACGCGGCATAACGAAGCGCAAAAACTGAGATATTTAAGTCATAAAGTAGTTAGTGCTTTCTTTCTTCTTTTGGTACAATGGATAAATGAGAAGCATTCTCATAATTTTATTTACTGAAACAACACCGCACAGACAGCGGTCTGAAAGGAGAAAGCATGAAAATATATAATGTTACTGATCCCGAGTTTACAAACTACGGAAGGATCATCGAGGGTTACGAAGAAGAAAAGAAGCAGATCATGGAGGCTTTAAGAGATAAGACTCCTATCCCGGAGGGCACAGATTATGTTGCTGAGGAGCCCGCTCTTCAGTCACTTCCTGCTGCAGATGTCATCACAAACAGCCTTTTCGGCGGATCACCCATGCAGTTCGGATGGTGCAACGGACACAACACAAAGCTCAACTGCCTTGAGTATCATCGTTCAAGCGAGATCAACATGGGAACTACAGATTTCATCCTTCTTCTTGCAAAAAGAGAAGAGATCGTAGACCACATGATCGATTCAAGCAAAGTAAAAGCATTTCTTTGCCCTAAGGGAGTTATGATCGAGGTATACGCAACAGCACTTCACTATGCTCCTTGTCAGGCAAGCAAGGATTCCGGTTTCCAGGTTCTCGTAGGACTTCCTAAGGGAACAAACGTAGGAAAGCCTGATTTCAAGCCTGCAAATAAGGAAGATGCTCTTCTTACAGCTACAAACAAGTGGCTCCTTCCTCATCCTGATTCATCTGAGGCTAAGGGCGGCGCTGTAGTTGGTATCACAGGCATCAACATCGATATCGCTGATGATCTTAAATGATCAGTAGCTGAATATAGCATAAAAGCCTTGAGAACATAATGTTCTCAAGGCTTTTTTATGTAATAGGGATCAATTTCCCATTAAACAAAAACGCCCGATCATAAGATCGAGCGTTAAATCATGAGACATGGGGGATTCGAACCCCCGACAACTTGATTAAAAGTCAAGTGCTCTACCACCTGAGCTAATATCCCATATATTATGCAATTGCGCGACGAGATTCGACGCTAACTGGGCTAGCGGGATTCGAACCCTCGTATGCAGCAGTCAAAGTGCTGTGCCTTACCACTTGGCGATAGCCCAATGTTGTAAAAGCATAGTAGCATATTCCGCTGTAGCAATTACAAGCGGGTGGCTAGAGGGACTCGAACCCTCGGTCTCCAGAACCACAATCTGGCGCGTTAACCAACTACGCTATAGCCACCATGTATGGTCACACATGGTTTACTGCAATGTCATGTGTTCAATTTGGAAACATATAATGCTCCCTGTTTAATAAAAAAGAAGTGTGCCCGAAGGGATTCGAACCCCCGACCCACGGCTTAGAAGGCCGTTGCTCTATCCAGCTGAGCTACGGACACACGGTAAAAGAGCAATGCTTGCTCTGCATTGGGATTCTCACTAAACTCGGCTGCGCCTCGTTAAGTGTTCACCCATGGCTCACACTAGGCTCGAAAGAACCTCGCCAAGTGTTCTGCGCAAGCGGGTGATGGGAATCGAACCCACGTATCTAGCTTGGAAGGCTAGTGTTCTACCATTGAACTACACCCGCGTGTATTCTGTCTGCGATACGGTGGCTTCCTAATCGGGGTGACAGGATTCGAACCTGCGACCCCCTGCTCCCAAAGCAGGTGCTCTAGCCAAGCTGAGCCACACCCCGTCTCTTTCGCCGTTGTGGCTTAAGCCGTAACGCGAGATTTATTATATAATGATTCTCGATAGCTTGTCAACAACTATTTTATCAATTATAAATATTTGATTTCAGCGTCAATTCGGTCTCCGTCTATGGTTAGGATGATGTAACTCGGTCTCCTTCCCTCCTGTCTCGGATAAGACAAACTTCCGGGGTTAAAGACGTAAACTCCGCCCATAGTCTTGGCTACAGGCTTATGTGTATGCCCAAAGCATATTATCTCCGCTCCGCGCGACAAACCTTCAGCTCTGATATTCTCAAGATCCATGGATACAAGGTACATATGCCCGTGTGTTAGGAATACTCTGTGCCCATCCAGCGTAAAATCAAGCTCTCTCTTAAGCGTAGAGAAAAAGTCGTTATTGCCGGATACGAAATACACCGGACAGTCTGCGGCGATGGCAAACTTGCCCTCTGAGCCTTCAAAATCGCCGCAATGGATTATCCCGTCAAGATTCTCCTCTATATCAAGGACCTTATAAAAATTGTCATCTCTTCCGTGAGTATCACTCACCATCAAATACTTGTGCATACCGTTCTCCCGTTAAGGATCTTAAGCAAGCTCCGCCTTCAAAAGCTCAGCCATCTCTCTAAGTGCTTTTCCTCTGTGGCTTATGGCATTCTTTTCATCAGCAGATATCTCTGCGCTTGTCTTTCCGTACTGCGGAAGAAAGAATATCGGATCATATCCAAATCCGCCTGTTCCGGCGATTTTGTGGCCGATTATGCCTTCCATGTTGCCTATTGTAGACAGTTCTTTTCCTCCGGGTAAAACCGCTGATATCGCGCATACGAATCTGGCTGTGCGCTTCTCATCCGGCACTCCGTTTAGTCTTTCGATAATATTGTTGTTCTTCTCGGTATAGGAAGTATCTCTTCCCATATATCTGGCCGAATAGATACCGGGCTCTTTATTGAGATAGTCAACCTCAAGTCCCGAATCATCTGCAAGAACTATAGTCTCCTGCGCTGCCTTGGCATCCGCATTTTTAATAAGCTCGTACACTCCCCTAGCTTTTATCATTGAATTTTCTGAAAAAGTCGTGCCGTTTTCCTCTATATCTCCGTCAACACCGGCCTCTTTCATCGAAAGGATCTCTGCTCCAAGTCCGCCCAAAATCCCACGTATTTCTCTCATTTTTCCTTCATTTCCGGTCGCAAATACTATTCTCATTCCATCTCCTCAAATGCTTCCAAAACGGCATCATATATGCCTTCTGCAGCTTTTTTCTTATATCCTGCGGATTCAAGGAACTTGCTGTCCATGGATCCGACTTCTATCCTAGCTCCCGGGACGGTCGATTCCATCAAGAATCTGTCGTCATCCTCGAGGGCGAATATACCTATGGCTTTCGCACCTGTTTTTTTGGCGCAGTTTCTTTCAAGCTTATCCGCAAATGCAGCGTTGTTTAATCCTCTGGTAAAAAAGATATCGTTGTACCTGGAGATAACACCCTCTTCCGCATAATCTCTGCCTGTTCCGATCTCAACGACCAGATCTGCTTCCGAAGCCTTTATCGCATCAATTCTTTTCTGCTCGGTGGCGGCAACATCTGCCGTTCTTGTAAAAAAGAATTTGATATTATTATCACTGTCTTTTTCAGAAAGCTCCTTAAGTGTCATAGCAACATCAAGTGCAGCGTCCGAAGAGGAAGTATTCGATGTACTTTCCTTGCTTTCTCCGTCATAAACAGGATTGACCAGAACTATCTTATCATATTTCCGCGAAGGCCTTGCAAACTCAATCTCTATAGTGTTTGACTCTGTGAGTGAGCTTTCATTGACATAAAAGTCATCCAGCTTAAAATCAAGGCATACACTGCCCGTATCGTTCTCTTTGTAGCATATCGCACTTTCAAAGATATCCAGATCCGTCACCACAGCATTATCCAGGTAGAAACCTTCCTCCCTGCTGTCGATGTGTATCAAAAGCTCGTGATCCATGTATCCGTCCTCAAGCACGATATCATCGGAGCTTACACTCTTAGAAAGAGGAATCGTAAGCTTTCCTTTTTGAGAATCCGAAACATTCCTGTCAACAAGTATCTTATAGGCATCCTTGGCAGTTCCGCGGTCAATCGTCACACCTGACGCATCGGTTATCATAATGTGCTTGGTAGCCGATCTCTGAAGCATGACCGCAATGGATATAACGCCGAATACCGTCGCCTTTATGGCAAACCTTTTCATCGCTGCATTATCCATAGCTTATCACTCGCTTCTTCTTGGTGGCTTGGGCCCCATGAACTGATAAAAATATGTCTTCAACATTCCGTTATATATCTTTCGATTCTTATCGGCTTTCCTTCCGATATACTTTTCCGCCTGCTCATATCCGCTGATAAGATACATTGACCACGAATCAAGGCTCTTGTATCGCTCGCCGATTGTCTTATAAAGCGCAGGAAGCTCGCCCCCTTCACCGATTCTTTCGCCGTACGGAGGGTTTGTTATGATAAAGCCGTATTTCTTCCTGTGACTGAGATCCGCTATATCCCTCGCCTGGAAGTGGATCATATTCTCAACGCCTGCCTTAGCCGCGTTTATCCTTGCTATATCAACCATTGCCGGATCAAGGTCATATCCCTGAATATCGGTATCAATATCGGTTATGATCTCATCCCTGCACTCATCTCTTACATCCTGCCAGTTCTGAGGCGTAATGATATGCGTCCAAGCCTCGGCTGTAAAATGCCTGTTCATGCCGGGCGCGATGTGCGCAGCCATCATAGCCGCCTCGATAGGAATAGTTCCGCTTCCGCAGAAAGGATCAACCAAGATCCTGTCTCCGTGCCATGGTGTAAGCATGATAAGCGCAGCCGCAAGATTCTCCGCTATGGGAGCCTTGGACTCAAGCTTTCTGTAACCTCTTTTATGAAGTGAATCTCCGGTCGTATCAAGCGCCACCGTCACTTCGTCTTTCATCAAAAAGACTCTGATTGGATAGCTCTCGGCATCCTCCTTAAACCAATCGGTGTGGTAGCTCTGCTTCATTCGCTCAACAATGGCTTTTTTTACAATTGACTGAATATCGGAAGGGCTAAAGAGCTTACTCTTAACACTTGATGCCTTTTTAACCCAGAACTTACCTCTTTCGGGAATGTATTCTTCCCACGGGAGTTCTTTTACCCCCTGGAAAAGTTCTTCAAAAGACTGCGCTCTAAAGCTTCCTACCTTTATAAGTATCCTCTCGGCAGTTCTCAACCCAATATTGGCACGGCATACCGCGTCCGGGTCTCCCGCAAAGGTGATCCTACCGTCGGAAACCTCTGTTATATCGTATCCGAGATCTATTATTTCTTTTTTAAGTACTGCCTCCAGTCCGAAATGGCACGGGGCTATCAGTTCAAATTTTCTCATAGTTAAAAGTATACCATATTTCCTATCACATAATAAAAAAGAGAGAACAGCAATCTGCTCTCTCTTAGCTTAGATGTGAGTGACAAGATTCGAACTCGCGACCTTCTGGTCCGTAGCCAGACGCTCTATCCAGCTGAGCTACACTCACATAATGTCGCCTGCGGCAACAAAGTATATTATATGCACCGCAGGCGAAGTTGTCAACACATTATTATTGTTTGCGCGATGTGCGCGTTTACTGTCAGCTACTGTACGGAGAATAGCTTCCCTTCATAGCAGCTTCAGCTGCTTTGGTCTGAGCTACAAGCTTCTCCATATCAGGTCTTGCAAACTCAAAGCACGCAAGTAATGTAGGTGAAAAGACTCCGCACTCGCCGTTCTTTATCATCTCATAAGCCTTATCAACAGGATAAGCAGATTTATAAACACGATCACTTACAAGTGCGTCATATACATCGGCAAGAGCCGTAAGCTGAGCACCGATCGAATTGTCTTCTCCTACGAGTCCGTCGGGATATCCGCCACCGTCATATCTCTCATGATGATGCCTGCATATATCAAGACACATCTCATAGTACTCCTTGTCCTGAATATCCTTGAGCATCTCTATTACTTCGCAGCCCCTTGTAGTGTGAGACTTCATTACCTCAAATTCTTCGTTTGTAAGTCTTCCGGGTTTCAAAAGAATGGAATCCGGAACAGATATCTTACCTATATCATGCATAGCCGATGCCTGCGTGATAACGTCTATCAGATGAGGAGTAAGCCCAACCTTGGGGTAGTTATTCATTGCGGTAAGGGCAAGAATTCTTACAAAGCCCTTGATCCTCTTAAGATGATAACCTGACTCCATATTCCTGAACTCAACGATAGTCGCAATGGTATCTATAACTTTTTCATTGCTGTAACGAAGCTTTTCTTCCTGCTTTTTGAGATAGATAAACTGTTTCTTTAAGACTCTCGTCTGATCGTCAGTCTGCTTCTCAAGATTATTCTTGCGGTCGAAAAGTTCAACCGTTCTAGACACTCTCCTGTTTACGATAACAGGATCAAAAGGCTTGTGAACAACGTCAGCCGCTCCGTACTGGTAGCTTGTACGTTCAGCTTCCGTAGAAGTGTCCGCCGTTATCATGAGAACGGGAATAGTCTCATTGAGATTATCCTTTTGCGCCATTGCTTCCAAAACCGCATAGCCATCCATTTCAGGCATAATGATATCGAGCAAAACAGCGGCAAGATTGTCCTTGTTTTCCTCAATCATCTTCATAGCTTGCACGCCATCTCCGGCTTCAAGGATATTATATTTATCTTTGAATATTTCTCCCAGTATTCCTCTGTTGATCTCGTTATCATCAACGACAAGGATTGAGCGTTCTGCCATAAATCCTCCTAAAATAGGGATATATTAATTGCTGTATTTTTCTACAATTGCTGCGCAGCCCATTCCACCGCCTACACACAATGTTGCAAGTCCTTTTTTGGCATCTCTTCTCTGCATCTCATAAAGAAGAGAAACAAGAATTCTGTTTCCTGAGCATCCAACGGGATGTCCGAGTGCGATAGCACCACCGTTTACATTAAGAACATCATTGGAGAATCCAAGATCGTGCTGTACAGCTACAGACTGTGCGGCAAATGCCTCGTTAGCCTCGATAAGATCAAAGTCTCCGATTGAATATCCTGCTTTTTTCATTACTTTATTGGTAGCAGCTACAGGTCCGATACCCATGATGCTGGGCTCTACGCCTGCAAGCTCACCTGCGATCCATGTTCCGAGCGGCTTTACTCCAAGCTCTTTTGCCTTCTCTTCACTCATTACGATGATAGCTGAAGCAGCATCATTGATTCCTGATGAATTGGCTGCCGTAACCATACCGTCTTTTTTGAACGCGGGCTTAAGATGTGAGATTCCCTCTGCAGTTACTCCGCTTCTGGGGCCTTCATCCGTATCAAAAATAATTGTCTCTTTCTTTTTCTTGATCTCTACGGGAACGATCTCTTCCTTGAACTTGCCGTCGGCAATAGCCTTCTCAGCTTTGTTCTGAGACCAAGCCGCAAACTCGTCGAGTTGCTCTCTAGTAAGATGCCACTGCTCCGCAATATTCTCGGCTGTGATACCCATGTGATATCCACCGAAAGCATCTGTGAGTGCGTCCTTGATCATAGCATCCTGAAGCTCTCCGGAGCCCATACGATATCCGTAACGTCCCTGCTGCATAAGATAAGGAGCCATTGACATATTCTCCATACCGCCTGCTACGATGATATCAGCGTCGCCCATAGAAATAAGCTTAGCTGCAAGGTTTACACAATGAAGTCCCGATCCGCAAAGTACGTTGATTGTTGTTGCGGGAACTTCTACGGGTATTCCTGCATTTAATGCAGCCTGTCTTGCGGGATTCTGTCCAAGTCCTGCCTGGATAACGCATCCCATATATACTTCATCAACCTGCTCGGGTTTAACTCCCGCGCGATTTAATGCTTCCTTGATTACAATTGTTCCGAGTGCCGGAGCGGGTGTTGTGCTGAGTGCACCTCCCATTGTTCCTATTGCTGTTCTGCAGGCACCTGCAAGTACTACTTTTCTAGCCATTCTTACCTCCGATTTTATACACTATACCAATTATTATTTTATCACTTTAATGATTAGTGCTCAACGTATTTGTGTGAACACAATTTCTCATTAAAGGCCGTGAGCCTCTAGTAGTTCACTGTTTCCAAGGACATCTTCAGTCCTTCCGTCCGCGACAATCGTTCCATTGTCCAAAAGAATCGTTCTATCACAGGTCTTACTGACAAAATCAAGATCATGCGATGCAATTATCTTAAGTCCGCCGATGCCCTTTAAAACCAGAATCAGATTTCTTCTGTTCCTCGGATCCAAGGCCACTGAAGGCTCATCCATGATTATTATATCAGGTTTCATCGAAAGAATCGTAGCAATTGATGCAAGTTTCTTTTCTCCGCCCGATAATTTGTACGTCTTATTATCTCTAAGATTCTCTATTCCGACAAGTCTTAAAGCTTCGGAAACTCTTTCTTCCACCTCTTCTTCCGAAAGCCCGTAATTACGAGGCCCGAAAGCCACGTCGTCTTCGACTGTTGTTAAAAAGAGCTGGCTGTCGGAATCCTGAAAAACATATCCGATGTGTTCTCTTATGTGATCCAGATTCTTTTTGTTCATCTTATGCCCGGCAACCGTTATATCACCTGTATAATCAAGAAACAGACCCACCATCAATTTCATGAGTGTGGATTTTCCTATTCCGTTTGCGCCGACAAGCCCGATACTTTCACCGTAATTCGCGGTAAAAGAAATGTCTTTTAAAACAATAGAATCTTTTTCATATGAAAAACTAAGTCCTGAAATATTCAGAAGTTCTCCGCTTACTCCGGTCTTCATAAAACACCTCTTCCCGCATAAAATCTAATAAACAAAAGTATAAGCACCCACACTATCGGATAGATAACGTCGATCTTTTTTACTCCCTTTTTCTTGGGAATGAAATCTCCTTTGAATCCGCGAAGGTGCATGCTCTCATACACAATCCTCGCTTTATCCATGCTTCGAAGAAGCCACTGTCCGACGAGCGTTCCCCACGATCTGTATTCTATTCCTTTTTGCCCCGGAGCTCTAAGCCTGTAAGCTGTATATATCCTGTCCGCTTCGTTCGACATAACATCAATGTACCTATATATCAGCATTATGACAATTACAATTATCTTGGGAACTTTGACCGTTCTTAGTGCGTAGCAGATATCGTCTATGGATGTTGTTGCTATGAGCGCATATACCGCCAGCACGGTGTACAGGCCTTTTATCATAAGAGTAAGCATCGAGACCATTCCGCCGCTTACCGAATATCCCGCGATCATAACCGTATTCTTATCCAGGAATGGATTAAATATTCCCACAAAAAGAACCAGCGGAAGGATCAATCGCATTCTATAGATTCCCTCTCTAAAAGAGAGCTCACCTATGATATAAGTAAAGATAATATATACAGACAAAAGAATCAGCGGAACAATCTCATACTTTCCGACTGATGTGACCAGAAAAATATATATAACGCTAATAAGCAGCTTCCCCAAAGGATGAAGGTTATTCATCCAATGGGAACGCTGCTGAAGATCCTGAAGTTTATTTAATTCAACAAGTCTTTTTTCAATTGAATTCATTAAGCTGTTTTAGTCTCTGTCTTTTTCCTAAAGAATCTGAAAACATAGCAGAATACAGCTGAAAGTGTTGCAACAAGGATAGCTCCCACTATGCCGGAGAAGCTTGTTCCTACGGCTGCTTCACTGTCAGGGAATGCATAGTCGGGTAAAAGAGATGTCGTCTCCTGAATGGATTCCGCAGTCTCATATACCGTTCCTTCCGCCTCAAGCTCTGATGTTCCGGCAACCTGCTCCATAGACCATTCAAGTCCGTCAGGGAATGCCGATGCATAAAGTGATACAAATCCTCCGCAGATAAGCGCTGCCACTGCCAATACTATGATTGTTTTCTTTAAGGATAACTTTGCTTCCTTCTTTTCCGAAGCCTCGCCAACGCCCCAAAGAAGCTCAGGTCTTGCTTCATATATAAAAATAAGAACTGCTGATGTAATAAGTCCTTCAACAAAGCCGATAGCAAGGTGAATCGGCTGCATTGTTGCTACAAAAGTCGAAAACGGAAGCTCCGTAATTCCCGATATCAATGTTTCAAGTGTAACCGAGAATGCACCAAGCTGCAAGGTAAGAACGCATCCCAATATCGATGCGAGAATTATCTTGGCTCTCGAAGCTCCTTTCTTCATTATCGGACGCCATATGAGCAATGCTCCTATAAAGCACCCGTAAAAAGCCATATTCCAAACATTACATCCCAGCGCCATAAGTCCGCCGTCAGCAAACAAAAGACACTGGACCAGAAGTACTCCTATCATAGTAAGGAATCCCGCATAGGGTCCCAAAAGTGCGGAAAGCATCATTCCTCCGCAAAGATGTCCCGAAGAACCTGTTCCGGGAATAGTGAAATTAAGCATCTGTGTTGCGAACACAAAGGCTCCCATGACGCCCATTACAGGAATCTTGGATTCGTCGCTTTCCTCTCTTACTTTCTTTACAGAAACGCCTGCCGCTCCCGTAGATAAAACATACATTGTTCCGGCAACCGCAGGAGCAATTAAAGCATCCGCCATATGCATGATATTTTTCCTCCAAATACTTTTCTGAGTTTAGTTTTAATCTCATCAAAAGTATAGTTATAGAAAAATATCGCCGCAACCCCCCTAGGGGGATTGCGGCGCTATAAAAATCACGCTAAGTGATTACTTTTTTGCTGCAAGAGATTCTTTGATCTTCTTTGTAAGAGCGGGAACGATCTTGTTAAGATCTCCTACTACACCATAATCAGCTACATCAAAGATAGGAGCATTCTCATCCTTGTTGATAGCGATGATGATGTCTGACTCTTCCATACCTGCTACGTGCTGGATAGCACCTGAAATACCGATAGCAAAGTAAAGTGCGGGACGAACTGTCTTACCTGTCTGTCCAACCTGAAGATCCTTGGGCTTCCAGCCTGAATCTACAACTGCACGTGAGCAGGAAACTGTTCCGCCAAGTGCCTCTGCAAGATCATCAAGAAGCTTGAAGTTCTCTGCTGAACCAACTCCACGTCCGCCTGATACAAGGATCTTAGCTCCCTGGATATCAGCTACGCTTGAAGCCTCCTTAACGATCTTAAGGATCTCTGTATAGCAGTTGTTCTCTTCGAATCCGGGATTGAACTCAACTATCTCAGCCTTAGCGCCCTTGATAGGATCAATCTTCTGCATAACACCGGGACGAACCGTAGCCATCTGAGGACGGAAGTCAGGGCATGCAATTGTAGCGATTGTGTTTCCACCGAAAGCAGGACGTGTCATAAGAAGCTGTTTGTGCTTCTGCTCCTGTCCGGGAACAGCATTAAGCGGGAAATCACCGATATCAAGACTTGTACAGTCAGCTGTAAGTCCTGTATGTACTCTTGAAGATACTCTGGGGCCAAGGTCTCTACCAATGGCTGTAGCACCTACAAGAAGGATCTCAGGCTTAAACTCGTTAATAACAGATGCAAGAGCGTGTGTGTAAGGCTCTGTTCTGTAATCTTTAAGAGCAGGATCGTCTACTACGATTACTCTGTCTGCGCCATACTCGGCAAGCTTGTCTGAAAGTCCCTTCACACCGCTACCAAGTAATACAGCAGTTACTTTTTTCTCATCAAGATCTTCTGCAAGATTCTTTGCTTTGCCCAGAAGCTCAAGTGCAATGCTTGAAAGTTCATTGTCTACCTGCTGAGCAAATATAAATACACCTTTATATTCTTCTAAAGACATGACTCTTCTCCTTATCTTTTAATAAATATTAGATTACGTGTTTCTCTGTAAGTTTACCTACGATATAATCAACTGCCTCATCAACTGAGTCGGGAGCAACCTTTTCGCCCTGTCCCTTCTTAACCTTATCTGAAGCCTTTGCGATCTGTGTAGGTGAACCCTTAAGACCAAGGTTTGAATCGTCAACGTCCTTAAGGTCATTTCTGCCCCATACTGTAACTTCCTTCTCGAATGCATCGAAAATTCCGCCGGGAGTCATATATCTGGGCTCGTTAAGCTCTGAAAGAGCTGTTACAAGGCAAGGCATCTTAGCCTTAACGATGTGATATCTGTCCTCGAACTGTCTCTTAACTTCAACAGTCTTAGCCTTCTCGTCAACTTTGATCTCTTCTGCGTATGAGATAACAGGAAGGTTAAGGTGCTCAGAGATCTGAGGTCCAACCTGAGCTGTATCTCCGTCGATAGCCTGACGTCCTGTGATGATGAGATCATACTCAAGATTTCTGATAGCACCTGCGATTGTAGATGATGTTGCCCATGTGTCGGCACCACCAAGTACTCTGTCTGTTACAAGGATTGCCTTGTCGGCACCCATTGCAAATGCTTCTCTAAGTACAGCGTCAGCCTTGGGAAGTCCCATTGTAAGAACTGTAACCTCTGCGCCATACTGATCTTTTAATCTGAGGGCTGCCTCAAGTCCTGCTTTGTCATCAGGATTCATGATTGCAAGCATAGCACCTCTATCCAATGTTCCATCGGGTTTGAATTTAACGCCGCCCTTTGTATCGGGAACCTGCTTAATGCAAACAACAATTTTCATTATTCTTTTCTCCTTATATTTTTCGTCAAATAATTACTTCAAAAGAGCTCCAGAGATAACCATTCTCTGAACTTCGGATGTTCCCTCGTAGATCTCTGTGATCTTAGCGTCACGCATCATACGCTCAACTTCGTACTCTCTGATGTAACCGTAACCACCATGGAGCTGTACAGCCTTGGTAGTAACATCCATAGCAACTTCTGCTGCGAACAACTTAGCCTTAGCAGCCTCTACGCCGTAGTAAGCCTGGTTCTTCTTAGCATCTGCAGCCTGATATACAAGGAGTCTTGCTGCCTCGCACTGTGTAGCCATGTTAGCAAGCTGGAACTGTGTGTTCTGGAAAGCGCCGATTGCTCTGCCGAACTGCTTTCTCTCTTTTACATACTCAACTGTTCTGTCAAGAGCGCCCTCAGCGATACCAAGAGCCTGAGCAGCGATACCGATACGTCCACCGTCAAGAGTGTGCATAGCGATGTTGAAGCCCTTTCCTCTTGCACCGAGAATGTTCTCAGCAGGAATATGGCAATCCTGGAAGATAAGCTCATATGTAGAAGAACCGCGGATACCCATCTTGTTCTCCTTTGTTCCGAATGTAAATCCGGGAGTTCCCTTCTCAACGATGAATGCTGAGAACTTCTTCTGCTTTCTTCCCTTCTTGTCTTCTACGATATCTGTGTAAGCGATGATGATGTAAACATCAGCAACCTCACCGTTTGTGATAAAGCACTTAGAACCGTTAAGGATCCACTCCTTACCGTCTTCTGTAAGAACAGCCTTAGTCTGAACGCCCTGAGCGTCTGTTCCTGCCATGGGCTCTGTAAGACCGAAAGCACCGAGCTTCTCACCCTTTGCAAGGGGAACAAGGTACTTCTGCTTCTGCTCTTCTGTACCATAAGTCATGATAGGATCACAGCAAAGTGATGTGTGAGCTGATACGATAACTGCGGTTGTTCCGCATACCTTAGCAAGCTCCTCTACACACATAGCGTATGTAAGGGGATCACATCCCTGTCCGCCGTACTCCTTGGGAATCGGAATACCCATGAAACCGTACTTCTGCATTTTCTTTACAGTCTCGATAGGGAATTCCTCTGTCTCATCAACGTCTATTGCATGTGGCTTAACTTCTTTTTCTGCGAATTCTTTGAAAAGAGCTCTCGCCATTTCATGTTGCTGATCAAGCTGAAAATCCATTATTATTTCCTCCAATTTAAATATATATATTTGTTAGCTGATAAAGCGGAAGTTCCGCTCTCGCTTTGCTCGCCGGAACTAAGTAGTACACCAAGCTCGAAAAAACCTCGCTAGGAGATTACTTATCTGTTGGTGTTTTATTTCCGTCTGCGTAATTGTAGAATCCGATTCCGGTCTTAACGCCGAGCTTCTTACCGCGAACCATCTTACGAAGAAGAGGGCAAGCACGATACTTGGAATCACCTGTCTCTGCATAGAGAACGTCCATGATAGCAAGAACGATATCAAGTCCGATGTAATCACCGAGCTCAAGGGGTCCCATAGGATGGTTACATCCAAGCTTCATAGCTGTGTCGATACCCTGGATATCTGCAACTCCTTCTGAATATACGAAGATACCTTCGTTGATCATAGGAACAAGAATTCTGTTAACAACGAAACCTGCTGCCTCGTTAACCTGTACAGGAGTCTTGCCAAGGTCTACTGAGATCTTGTTGATCTTCTCAACCATGTCATCGGGAGTGTTGGCACCCTGGATAACCTCAATAAGCTTCATAACAGGAGCGGGATTGAAGAAGTGCATTCCGATGATGGGCTTTGAAAGTCCTGAACCGATCTCTGTGATTGAAAGTGATGATGTGTTTGATGCGAAAATGCAATCAGGGTTCTTAACGATGTTATCCTGAAGCTCCTTGAAAAGGTTCTTCTTAATATCCATAACCTCAAGAGCAGCCTCTACAACAAGATCTGCATCAGCACAGATGTCGTTAAGACCTGTCTGAATCTTACTTGTGATCTTATCAGCCTCTTCCTGAGTCTTCTTTCCCTTAGCAACCTGCTTATCAAGACCCTTCTTGATCTTAGCAAATCCACCTTCTGCAAACTCAGTCTTGATGTCGCAAAGATAAACCTTCTCTACGCTATCAGCCTGAGCAAATGTCTGAGCAATTCCTGAGCCCATTGTACCTGCGCCAATAACAGCTACCTTCATTTTAAAATCCTCCTTAAATTATCATTGTCTATGTTAATGTAATTGTTTCGCGTATTTATGCGTTCTTGAAGTCTACGACCTTAACCTTCTTGGGATCGTCTTTCTTTCTGAGGAAGTTAGCCATTCCCTCTTTCTGATCCTCTGTCTCGAAGCAAGAACCAAAGAGCTTCTCCTCGATAACAAGTGCTGCATCGATATCTGTCTGAAGACCGTCGTTGATAGCCTTCTTGCAAGCGCGTACAGCGATAGGTGCGTTTGCAGCGATCTGTGATGCCATCTTCTCAGCAGCTGCAAGGAGCTCTTCCTGAGGATATACAGCATTTACAAGACCGATTCTGTAAGCCTCGTCTGCCTTGATGTTGCGTGCTGTGTAGATAAGCTGCTTAGCCATTCCTGCGCCGATGAGACGTGCAAGTCTCTGTGTTCCGCCAAATCCGGGTGTGATTCCGAGACCAACCTCAGGTTGACCAAACATAGCATTCTCTGAGCAGATACGAATATCGCAGCTCATTGAGATCTCACATCCGCCGCCAAGTGCGAATCCGTTAACTGCAGCAATAACAGGGAGAGGGAACTCCTCAATCTTACGGAATACATCGTTACCCTTCTTACCGAAAGCCTCACCCTCAGCCTTAGTAAGTGTGCTCATCTCTCCGATATCTGCACCTGCAACGAATGACTTGTCTCCGGCACCTGTAAGAACAACGGCTCTTACAACATTAACGTCAATGCTGTCAAAAGCAGCGCCAAGATCATCAAGAACCTGTGAGTTAAGCGCATTGAGCGCTTCAGGACGATTGATGGTGATAACAGCGATTTTGTCTTTAACTTCGCAATTTACAAAACTCATGTTTTCTTCTCCTTTTTATTTTGAGCGCACAATAGTCTGCCCTGAAAACACGGCAGACTATCGCGTCATTGATTTATAGGATTATTCGTACTTCTCAACGATTGTAGCGCATCCCATTCCGCCACCGATGCAAAGAGTAGCAAGACCCTTCTTAGCATCAGCTCTTCTGCCCATCTCGTGAAGAAGAGTTACAAGAATACGGCATCCTGAAGCTCCTACAGGATGTCCGAGTGCGATAGCGCCACCGTTAACGTTAACCTTGTTCATATCAAAGCCAAGATCCTTAGCTACAGCAACAGACTGTGCTGCGAAAGCCTCGTTAGCCTCGATAAGATCGATATTGTCAAGTGAAAGACCTGTCTTCTTAAGAACCTTGTTTGTAGCTGCAACAGGACCGATACCCATAACCTCGGGCTCAACACCTGCAAGTGCTCCGCCTACCCATGTAGCCATAGGCTTGATTCCGAGCTCTTTAGCCTTCTCTTCGCTCATAACAACGATAGCAGCTGCACCGTCGTTGATACCTGAAGCGTTACCTGCTGTTACAAGTCCGCCTTCTTTTCCTGAGCAGCATTTAAGCTTTGAAAGAGACTCAGCTGTTGTGCCGGCACGAGGGCCCTCATCAACCTTGAAGTCTACGATTTCTTTTTTAACCTTTACGGGAACGGGAACGATTTCATCGTTGAATTTGCCGTCTGCCATAGCCTTCTCGCACTTCTGCTGAGAATTAGCCGAGAATGCGTCAAGCTCTTCTCTTGTGAGGTTCCATCTGTCGCAGATATTCTCTGCTGTGATCATCATGTGATAGTGATTGAATGCATCTGTAAGAGCATCGTTTACCATTGTATCAACAACAGTTCCGTTGTTCATACGATATCCGAAACGTGCGTTGGGAAGTGCGTAAGGAGCCATTGACATGTTCTCCATACCGCCTGCTACTACTATATCAGCCTCGCCTGCCTTGATAAGATCGGCTGCCATGTTAACACAGTTAAGGCCTGAGCCGCATACTACATTGAGTGTAACTGCAGGAGTCTCAATAGGAAGACCTGCCTTGATTGAAGCCTGTCTTGCAACGTTCTGTCCGAGACCTGCCTGGATAACGCATCCCATAAGAACTTCATCAACCTGCTCAGGTTTAACACCTGCACGATTAAGTGCCTCCTTGATAACGATTGAACCAAGTTCAGCTGCAGGAGTGCCACTGAGTGCTCCGCCCATTTTGCCGATGGCGGTTCTGCATGCGCCTGCTAATACTACCTTCTGTGCCATAACGTAATACCTCCGTTTGTGGGCGTTTATCGCCCTTTTTAATTTGTATTTTCTTATTTATTTTTCATTTTCGATCTGATTGACAAATTTTTATCAGAACAGGTTTATTTTAGCATACCACCCATTCAAATGCAAGGAAAATAAAGGGCTCTTCCCTTGCCACATCATGTTGTGAAATTTATCAATACAGTACAAAATCTTCCTCTAAATACTCTGAAATATATGCTCCTCTCTCTTTCAAAAAATCGTCCAGCTCAGAAAGATCTTTTTCATAATCTGCTTCGCTGTAATCAGGATTTTCAAACCTTCTGATCGTTTCGATGTTTTGCTTCCTATATATATGATCATATTCCATAAGCTGCTCATGCAGATTATCATATGAAAGTTCATTCTCCAAAAGCCTGTTCATCTCTTCTTTGAACTGCTCTTTAAAACCTTCTCTCTCATACATACATCCGGGAAGAAACATATTCTCTCCCTTATCTCTGTAATATGAGATCGTGTCAAACGATGGATCCGAACATGTTACATCGAGATCATATGCAGCCCAGTTCCACTTCCCACCTTTCTCCTTATAAAGAAGCTGGTTGTGATCGGGATCTATATCCTCATCGTTAAAAAACAGCAACGCACAGAAATAGTCGATCATGTTATCTATATTAATAGAAGATTCCACAAGACTATATTGTTTAGGGTCGGTAAGATCATAGTAAACAAGCTCCTCTATGGATCTGTGGTGATCACCCTCTGCGATCTCACCGCCAAACTCAGCGATATTGTTCTTGACCACATAAAGATCCTCGGGAGTAATTCCCAGATGATTTGCGAAATATTCCTCGTCATACTGCTCGCGAAGCGTATAAATGCCCCAGTATTCACCGTTCAAAAACAGCACACACGGGCGCGAAGCGTTATTGGCTATTCCGGCATCATCGAGAACGGAATGCAAAAACGCCTCTTGGAATACTATCCTTCCATCACCTTTGCGGAGTCTCATTTTCTTTTCATCATCATAGAATCCACAGGAAAAAGAGCTTTCGTCGGAATAAATATCTCTTACAAAAAGATTGAGCGATTTCTGGAAGACAAATCTTGTAGATTCACCCGCAATTCTTATTCCGATATCTTTTTTATCCGACATCTTCCTATCTTTATCGAACATAGTCATGGTCGCGGTTCTTTCCCACTCTCTTCCCATATATGATGAATTTGTATATTCCAAACGATGGACTTCTTCCCCTTTCTCATCCACAAAGCTTGGTGGGATCTCGTCATCCGGAAGATTCTCAAATCCGCCAAGCTTCTTGTACTCATCATATTTTTTCCCGAGTGTATATATACCTCTGTCGTAGTCAAAGAGATTTCCCGGGTCGGTTACAAGCGACATTATCTCAACATCCTTGTACTGTGGCTTGTTCTCAAAGCCCACAAAATATACATGACTTACAACACTACTCTTCTTACCCGTTATATTATTGACCGCGATAGCCTTGATGACATTCGCTTTGTCTATCTTATAATTCGGTGCCTCATAGATCGGATACATGATCTCATTGGCATAGATGTTGTCCTTACTGCTCGCATCAGACAATGTTATCGGCGCCCTATATTTTTTTGAATTCTCAGTAGGTTCACTTCCGTCATCTGTATAGTAGACAGTGTCAAACAATCCGGCGGAAAGCTTTAGCTTCGTCCCTTCTTCGTAAAAGCCGTCATCAATTGAAAACTCAGGTTCATTTATATGCTCGGTCTCAACAAAAAGAGCTTCATCATTAGTCTCTCCGGGTGTTCCGGTCAAGGTCTCAAAATCTCCCGTACCGTCTTTTTCTCTGGAAAAAGAGACATTGTAAGGAAGAAGCGGCACAGCTACAGCGTCAACTACTCGGCCGCCCTCGGTGCTCAGATAAACAGTCTCTCCGTTTTTATCAATATTAAAAGGAGCCTCATCCCCGGAAAGCCAGATAACTCTGTGCTCCCTCGGTGCGATCGGCGTCTCCAATTTTATCTTTTTAAGGTCCTTCTTGGAATCGGAAAGATAATAATCAGTGTAGATATCCTCATCGGACAGATTGCAGATCTCTATATAGTCAGAATAATTACCTTCTTCATCAGAAGCTATCGAGAAATTATAGCCGCATACCTCGTTTATACAAATAATAGGCTCATCATCTTTTTGCTCACAATAAAAAAGGGTTGCTGCGCCGGCTGTCAGCAACCCCATGAGTAAGCCTATCCTCTTGTATCTGTTAGAGAAAAATGTACGTATCATAATTCAGGTTCGATCAATCCGTATGTGTTGCCCTTTCTCTTATATACTACATTAACCTGATCGGTCTCTGCATTAACAAACACAAAGAAGTTGTGTCCCAAAAGTTCCATCTGTACGCATGCATCCTCAGCATACATAGGCTTGGGATCGAATTTCTTCATTCTTTCGATGCGAATGGCTTCTTCATCCATATACTCGCTCTCGATATATTCTTTTTTAAAGTTGCTGGCCTCAGCCTGCTGCTTGTCAACAAGTTTGCTCTTATACTTTTTGAGCTGTCTTTCAATGATCTCTTCTACAAGGTCAATAGATACATACATATCATTGCTTACCTGCTCGGCACGAATAATCTTGCCTTTAACAGGAATGGTAACCTCAATCTTATGTCTCTCCTTATCGACATTTAATGTGACGTTGGCAATAGTATCAGGAGTGAAATACTTCTCAAGCTTTCCGATTTTCTCCTCGACTGCTGCCTTCAATCCGGGTGTTACATTGATGTTCTTTCCAATGATAGTAAATTTCATGCAATCATCCCCTTTACTGCGGCTAAAAGAGCCGTTTTTTGTATATATACAGTATATCATTTTATGAAGCGGGTATGCAATTTATAAGAGCCATTTGATGCACAAACTTCCCCCTGAATATCGCTTTTTGTAAAAAATGCACAATAAAATATCCGCTGTTTTCCATTGTATAAAATATACTTTTTAATCAGCATGTTGTGGATAAAGTGGATAACTTCGTGTATAAGTTCATTTTTAGCCATTTTTTTCAAAAAAAATGTGGATAACTTTTCCAGAAAAATATGGTAAAAAACTTTGCAAACCCAGTTGACATTTGGCTTTATGTGCATAATGGAGAAAATATAGAATGTATGAATTTAGGACTTGAAAAAAGAGCTCCTTGTGTGTAACAAGGAGCTCTGATTATTAGAATATTCTTCTTACGGCAAGTACCGGACGATAGGATGCATCCGATATCTTGATACCTGTCTTGGCAGTTGATGCATGTACGATCTGTCCGTTACCGATATAGATAGCAACGTGACCTGAGTAGCAAACAATATCACCGGGCTGCGCATTGGCAAGTCCGTCGACCGCTGAACCCTGACTTCTGTCAGCACCGGAACTATGAGGCAGGCTGACACCAAAGTTAGCATATACACTCATAACAAATCCCGAACAATCGGTTCCGTTTGTAAGTGAAGATCCACCATATACATAAGGATTTCCTACAAACTGCTGAGCATACTGAGCAACGGCTGCACCGATCGAGCTGCTCTCTGTTGTGTATGAAGCAGCTGAATTGTATGATTTACCGGAATTTCCTCCATCTGCTTTGTCTTTGGAAGTATTGGCCTTAGCCGCTTTATTGGCTGCCTCTCTGGCTGCCTTCTCCTTAGCAAGACGCGCTTCCTCTTCTTCCTTGGATTCAGCCTGTACAAAGTCTGTCCAAAGTCTTACATAATCGGTGGAAACGTATCCTTCACCTTCCTCGACGTTAACCTTAACCCATCCGTCAAGTTCTTCATCTACAACAAGTTCATCATCTATAGGAATAAGTTCAATTACACTGTCATCGGTACTCGGGCCGCTTCTTACATGAAGGGTGGTTGTTGTAACGGTAGCCATTCTTGTGCCGACTTTCTTGGCAAGCTCAACAGCTTCATCACCTGTCACACAGAACTCTGCCTTAACATATCCCTCTACCTTACCTGACTTAATCTTGTACCAACCGTTGTCTTCTTCTATGAAAGTACCAACGGATTTATCATATAATTTACCGACTATGTCGCCTTCCTCACTCGGATTATCTCTTACATTAACATAATGATCGACCTGAGCGATAACAAGAGTCTTGAAAAGTTCTTCCTCTTTCTCTTCTTCTGACTTCTGCTCCTCTGTCTTCTTATCAATTACAGCTCCTGTTGCAGACTGAATATCTTTAAGGATGCTATCAGTAATGTTAGAAGCTGAAGGAGTCTCATCCGTAACTGCTTCAGAAGACTCTATGTCTTCCACAACGGATTTGCTGACACCTGAAATAGAAGTTTCAGCTTTAGAATCCTTGGTGTCATCTTCCAAAGACTGCTGAAGATTGGAAAGTGATACCTGATCGTTTCCTAAGGCGTATGTGATGCCCGCCTGTGGAAGAACGCTTGAAACCTTACCCGATGCCGCATATGAAACATTATTTATATTTGCAAATGTTATGATAGATGCGGCAGAAAAAACCGCGATCCGCATAGCTTTTTTACTCAATAAAAACCTCCAAACTATCTGCCAATTAAAAGTTGCACCCTTTTACAATACGTTATTTTGGCTATTATGTCAACTTTTGGCCTTTCCGACAAGGAAATCTTGTACACTTGTAACAGTATTTGCACCGTCCGCAACCGCTGTAACTACCTGGCGTAGTCTCTTTTTTCTGGAGTCTCCCGCAACGAAAATTCCGGGGGTATTTGTAGCTCCGTCTTCACCTGCGATCACATAGCCGTTTTCATCACATTTCACAATATCCGCAAAGACATCCGTAGAAGGATGTATACCGATCGCAACAAAGATACCGTCGACGGAAAGTTCCTTTTCTTCTTTATTATTAACGTTTTCTATAAGAAGACGATTAACTTTATCTTCGCCTCTGATCTCTTTTACCACACTGTCCCAGATCACTTCGATATTCTTTATGCCAAAAAGTTCATCCTGAAGTATCTTGGCCGCTCTGAGTTCATCTCTTCTGTGAATAAGATAAACCTTCTCTGCAAATCTGGATAAGAAGATCGCATCCTCAACGGCAACATCTCCTCCGCCGTTAACCGCGGTCACCTTTCCTCTGTAGAACGCACCGTCGCAAGTCGCGCAGTATGAAACGCCTTTGCCGATATATTCTTCCTCGCCGGGAATACCAAGCTTGGAATGATGTGCACCAGTGGCAAGGATTACTGTATGTGTCTCGTAATCTCCCGAATCCGTCTTAATCTTATAAACAGGAGCCTTGGTATCAGAGCCCTTTTCAACACATTCTATGCCTGTCACTGTTCCATCAGCAAACTCGGCTCCGAGCTTGTCGGCATGCTCTCTGAATTTCATGGCAAGATCAAACCCGTTGACACCCGGAATCCCCAGATAATTGTCAACCTCGTAGGTATCGATTATCTGTCCTCCGCTCACGGGATTCTTTTCTATTATAAGCATGTTAAGTCCGGCTCTCTTTGCATAAACAGCCGCAGAAAGACCTGCGGGGCCGGATCCGATTATTATAAGATCGTACATAATTGACCTCCTTAAACAATGAAACACTTCAAGAGACATCTTTTTCTCTTTTATTTAAATTGCGCACAATTTAATTGTGTCACTGTTTTGTTATTTGTAAAGTCTTTTTGTCTGTCTTATATAAGTTCAAATTTCTTCAGCGCATTCCAGATACCGTCATCCTCGAGATAAGTTGTGACGAAATCAGCCGTCTTTTTTACTTCCTCCGGAGCTCTTCCCATCGCAACACTCTTGCCGGCTACTTCAAGCATATCCATGTCGTTTACGCTGTCTCCGAATGCTATGGTATTCCCGATGTCTTCCGACAAAAGCTCGCATACCTTTTCAATTCCCGTTCCTTTGTTAAATCCCTTGGGGACCATCTCAACGATCGCCTCGTTATGGATAATGAAATCATAAAGATCGGAAAGCTCATCAAAGCAGCTCTTGGTATCGCAATCGATAGTTGCACACGATAGCTTGTTCATCTCCCACTTGCCCCAGTTATCGTTAATGCCTCTGAGTCTGTCGCCCATCTCGGCCATTACCTTTTCACCGTACATATCGCCTTCAAAATCACTTCGTTCAAGATAAAGATATCGCGGTCCTTCGAGAATGGATTTAAAGTTATAGCGGTTTACCGTCTCAACGGTTCTTATAGCATCATCACTGTTTATAAGTCTGTTGAAAATAATCTCGCCGTTGTTTTCTATCATGCATCCACATGCTGAAACTATTCCGTCAAAGCCAAGCCCGAGCAATTCTTTATTGCTGATAAAAGATCTTGCTCTTCCCGAGTTCAAGAAACATTTATGTCCGTTCTCTTTTGCTCTTCTTATTCCTTCCTTGGTAGTATCCGGGATCCAGTTCTTGTAATCCCAAAGCGTTCCGTCGATGTCAAAAAATAAAACCATTAAAAAATCTCCAATCAAATCCAACCGCCGTCTAGCGTTATTATCTGTCCCGTCATGTATGCGGGCGCATCGGCTATCAAAAGGGCAAGGTCCGCCACTTCCTTGGCCTCTCCCATTCTTCCCATGGGTATCTCATCTTCAAGCTCTTTAAGATCTTCTTCAGATAAATGTTTTCTGTTCATATCCGTGTCAACGACACCGCATGCGATAGCATTAACCTGTATCCCGCTTGGCGCCAGCTCTTTTGCAAGTGCTTTGGTAAAAGAATTAACGCCGCCCTTGGAGGCTGAGTAAGCAACCTCACATGATGCTCCGACGCTTCCCCACACGGAAGATATGTTTATTATCTTACCACAATGCTTTTTTATCATAAGGGGAATCGCAAATTTGGATGTATAAAAAAGAGAATCGAGGTTTGTAGACATAAGCCTATCCCAATCTTCTTTTTCCATATCCGTAAGCAGTCCCAAAAAAGCCACTCCGGCATTGTTTATAACAATATCGATGTCATTGATGTCGCCAAAGAGTTTTTTTACCGAATCGTAATCGCCCATATCGCAAGTACATGCGCGACATTTAATTCCATATTTTTCCGACAGCTCTTTTGCCAGCATATCAAGCTGTTCTTTACTTTTTATGCATGTAAGGATGAGGTCGTCTCCTGCCTTTGCAAAGCCTTCGGCCAGAGCTTTTCCTATTCCTCTGGCTGCCCCTGTGATAAGTACTTTTCTGTTCATTTTGTCACCTTTGTATAAAAAAGAAATACCGCCTTACATATTACTGTAAGGCGGTCATTAAATCAAATTTTCAGCATCTTGACAATGCATCGATGACGGTTTCCTCAATAAAGGGCTTCGCCACAAATTCAACCGCCCCAAATTTAACCGCCTCCAACATCTTCTCCTTCTGTCCCGCGGCCGTTATCATAACGACTTTTGCATCGGGATTGTTCTTTTTAATGAGTTTTAGTGATTCTATTCCGTCAACTCCCGGCATCGTTATATCCATCGTCACAATATCGGGATTAAGCTTGACGTACTCATCAAACCCTTCCTGTCCGTCCACGGCTTCTCCAACAACATTGAAGCCCGCTCTTTCCAGGATATCTCTGAGTATTCTTCTGGAAGTTCTTGAATCATCAACTATCAATACACTTTTCATCTACTCACCCTCCGGCGTAGCCGTTTCACTTAACTTCAATGTCTTTGGATATAGCTATAAGGTACTTAACTTCGCCTCCGCATATGTAGATCGGCATAACCATGATCTCTTCGCAGCTGGCTTCAGGGAAGGACACATAGAAATTGGGCGGCTCAAGCTCAATGCGTGTATCATTTCTGCTTTGCTCGGTAGCATACAGACCGTTTATACAGTTAATAAGCTCGCATATCGCATCAAGTGCGTCCTCTTTTGTCTCAATAAATTCTTCTTTTGTATATGCAATGGCCATTCTCTGCACATCTTCATACTTACCTGAAATTGCAACTACGGCTTTCTGATCTCCGTGGAATTTCTGAACGCCCAGAACCTCATCTTTTATTGTAGATACTTTATAAGCCTTTCCGACAAAGATATGGTTGTCCACAAGCCTGTACATATTTTTGATTCCCATTGAGAACATCGCTCTGTATACAGGATCTTCCGTTGCAAGGAAAATGGGCACAATCCTCTCTACGTCGCCGGATTTTAATGCGGACATATCGGATTCGGTAAATCCGTGGAGTACCTGATAATCCTCTTCAACTTCTCTGAGTTTCTCCATGGAAAGATATCCAAGATCCACTATTGCCTGTATGAATGCCAAATATGAATTACCTTGAAGTTCCAAAAGTCTGCTGACTTGTGTTTCAGACAGATAGCCCCGCTCGACGGCAATGTCGCCAAAACGTTTATCCATAGATGCCTGCATAGCATTAACCTGCTCTGCCTGAGCTATAGACATAAGCTTCTCAGAGACAGCGATTACTCCAAGCTTAGCCCTATTGGATTCCTGCAAGCGATACGCTTCCGCAATCTGATTCTTATCAAGTAAGCCTTGTTCTAACAAATATACGCCAATTAAACGATCAAACATGTTGTCGCTCCTATCAGAATCTTATATTCTGTCTAATGCAATAAAAAAACGGACAATAGCCTACATTAATATTGTAGACTATAATCCGTTTATAAACAAGCTATCAATAATTAACTTTATTCCATAAGCCAACCATAATTCTGAACTTCAATTGAATCCATCTTTCCGTCGTCTCTTACATGAATCTCAATTTTGTTTCTTCTGTTCTGATCAAGCGGGATCTTATAGCGTCCATAGCTCTTATCATACTCATAATTTGAAATTCCCTTTGATGAAAGCCATGCCTCTACATCACTCTGAGTTGATGATCCCTTGATTCCACCGGGCAATTCAACTTCAAGCTTATTGATACTTGAAGTATAATATGTGATCTGAGTTACGATCGTGTACTTAATATAGCATGCGCTTGTTGTAACATTATATGCGCTTACATACAGACGGTCGTCTCCCTTGGCAAGAGTAAGTGCATATCCTGAATTGGCACCTACCGTATGAGTCTCATCGCCGCCAAAGCTCCATCCGTCTTCCAAAAGTACTTTAAGCGGAACAGGTACATTGTATACTTTTCCGTTTATCGAAATATTACCGGATAAAGGATCGTCTCCAAGAGAAGAAGGTGCCTTGTACTGGCTAAGGTACTCGGGCTCATCTCCGCTAACCTGTTCTTCTCCGATGTCAGAAGGCTTTTCCTGATTCTTTAATGAGACATACGAAAGTTTATTGGTCTCTTTATCAAAATTATACTTTATTTCAACCGTCGTCATGTAGTCGGTATCATTAGCTTCTTCATAAGAAATGTTATAAAATGAACTTCCGTCATATTCATTTGAAGGTTCACCATAAACAGCTATAATGCTCTCTTTGGTGGCATCGTTAAACTTTACGTCTCCGCCATGGAATGAAAGATCCATTCCACCCTTCTCTACATCAAAATCGTTAAATTGAATACTTGTAACATAACCCTCGCCAAGCTCCTTCGCATCAATCGAGAAATTAGTTACGTATACATCAAGTTTTCTTGATTCTGTTCCGGGTGTAAGCACATAGATAATCTCACGGTCGCCCGAACCAAGTAATATCTTGGCATCACTGTCCTTGTTATACTGCCATCCGTCGTCTATAAGCTCCTGAATTCTTACAGGAAGCTGATAAGTTTTTCCGTTAAGAGTAAAAGAAGTCAATCCGTTGGGATCAGCCTCCGCATGAGGTACTGAAGCCTGCTCTTCTTTTTCTTCCTTTTCTTCAGCTACTTCTGTTGCCTGTGTTGAAGCCTCATCTGCTGATTCTTCTTCCTCTTGCGTAGAAACAGGTGTTGCAACAGTTGCTTCTTCCGATGCTTCCGCTACCGCAACATCTTTGTCACTCTTGTTTCTGCCCATGAACATGGCAGCATTTACCAATGTAAAGACAATCAAAACAGCCGCAACTATGCCGCCGATAATAAACAACTTTTTCTTGTCATTTCCCTGAGGTGGAATATTGTTTCCGCCAAAGGGCTGAGCTCCACCAAACTGATTCTGCTGATAATTTCCGGACTGTCCGAAATTCCCTTGCTGAAAGTTCCCCTGTCTGAAATTTCCTTGCTGCTGAAAATTACCCTGCTGCCGGAAATTAGCCTGCTGGAAAGGTCCCTGCTGTTGGAAAGCACCCTGTTGTCCGGGATTTGCAGCGGGCTGACCAATATTTCCAAACTGTTGCTGGAAATTATTTGGAGCCGGTGTAGGGTTTGGATTCTGAACCTGTCCCTGTTGAGGCTGGGTTTCCTGATTCACATTCCCCACTGACTGATTCACAGGCTGATTTGCCCGGTTTACATCCCCTGTCCCCTGATCGATCGGTTGTCCGGTCATGGGATCAAACTTTTTTTCACTCATTTCATACTTCTCCTCTCAAACAAAATAATCACAACACTTAAATAAATATTTCTATTTATTTACACAAGTATATTATGTTTTTTGAGAAATGAAAAGAGTTTTTTACACTTTTGGTTACATTTTTAATATTTGCGTCAAATGGCTTCCATTCTCTCCTTGGGAATAACAATTCCCTGGCCATCGGGATTGATCCTGATACCGTCTTTATCCTTGGCAAATTTGATCACATCGGCATACTTAAATACAGCCGCATTCCATCCGCTTCCGCTTAGCTTCTTGGAAAACTCGAGCCCGTCGGTAAATATCGGAAGGTATTCTTTTCCCTCTTTTGTCTTTATCACCGGGAATTTGAATTTGGTGTCCTTGCAGGGTTTCATTCTTCCGTCTTCAAGAACTTCCACATCTCCCTCATGCTGCATGGGGACAATGAAACTTCCCTTCTTGATGCAATCGACCATCCTCGCCTCTTTTGCCTTAATAACTTCAGGCTTCTGCTCATAGTTAACAGGCCATGAAAGCTCCGATATAAAATCCAGCATTGTAAAATTAAGCGCAGGATTGACGATCTCATTTCCGGAATTGCCCTTCCAATCTCCTACAGCCATAACAATCTCATTTCTCTTAAACCTAGCCTTATATGCTCCGTTATCGATTATCAGATTCTCAATTCCGATGTAATAGAGATAGTCAAAAAAGCCTTTTCCCGATGATGCATCGCTTATATTCTTCACTTCATTTACGACAATCTTTCTGTACTGCTTCATATAGAGCGCAGCGGCCTTACTCGCAAGCTCTTTTTCAAAATAGACATTGACAAAGCCGGCGTCTATAAAAGGATATCTTGTTCCGGCATCATAGAGAACAAACAGCGTTTCGGCATTTCTTATCCTATCAAGTACTTCGTTATATACTTTTCTGTGATTTTTCTCATATTCGGGAAGCGGTGACTCTTTATGATACGCTTCAAGAGTTGTCAAAAGAAATAACAGTTCCTGCGAAGTCAGCTCTTTGATCACATTGGTATCTATATCTTCTTCATAGATCAGCATGCCGACTTCATTCTTGCGTTCAAAGGACACCGTATCTTCCAAAAGCTCGCATTCTGCATCCTTGATGTTTACTTTGTTTATTCTGGAAACCACGGGCCACCTCAGATTCTCGTGAGCCTTCTTTACTTCTTCAATTGCTTTTTCTTTTTCTGCGACCTTCTCTCTTTCGAGAGCCTCCTCACCGTCTTTTCTTTTATCTTTGGAAAAAAGATCTAATATTCCCATTTGCAAAACCTCTTTCATATTATTTATTCTGATAAAAATCAAGCCTTATACTCATAAAATGCCTTGGATGCCTTGACCAAATATTCGGGATCCAAGCTTCCGGCAGATTCATACGGCGAATGCATGGCAAGCTGTGCAAGTCCAATATCCACTGTATCTACAGATACCTGTGCGGTTGAGATATTTCCAAGCGTTGAACCGCCCGCGATATCGGAGCGATTGGTGAATGTCTGGAACGGCACCTTCGCCTTTTCGCAAATAAGCTTAAAGAACGCCGCGGAAACAGCATCTGTCGTATACTTCTGGTTTGCATTATACTTGATGACTATGCCTTTGTTCATCACCGGTCTGTTCACGGGATCTGCCTTGTCTGCATGATTGGGATGAACCGCATGTGCATTATCCGCTGATATCATAAAGCTGTTTGCGACCGCGGTGTAATACTGCTGATTGTTTCTTCCGAGAGCTTCATTTATGCGGATAAGCGTATCCTTAAGGAATGTGGAATCTGCGCCCTGCTTGGTTCCGCTTCCGACTTCTTCATTATCAAACACGCAATGCATGGCAACATTATCGGAATCGCCGGCATTAAGAAATCCCTCAAATGTGGTATACACGCACTCTTGATCGTCAAGCCTTGAACTTGAAAGATATTCCTCGTTGGCGCCCCAGAATGTGGGTTTCACCCTGTTATATAAAAAGAGGTCGTGGCCCAATATTTCCTCTTTTTCCACTCCGGCTGCTTTTGCGATCACATCAAAAAACTTATCCTTGGCTTCGGCATCACCAAATACAGGGATCATATCAACCTGCGGATTGTATTTGTATCCGTCATTGGCCTCTCTGTTCATATGGATCGCAAGTGAAGGTATCATGAGAAGATCCCTGTCCACATTTACAAGCTTTGTCTTATAGCCCTTCTTCTTGGCTTTAACTATGAGCCTTCCGGCCACGGATAGAGGTCTGTCAAACCACTGCGCACATAGCATTCCGCCGTACTTCTCCGTATTGAGCTTGACGTATGCTCCGCTGCCCTCCATTTCAGGATTCTCTTTTATCTTAAAAGAAGGAGAGTCGCTGTGACTTGCGATCATATAAAATCCTTTGAAGTCTTTTTGGGGAATCTTAAAAGAAATAACGGAAGAATCATTACGGGTAACAAAGTACTTTCCCGCCTTGAGTTTCCACTCTTCGTTCTCCTTAAGCTCCGTAAAGCCCTCTTTTACAAGCTTCTCCTTTAGATTTTCAACCACATGAAAGCAAGTGGGGCTCTTATCTATGAAATTCATCATATCTTTTGCAATCTTTTTACTCATATAGCACCTCCGGTGATTACTTAAATTATAGCACGCCTTTTTTACGTGGCACTATTTGTTTGACAAATGCATTTTTCTTACGTAGTATTGCTTTATATCGAATTTTATAATTCATGTTTTTATGAGGAGATCCTGAATTGAAAACAATAGCAATCATTCTATTTATACTGATGTATATTCTTATGATCACTTTGCCGAAGAGACGTGCGATAGTTGCTCTTTCAACCGCCGTAGTCTTCGTAATATTGGGGATCCTTCCAATAAATAAAGTATTCGGTGCTATAGACTGGAACATTCTAATGATGATCTTTGGTACGATGGTCATCGTCGATTACTTCATAGAATCCAAGATGCCTAACTTAATAGCGGATAAGCTGTTAAATCTCGCTCCCAACGTTATGTGGGTTACGATTTTCATGTCGCTGTTTTCGGGAATCATCTCGGCATTTATAGACAACGTTGCAACGCTTCTAATGGTTGCTCCCGTAGGACTTGCGATCTGCAAAAAGCTTAAGATATCGCCCGTACCAATGATAATCTGTATTGCGGTTTCATCCAATCTTCAGGGCGCGGCGACTCTTGTAGGTGATACAACATCCATCATGCTGGCTGGTGCCGCACATATGGACTTCAACGACTTCTTCTGGATGAACGGTCACCCCGGAATCTTCTTTGCCGTTGAACTCGGTGCTCTCGCAACCGTTCCTATTATGATGTATCTCTTCAGAAAAGATAAAGAACCTGTACATTCAAACGAAAACACAGTAGTAACAGATTATGTTCCCACGATAACGATGCTCGGTCACGTAGTATTTCTCGTTATTGCTTCTTTCTTCCAGAACAAGCCCGAGATTACAAACGGTGTGATCTGTATGGTATGCGGTATCATCAATATCATCTGGGAGATACAGATTTCAAAAGGAACCGACAGCATGTGGCATTCGCTCAAAGCAATCGACTATGACACAATGCTCCTTCTTGCAGGACTCTTCTGTGTAATAGCCGGAATCAGAAACGTAGGTATCATCGATGATCTTGCGAACATGATCGCAACAGCCGGAAAAGGAAATGTCTTCCTTCTCTACACGGTAATCGTATTCGGATCAGTCGCCGTATCTGCATTTATTGATAACATACCGTATGTAGCAACGATGCTTCCGGTTCTTTACAGTCTTTCAAGGGTTATGAACACAGATCCGATTGTTTTATATTTCGGTCTTTTGATCGGAGCAACACTCGGCGGTAACTTAACTCCCATCGGAGCATCTGCCAATATCGCAGGTGTCGGAATGTTGAGAAAAGATGGTTACGAAGTAAGCTTCGGTGACTTCATGAGAATCGGAGTTCCGTTTACATTAACCGCAGTTGTAGTCGGATATCTCTTTATCTGGTTTGTATATGCATAAAATAAAGGCTTTCGCTTTGATCTTAAATCATAAAGCGAAAGCCTTTTTTCATCATCCGATACCAATACATTCATAGCACAGCCTGATAGCTTTGTTTTTTACATCGTTAAAGCCATTGTTATTTAATCCAATAATTATAATAACGACTGCCAGTGCAAATACTACAATCTGCAAAATTCTTTTTTTACGATCGAGCTTCCTTACTCCAAAGTGTATAGCATCTTCAGGGCAATGTTTTATACATTCACCGCACTGTATACATTCTCTGTCACAGACTCTTTTTACATCCATTTTGCAACTGCGAACGCAGGCGTTGCAGTGAGTGCATTTCTTCTCATCAACCTGTATTCCGAAGAAAGAGATCGGCTGAAAAAAAGAATATATCGCGCCAAGCGGACATATAAATCTGCAGAAGCCTCTATAAGCAAAAATACATAGCACCACTATCGAAACAAGCATGAAAATTTTCCAGCTAAATATAAAGCCAAGCATCGGTCTTAGTTTTTCCTGCATAATTGTAAGCGGAATTCCCGCTTCCAAAGTTCCGGCAGGGCAAATGTATTTACAAAATCCGGGTGCGGAATAAAACACTGGAATAAGTATCGCAAATATCAAAAGCAATGCGTATTTGATCCATGAAAGACCTCTTGTGACATTACTCTTTTTTATCTTTGGTGTAGGAATCTTATCAAGAAGTTCCTGTATCAAACCAAAAGGACACAAAAAGCCGCATGTAAATCTTCCGAGAAATAATCCCATTAGTAAAATCGTACCAAGTAAATAATATGGAAATTTATACTTAGATGATATAAGCGCAGACTGCAAGCTTCCAAGTGGACATGAAGCAATCGCACCGGGACATGAATAACAGTTCAACCCCGGCACGCACATTCCTTTACTGTTTCCTTTCCAGATCTTGCCCTCTGCAAAGCCTTTAACATTGCAGTTATACAAAACCGCCGCCATAAGCTGTACATAGCGTCTTGAAAACTGCTTGAAATGCTCCTTACCTTTCATCGGCACCTCGTTTTATCTTTACTTCATGCACTCTTCAACTGCGCTCTTGTACTCTGCATACTGTGCATCCGCACCATCTGCTCCGAGATAAATCTTCTCAATAACTCCGTTTTTGATAACAAGAGTATAAGGAATACCCTCCGTAGGATAGAGCTGTCCTATTTTGCCTTCTACATCGTAAGCGATAGGGAATGTATATCCCTCGTCCTTAACAAGCTGATCAACGGTTGCCTTATCTTCCATGCAGTTTACGCATAGAATTGACAAGCCTTCGATATTATCTTTCTTAAGCTTCTCAAATGCAGGCATCTCTCCCATGCAAGGAGGGCACCATGAAGCAAAGAAATTAAGAAGGACTACTTCATTCTCATGTTCTGAAAGCTTAAATTCCGTACCGTCAACAAGCTCCGCGGTAAAGTCAGGAGCCTTATCTCCCTCAGAAAGCTCTTTTATACTGCCTTCTGTTTCAGCTTCAACACTTGTTTCCGTGTTTACATCGACACTTTCTTCAACGGTTGATTCTGCGCTTGTATCAGCACTTTCCTCAGTTATTGCTTCGCTCTTCTGAGCTTCCCCACTCTCAGCAGCCGCACCGCAGGCAGTAAGACCCACGATGGATAAGCTCATAACGGTTACAACAAATAATTCTTTAACTCTTCTCATCTTTATCTTTCCTTTCTTTATCTTGACATAAACATAAATAACTATCCTTTATTCAAAAAATCTGATCTTGAGATTAAATGAATCCTCAGATACTTCCGTGCAAAGTCTTTTAAGCGCGTCATAATATTTTCCGAGCTTCTTTTTTGCAAACTTTGTGTTGTAAAAGATAATATTCCATCCGTTACCCATCTCGGTCAGAACGTCGTTTAGTGCATCGAGGTTCTTTCCGTAATAATCCGGGAGCGGAAGTTCTTTTACAAGAAGCTCCTGAAACTCTTCGTTGGTTGTCACTTCTGACATATCAATATAAAAAACTTTCCCCATTCTTTTCCCTCTTTTATATTAACTCAGGTCATTTACGGCTCATATAACAGTTCAAACTTGGAGTAGTGATCATCCGTGAAATAAATATGAAAATCATCGGAATACACTATTCGTCTGGATCCGCGCTTTGAAGCATTTAACGTATCAATATCGCATTCATGATATCCGATACCCTCGGGTAACTTTCCCTCGGCGTTCCTAAACACATCTCCTCCGATACATTTGCCGGGTGCAAAAGCATCGAGGCCTCCGCCGCCCCAGCCAAGCTGCTGCGCCTGTGCCTTGGTAATATAGTTGGGCGGAAGTTTGTGATATAAGTGCAGATACAATGCCACATCTTCCTTGGATGAATAAGTTCCGCCTTCAACAACTTTAGGTTCTTCATCTTTGGGAGTTTCATCATTATCGGATTCACTCCCCTGATCTTCCTTATATGAATTCTTATTATTCTTTTTTGAAGAACGATTCTTTGATCCGGAGCCAATAGTTGTTGATGAGCCGTTCTTACCTTGCGCGCCTGTAAGTTTAGAGTCGGTTCCGGAAGTTGATGAATAATTGCCGCCGGTACCCGAAGGGCTGCCGGAGCTATCCGCAGTTTCTTTTCCAACGGTTCCCGAAATAGGTGCACCGGCACCGGAACCATCTCCACCGGCGCCGTTTTTATCATCGCCATCCAATCCTTCCGAGCCTTGTCCTCCAAGTCCCGAAAGGGCCGCGCTGCCTCCGGATCCTCCCGATCCTAAGCTCGGCGTACCTCCGGTCTGCATGCTTCCAAGGTCCGCTCCTCCGGTGTCGCCGGTATCGACGGGAGCTCCGCTTTCTCCAATGGCTTCTATGCCACCTAACTCTCCGCCTCCTGACATATCACCCGAAAGATTTCCTTCCATTCCGTCAGGCGTTCCTTCAATCGCTCCATCTCCTTCGACAAACGAACTTCCACCGCCGTTCTGTCCTTCAAGATTAACATCTGTTTTCCCAAAGGAGCCCATGAAGAAGATAAACAGTGCAACAATTATTATCGCACCTATAAAATATTTAATTACTCCATTTTTCTTGTTCATACGCGTGTTCCTGTTTCCTTTTATAAAGCGTTATCAGTTACATATAATATCTCCCCTTATAATGATAGCGATAGTATCATTGAATCATCAGATAAACATATTCTCTGCAAGCTCTTCCCTTGAAAGGAAAGGAGCAAGATCTTCAAGCGGAGGACTCGTAAGAGTTCCGTCCGGAAGTCTCCTTGCGGAGCTCTTAGGCGCCCATACCTGATCGGTATCCGTAAACACTTCACAGAGCACCGGTGCTTCAGTATCAAGTGCCTCATCCAATTTATCGGAAAGCTCGGCTCCCGTGTGGATTCCTATATAGCTGTACCCAAAAGCGGATGCGATTTTTTCAAATGAAGGGAATGCCAAGTCACCGCTTTCAGGCCCGATCCCGCACTTGGAATAATCAGAGAAAAGATTATTCTGCGTAAGCCTGATTGAATGATAACCCGCATTGTTTATAAGAAAAATCTTTATAGGAAGCTTATTGGTAACTATGGTCTGAAGCTCCTGAAGATTCATCATGATACTGCCATCGCCCTCAAGACATATTGTATCCTTTTTGCCCGCAGATAAGCACAAACCTATCGCAGCAGGAAGTCCGTATCCCATGCTGGCTACGGCATTATTTATTATAAATCTCGTATTGTCTTTTATTGTCCAGCTCTGATGTCCCGCAACGCAGCACGCTCCGTTACTTACCGCCGTAAGGCTTCCCTTTGGAAGCTTGTCTGAAAGTGCTTTGATAAAGCCGTAAACATTAACAAGTTTATCTCCCGTATGAAGCTGCTCATCGGATACAACAGGATACTTCTCTCTCCACTTGATGCACTGTGCTCGCCATGCATCATCGGAAAAAAGATATCCCTCTTTACTGTCACTTGCAGAATCAAGCTTATCATTAAGTTTCTCCAGATATTCTTTTACATCTGAATGAATCTTAAGGTCGATATGAAGTGTGTGCTTGTCCATCTCTGAAGAATCAATATCAACCATGATGACCTTGGCTGCTCTCGCCCATGTTCCCCATGTATAGCCTACCTGCCTGATGGAAAGTCTGCTTCCGAGAACAAGAACAAGATCGGAATTCTGGATGGCAAAGTTTCCGGCTCTGTCTCCCATGTTTCCGCCGCGGCCGCAGTAAAGCGGGTTGTCTGATTCTATCACATCAATGGAGTTCCAATATGTACAAACCGGTATTCCAAGCTTATCAACAGCTTTTCTGAATGCTTCAAAGCCACCCGAAATACGGATTCCTCCGCCGGCATAGATGACGGGTCTCTTGGCTTCTTTTAGCATCTCGATAGTCTTATCTATACTCTCATCAAGCTGCGCTGTGCTTATTTTCTTTTCACAGATATCTTCAGCTTCGTCATATCCCCGAAGTTCATCGGGATTGATATCGGCAGCCTGGTAATTAACGGGCACATCAATCCATACAGGTCCGGGTCTTCCGGTATTCATAAGATGCCATGCTTTTTCGAGATGATATCTGATATCCGCAGGATCTTCGAGCATAACGGCATACTTACAGATATGCGAAGTCATCGCTGTAATATCATACTCCTGATCTCCGATGGCTCTTGGTTCATAATCGCCATCACTATCCTTGCAGCCTGCCTGTGCAGCGCACTCTTTTCCATAATTCTTTTTCCAATAACGAACTGTAGTGTCATAGCGGACCTGTCCGCTAACAACAAACATAGGAAGTGAATCAAGCCAGCCTCCGATAACTCCCGTGATCGCGTTTGTTCCGCCTGGACCTGAAGTCACACAGAGCGCCGCAACTTTATTCTCAAATCTTGAATAACCTTCCGCAGCGATAGCCGCACCCTGCTCATGATGAAAGTGGGTGCACTTCATTCCTTCCGTATGTCCGAAAGAATTATTTAAATACATAGCGCCACCGCCTACTACCGTAAAGCAGTCGGTGACGCCCTTTTTTATCAAAAATTCAACTATATAATCTGAAACTCTCATAATATTACCATTTTATCCAAGGCGCTTTACCTGCCTCGATAAGCTCCGACAATTCGTCCCTTTCTCTCGCTGTATCCATACATTTCCAAAAGCCGTCATACTTATATGCGGCCATCTCTCCGTCTTTTACGAGATTGTGCATGGGCTCTTTTTCAAAGAAAGTAGCATCGCCTTCAATGTAATCAAACACGCCCGGCTCAAGTACCATATATCCACCGTTTATTCTGGCTCCATCCATGCTTGCTTTTTCTCTGAAATCTCTTACAACGGATGTGTCATCTTTATCAATATCGAATACACCGAAACGCTGACCTGCAAGGATAGCGGTTACAGTGGCGATCTTTCCGTGGCTCTTATGGAACTTAAGAAGAGCGTTCATATCAATATCGCAAACACCGTCACCGTATGTCATGAAAAATGTCTCATTTCCGACATGCTCTTTTATCCTCTTTATACGTCCACCGGTCATGGTGCTGTAACCTGTATCTACAACCGTTACTTTCCAAGGCTCTGCCTTCTGTGAATGGAAGGTTGTCTGTCCGCTGTTTGCAAAATCAAAAGTTACATCGCAGTTATGAAGATAGTAGTTTGCAAAGTACTCTTTGATCACTTCCTGCTTGTAACCTGCGCATATGATAAACTCATTAAAACCGTGATAGGAATACTCCTTCATGATATGCCACAAAATAGGTTTACCGCCTATCTCGATCATCGGTTTTGGACGAAGATGACTCTCCTCACTTATTCTTGTGCCGAAACCTCCGGCAAGTATTACAACTTTCATTTCTTAATATAAAACCTTTCTGAATCAAAAATAATACTATTATCTTAACGAACATGGAGCAAAATTACAAATTTTCTCTCATACTCATGAGCCTTGTCAAAAGAAGATCAGAAGCATCATCTTTACTCATGCACTCAAGGGCCTCTTCGTCGTCTTTTGTTATAAAAGTAAGGACATTGGTATCAACACCAAATCCTGCTCCCTTAACCTTAAGATTATTGGCGCATATCATATCAAGGTTTTTCTTCTCAAGCTTTTTTCTTGAGTTTTTCAAAAGATCTTTTGTCTCCATTGAAAAGCCGCAGAGAATTTGTCCTTTTTTCTTCTTTTCTCCAAGCTCCTTCAAAATATCTTTTGTCCTCTTAAGCGGAATGCTCATTTCCTTATCGGAATCTGATTCTTTTTTCTTGATCTTGTCAGTTGCTGTTTTTATAGGTGTATAATCCGCAACTGCGGCCGCTTTTATTATTATGTCCTGTTTTGATGCTCTCTTAGTCACTTCATTGAACATATCCTCGGCAGATGTGATCTCTACAACATTCACATACTTTGGTCTCTCAAGATTGGTCTTTCCCGTTACAAGGGTAACGTCAGCGCCTCTTCTTGCAGCTGCCTTGGCAATGGCATAGCCCATCTTGCCGGTAGAATGATTGGTGATATATCTGACGGGATCGATTGCTTCCATAGTCGGGCCGGCCGTTACAAGTACCTTCACTCCCGACATATCTTTTTCACAAGCTATCTCCTGAACAATCGCATCTGTTATAACGGAAGGTTCTTCCATTCTTCCTTTTCCGACTGTTCCGCAGGCAAGGAATCCCTCACCCGGCTCTACGATAATATATCCGAGATCACGCAGAGTCTGAATATTTCTCTGAGCCACAGGATTTTCATACATTTTTGTATTCATCGCAGGTGCGATCATCTTGATGCAATCACAGGCAAGAGCTGTAGTTGTAAGCATATCATCGGCAATTCCGCATGCAAGCTTGGCTATACAATTGGCTGTTGCAGGCGCTATAACCAGAATATCCGCTTTATCTGCAAGCGCTATATGCTCAACCTCATAGTAGCTTCCCCTGTCAAATGTATCCGTCACACATCTGGTATGAGTTATTGATTCAAAGGTGAGGGGAGTCACAAACTTAGTCGCATTCTCTGTCATTATGACATCTACATTTGCATGCTGTTTGATCAGCTTTGATGCAAGATCTGCTGCCTTATATGCGGCAATCCCACCTGTTACTCCAAGAAGTACATTTTTTCCCTGTAGCATCAAAATCTCCTTTTAATTAACGCTTCCCGCTTTGTTTTTTATAGATTTCTCCTGACATTTTACCACATCTATGATATATTTATTACGCACTGTATTCAAATAGATTTGAAACGGTAGCTTTTTTTAAGGAGAACTAAATATGCAAAACACATCATCACTGAGCCGCGAGACTAAGACGTCAGAAGGACTCAGTACAAAAACACTCTATTTGGTGGAAACTGCCCTTATGATCGCGGTAACGCTCATCATGGGTAACACCTTCTTAGGAACGATCCCCACACCTTTTCTTAAAGTTTCAATCGTAACAGTACCCGTTGCACTTGCAGCAATGTTAATCGGCCCCACAGCCGGTGTTGTATGCGGACTTGTTTTCGGACTCAACAGCTTTTTTACTGCTCTCACCGGGGAAAGCGGACTTCTTTCAACACTTTTTAACGTAAATCCCGTCGGAGTATTTTTGACTGCTGTATTGGCAAGATTTCTTGACGCATTCATCGTGAGCAATCTTTTCCCTATTTTTAAAAAGCATCTGGGCAAGGTTTCTTATTTCATAACAGGACTACTTATGCCTCTTTTCAATACAGTTTTCTTCATGGGACTTCTTTGCATTTTCTTTTATCATTCAGACTTTATTCAGGAGCTTGCAGCAACAAAAAATGCAACCGGTCCTTTGTCATTTGTGATCGCACTTGTCGGCGTTCAGGCAACGGTTGAAGCAGCCATAGGTTGTCTTCTCGCAGGAACACTCGGACTTGTGCTTTCCAAAGTGCTCCACAGAGCATGATTTAATAATGATATGGAAAAAATACTGACTGTAGATATTGGTAATACGAATATTGCGATTTTTTTATGGGAAGGCGACAAAGCTACGCCTCTTGATAGCTTTGCGACAGACAATAACTATAATCTTGAGGAGTTAAGAAAAGCTTTCTCTTCTGTTCTTGTGTCGTTTTCAGGTAATAATAAAACGGAGCTCATCACGGGCTCCGTTATTTCCTGTGTCGTTCCAAGTATCTCTTACGTGGCAAAAGAGGCTCTTAAAGCTGTGACGGGAACCACCCCCGTAATCGTAAGCTGTGAACTCGATATTGGAATTAACTTTAATCAATATGATAAAAAAAGTCTTGGTTCCGACAGGATTGCCGATATAGTCGGAGCAGTTAAGCTCTATGGCACTCCTGTGATAGTCTGCGACCTTGGAACCTGTACTACATTATCGGCAGTAGATTCCGAAAATAGATTTATTGGCGGAATGATCACTCCGGGCATTCAAACTTCTCTGGATGCACTACATGACAGAGTTCCTCATCTTCCAACTATAACCGCAAAAGAAACCGATAATCTGGTCGGTCTTGATACAGCATCATCTCTTCTTTCCGGTGCTATTGTCGGAACGGCAGCCATGATATCTGAAATTGCGGATAAAATTCGGACCGCTCCGAATATGAATAATGCAACTCTTGTCCTTACAGGAGGAAACGCATCGTTTGTTCTTCCGTGGATCTCTGAAAAAGGAAAAACTGTTTATGAGCCGGAACTCATCATGAAGGGCTTGCGCGAAATATATACAAATTTCTGTTGAATCTTATAGCTCATAAAGAAAAGGCAAGTATCAACTACAATCTTAACAGCAGTCTCGGGAACGACCACGAGCCATTTTACTCCCATCGTCACCAAAAATGCACTGAGTGCCATCTGTACAACAGCTAAGGTTACATACTTTATCGCAGCCTTTCCTATTTTTTCATTACTCTTAAATACCATCTTGTAGTTAAGCGCAAAATTATATGTAGCGGAAACTATCCTTGCTATCACAGTCGCTATCGCAATATATCCCGCGTACTTTCCTTTAAGAAGAAAACAAAGAAAAGAAAACAACGCTATATCCAAAACACAAGATGAAAGGGATGAAAAGATATATCTTATAAAGCTCTCACCAAGAACTCTGTAAATTCTTATAGAATCCGCAAACGGATTAAAATGTGTTGAATGATGATCCTTGGATTCATATATTGTGCTGATAGGCACTTCGATTATCTTATACTTTCCTTTTGCTTCGAGAAGCATCCTCATTTCAAATTCAAAACGATCCCCTTTGACCGAAAGAAGCTCCTCCATAAACTTAGCAGGTATTCCGCGAAGGCCCGTCTGCGTATCACTCACGTCCAGTCCGGATACATATCTCGTTACTTTCTTGGTGATAGCATTTCCCGCCTTTGATTTCCAAGGAATGTCATCTCCTTCAAGACTTCTGACACCAAGAATAAGAGAATCTTTGTTTTCCAAGAGGCTCTTTTTTACATCATTTATAGAAGCTACGCAGTGCTGCCCGTCAGAATCCGCAGTCACTGTTCCGACCGCCTCCGTCATGTTATCAAGCACATATTTGAACGCAGTCTTAAGCGCAGCGCCTTTTCCTTTGTTAACGTCATGCCTTAGAATAACACCGTTTTCTGCCAAAAACTCTTTTGCCTTGTCAAAAAAGACTTTGAATTCCTCGCCACTTCCGTCATCAACTATAACAACATGCTCCCCGCTTTCCGCCAGCTCTTTTACCAGCACGGTCATACGCTCGTCCGGTTCATATGAAGGAATGATCACCGGTATTAAGTTTTCTTTACTCGAAATATTCACATTCATCTATTACATTCTAGCTTAATTATTGACTTTGCGCTATATTGGAATGTAGAGGTTTATCATGACAAGAAAAAAAACGCTTATTCTAATATTCATATTATTATTCATAGTTCTTGGGCTGTCTTTTATCGGAAGAAGAGGAATCGCTCGCAGATCTCCGCTTACCATTACAGAAATCTGCGCTTGCAATAAAAATGCCGCCTACGATGACAACGGCGATTACGGTGCAGATTATATCGAGATCTACAACAGTTCCGATGAACCCGTCAGTTTATTGGGCTGGGGACTTACCGATAGCAGAAAAGATCTGTTCAAATACACATTCGGTGATATAACTGTAGAGCCGGGACAAGCTGTTATTGCTTGGAGCAGCCCCTGCATAGACGATACTTCTTTATACAGGGATGACTATGTCCCCTCCGACATCCACGATATTCCTTTCAAGATTTCAAAAGGCGAAGTGTGCATTCTCACAAGCCCCAATGAAAAGTATGTTCAAAGGCTTCCCATCCCATACGATCTTCCCGACAACAAATGTTATGCTTCCTGCTTAGACGATCTGGGAAGATATAATATCACTTCGGCAACTCCATATTATGTAGAAGAGACTTTTATTCCCGAGAAAAAAGAAATATTGGAAGCTCCTTCTTTTTCAATAAAAGGTGGATGGTATGACGGCGACGTTGTAGTGACTTTGGATGCTCCAAAAGGAGATATTTATTATTCTCTTAACGGATCTGTCCCTGACGCCGAATCTTACAAATATGAGGGGCCCATAACCATAAGTAACAGAACGCAGGAACCCAACATTTGGTCGGCAATGGGCGATATAGCTACCGCCAATACATATATACCCGATTTTCCCGTCGATAAGGGAACAGTTCTTAAAGCTGTCGCTATAACCGACAACGGAACAAGTGAGATTGTATCTCAGACATACTTTGTTGGTCTTGATAGTTACGGTTATGACGGAATTTCCATCATGTCTGTATCTATGGATCCCGACGATCTTTTCGGTTATGAAAAGGGCATCTACGTACAAGGCAAGGTAAAAGACATATATGGCGAAAAAATGGATCTTGATCCCTTTGAATATATCTATGATTACTGTAACTACGGAAAAGAAGGTCGCGGCTGGGAACGCCCGGTTAACATTGAATTTTTCTCAGAAGATCATCATAAGGTATTTGAACAAAAAGCCGGGATCAGGATTCACGGCGGATTTAGTATAGGGCAGAATCAAAAGAGTTTTAATCTGTATTCAAGAGCCGAATACGATGGACATGAATACTTTAAATACGATTTCTTTAAAGGCAACGGAAACGGATACAGTAAGGTTGTTCTTAGAACCGGAGGCTCAAACGATCTGTTTGTGACCAAGCAAAGAGATGTTTTTTGCCAAAGCCTTGTAGCGGACAGAGATGTCGGAATTCAACGTGCCATACCATGCGCCTTGTTCCTAAACGGTGAATATTGGGGAATGTATTTTATTCAAGAGGGAATCGGTGAGTCATATATTCATGAACATTACGGCATTGATGAAGATAATGTTATCATCGTCAAAAACAACGAAGTAAGTACTGACGATCCTGAGGATCTAAAACTATATAACGACTTGGTTGATTATATTTCGACCAACGATATGGCAGTCGATTCCAATTACAGATATGTGGAAGATAAGATAGATATTCAGAGTCTGATAGATTACTACATCACAGAAATATATGTTGCCAACGGAGATGCTTTCTCCAATAACCTGGCACTTTGGAGAGCCAAGAATCCTACCGGTGATAAATACGGCGACGGCAAATGGAGATGGCTTTTATATGACCTTGATGAATCATGTGCTATGATCACAGAGTTGACCAATGCTTCAATCGATTCATTTATCGAAGGCCATTGGGAAATAAGCCCGTTAAACGGAGATAAACTTTTCTCTTCAATAATAAAAAACGAGGAATTCAAAGAACGTTTCGTCAGCTCTTTTATTGAAATGACAGAAAAAAACTTTCAATACGAAAGCGTTCACGAGAAGCTTTCAATACTTTCGGCAAAATGTAAAGACGCCGATATAAAATCACAAGAAAGATTCCGCGGTGACTTTGTGGTCAGCAGTTATGAACCCGGCGAAGACTTCACTCCGCCCTATTCCGAAGATGACTACAATGCCGATATTGCGGTCATTGATGACTTTTTTAAGGAACGAGCTTCATACATTACAAACTATATGAAAAACGATCTGGGATTATCTGACTGAATTTTCTATATTATAAAAAGCAGCCTTTTTAGAAAAAGACAATAATTCATGGAGTCGCACATATTGAATCAATTTAAAATTTTATTTCATTAGATTCCATATCCATTCGAAATAATTGTTTTCTTTTTCACAAAGTTTTCACAAAGAAATTTTGTTTTTCCTTGTTTCGCTTTTTCGTATATGATAAATTCTTTTTCGCGCGATTCAGAAATTATCTTTTTTTCCCTTCTCCTGCGCTCTGTACGTGAGTTCCGCTCAGTGCACGCAGCCGCGCTGATAAACCCAAAATAAAAACACCACTGCAAAGTCTTTGCAAGTGGTGTTTTTGTTTTTTTATTTTGTTATCTGATCATATCTTTCCGATACCTTAGCCCAGTCAAGTACTTCAAAAAAGGCCTTGATATAATCGGGTCTCAAATTCTTATATTTAAGGTAGTATGCATGTTCCCATACATCCAATCCTATGATCGGTATTCTTCCGGTGCCCTCACTAATCGGATTGTCTTGATTGGGAGATGCCGATACAAACAATGCTCCCACCTTATCTGTTGAAAGCCATGCCCATCCGGAGCCGAATTGTCCGGCTGCTGCCTTGGACAATTGATCCTTAAGCTCATCGAGACTTCCGAAAGTTTTATCTATTGCTTCTTTTAGCTTACCGTTAGGTTCTTTGGCCGGACTATCGGAAAACATCTCAAAATACAAGTTATGATTATAATATCCTCCGCCCTGATTTCGAAGTCCCTTCTTCAAAGTCTCATCGGAAACTTTATCAAGAGAAGCCAGTAGCTCTTCTGCCGAAAGGTTACTAAGTCCTGCTTTCTCAGCCAATTCATTAAATGTCTTGGTGTAGGTGGCATGATGCTTGCCATGGTGAGTCTCAACTGTGAGCTGATCAATAAACGGCTCCAGCGCATTTGTAGCGTAAGGTAACTTGATCTGTTCGTACATAGCGATTCTCCCTTCATAATTCAAGATTTAATTGTTCATTATAACAGTGGTATTACTTTTTATACCAAGAAACAACCTTCTTTACCGCCTCAATAACGTCATCGACATCGCTGTCAGTCATAAGTGGATAAAGCGGTATGCTCATGATACCTTTGTAAACCTTTTCCGCAACAGGGCACAGTCCCCTTTGATATCCCATCCTTTCATAGAAAGGGAACCAATATACAGGTACATAGTGAACCTGCGGCTGCACATTTTCTGCGGAAAGCGCATCAAAAAACTCTCTTCTGGTGCATTTAACCACGTCAAAATCAAGCTGTATCACGTAAAGATGCCTTGTAGTATCGGACTCGGGTATCTCTTCCTGTACTATTATTCCGGGGACCTCTTTAAAGGCCTCATCATATTTCTTTACAATCTCTTTTCTTCTCTTCGAGAACTTATCCAGCTTATTAAGCTGACTGATCAAAAGAGCCGCCTGAAAATCCGTCATTCTGTAGTTAAATCCAAGTTCCTGCATCTCATAGTACCAAATACCTTCAGCTTCATGCTTGAACTCATCCGGATTTCTTACAATACCGTGCTGTGAAGCAAGGTGAAGCTTTCTGTATAACTCAGGATCATTGGTTGTGATCGCACCGCCTTCTCCGGCTGTAACAGTCTTAACGGGATGGAAGCTGAATGTTGTCATATCAGCGATCGAACCCTCTCCTTTGCCGTCATACTTGGTTCCGATTGCATGTGCTCCGTCAATGATAAGCGTAAGGCCATGCTCATCACATATCTTCTGAATTCTCTTATGATCCACTGCCTGTCCTGTATAGTCAACCGCCACAATTGCTTTGGTCTTATCGGTTATATGCTTCTCAATACTGTCCGGATCGATATTATAGGTTCTTGGATCAATATCCGCAAAAACCGGCTTAGCACCGACATACACAGCACAGTTTGCAGAAGCCGCAAATGTCAGAGGAGTTGTTATTACTTCATCTCCTTCTCCCACTCCTGCCGCTATCATTGCACAATGTAGAGCGGCTGTTCCGTTACTGACTGCTACTGCGTATTTTGCTCCGGTCACTTCACAGATTCTTTTCTCAAGTTCCGCTACGAACGGTCCACATGTTATAAGGTCTCCCTTAAGTGCCTTTGCAACTGCATTCACATCGTCATCATCAATCCACTGACGACCGTAATAAATCTTCTCGTCTCTTACCGGAGTTCCACCGAGAATTGCAAGTTTATCCATTGTTGTCCTTCTTTCTGTATCCTAAATATATCCATTCTAAAAGATATTCTGATAGTGATTGTCTGTCATCAGATTATACCATATTCCATGGTCTCAGAGTACCCGACACGTGTACAAAATAGCCGAAGAGATATTTATCTCTTCGGCCACGCTTCATCACTGTTTATAATTAATCATAGAGGTCAAAGTCTCCGCTTTTTGAAGGATCTCCGTTAACAACGTAATATGCTTTTCCCTCTTCAGGCTTTACATAGATATTAAGCTCTTTAATATCTCTTTTGCCATATGCTTTTTTTGCCTTGGAGACAATCTTATCCTCTCCTATAGACAGGCTACTGTACTGTAGCTCAATCTTTGTTTTTGTTTCTGCCATCATTACCCTCCCCTCAGAAGATTAGTAGTCTTAATTACGTTCTATTTTACACCTTATTGTGACAAAAGTGAATGTTTATTTAATTATCCGTGTTTTTTTAAGCTTCCTTTATTCTTATTTTATTTCTCTCGTTTATAATATACCTACCAAGAGACAAGGAGGTATCTGCCATGGCTAATAAGAAAACTATAGCTTCCAGAATAAGAACCACTCCAAAACCGCCTCTTCAGGTTATGCACGTTAGGTCCTTTAAACCCGATCTCAATACTCTCAGCAGCGTTGACTGCGGGGTAGATTTATCGGGATATGCATTTGAAGGACTTAAAAAGTGGAAATAACATTTGACCAAATAAACTAAATATCCTTTTTTATTTAGGGCACGTAATGAGCGATCATGCGTGTCCCTTTTTTGCATTTTCGACACCTTATGATACAATATTGAAATAACAGCTTAAAAAATGGAGAGAGTAAATGATCATAATAAAGAGAAATATATCTCGATTTATAGAATTAATTATATTTATAATCGCGCTTATTATCCTTTTGGCAAATCTAATGAATGTCCTTATAGACAAGGGTACCTCAACAAACCCAAGGTTGTATAACGTATACAAAGGCTACGCCAAAAACACAGATGTACTTTTTGTAGGTAGCAGTCATGCCGGACATCTTGTGGGTAGAAATCTGTGGAGAGACTATGGTATTGCAGCCTATACAATTGCAGGAAATTCTCAACCGGTAGATGTTACATATCATGCCATAATTGAATTTCTAAAATACGAAGAGCCTAAAGTTATTATGATGGAAACCGCCCTTATTCCCGACGATAACATGGAAGAGCCTGACACTGAATACGAAGGTAAAATCCAGAGTGATGCAGCTTTCAGTTATTCAGAAAACTATCTGCAAATGGCAAGAGAACAGATTGAGAATTTTAGCCTACCCTTTACGAAAGACGGAATAGAACTACTTTATAAGTGGCCACTTATGCATTCCAGATATTCAGAACTTACCAAAGATGACTTCGTGACCGATACTCCCTATTTAGTATCAGATGTTCACCCACTATATTCTGTTCCCGAGGAAGAGGCTGAGATTGTCACCACAGATGAACGTGCACCAATAAGCGATATAGGTCGTGCTTATCTTAATAAGATTATTACCTTGTGCCGCGAAAAGAACATCCCGCTTGTTCTTTTCCATACTCCGTATCCCGCACCCGAGACGTCTGTTGCACAGCAAAAAACCATTTCTGACATTGCTTCGGAAAATAACGTACCATTTATCGACTTCAATTATCTTGTTGATGAAATAGGTTTTGATGTTCAGACCGATCAGGCTGCCGACCTTAACCATTTAAACCTCACAGGAGGTGAAAAGATCACAGAGTATCTGGGACAATATCTTTTGGATAATTACAACCTGGAAGATCATAGGAATGATCGAGGTTATGAAACATGGGAAAAAGATCAAAAAGCCTGGGAAGATTTTCAATTAAAAGAAAAATTTGAAAATGCCGGTGATATAGAGGAATGGTCGGAGCTTTTCAGTGATCACTTCAATAATTATTTAGTAATAATGACTCTTTCAGGCGATCACACATATGAATCAAACGGAACCATTCAGAATATTATTGATGAAGTTCCAACACCTGAAGGTTACCATGAAAAAGGTGGGACGATAATACTGTATCACGGCGAGCTTCTATATTATTCAGATCGAGCCGATACCTATTCGTATTCGCATAAATTCGGAAATACCGTTGTATCCGTTGACAGGCTTATGCCAAATCAAGAATATATGTCAGAATCGGATAAAGAAGAACGAAATGACGGAGTATATATCTGGGGAGAGAATTATATCAAAAAAACCAGCGGACTTAGTATAACTATCTATGACGAAAGTTTAGATATAATAATTGATTCCGTAGGTATATCTCCCGATGCCGAGAATAACGAAATTGAGCGAGAAGAAAACGATTAAATAACTATAGCATGGAGAATAATAATGTTTATTACTTACCAAATACTGTTTCCTCTGGTATTTATAATACTGTTACTTGAATTCATAGTCCCGAAAAAGCTCAGATCCTTTATACTTCTGACACTCAGCTTTTTTCTGTACTATATTAGCGGAACCGCATCCTTTTTCATTTTGCCTGCGGTGGGTATTATCTCATATGCCGTCACCATGGTAATGGAAAAAATTAAGGCTCCTTCCGTAAAAAAGGCTCTGCTGACAGCGAGCATTGCTGTTATAGTAGCTTTGCTCATAGTCTTCAGATATACCGAAATTAAAAACATGGCTCCGATCGGACTATCTTTTTTTGCACTGGAAGCCATCTCCTATATTTCGGATTGTTATAACGGAAAAATAAAGCCGGAAAAGAATCCGCTTTACGTGCTTTTATATATTGCATTCTTTCCCACTGTTATTTCCGGTCCCATTGAAAGAGGCGGCAATCTGATTCCTCAATTCAGGAAATTGGACGCATCTTCCAGAAAAGAATTATTTGATATAAACAGATTATGTGATAATGCTATAATCATTATTTTCGGAATGTTTGTAAAACTTGTTATAGCTGACAGACTTTCACTTGTATCAGATCATATTTTTTCTACGTATTATCGATATGGAACGACAGTGCTTATAATTGGTGCCGTTTGTTTCGGAATGCAGCTTTACTGCGATTTCATGGCTTATTCACACATTGCCCTGGGAATCGCCGGTATGTTTGATATCAGTATCATGGATAACTTTAAAGCACCTTATCTATCGGTATCTATCACAGACTTCTGGAGAAGATGGCATATATCTCTCAGCTCATGGCTAAGAGACTACATATATATTCCTTTGGGCGGAAACAGAAAAGGAAAGCTCAGAAAATACCTCAATACATTTATTACATTTGCAATAAGCGGTATATGGCATGGCTCAGGTCTAAGCTTCCTGATTTGGGGTGTTCTTCACGGTCTTTTCAATATGTTTGAGAACATTTTTACAGACATCGGAATAATGAAGAAAAACAAGTCCGATATTCCCTTCGGTGGACGCCTGCTAAGATCGATCATCACATTTGTGCTTGTGGATTTCGCTTGGATATTTTTTAAGGCGGATTCGGCCCAACATGCATGCTCATATATCATACAGATGTTTACTGTCAAAGATTTCTGGATATTATCCGATATGGATAAGCTTTTTTCACTGGGACTTGGAGTTCAGGAAGTACTCATACTTTTCTTTGCACTTCTGGTCTTAGGCGGTATCGACTATGTCACATACAAAAATGCTCTGCGAGTAGACAGATGGCTTAATATTCAAGGCTCTGTATTCAGAGTTGTATTTACACTTGCCATATTGCTATATACGATTGTTTTCGGCTTATATGGTGAAAAAGCCGATCCCGCATCATTTTACTATATGTCATTTTAAAAAAACCGAGACAAAGAATTATTTTCTTTGTCTCGGTTCATTATTTTCTGCATTCAAAACTATTCTTAAAACCCTACGCTTTTTATTGCACATACCGCCGCCATAACTACCAGAACAATGGCAAAAATGCGCATCCACCGATATGTCTCGGGCTCTTCTTCATTATTCTTGTTAAGTTCACCGATGGTGAACACTACCACCGCAATTATAAAAATAACTGCTGCCAAAACAGCCAAAATCTTTCCCATATCATCCTCCGCGCCGTATCAGCCCGCCAAATGCTCTTTTATCTTATCTTTGATCCTATTCTCAACCAATACTGCTATATCTTTGGTCTTCATGTTCTTATATTCATCATACATTATCGGTTCAAGATAGTATACATATGTCGTCACCGGTCCGTAATGATCACTGTTATAAACTTTATAAGAATCAACAAGCGCCACCGGTACTATCGGAACTTTGGACATCTGCGCAACCTTAAAGCTTCCGGCTTTAAACGGTTCAACAACATTGCCGTTATTCTCCTTATATCCGCCTTCCGGGAAAAGAATGTACTTCTTTCCTTGTTCCAGTTCTTTTGCCATCTCCTGAAAAACTGTTATTGTCTGTCTGGGATTATTAAGATAAATAGACTTTCCTCTAACCAGTAATAAAAACTCATAAACAAGCGGTATCTTCGACCTCTCTATATCCATAACAAAAGAAATCGGCTTTTCGTGTGTTGCAAAAATCCCGGGAACATCATATTTACCTTGATGATTGGGATATAGCATGTATCCGCCTTCCTTGGGAAGATTCTCGGCTCCGTATGCTATGGTTTTATAGCCTGATGATCTGTTCATGACATCTACCATCTCTCTTGCCACAGCATAACAGTCCTCTTCCGAGTGCTTCTGAGGGTTTCTGACCCATATCCTGGCTTTGATAATGTAATAAATGATCTTATGTAGATTGATCAGTATCGTATGATAATAATTCCTCATTTAGAAAATTATACTCCAATCTTATCCAATAGTGATTTAAACCCGTATATCTCGAATTGCTCTTTTGCCTTGGTTTTATCAAAGTTGAGCTTGAAATCATCAAGTGAAATATCAAAAGGATAATCTTTCCTGATCTCAGCGAGATCTTTAGACAATATTGCAAGATCACGATACTCGATAAGCGCCTTTAAAGGGCTTCTGGAGATGCCAAGCTCTTCTTTCCACTTCTTGGCCAGCTCTTTTTGCTCCTTATCATCTTTGCAATCATCAATTGCCTCATATATGCCCTCAACAGTGCCATACTCAGCCAAAAGAGGTAATGCAGCGCTGCTAACTCCCTTAACCCCCGGGATGTTATCGCTTGAATCACCTTGGATTCCCTTAAGATCGGGTATTTGGTCGGGACGAACACCATATTCCTTAAGACATAGATCCGGTGTAACTTCAAATGCCTTATCAGGTATGGCCGCAAGCTTACTGTCCCACCCATACTCTGCTCCATACTTGGTTTGAAGCTCATTGGCAGTCTCCTGCTTGGTCTGTATAAGCCAAACTCTTGTATGATCGGTCACAAGCTGTAAATAATCATGGTCTTTGGTGATTATATACATGGGAATGTCTTTCTCATAGCGTCCGGCCACGCTTCCCACGATGTCATCCGCCTCATAATTCTCGTCAAAAAGGACCTTAAAGCCCATTTCCTTCAACATATTCTCCATATTGACGAACTGCTCCTTCAAAGGTTCGGGCGTATCCCCTCGGTTTGCCTTATATTCGGCATATTTCTCTCTTCTGAAGGTATCTCTCGTCATATCGAAAGCGAACATGATATGCGTAGGCTTCTGCTCATCTATTATCTTAAGAATTGTTCTCATCATGCCAAACATCGCATTGGTATACTGTCCCTTGGCATTATGCATGATCTGAGAGTAAAGTTTTTCCTTTTTCTCAGGATCCTTTTCGAACATAATTGCCTTGGGAAGATTGCCATAGTAGTTTGTCACTAGCATAGAACTTCCGTCAATTAGTATGAATTTCTCGTTTGCCATTATATCTCCATGGATTTTTATGTTTTTTCGCAATTTTAATGATAAAAGAAAACAGGTGCATTGGCAAGATGCACCTGTTCAGGTAGGAGATTTCTTATGACTATTGTATGTCACGTGTAAATAACGCCTTGGCATTGACGCATTTACTTTGTTAGCATTTGCTAACAAAGACATATTAGCATATGCTAACAGGATATGCAAGTGCTTTTTTCTAAAAAACTTTCTCAAATATTAAGAGAGACAATTCCCAAATCTCACTCTCATATGCGCCTTGATGGCCTCAACGCAGCCCTCAAAGCCAAGCTTGCTGCTGTCCAGGCATAGGTCATAATTTCGTGCATCCGACCACTTACGTCCTGTGTGATGCTCATAGTATTCAGATCTGTACTTATCTTCCTTGCGGATAAACTTTTCAAGTTCATCCCCTCGAAGACTCTGAACCTTCGCGGCCTGCTCAAGCAAGTAGTCCATAGGCGCATGTACAAATACACTTAGAACGTTGTCGTAATCCTTGAGCACAAAGTTCGCAGCACGACCTATTATAACACAGCTCTCTTTATCTGCGAGATTCTTTATTGTTTTTGCCTGGAAATTAAAGAGATTGTCAGGCTCAGTAAAATCCTTACTGTCCGGACCGATTATCTCACCCGTATACACATTTACAGGCGCCTTGAAGAAACCAACCGTTCTGCAACGCTCGTCCGCTTCCCTGAAGAGATCCTCATTTATACCACTCTCTTCCGATGCAAGCTTTATAAGATCCTTGTTGTAATAATTGATACCAAGGTCCTTTGCAAGCATCTTGCCCACGGTTCTACCGCCGCTTCCATACTGCCTTGCGATTGTAATGACGATGTTTTTCTTCATGCTTTTATCCCCCTTGAAGTGCTCTACTCTGGGATAGTCACTACGCTCGAAAATACCTCGCTTAGTGCTCTACTCACCAAGATAAGCCTTCTTAATTGCCTCATCGTTGAGAAGGTCTTTGGCGTCGCCTTCTTTTACAATACTTCCCGTCTCAAGGACATAAGCTCTGTTTGCGATTGAAAGAGCCTTCTTCGCGTTCTGCTCAACCAAAAGAACGGTAACTCCGTCCTTATTAACATCCTCAATTATCTTAAATATCTCATTTACAAAGATCGGTGAAAGCCCCATTGAAGGTTCATCCATAAGAATGAGATCGGGATGAGACATAAGCGCACGTCCCATTGCAAGCATCTGCTGCTCACCGCCGGAAAGAGTTCCCGCAAGCTGATTTTTTCTCTCCTCAAGTCTTGGGAAACGCTTGTATATATCAGCGAGTGTCTCTTCCATTTCTGCCTTACTCGATCTTGTGAAAGCACCCATCTTAAGATTCTGAAGGACCGTCATCTCGGCAAAAACTCTTCTTCCCTCGGGAACCTGCGCCATACCCATCCCAACGATCTTATGATTGGGAGTCTTTCTTAAATTAATTCCATTATAGTCTATTTCACCGGCGTTTGCTTGAATAAGTCCCGAAAGAGTGTGAAGAGTCGTGGTCTTACCTGCTCCGTTCGCACCTATAAGAGCCACGATCTCACCCTTATTTACATGAAAAGAAATTCCTTTAAGGGCTTTGATAACGCCGTAGTATACACTTAAATCTTTTACTTGTAATATCTGTTCCATATCATTCACCTAAATATGCCTTTATTACTTCCGGATCCGCAAGCACTTCTTTGGTCTCTCCCTGGCAGAGAACCCTACCAAAGTTAAGTACCGTAAGCTTCTCACAGATACCGGATACCAGCTTCATATCATGCTCAATAAGAAGGATCGTCATGCCAAACTCCTTACGCACCAAAGCTATTGTATCCATTAGCTCGCCTGTCTCGTTGGGATTCATTCCGGCAGCGGGCTCATCAAGAAGAAGGAGCTTGGGATTGGTCGCCATAGCTCTTGCGATCTCAAGCTTTCTCTGCTTACCGTATGGAAGATTTGAAGCAAGCGTATCTCTCTCTTTATCAAGATCGAAGACCTTCAGAAGACGCATAGCCTCTTCATCCATCTCTTTTTCCACTTTCTTATACTTACCAAGGTGAAGAATTCCTTCAAGAGTGCTGTATTTATAGCGCTCGGCAAGTCCAACCTTAACATTGTCTATAACAGGCATCTGCTTAAAGAGTCTGATGTTCTGGAATGTTCTGGCTATTCCGCAGTGATTGATCTCAATCGTACTCTTTCTTGTGATATCCTCACCGTCAAGTCTTATGATTCCCTCATTCGGTTTATAAACACCTGTCAAAAGGTTGAACACCGTTGTCTTTCCCGCACCGTTAGGTCCGATAAGACCGTAAAGCTCACCCTTTTCAATTGAAATATTAAAATCATCAACAGCTCTAAGTCCTCCAAAGGAGATGCTGAGATTATTTACATCCAAAAGTGCCATTATGCGATCTCCTTTCCGCTGTTTTTCTTAAATCCAAATCTACCTAGCGTTCTCTTTCTCCATTCAATGATCTTCGGTGACCAGTTAACGATCATCATAACAATAAGAACGATTGAATAGATCAGCATACGATAGTTACTGAATCCTCTGAGGAGCTCGGGAAGTAAGTAAAGTATGCAAGCCGCAATAACGCTGCCTCTGATATTTCCGATTCCGCCGAGCACAACATATACCAGGATCATGATCGAAGCATTATAACCAAAATACTGTGATGTAGCCGTAAGCGTCGTAATATTATGAGAGAAAAGAACTCCCGCAGCGCCTGCAATGGCTGCTGAAATCGTAAATGCCATCATCTTATATCCCGTGACATTGATACCCGTAGATTCCGCTGCGATATAATTATCACGGATTGCCATGATCGCACGCCCGTCTCTTGAATTTATCAAGTTAAGCACTACAAAAAGAGAAATCAGAAGTACGATTATTCCTATTGTAAAAGTTGAATCATGCGGAGTTCCGGTTATACCCATTGCTCCGTTTACAATAACCTCTCCTCCTTCATCAAGTCCGAGTTCCATCGCATTCTTAAGTGAAAAATGGATACCGCTCTTATCAATTCCTATATAAAAAGCATTGATTATATTCTTGATGATCTCACCAAACGCAAGAGTTACGATCGCAAGATAGTCACCCTTAAGTCTGAGAACCGGGATACCGATAAGGAATCCGAAAAGTGCCGCAAATGCGATTCCAATAAGGAAAGCAAGGAAAAATCTGATTCCGGAAGGAAGGATCTCTGCTGTTGCCTTAGAGAAAAAAGCGCTTGTAAATGCACCGATGCACATAAATCCGCAGTGTCCTATACTAAGCTCTCCCAAAATACCTACGCAGAGATTAAGCGCAACCGCAATCACAGCATAATAAGTCATGGGAATAAGAAGCCCCTTCATATGACTCGAAAGATTTCCGGTAGATGCAAGCACTGTGAAAAGAACAAATGCTGCAACCACAATTCCGTATGTGATTAAATTATTTTTTGTTATCTTATTTATCTTCATATTTCACACCGCCTTTTTCAGACTTTCTCCTGAATAACCTTACCCAGAATACCTGTAGGCTTAACAAGCAGCACTACTACAAGAATTCCGAATACAATGGCATCAGAAAGCTGTGATGAAATATATGTCTTACTTAAGATCTCAACAATTCCGAGTACAAGACCTCCGATCATAGCCCCGGGGATAGAACCGATTCCTCCGAGAACCGCTGCTACGAACGCCTTGATTCCAGGCATTGCTCCCGTGTACGGAGAAAGTGAAGGATAAGCTGAGCACAAAAGAGCTCCCGCAACAGCTGCAAGCGAAGAACCTATCGCAAAGGTAAGCATAATGGTCTTATTTACATTTATACCCATAAGTGTAGCTGCACCCTTATCCTCGGCTACCGCAAGCATAGCCTGTCCCTGTTTGGTCTTATTGATAAAAAGCTGCAGTGCTATAAGAATAACAACACTTACTGCAATGGTAACGACCGTTACACCCTGAATTCTAAGCTGGCCGCCGGCAAAAGATAAACCTTCCCATTTAATGACAGATGTGAAAGACTTAATATCCGCTCCGAAAATAAGAAGCGCCACATTCTCCAGAAAATAACTGACACCAATGGCCGTAATAAGAACCGCCAACGGAGACGCTGCTCCTCTAAGGGGTCTGTATGCAACAAACTCAGTTGTAATACCAAGAAGTGTACACAGTATGACCGCCAATATTATTCCCACGACAGAATTTCCGCTGAGCGCCGCACTGACAGAAAAGATAATGTAGCAGCCCACCATGATAAAATCTCCGTGTGCAAAATTAAGCATCTTGGCAATTCCGTATACCATTGTGTATCCCAACGCGATTATCGCATAGATACTTCCCAGACTAAGTCCGTTAATGAGATAGGTTAAAAAGCTCATCTCAAACCTCCAAAAAACAATAGATCTTTTAATTGATTGATTAATCTAGCATACCATAAAAATTAACTTTTTATTAGCTAAAAACGCGGAATATCTTATGCAGATATCCCGCGTTACACTTCATTGTGTCAGGAATAAATACGTCTATATTTACTCAGCGGATACGTAAGCTCCGTCCTTGATAACAACAGCCTTAGGCTCCTTGTTGGGCTCACCAGAAGCATCCCAAGTCATCTTAGAAGATGTAAGACCTGAAGCCTCGATCTCTGTCATTGCACCCTTAAGTGCATCGCCAAGATCTGAAATACTCATATCAGGTGTAGCGTTCTTAGCTTCAATTGCCTGCTTGATGATAAATACTGCATCATAAGCATCAGCTGCGAACTGGTTGGGAGTCTCACCGTATTTCTCCTCATACTTCTTAACGAAGTTTACTGTAAGATCGTCTGTAGCATCAGCTGCGAAAGGTGTAAGAAGCATTACTCCCTCAGCGAGCTTTGTATCAAAGTTCTCTACAGTAAGGATACCGTCCATACCGTCAACACCGAAGAATGTGGGAGCATATCCCATTGTGTTGGCCTGTGTAAGGATAAGTGAAGCTGCCTGATAGTAGATAGGAAGGAATACGAGGTCTGCACCTGCATCCTTAGCCTTCTGAAGCTGAACTGAGAAATCTGTTGCATTGTCGGCTGTGAAAGCTTCCTGTGAAACGATCTCATAGTTCTTACCTGCAGACTCATCTACAAACTTCTGATAGATTCCTGTTGAATATACATCTGAGCTGTCATAGATGATACCAACTTTAGTTGCAAGATTGTGATCTGAAATGTACTGAGCTGAAGCAATACCCTGGTTAGGATCTGAGAAGCATACACGGAATACGTTGTCATATTTAACGCAATCAACTGCAGATCCCGAAGGTGTAAGCTGGAACATATTGTCAGCCTTTGTGTACTCTGAAACTGCGATTGAGCAAGCACTTGTTGTTGAACCAACAAGAATCTGCATTCCCCAATCCTTAAGTGTATTGTAAGCATTTACTGACTTCTCTGCATTAAGCTCGTCGTCTTCTTTGCTGTACTCTACCTGATATCCGTTGATACCGCCTGCTGCGTTGATATCCTCAACTGCAAGCTCTGCTGCATTACAAACCGCATTACCGTAAGCAGCTGCGCCACCTGTAAGAGGTCCGATGGCACCGATCTTAAATGTAGCTCCGTTGTCAGATGAGCTCTCTGTCTCCTGTGCAGGCTGTGTCTGTGCCTGAGAATCGCTTGTCTCAGTGCTTGCTGCGTCAGTACATCCTACAAGTGCGGAAGCAACAAGTACAGAAGCCATAAGTGCACTAATAACTTTGCCTAACTTCTTCATAATATTACCCTCCTGAAAAAAATGAAAAACCAAAATGTATATTTGTATACAATCTGATATTTACTTTTGAAGTTTAAAGTACCAAACTAAAAAAGTCAATAATAAAAAGAAAACTTAATCATTTTAAATATCATTTCTTTATCATCAAAATAAGCTTCCTTATAGATCTGGTATTTTCACCGGGTTCCTGTATCTCTTCTTCAAACTGATCGGGATTGTCCGCATAATCATCCCAAAATGATTTTCTGCTGCACAACCACGCCTGAATATCCTCCGCGATGCTAAAAAGATCATACTTTTGCGCGCCATGCATTTCATAATCATATCTGTCATAATAAACAGGTCCGTTCTCATAACGGATCATGTCCATATAATAGCTATCCTTTATACTTTCAATAACACTGATAAGTACATGGTACTCAATATATGAAACCATTTCGGAAAAATTATTCCTATAAAACATACGCGTCTTTTCCATAAAAGCTTCATCATCGCTAAGTTTCCGCAGCCATCCGCTCTCATCCACAAGACCCTTTATCCAAAGAGCATTCGCCTCATTGCCTCCATATGAAAACCATGGATGCCCCATAGAAAGATCAAAATCCCAGACAGGACCTGCAACAAGCTTATCTTTCATACCATTCTTATAAACATACTGACTGGCTCTGTCTGCATCGCCGTTCTCAAAAAACTCCTGCAAAAGATAATACTTTATAAAACTCCTCTCATCCGCAAGATCAGAAAATTCCTCCTCACCTTCCTTAATAGAATCTTCCACCTTGCAAATATCTTCTTTTATCTGCGCAAGCCTTTCCTGATCTGGCTCCGACGGATATTGTATCTTGGCAAAAAGACCTTCCGTCTCCGCGTAGACACTTCCCTCGGTCTTAACTCTCTCTTCATAATCAAACTTGGCAAGATAACCGTCTGAAGAAATTTTCAGAAATCCATTACCCTCTTTTATCTTCTGCGCCGCAAGGTATAGTCCTCTGTATTCACCATTAATATACAGATTGACGTACTCGCAGTCGGGAACATTATCCACCCCGATTCTCCTGGCCATATCCAAAACCAGATAGTTCTTAAGCTCGCTTTCATCATAAAAATTGGACAAAAGCACATAATTTCCGGCACTCTTCATTCCGAGAATGGATTTCTTCTCGTTAAAAGAAATATTGTATGAGCGCTTAAATTCCTGCCCAGGGAACTCCTCCATGAGCTCTGTCCATGTAGAATTACCATGCCCCGAGATCTTTAGCTTTCCCGAAGTTTCCTTTGCACCCAAAGAATCATAGACAGAATAGTCGGCAGTTGCCGTGATATTATGTAGCGAATCACCGTCCACCTTCTCCATGGAATCTTTTCCCGAAACCAAATACATTGTGCTCACTTCACCGCCGGTCAGGAAAAAGACATTTCCAAGTACCTTTTCACCTTTTTTATCAAGAAGCTCATAATCAAATTCCAATTCTCCGAGGCCGGTATTTTTTTTACCGTAATAGTTTAAAAAGCTGTCATCCAATATATCTCCCGGCGAAAAAGAAACCTCCCCTATCTTTAACTCTTTTGCATTTCCGAAAAACATTTTGTACTCATAGCTCTCCGAATTTCCCGGCAAAAAGAAATACATCTTTTCTCCTTCGCCATCATAATACGGATAGATCTTAAGTTCGTCTGAAGGCTGTCCTTTGCTTTCGGCAACCACGTAAAAGCTTACATCATTGTCATTTAACTTTTCCTGATAGAACGGGATAAAAGCAAATAACGCAAGCGCAACGACACATAGAGACAAAAGCACAAAAACAGATTTTTTTGATTTCTTCAAATTTCTTTTCCTTTCATAAAAGGCATTTTTTTCAATTCTTATATAGATGATAACACGGGTTTGCATTATTTATTTATGGTTGTTACAATTATTTAGAGGGGGAATTGAATATGTTGCAATTATCTTATGTGGGGATTGCTTTCGCAGCGGTCTTCTATGTAGCATTTGGCATTGCAGTCAGGTTGATGGAACTTAGTGATACAGACCGCAACAAAGCACGTTTGTGGATCGTAGTTATATCTCTTAGTTCGTTTATCATTTCCAATTACGGTGCCGGAATTTTGAATCTTATGATGGGCAGAGTTTCATGGGGCATAGTGTTCCTGATACTCGGTACTTCTTTTGGTGTAATTCTGGGATCAATCTTTTTAAAACTCCACAATATCAAAGTACGTATAAAGATGCGCAGGTTCATGCTTCTGTTTGACACTGTGGAAAAATATATGAACGAAGGAAAGACCAATGAAGAGATTCTTGATTATCTTACTAAGAGTCAGAAGCTCGCTCACAAAGATGCGGTCAACTTCCTTAATTTCATATCTGATCCGACCAATTACAAATTCCTTTCGGACGTTAATAATAAGATACGTGAAGCACGTATGCTTACAAGACTTAAATAAAAAAAGCCGGACCAACCGGAGCATAATAATAAAAACAGGCTGTGAACTTTGGATCATCCCAAGATTCACAGCCTTTTCTTTTTGATCATTTTCGATCTGCATGCACAACTCTGAATTCATCAAATTGCGGATCTTCTATAAAATCCATGATAAGGTTGAGCGGTGTAAGCCCAATCGCTTCATGATGAATCTGCTCTCTTATAACCATCTTTTCATAAGTTGAAAGATTCTCAAATTCAGGATGGCTCCTTTCATACTTCTCACTAAGTTGATCAAACAAGTTGTACTCCGGATCTCCCCAGGCAAATACTTCGGCTGTCTTCAAATTTGGTTTGAACGGAGAATATTGCAGCTGGCTACTACTCATAGGAAGTGCTCCTTTCTCTTTATGCAAACTATTGAATTGAATGTCCGAAGGTGTGTAACCCCTCTGTTATAAATAATAGCACATTTTTGTACTAATTTTCATAAATTTTTCAAAGAATTGTGACTATTTACAGGTACTTTATAAGCCCTTCTAAACCTTCACGCTCATATATTTCCTTATATATAGCTACTTCCGCCTTGATTATAGAGTCGATCTGACGCATTCCAAGGAGCTCAACAGGCGCCTTATCATCCGTCATTATGTTCTTTCCGGCCTCATAATCATTGAGCGCAATCTTAACTCTTAACATCATTTCTTTAAGCTCATTCTCATCTTCAAGCGCAAGATTGTCATCAAATGTGCTCATAAAATCAGCCGAATCCGTTGCAAAAAGCTCTCTGTTGGTAGAATTGGCCACAGATGCGATCTTTACATTATCAAATACCGACGATATCGTGTCCGCAAGATATCTGTTGATGGTTGATTCGTTGTCATCGCTGAACATGTTCATATTTACGACCATGACTCCGCCCGGATTAAGATGATTCTTTACCATTGTAAAAAACTCTGTCGAAGACATCTGAAAAGGAATAGTTATATCCTGATACGCGTCTACCATTATCACATCATATTTCTTTGAAGTTGCCGCAAGGTAAGCCCTTCCATCATAGGTCGTAACCTTGGTATCTTCGGGCAGTTCAAAATACTCGTGAGCAAGATCCGTTATCTTCTGATCTATCTCAACACCCTCGATGTCAATATTGTCAAAATGCCTTGAAAGCTGCGTCGCATAAGTTCCGGAGCCCATTCCGAGTATCAGGATATCGGTATTCTCACCGTTTTTTTCTTTCTCTTTTATCCCACTCATATACGGTGCAGCCATCGCATAATCGTAGTACATCCCTGTAAGTGCTCCGTCCTTTATAAGAATAGACTGAACTCCGAACAGAACGTTTGTCGAAAGAATAACGCTGTTGGCATCCTCTTTTACCTGAAGATAGTTATAGATCGACTCACCCTCAAAAGTAAGGTTATTCTCCCAAAAAGAAAAACTCGTGTTGTGCCCGAGAATGCAACACAGTATAAAAGAGATCCCGCCAACTATAAGTTTCTTGCGGTTACCCGGGCCGTTTAAGAAAAAACATGCACAAAGAATTATCAAAATCCCCGCAAAAATAAGGAATGTAACAGATGTTCCGACAGCAGGGATGGTGACAAATGTAGGCACAAAAGTTCCTATGATGCTACCCACAGTGTTAAACGCACCGAGTGTTCCGATGATCTTACCGTTGTCATCAAGTGAATCCGTTGTGTATTTGGCAAGGCTCGGTGTCACGGTTCCGAGTAAAAAGAGCGGGAACACAAATACCACCATACATGTCACAAAAGCCGCGATAACAAGAAAATTATTGTTTACGGTAAATATCAAAAGGGCCGAGATACCGATAATGATATACTTACCGACCACAGGAATCGCCGCGATCCAGATAGCAGCGATCAATATCCTTCCGTAAAGTTTCTGCGGATCGGGGTTTTTATCCGCCGCCCGTCCGCCATATATATTTCCAAGCGCCATCGCTATCATGATCGTTCCGATTATGATCGTCCACACGATCTGTGATGAACTAAAGTACGGTGCAAGGAGTCTGCTCGCTCCAAGCTCAACCGCCATGACGGACATTCCGGCAAAGAACTCCGTCAGATATAGAAAAAGCTTGTTGTTTAAGATACTGTATTGTTTCAAAACATATCTCTCCGTTCTCAAAAAAATAATGAAAAATGTCGATGATCAAACCCGACATTTTTCATTATACCTTTAAATAATAAAAATGGCTGCAAATATAAGACAATAAATTATTAAAAATAAGAAAACTGTGGAATACATCAAAAAGCAGCTTCGTCTTATGTCCTTATATTCAATCTCTCTTTTGGGATCTCCGATATACGGCTTATCATGAAGCTTTCCAAAATACGATGTCGGTCCGGCAAGACGAAGGCCGAGAGCTCCCGCGCATACGCTTTCGCAGTGCGCGGAATTGGGACTTGCGTGCTTATATCTGTCTCGTAAATATATCTTGACCGCCCCGCCTACGTCGTAATATTTGCTGTAATCACCTATAAGCGCCGTGCCTATTATCATAAACAATGCACTGAGCCTGGCCGGAACAAACGCAAAGACATCATCGGCCTTTGCGGCGAACCTTCCAAAGAACAAATACTTGTCATTCTTATATCCGATCATGGAATCCATGGTACTGACTGCCTTGTAAATAAATGCAAGGACCGGTCCTCCGAGCATAAGATAAAAAAGCGGGCAGATGACACCGTCGTTGGTGTTCTCCGCAACAGTTTCGACTGCTGCCCTTGCGATTCCCTTATCATCCAAACTTCCCGTATCTCTTCCTACTATCATCGAGACTTCTTTTCTTGCAAGCTCTATATCATTATTTTTAAGAGCCCTGTATACCTTCATAGCCGCTTTGGAAAGACTCTTTGCAGCAATGCTCTGCCAGCTCATGACAGACATAATGACAAACATGAGATATCCGTTTATTTTGTACGCTATAAACAAAACAACGAAAGAACCAGCTCCCGTGAGCGCCGTTACTATTTCCCAAAGAAGCACTCCCCTCCGAAACTTCGAAGCATCACTCATATCATCCTTAATAAGCACCTTTTCCAGTGCACTTATGAGCTTTCCTATGATCTGCACAGGATGAATAAGACGCTCCGGATCTCCGAGGATCAGATCTATGATGACTCCAGTGATTATTGCTGCGGGGACATATTTGTAGTATGCATGGATAAAAGTCACTTAAGGCACCTCTTCATCATAAAGAAATCATCGCGCAGATACACACTGCTGCTGCGATCATCGTCTCGCACAGACACACGAACCATCCGGCCGTATCGCCTGTAATTCCGCCAAGTTCTTTTTTTGCCTTGAAATTGTAATATGCAAAAGAGATAAGAGCGGCAATTATGGCTACAATCCCGCCTATCCTTCCGTATGCCGCCATGATAAGTGCCGCTATGGCAGCCTCTTTTACCAGGATAGAAAGACATCTCTTTTTATCAGAACCTTCGGCAAAAGTATAAAGACTCCCTTCACTCTTGGCACAAGGAAAACTCACCACGGCGATACCGCTGAGTGACCTTGAAAGAACAAACCCAAAGCATAATACCGCATAATATCTTTCATCAAATCCATTCCCCATAGCAATTATCACTGAAAGAGCAGAGATATATACCGCGCACAAAACCACAAGCTTTATCACGGCAAAAGCTCCTATATGGGGGTCTTTAAGTATTTCAAGTTTCTTTTCTTTTTCCATGTATGAAGAAAAAACATCGCTGCAATCCATGAAACCGTCTACATGTATTCCTCCCGTGACCGCTATCGGGATTACAAAAAACAAAAGCGTCGAAGCCAAAAGATTGATATCAAAAGCACGCACCAAAAGGCACCATCCATAACATATCGTCCCTATCACAATTCCTATAAGCGGAAAGAAGCAGATACTGTATTTCATATCCTCTTTTTCCCACTTAAACTGCGGCATGGGAATGCTCGAATACATGGAAAACGCTATGCAAAATGCTCTCAAAAGGTTTTTCATCTTTATACCGATCCTCGTCCTATTCTTATCCTATTTGGGTTCCATTTCCGCAAAAAACGCGGTAAACATCCCTACTCACAGAAAGTGCCTGCATAAACCTTCCCGCATCATCGCGCCATCTTCTGTCTTCCTTACTTAACGGAACTATTCCGCAGGTTATATCCTCACATATAAGAACAGCGTCTTTTGGAAAATCATCCGCCAGCTCGTGCACATCCATTCCCATCGAAAGAGCAAGTCTCTCGACATGTTCATATGCTTTAAAGCCTCTCGGAATGCCTATTTCTCCATGCAGGATCTCATCGGTTTCAAAAGTATATATATCCTCATCCTTAAGCCCAAACTTATTTTTTACGAAAGCTCTTTTCCCTTGAGCCGCGCCCCCGATAATCAAAGCGCCTTGCTTTTTTCCATCTCTTTTTAATAAATCCATAAGCTCTTTATCCTCTGCGGCTGCAACACTCTTCTTGTGAATCATCGAAACGCCCGCGCACATCTCGATCACCAGATCGGCGCAGTCCGTCACAACTCTCTCAAGCTCCCCCAGCCCTTCGCGATACAAAAAAGTATCCCCGTCATAAATCGCGGAATCACTGTATATTCCATCGCTTACAAAAATAAGATCGGCGCTCTTTTCCGTTGTCGTTTTCATTAGCTCTTCCAGTTCGGTTCCGACTCTTTCGGGCGCTTCCCGATCGGTAAAAAAACTGCCGTTTCTTTCAGTAAACATCTCATTTGCGAGTAGCGCCGTAAGACTGTCAATCAGATACGTAGCAGCATCTTTTTGCATAATTTTATTTATATCCGTCTGAATCTCTATCGTCTCAAATCCCAGTCCCGCTCTGTCCTCAACGTGGCGCCTTATCCTCTCGTCATCCTCTTCTCCCGTAGACTTCATTGTCGCAACGTAAAACAGCCTGCCATGCTTCCTCTTCGATAAAAGCACCGCAAGTTTCTGAGCTAATCCGGATTTTCCGTTCTTACATCCTCCGGTCAAAAGAATTATCATCTGATCCCCTCTAAGTACGAATCGTCAATCTTACCCTCTTCAAACGTCGCCATATTGTTCATCATGGCACACGCAGCATCTATCACAGAAAAAGCAATGACGCATCCCGATCCCTCACCGAGCCCCATATTAAGGTCAAGATAAGGATCAAGTCCAAGTTCTTTTATCGCTAGCTTATATCCAGGTTCCTTAGAAATATGAGAAGGAAAAAGATATCCCGCAACCGCGGGGCAAAGCTTAACCGCGCAAAGCGCCGCAACCGCGGAAATATATCCGTCTATCACCGCTGCTTTTCCTGCCGCCGCGGCCCCTATAAAAGCTCCGCACATAGCCGCAATATCAAGACCTCCGACCTTCGAAATGATATCGATTACTTCTGAAATCACGCCTTCTCTATCCTCAATGCTCTTAATAGAAGCACCTTTCTCAAATACATGCAGGCTTAACGCTCTCTTGATCACATCTTTCTTTTTTGAAAAAGAATCATCGGTAATGCCGGCGCCGCGTCCGGTTATACTATCCGGGTTCTCGCCCGTAAGCGCACATAAAATCGCTGTCGAAGTAGTGGTATTTCCTATCCCCATCTCTCCTATACCGACAAGATCTATCATTCCGGCAGATCGCGCATCTTCGCCATGTTCTGTTCTATCGCACGTTTCCGGCTTTCCTTCTATATTCATCGCGCACTCGGCTCCTACAAGCATCGCTTTTACGCATTCTTCCGCTGTCATAGCAGGCTCTTTTGCTATATTTCCCGTACCTTTTCTTATATTCTCATAAACTATGCCTTCATCCGCATGAGCAAGGTCACACTTCTTTACAAGTCCCTCGTAATCTGTCTTAATTCCGACATCAACTACGGTCACATCCGCGCTAAATTGCCTCGCAAGAGCTGCCATACCGGTTACGCCCCTTGTCATGTTGACTGCCTGCATCATAGTCACGGATACGGGCGCCGACGCTACTCCTTCATCAGTAACCCCGTTATCTGCACAAAAAACAAGGACCCTTTTTGAATCCACCCTGTTCTTAACACATCCTGTGATCCCTGCAAGCTTCCCTGCCATATCTTCAAGCTTTCCCATGCTCCTTGGAGGCTTAACAAGGCTACCTACATACTCTTTTGCCTTTGATATTGCCTCTTCGTCCGCGAAAGAAACAGCTTTGATCATATCTGTTAACTTTTCGTATTCTTTACTGTTCATACGTTTATTTTATATAATTATTAGCATAATGAAAACCATGGAAAAACATGATAAATATCCCGCTCACGGCGGTGACTGCAAACAAAACAACATAAGGCTTGATTTTAGCGTAAACATAAATCCTCTCGGGCCTCCGAAGAGCGTTCTTAACGCGCTCAAAAATCCCGCTTCTTTACTCGGAAAATACCCAAGCCCCGATCAGTATGCATTAAGAGAACAACTTGAAGCCAAAAGAAATATCCCGATGGACAGGATTCTTATCGGAAACGGAGCTTCCGAGATAATAAGTATACTCGCCGGAGCGATCTCAACAAGAAAGCTGAAAAACTCAAGTACAGAAAATGGCGGAAATATCCTTCCCGTCGCTTCTGTTATTGCGCCCACATTTTCCGGATACGAAAGAGCTCTTTTAGCTTACGGCTTTGACATAAAATACTTTAAGCTTACTGAATGCTACGACTTTAGATTTAATGAGAGCTTCATTGATCACGGGATCAAAGATATCGATAACCTTGACTTGGTCATATTATGCAATCCCAACAATCCTACCGGTGAGGCCATTCCAAAAACATTGATAAAAAAGATCGCGGATGAGTGCCAAAAGCGCGATATCATCCTTGCCATAGACGAAACCTTTATGGGCCTTGTAAACAACAATAGCAAATACAACTGTGAAAGTATCCTTGGTAAGAACAAAAATCTGATTCTCATAGATGCGTTCACCAAGCTCTATGCCATCCCGGGAGTTCGCCTTGGTTACTGCGCGACCTATAACGAAGAACTCCTTAAAGACATGTCGTTTATAAAGCCCGAATGGAGCGTTTCAACCTTTGCGGAAGCTGCGGGTATCGCCGCTCTTTCGGAAAACTCTTATATTGATGAAGCAATAACTCTTATAGAAAAAGAAAAGAAATATCTGTTAAAAGAGCTTTCTTCATTGGGGTTCTGTCCGCAAAAGGGCGAGGCTCCTTTTATACTCTTTTCCATTCCTCAAAAATACAATACAAAAACTTTTTATGACAAAATGATAAAAGACCATGGAATACTGCTTAGAAACTGCAGTAATTTCCACGGTCTTGACGATCACTATTTTCGTATTGGAATAAAAAAGCACGAAGAAAACGTCGAACTTATGAAAGCTCTAAAGAACGTTTCTTCTTATTGTAGCCAAGGTACCAGACTACAGCAATAGCAATGAGCTCTACAATAATGCAAAATCCCGTTGCCTCCACGCCGAAATCAACGCTGTAAACAAAGCTGTCTCTGGCACTTGCGGCATCGAGTTTAAAGATTGAAAAATCAAACACAAGTCCGCTGTTTGGAAGTCCCAAAAGCACGTTCTGAGTATAGTTCCATGCAGCATGGAACATCATTACGCACCACAGGCTGTTATAGTAATAGACAATAAGAGAACAGAATATTCCGACAAGAATAATGCTGATAATTGCAAGCATCGTTACTCCGGGATTGAAAATATGGATAAGACCAAATAACACCGAATTTCCTATGATCGCAACTGCCGGATGCCTGTATCCTCTTCTGAGCCTATTGTAAAGGAAGCCTCTGCAAACCAGCTCTTCAGCTGATGACTGAACAAAAACAGCAATAAACAAAACAATATCTTTTATCGGATAGATCGCATTAAAATATATCGCAATATCTTTATTTATCATTGCTGCTAAGGCGCAGGACATATTCATGACAAATCCGATCACAAGACCCACGAGCAACATTTTAATGTTATTCGAAGGCTCTTTTGCTCCTATCTTATCAAAAATAGGTCTGTCAGGCTTAAAAATCCCCATAAATACAAGTGTAAGAATCCACACACCGATCGGAGCAAAATAAATAATAAGCATATAGACAAACGGATCTTGTAAGCTGATAGTCGGCACTATATTCGCTGCAGCACCTTCAATGGAAAGCGTAATTATCACACCGAATATATTTCCGATCTCTAGGAAAAAATATGCAAGAACCAGCGATATCAGCGAAAAATCATACCACCTGAAATTATCGGTATGAATCCTCTTGAAAAACTCTTTCATTTTGACACTCCTTTTATAAATGTTATTTTATATTGATCACGGAAACCTCAAGCCCGCTATATTCAGCGGAAAGCGAGAACTTTGCGGCGATATCTTCCGTGATATATACTTTTTTGTCTTCCGTCACAAGAATCGCGCCAAATCCGGCTTTTCCCCTAGATCCTAATGCATGTTTTTTTATGAAATCAACAGCGTCTTCCGTCCCCATTACAAAAAGAGCTGTCGAAAGGCCGTCATCCATCAGTCCATTATCTCCGATAACAGTCACCGAAGCAAGCCCGTTCCTTGAAGGCTTCCCGGTCTCTGGATCAAGAATATGCCAGTAAACTTCTCCGTCTTTTTCAAAAAATCTCTCGTATCCGCCTGAAGTTATCACAGACGTATCGCTTGCTTCAAATACACCGAGCATTCCGCTCTTACTGTCGAAAAAAGGACTCTTTATCGCTACTTTCCAAGGAGTTCCGTCCGGCTTATTCCCTATACACTCTACGTTTCCCCCAAGATTGATAAGGCCCGAAGTCACTCCGTTTTCTTTGAAAAAATTCGCAAGATAAGAACCTGTATATCCCTTAACCACACTGCCCAAATCAATCTGCATATCATCGGGAATTGTAACTTCGAAGCTTCCGTCATTAAGCTTCTTCAAATCTATCTTACCGTAATCTACTTTATCTACGAGCACGGCAAGCTCTTCATCATCCGGGACTTTGTACTCTCCCGTTGTAAATCCCCATTCTTTTAAAACCGGATATATCGATATATCCAGCTTTCCGCCGGTCTCCTTGCAAACATCAAGCGCACCTTCAAGAATCTTACCACTTTCAGCCGAGAACTTCGCCTTCTTATTGTCATTAAGAGTGCCTATCTCGCTGTTCTTCTTGGTGACGGAGAGCATATTTTCAATCTCTCTTATCTTTTGCTCAGCCTGCGAAAGAAGCTGCTCATCGCCTTGAACTTCAAGCTCCATTATCGTGTCCATCGCAAAGATAGTGGAGGTGTTTATCACCTGCGTTGAGCTGCAAGCGGATAGCAAAGTTATAGCAGAAACAAACGCAGATGCAAGTAATGCGGCACCTATGCAATTGTTTTTCTTCTTTATATTTATATTCATCGTCCTCATTATAAATGATAATCACACCTTTTCACTACTGATAATTTTTAATTATTTCCCATATGTTTTTTCATCTTGTATAATTCAGTTATACCAATCGAGGAGGAAATACAGATTATGAAAAAGAGAATAATTACAAGTTTAATCTTAACCGCAGCTCTTTCATTCGGAGCACTTACAGGATGCGGTGCAAAAGCAGAAGAAACACAGACACCTGCAGCAGAGGCTACTCAGGCTGAGGCAGAGACAGAGCCTGCAGCAGAAGCAGCTGATACAACAGCTGACACCGATAAGAAGATCACCGTAGGAGCTACACCTGTTCCTCACGCTGAGATTCTTGACAACATAGTAAAAGAAGTACTTGCAAAAGACGGATGGACACTTGAGACCGTAGTTTTCCAGGATTACGTTCTTCCCAACACTTCCCTTGAAGCAGGCGAGATTGATGCAAACTACTTCCAGACACTCGGATATCTCGATCAGCAGAATAAAGACGCAGGTCTTCACCTTGCAGCTGTAGCAGGAATCCACATTGAGCCCATGGGTATCTACTCACAGAAGTACACTAAACTCGACGAGATTCCCGACGGCGCTGAGATCGGTATCCCTAACGACCCCGACAACGGTGCAAGAGCACTTGACCTTTTAGTTCAGAAGGGACTTCTTACATCAAAGGGTTCTTTCGGCGAGGATGCAAGCTACACAGAGGATGCTCTTTCAAAAGACAAGGATGCTAACCCTCACGGATACAAGATCACTCCTCTTGAGGCAGCAAACCTTCCTCTTTCACTTCCCGATCTTGATGCGGCAGCCATCAACGGAAACTACGCACTTGAAGCAGAGCTTCCCGCTAAGTATCCCGCACTTGATATCGAGGAATTCGACGACGAGACAACAGTTAAGAGAACAAACTTCCTTGTAGTTAAGGACGGTGAGCAGGATTCTGAGAAGATCAAGGCTCTTGTAGCAGCTCTTAAGTCAGACGAAGTTAAAAAATACATTGAGGATACATACAAGGGCGCAGTTATCCCTTCATTCATCGATCCTCAGTAATACAGAACGTAACCAAGTTAATTTGTGTAATATCATAAAAATCCTACCTTTCATATAATGTAAACATAGATATGACACGTCTCATTTGCCGGTGACGTGTCATATTTGATGTTTAAATGAAATAATGCCATAATGATGACGGAGCAATTCATGTCATCATATTTACAGTAGACAGGTGGTTTAACTATCCATGATACAGATAAAAAACGTCAAAAAAACTTTTAACAAAACCGAAGTATTGAAGGGAATAAATATCGACATTGAAAAAGGCGAGATCTTCGGCATTATCGGACAAAGCGGTGCCGGTAAATCCACTCTTCTTAGATGCATCAACGGCCTTGAATCCTACGACGAAGGTTCGATCGTTGTTGACGATACACTCGTTGACATCAGGAACAAAAAAGTTCTTCGAAACCTCCAGCGCAGAATGGGCATGATATTCCAGGGCTTTAACCTTCTTGAGAGACTGGATGTTTATCACAATATCGCCCTTCCCATGAAATTCTGGGGAATCCCAACCAATACACCCGAGGCAAAAGAAAAAATCTTAAACCTCATAAAACTCGTTGGACTCGAAGAAAAAGTTCATTCAAAACCAAGAGAACTCTCAGGCGGACAAAAGCAGCGTGTCGCTATTGCCAGAGCGCTTGCACTAGATCCTGATTTTCTTTTGTGCGATGAAGCAACAAGTGCACTCGATCCCGAGATCACCAAGGGTATCCTTGCTCTTTTACAAAGAATAAATAAAGAGATGGGCATTACGATCATCATCGTAACTCATCAGATGGAAGTGGTTAAGCAGGTCTGCCAGAAGGTTGCTTTCCTTAGTAACGGCAAGGTTCTTGCTGTAGGAAAGCCCGAACAACTTTTTGTATGGCCCAAGGAACGCGAGATCAGAGAATTCCTTCGTGAAGAGAGTGACAAGCTTCCGACAACGGGAATAAATCTCAAACTCTTTTTCTACGGAGAAGGCAATCAGCGTCCTATAGTTACCGAAATGTCCAGAGAGCTACAGACCAACTTCAACATCTGTTGGGCCAAGCTTGAAGACTTCAGAGAAGATGTCTACGGAAGTCTCGTACTAAACATGGACGAAAAAGATCTTGAGAGAGCATGTGCTTTCTTAGACAGTAAAGATGTAACATGGGAGGTGATCAGATAATGTCAGGAATTTTATCAACAACAGGCATGAGTTCTGTTATAATGACTGCCTTTAAACAAACTTTATACATGGTATTTTGGTCAACTCTCTTTTCGGTGATACTCGGATTTATTCCGGCCATAATACTTACGCTTACGGCTCCCGACGGACTTAAGCCCAACAAGATCGTATATGAGATCTTAAGTTTTTTGGTTAACGTATTCAGAAGCTTTCCTTTTATCATCCTTCTTGTAATACTTATTCCTTTTACAAGAATGGTTGTAGGAAAATCGATCGGAACAACAGCTTCTATCGTGCCTCTTACGGTATCTGCGATTCCATATATCGCAAGAGTGTTTGAAACGAGCCTTCGCGAGACCAATCCCGGAGTCATAGAAGCCGCAAGATCGTTCGGAGCATCAAATTTACAGATTCTTATAAGAGTTTATGTAAAAGAATCAATTCCGAGAATGCTTAACGGAATCATCCTTCTAGTGATCTCACTTATCGGTTATTCCGCTATGGCAGGAACTGTCGGAGGTGGCGGAATCGGTGATATAGCTATCCGTTACGGATATCAGCAGTACAAGACCGAATATCTTATTGTATGCTCGGTTATCCTGATCGCATTCGTACAGGCTATTCAGATGCTCGGAAACTATATGTATAAAAAAATGAGCTGATTAAATTAAACAATAAATAAAGCCGGAGACGTCTGGTTTGACGCCGCCGGCTTTTAAAATACAATTCTTTATCTTTATTTATACTGCTGAAGCTTCTCGATAAAGGTCTGTGCCATATCGCTTAAGTCGCTACCTTTACGGATGATATATCCGAGTGTAAGTGTCTCCTCTTCCTTGAGCTTAACATGACGGATCTCTGATGTATTAAGACTCTCGCCAAGCATCGCCGCGCCTACGGCGTAGCCGTTAAGACCAAGCATAAGCTCTACGGATGTAGCTCTTTCGTTGGTACTAATAACCTTCTTGTAATCGTAGGTAGCAAGCGCCTCTTCTCTGTAATAGAAGGAAGTGTTGTCACCCTGATCAAATACCATACAAGGATAATCCTGAAGCTCCTCAAGAGATATCTCATCCCTGTCTGCAAGAGGATGATCCTTTCTAAGATATACAAATGTGTCTCTTGTAAACAGCTCATGGAACTCAAGTGATGCATCAGCGAAGATCTTTTTGAACATGTTCCTGTTAAACTCGCTAAGAGCAATAACTCCGACTTCACTTCTAAGGCTCTTGAGGTCGTCTATAACTTCACTTGTCTGAGTCTCTCTGATAGAGAACTGATACTCTTCAAGATCGTATTCCTTAACGGTATCTATAAATGCATTTACAGCTACGGTGTAATGCTGCATGGAAACTGAGAATGTAGGCTTATCAACCTTGGAATTGATATACTTGTCCTCAATCTTTTCAAACTGCTCAACCGCACTTCTTGCATAAGCAATAAACGCTCCGCCTGCAACCGTCGTCACAACGCCGTTATGGACTCTCTGGAATATCTGAATTCCAAGCTCGTTTTCAAGATCTCTTACCGCACTTGAAAGACCCGGCTGCGACACATAAAGCCTGTCGGCCGCCTTTCTCATCGAGCATTCCTCATCAATCGCTATTACGTATTTAAGCTGTAAAATGGTCATATGTATAATCTCCGAACAGATTTTTATACATAATACCACACTTAAATAACATATGCATCCTGAGGAATAATTCTTGATAAGAATTGCCTGGTTCGCTCCTCCTTAGGCTTATAGAATATTTCGCTCGGTTTCCCTTCTTCAACGACAACTCCGCCGTCCATAAAGATCACCCTGTCAGCAACATCCTCGGCAAAAGACATCTCGTGAGTCACCACGATCATCGTTATTCCGGTCTTTGCCACCTTCTTGATTACTTCAAGAGTTTCTCCCACAAGCTCTGGGTCGAGTGCCGATGTAGGTTCGTCAAATAATATCAGATCCGGCTTAAGCGCCACGGCTCTCGCAATTCCCACTCTTTGCTGCTGTCCGCCCGAAAGCTGAGAGGGATAGGAATCTTTCTTTTCCAGCATTCCTACATTATCAAGAACCTCTTCCGCAATCCTTTGTGCCTCGGACTTACTCTTTTTCTGAACCTGAACAAGTCCCTCCATCACGTTCTGAATCACCGTTTTATGCGCAAACAGTCCGTAGTTCTGAAACACAAAGCCCGTGTGCCTTCTCATATAAAGCACATCTTTTTTCTTGGCTGTCTTAAAATTTATTTCCTTTTCGCCAAACTTCATTATTCCGCTGTCGGCTCTCTCAAGGAAATTTATGCTCCTAAGAAGCGTCGTCTTTCCCGAACCGCTCGGTCCAAGGATTACAACAACTTCGCCGTCATTTACTTTTATCGAAACATCCCTTAGAACTTCCTGTTTACCAAAGGACTTTTTTACTCCCGTAAGCTCTATCACAGCTATATTCCTTCCTGTTTCCGATTAATTCTCAAAATCTTTTCTGTCCACTCGCCTTAGTCCTACGCAGTTCTTTTTAAATATTTCCCACTGTTTTTCTCAGCAAAATGCGCAAGTATCTCTATCGCGGCTCCTATCATCCAGTACACCAGCGCCGCCGCCACATATCCTTCAAGATAACTGTAGTACATAAGACTTGGCAAAAGAGCTCCCGTCATGATCTCAACTACCGAAATGGCGCTCACCAAGTTAGATGCCTTCAAAAGACCTATGAGCGAATTCTGCATTCCGGGAAGAAGTATCGGAACCATCTGCGGAAAGATAATTCTAGTAAGCGTCTTTACCTTGCCCATTCCTATGCTGTATCCCGCTTCGTACTGCACCTTCTCGATCCCTCGAAATGCTCCTCGTATGCTCTCGCTGACAGAACACGTCGTTCCGATTATAAGAGTGATATAACCGATAAATATCGGATTCACGTCACTTATCGGGACAGAAATATGAAGTGCTGCCGCCACATCCGAATAAAAAGTCATAAACAAAAGATTGTATAAAAGCAGCGCAACCATCGTTGGAAGCCCAAGGTATATTGTCACAAATGCCGCAAAGAACTGCGAAAGCACCGGCACCCTATAATTTCTTACGGTCGCTATCACCGCCCCCAGCAGCAAACTCACTACGAATGTTATCGCAGTAAGCTTTATCGTAACCGGAGCATAGAGAAGAGCCGATTTAAACGAATCAAAAAAACTTGTTATGCTAAAACTCATCTGTCCTTCTCCTTACACTGCTTTTGCCGTTCCGTTATTTAGCCTGTTCTCGATCAAAAGAAATACTCCCTTTAGGAACAAACTGAACGAAATATATATGATCGCCGCCGAAAGATATCCTTCCAAGGAATGTCCCGTCGCAGCTCCAAGTGTCTTGGCTTTTCCCAAAAGATCAACCACTCCCAAGATAAAAACTAAAGATGTGTTTTGGAATACTCCGATAAAATCAACACCATAATGCGGAAGTGCAACTTTAAAAGCCTGAGGGAGCACAATCCTGTAAAAGGTTTGTGCCCCCGTCATCCCAATCGAGTATCCTGCTTCCGCCTGAACAGACGGTACAGATGTTATTGCGCCTCTGAATATCTCGCCTAAAAACGCCCCCTCATTCAGAATGATCGCAATTTCTACAAATATCACAGGTTCGAGTCTGTTTAGGTTTATTCCGAACAGATTCAAAAAAAGATTGCCGAGTACTATTGGTATTCCGTAAAACGCTATCATCATCTGTACCAAAAGCGGCGTGCCCCTCATAAAAGAAATGTATATTCCTAGTAAGCCGCTTATCACAGGCACTCTGCGTATCCTAAGCACCGCCACGAATATCGCGAGTATGGTGCCAAGAAGCATTGACCAAAAAACTATATGAAGATTAACCGATAAGTTTGAAATCACTTTAGGAAAGACATTTATAAATCTTTCTGCGCTAAAATAATTTCCCATTGCTTTATTCCTCTTCCGTTACGTCGTAGCCAACCCACTTGATCGCAAGCTCGGAAAGCTTTCCGCTTTCTTTAAGTGTCTTAAGAGCCCCGTCTATTGCATCTCTAAGCTCTGTCTCATCCTTGCGATACAGATAATATGTCTTTGAGTTGTTGATCGGCTCTCCAACCGATTTAAGCCAGTCTTTTCCGTCATCACTGAAGTTCTTGTTCATCTTGGTAACATCACTCTTTTTAAGAACCGAAGCTCTTGCTGCGCCTGACTTAAGTGCAGCGGCACCTTCTTCATCGGAACTGCTCTCGGAGTTTACAAGAACAACCTCCTGTCCCGGATGCTCCTCATTCCACTTTGTAAGGATCTGAGTTGTTGCACTTGTCGCACCGCCCGTTCTTATCTTTTCTCCCGCAAGATCCTCAAGTGATGTTGCGTCATCATCGATAAGCACTGCAAGGTATGTAATGTAAGATGTATATGATTCACCCGAGAAAAGATATTTCTCCTCTCTTTCAGGTGTGTACTCATACTGATGCGCCGCAAAATCTATCTTTCCGGCATCGAGCGAAAGTACAAGCTGATCGAATGCCATTGACTGATATTCGAATTCGTATTGAGGAAGAAGCTCATCTATCTCTTTCAATACGTCATATTCATATCCGACCGCATCTCCGTTTTCATCCACATAGCAGTACGGATTGTAGTTGATTCCGGATCCGACGATAACCTTCGTAACTTCACCCGAAGCCTCTTCGCTCTTGGAAGAATCGGTTTCGCCTGAGCTTATTGCTTCCTCAGCAGCTTTTACTTCAGTCTCCGGTCCTGCAAAAGCCTCTTTTCCGCATCCGACTACAGATGCCATCATTGCTGCTGTCACGGCTCCCGCTACCATAATATTTTTAACTGTTCTCTTTTTCATAATAGTCTCCTCGCTTTATCCTGAAATCAAAAGCTTTTGCAAGAAAACCGGAGATTACTGATCCGCCTAATGGTGACGAACCACTAACCTCCGGTTGTCCGGTTAGTAAACATATGAGTTTGCTCCTTGTTTGCTTTTGTTGAGTTTAATATACAATAGCCTCCCCGTTAGCACAATTACGCTAATCTTTAGGGAGGCTATAACTAAAAGTTATAATTCAATATAATTTACTTATCCCAGCCAAGAGTTTTTCTCTTGTCCTTCATATCCTGTACTATCTGCTTGGCAAGTGCTACGGGATCTGTATTTACGTTCATTGTTGAGCCAAGTAACTCTTTCGTACCATGCTTCAAGAACTCAATAACATTCTTGGATCCAAAGATCGGAGCCTCGACGCAGTGATAAGAACTGATTCCGTTAAGTCTGAATCCAAGAGCCGCATCAATTCCTTTTTCATTGCCCCACTCGGGAGATGAGAATGCAAAAGGAAGCTCGTAGAGATTCTTTCCAAGCACACCTGCAATTCCCGCAAATATACCTGTAGAACGTGTATTGTCGATACACTCTCCTACATGCCATACGGGCGGAAGGTCGGGTTCAAGAAATTTTCTTAAGGATTCTCCGGCCTTTTCTTTTCCCGAAACCGCACAGTAACCAAGCTTCATCAGCGGAAAAGATGCACATCCGTTTGTAATAATAAGAACGTTGTTCTTAAGAAGTTCATCGGCCACATCAATGATGCACTTCTCATAAAGAACCTTTGGATTATTGCATCCGACCATATTTACAACGCCAAGAATCTGTCCTGATCTTAAAGCTTCTGCGAGCGGCTTCATACTTCCGAATCTCTTGTGAACATACTCTACAGAGAATCCGACCTCTGCCTCAACCTCATACGGAGGAATATAAACAGGAATTCCTTTTCTGTTCTCAAAGCTTTCTATTGCTCGTCTTACTATCTTCTCGGCAAGCTCTTTAGTCTGTCCGATATTACTGTGATGATGGTCATACTCATATCTCTCGGCGCCCGGAAGACGTGCGGAATCACTTGTAGTTATAACTGTAGTCTTAAAGCACTTTGCAACATCCATGATCGAAGGGAATACATCCTGAACATCCGCAACCCACAGATCAAGCGCTCCGGTTCCAAGTACAAGCTCAGCCGATACAGCGTTGGAAAGCGGAATAACTCCGCTGTCTCTGTACATCGCTGAAAGTCCCGAACAACAGATACCGTAGAATCTGATACCCTTAGCTCCTTTGGACTTGGCAAGTTCGATCAGATCTTCTCTCTTGCCCGCAGCAACAATCTGGCTTACAAGTGTAGGAAGATGTCCGTGTACGGCAATATTCACATAGCCCTTTTTGAGCGCTCCGATATTAACTTTGGATGTAACTCTGTCACCTACTCCAAATAAAGCATCAGTTGCTATACCTGCACCGACAACTCCGGAAAAAGTAAATGCAAGACCGCAGCGAAGGAACTGTTGCATGATACTCTTCCAATCGCCATCCGTAGCACAGCCTGATTTATGATAAGCTTCAAAAACTTCATGGTAAGCACTGATAGGAAGAATATCTAACTCTTCCCATACCTTTTGCCTCTCGGGAAGCGCGCAGGCTTTGATCGTCTTATAATCATCGGGAACCGATCTTGACATATCCTCAAGCAAAACATCAGCAAGGTCTCTTGCAACGTTTTTAAGCTGCCTGTTCTTTTGTTTTATTCCGAAAGCTTCCGCAGTACTTCTTATTTTCTGTTCTCCGAGAATAGGAATATCAAGCTCACCCTCGGCAACTTTCTTAAGTGTAAGCATTACTTCACGGGCATGCATACCGTGCTGCGCAGCTCCTGAAGCAGCCGATCTTAAAAGATTTCTTGACACAATAAGATCCGCATCGGCACCGCAGACTCCTCTCTGTGCCTTTGCGGTAATATGACAAGGTCCCATATTGCAGATCTTACAACAGGTTCCGCTAAGTCCGAATGCACACTGAGGCTTCTGCGCATCGAATCTGTCAAAGGTTGTATCTATTCCGATCTGCTCCATTCTGAGAATCATCTCTCGAACGGCGGGATCGGGTGTATTGTCAATCACATCCTGCTTCGACGGAAACGTCTTTCTGTATTCCGCCACGGCGTTCATGTAATCCTTGGTAAAATCCTCAGTACTGCTCTCTCCGCCATGGTCACTTGCCTTAAGCGTCACTGTCGGAATTCCATGCTCATCGAAACCTATAAGGTTTCTGTGAGAGTGAATATGTGACAGTCCGTTTTTGCCATGATGATGGTGATGTTCGTGTTCATGCGAATGTGTATGACTCATTTTTTCCTACCTTAACCTTAACTTAAATTGTATATTCAATATCTTCTTCTACCTTCATCTGAAGCAGATCGAAGATCTTGTCTCTTATCAGCAAAAAGTCTCCGCTTGTTCTGTCTCTGAAATGATGAATCGGAACCGTGATCACACCTCTTACTTTGCCGGGATTAGGTGTCATCACAACTATCCTGTCCGCAAGATAAACCGCTTCTTCAATATCATGCGTCACAAAGATGATAGTCTTCTTTTCGTTTTTGCAGATATCCAGAATATCATCCTGAAGCTTCATTCTTGTAATTGCATCCAACGCTCCGAAAGGCTCATCCATGAAGATGATATCAGGTTCCACAGCCAGAGCTCTGGCTATAGCGACTCTCTGTTTCATACCTCCCGAAAGCTGTCTTGGAAAACTGTTTGCAAAATTTTCAAGCTTCACAAGTTTAAGATACTCTTTAGCAATCTCTTTTCTGCGCTTTTTATCTATTCCTTTTGATTCGAGACCAAGCTCGACATTTTTGATAACAGTGCGCCACGGAAGTAATCCGTAGTTCTGAAATATGGTAACATTCTTTGTACTTGGCGCGGTTACTTCGTTTCCATCTATCTTAACGCTTCCGTGATTAACGGGATCAAAACCTGCGATAGCATTTAAAAGCGTACTTTTTCCGCAGCCCGAAGGTCCCAAAAGGCAGATAAACTCGCCTTTTTCAATATCAAGATTTACATCCGACAAAGCCGTGAATTCTGCGCCGTTTTGTATGAAGGTTTTTCCTGCGTTTTCTATATGAATATATGACATTACTGCTCACCTCCCCAGGCTTTAAGAATTCTTTTTTCCAAGAGACCGATAAGGAAATCCAGTAACAATCCTATTAGTCCTATTACAAGTATTGTCGCCAAAAGAATGTCAGCTCTGATATTGTTTCTCGCATCAATGATCTGAAATCCGAGTCCTGACTGCGCGCCTACCATCTCGCCGGCAACAAGGAATATCCATGCACTTCCAAGCGCAAGGTGAACTGCATTGGCAATCTGAGGGAACGCGGCCGGAAGGATTACCTTCCACATAAGCTGCGGCTGTCTGATTCCGAAATTATCCGCAACTCTGAAATACATATCGTCGATCTTACTTACAGCTGATACCGTAGAAAGAAGCACCGGGAAAAAAGCTGCTATAAAAATGATAACTATGGCAGGAAGATCTCCTATTCCAAAAAGGAGCACCACAAAAGGCATCCACGCTGTCGGAGATATCGGTCTGAGTAGCTGAAGCGAAGGATTAACATAATCAAAAACCTTCGGAAGGCTTCCTAGGATAAGTCCAAGAAAGACTGCTATTAAAACCGATAATCCATAACCTATCACAAATCTGTACATACTTGCGGCTATAGAAGCTATGAGCGTTCCGTCAGCGATCATTTCGCCCAAAGCCTGAATTGCCATCAAAGGTGACGGAAACAGAGCCGAACTGTAATCACTTACAGTAAATGCAAGCTGCCAAATTCCCAATAATATAAGTATCGATACAACAACATATTTAATAGAGAATAATTTTTTCATCAGGTCCCCTTACTTATTACCCGGTCACTAAACAATCACAAGTAATATAATCAAAAATCTGTCTTTACAAAATCAGAGTATGCAGGCGGATTATCAGAAAGCCCATATTCTTTAACCTTATCAACGAGCTTGTTATACTGTTCCTCTGTGATATCAAGGTCGTCATAAGAAATCCACTTTAAAGAAGTTTCAAGTACATCGTCTTTCTGCTTAAGGTATTTTCCTGCAATCTTCTTAGCCGCTTCAGCATCAAGATTATTTCCGGCTGTCTTGTAGCCTTCGACAAATGCCTTGGCTGTATCCGCATGCTTATCTATAAAATCATCCGTTAAAACAAGTGCGCAGCATACCGAATCCTCCCAAAGCTCCTCAGAGGTATACAGTACTTTTGCTTTTCCTGTCGAAACGCCTACGGCACCGAAAGGTTCCGCAACGCAGTAACCGTCTATTGTTCCCGTAACGAGCGCAGACGGCATTTCTGTCGGAGCAAGTTCAACGACGTTAATATCATCGATAGTAAGTCCGTTCTTTGCAAGTGCATCATTTACCAAAATATTATGTGAAGACTGGCGATGCGGAATTGCAATTGTTCTTCCCTTTAAGTCTGCTCCGTCCTTAACTTCATTAGAAACAATGAGAACATTTCCGTCTTTATGTCCGAGAGCAACAGCTTTGATACCTACACCCTCAGCCTTTGATTTCATTGCAAGCTCTATAAGAACCGATGCTCCGTCAACCTTACCCGAATTAAGTGCATCCAAAAGTTCGGGCCAGGATCCGTATTTAACAAGTTCAACATTAACCTTGTCATTATTTGCAAGTTCATCTGCTTCTTCCAACACGGCAAGTGAATGTGTTATGGGAAGATAAGCTATCTTTACTGTCTCTTCTGCCTTAGCACTGCCTCCTCCGGAGCCGGTATCCGAACCATTACCATTGGTATTCCCACATCCAAAGAGTGCAAGCACTGATATGATAAGTATTGTTAATAATAGGTGTTTTTTCATAATAACTATCCTCCACTATAATTCCTTTTACCTACTAGGTCAATAGGGTAATTTGTATTGATTGAATAATACCACACGAAAACGGAAGCGAAAATTAAAGATTGCTTATAGCGAATGATAATTTGAGCTTATTAAAAAAGAGCAAAGCAGGTTTTTACACCGACTTTGCTCTTCCTATATTTTTCTTACCCTCTTCTTAGACTTATATGATTGTCTATCTTGTTGAAATACGTTGCTATCTTGACGATTGCTTCATCAACGCTGCACTCTACATCGAATCCCGCAATGGCTTTTTTCTCAAGCTGCTTCTGCGCTTGAAATCCGATCTTCTTGCAGACAAGGCTTCGGCAGTCGGAAATAAGTTCAACTTTCTTATGTGCTCCGTTGCCACCTCCGCAGCCGCCGTGGCCACCGTTTCCGCCGCAACCTCCTTGGGAACCGTCGCCGCAACCGTTCTGCGCTCCTGCGCATCCGCTTATCTGAGTCCCGGAAGCATCACTTTTATTTTCATTCTGTACTCCTGCGTTGGTGTTTTCGTCTTCAACAAACTCTCTGTATTCTTTTTCTTTATAATCGGTTCCGTCTACTTCGTAGATATGGAACCCCCTAGCAGCACCAAAGCCAAGGTCTACGTCCTTGGCATTTGATGTTGCGACGGCAATCAAATATGACATCGCTTTACCTCTATCAATTTAGAAACAACAGTTTATGGCAGAACTGTGTCGTCGCCTTAGTTAAATCTCTGTGATGCTACGGTGTAGATATCTTCGATAAGTCTGATACCGCCTTCGTAACCCACAATTGCATCATTAAGAACTATCTTGTCCTTAACGGGCCATGAGATGTTGAGGAAGTTACCTTTAAGATCCTCAGTTACTTCTTTATCATAGTAGCCGCCAAGAACAAGCGGATATCCATGATAGTCATGGCTCTTTATCTCTTCATGGATCTTGTAGCCGTCAGTCTCAAATACAACTTCTGCTTCAAGACCGTAGTTGAGCTTTTTGAATTCCTCTGTTATAGCCTCTCTGTACTCCTTGGGAGTATCATCAGTAATGAACTGCTTAGCAGGCACAAGTCCCAGATCGTTTGTAAGGAACTTGGTGATGCCAAGAGCATACTGAGCATCAGCAACAACTGAGAACTGCTTGTTGATTACTCGGTTCTCAAGGAACAGATCCGCAAATCTCTCGATGAGATAGTAGTAATAATTCTCATGCTCTGTTATAACATCCTCTACAAGCTTCTCATCTACTCCTGCAAACTTTCCTACTTCTCTAAGGAATTTACTTGTCTCGAAAGCTCCGATAGGAAGTGTATTGTAGTGAAGATAAGGTGTTCCGAGTTTTTTCTCAAGCTTCTTTACATTCTTGAGTGAAACCCAAGGAGAAACAAGAAGGTTGAACTCAGCAGAGGCAATCTTATCTACGTTCTTTATTCCTCTCTGATATCCAAATATAGTATTGGGTGTAAGACCTATCTCTTTTAACAGTTTCTCAAGTGCTCTTAAGTTTCCAAGCCAGTAAAGATCCTGATAAGGAACGTCAGCCCAGATATTTACAAGACCCTTTTCCTTCTTATCAGTCTTCTTTATGTACTGGTCAATGATCGCATCAATAATCTGCTCATGTCCCTTGTAGTTGTTTCCTTTAAATCCTGCTGTAGGAGCATAGATTACAGGCTTATCCGCATCTGCAAACTCAGATACAACTTCTCCTGAATCATCACCTACAATCTCGGGGATACATCCTGTAAGTACAACGTACATGTCCGCATCGATGACCTTTAGCGCATTATCGATGGTTGAATGAAGCTTTTTTACACCGCCGAATACAACGTCTTTTTCATTGATACTTGTACATGGAAAAATATTTGGTGAAAAGTATCCGCTGCTTCCGTTTCCGTCAGAGAGCTTCTGAGCACATCCGGGGCCGGAGTGAAGAATAGGGATAGCTCTTTCAATTGCCTGCACTGTCTGCATTGCACCCAGCGCACATTTATATCTTTGTTTATCAAGTAACTTTGCCATTTAAATCAGCCTCCGTGAATCATGCTTTGTCCTGAACGAGGAACTCTCCTACATTCTGTTTGTACCACCAATCTGTATAAGGAAGCTTTGTTCTCTTTGCGAGATTCTGCTCAAAGCTTCTGTTTCTGATACTGTCAAGGATTGAATATGCAAACTCAAGTGTGTGCTTGTATCCGAAGATCATATACTCATCCGCAACATATACAGAAGGTGTTCCGTTCTTGATTGCCCAAACAGTTGAACCGGGATGTCTTGATAGATACAGATCCGGCTGATACTTGTTCAGAATGTTCATAACCTCAAAGTTCTGCTGATCCGCAACACTGGCCTCGAAATCAATATTGTTATCAAGAAGATATTTCATTGAAGGAGGTACATCTCCGTTCTCATACTTCTTGTCATAGTGCCATGCAAGAGCCCATACAACCTCAATGCCAAGTTCGTTAAGAACACGGGATACCTCGAATGTATATCCGGGTCCCATACCGAGTACTGCTCTAAGTCCCTTAAGCTCTTTCTTAACTTCCTCAATCTTGGGAAGATAGATTGCTCTCTGCTCCTGAATGTACTTTTCTATCTTTTCACTTCTGCCTGTAACCTTACCTATCTCGCGAAGCCAAGCCTCAAAACCTACGATACCGCACTGGTTGATGCTTCTTACATAAGGAACGCCGTACTTTTCTTCAAGTACGTTTCCAAGATAGTTACCAAGTGTTCCGCAGATACATGTGGTAGCTACTGCTTCAGATATGTGAGAAAGCTCCTCAATAGTAGAGTTACAATAAAGGAATGTCGGCTCAAGATCAAATTCCTTGAACATCTCTATGATCTCGGGTCTTGCACTCTCATAGAAATTCTTGAAGTTAATCTTGTTGCTCTTTACTCCCTCTCTTGGCGGTTTAACAATAGACTGTAGAACCGCATGGTCTGCAATATCAAATCCTGTTGCCCAGATTCTTGACTTGAATCCCTCACAGTGAACCGCAACTATAGGAACCTGAATCTCATCTTTGAGCTCATCCACAATACTGTCGATATCCTCTCCAATGATTCCCGTTGCACAGGAGCTTGATACGAAAATAGCCTTGGGGCTGTATCTTTTGTTTACTTCCAGAATGATATTTCTAAGAGTATTGGTTGAACCAAAGATAGTGTCATTCTCATTCATATCTGTTCCAACATAGACAGTATCATTGGTAACACCACGCTTTTTGGCCATAACCTTATCAAGGTAATATGTACCTGCTGCCGCAACCGAACAGCCTGCAGGTCCGTGATGAATGATGGCGATGTCTCTTATCGCAGAAAGCTGACCGAGGGCACAGCTCGAAAGACAAGAGCTCGACTGTGAAAAACATCTTGAACATCCTTTAAGTGTTCCGCATTCGCTCTGACTTGCAAGATCCTTGAGCGATCCGATGTAACCTGTTATAGAGCCAATCCTGGCCTCTCTTGTAGCCACATTGGAGTTATTTAAATTCGTTGCCATTATTTCTTTTCTCCTATATAAACTATGTCAAAATCCTATTTAATCCTGTGCCTTAGCAAAAAGATTGGTTGAAAGATATCTAAGTCCTGTATCGGGGAAGATAGCAACAATCTTCTTTCCTGCATTCTCAGGTCTCTGTGCAAGTTTCTTTGCTGCGTAAAGAGCAGCTCCCGATGATGTTCCTATAAGAATACCGTCATTTGCCGCAACTTCTCTTGCAGCCTCAAATGCTTCAAGCGCCTCAACCTCGATGTACTCGTCGTATATTTTTCTATCAAGTGTTGAAGGAACAAGGTTATCCGGAACTCCTTCAAAAGGATGTACTCCCGTTATTTCCTCTTCGGGCTGGTTCTTATCTTTATCGGGAAGTGAATTGGGTCCGGGCTGTACGCCAACTACTTTGATATTAGGATTCTTTTCCTTAAGGTATGCTCCCGTTCCGGAGATTGTTCCGCCTGTTCCTACGCAGGCAACAAGGATATCGACCTGTCCGTCAGTATCTTCCCATATCTCGGGACCTGTTGTTCTCTTATGAACCGCAGGGTTTGCAGGATTGGAACACTGATCGAGAAACACTACATGATCTTCCTTATCAAGAACGTCTTCCTTAAGTGCCTTGATGGCAGCAACGAAATCGCCGCCTGTTTTCTCAAGAACCTTAGCAATAACAGGCTCTTCACCAAGCTTGATTGTCTTTCCGCCAAATGCCTGAATTACCTGGAATCTTTCTTTACTAACCTGATCCTGAATATAAACTCTGAAAGGATATCCTTTTGCTGCGGCGATAGCTGCAAGTCCGATACCTGTATTTCCGCTTGTTGTCTCAACAACAGTGTCTCCGGGCTTAAGCTTTCCACTCTTCTCCGCATCCTCTATCATGGCAAGTGCAATTCTGTCCTTTACGCTCTGATTTGGATTGAAATACTCAAGCTTACCGATCACGGTAGCTTTAAGATCATGGTACTTTTCAAATCCCGAAAGCTCAAGAAGCGGTGTTCTTCCCACAAGCTCTGTTATTGATTTGTGTACGTTTGACATACTCTAGTCCTCCTTAAGTCTTTATAAAATGCCTGCGATCAAATCTTGTAATCGTCTGAAAGTTCCATCATTCCATACTCCATAAGGATCTCTTCAAGTCTTTCCTGAGTCATGGGTGTAGGAATTACAAAATCAGTATTCTCGATAACTGCCTGCGCAAGATTTCTGTATTCCTGAGCCTGGTTTGAATCCGGCTTATACTCGATAACAGTTTTCTTATTGATCTCAGCGTGCTGAACCACATTGTCTCTTGGAACGAAGTAAAGAAGCTTTGTTCCGAGTTCTTTTGAAAATGCTCTTAAAAGATCAAGCTCTCTGTCTACATTTCTTGAGTTGCAGATGATACCACCAAGTCTTACGCCACCTGTTCTTGCGTATCTCTGAATACCTTTTGAAATATTGTTGGCTGCGTAGAGCGCCATCATCTCACCACTGGCTACGATATAAATTTCTTTTGCCTTACCTTCACGGATGGGCATTGCGAAACCACCGCACACAACGTCTCCAAGTACGTCATAGAATACATAATCAAGATCGTCTGTATATGCGCCAAGGTTCTCAAGCATGTTGATTGAAGTGATGATACCTCTACCTGCACATCCTACACCGGGTTCGGGTCCGCCTGACTCTACGCACTTGGTTCCTCCGAATCCTTCCTTCATGATTCTGTCGAGTGAAATGTCTTCACCCTCTTCTCTGATAGTGTCAAGAACCGTCTTCTGAGCAAGTCCTCCAAGAAGAAGTCTTGTTGAATCCGCCTTGGGATCACAACCAACTACCATTACCTTCTTACCGTGCTCAACGAGTCCGGCTGTAAGATTCTGTGTTGTTGTTGACTTTCCGATTCCTCCTTTTCCGTAAATTGCTATCTGCCTTAGTTCTGCCATTTTTTCTTTTCTCCTCTTTCTTATTTTTTATGTATAAAAAAAGGCATTGCAAAAGTAAGCTATTTTCTTACATTCACAAAACCTCCGGTTGACCGGTCAGCTTTTTTACTGTCCGCTTATGCTGTTCATTTCCTTAAGTAATCTGAGGTAACCGTCCAGCTTTTTTATCGCCGCATCTACGGGTCCCGGCATTTCAAATGCTGCGATTCCTCTGTCTTCGAGTTCGCTCATCGCTCCGCCACCGATCTTGGCTACCAGAACGAAATTGCAATCCGCAACGCCGTCTACTCCTCTTTTTAATTTCTCAGCGTTGTGATGCCCGCCTTCACATACCGGAATCACAAAACGCTGTTCAATTTCCTCATAGTCGCCGTTCTCATCAACATCAACTATCAAAAAGCTTTCGGCTCTTCCGAAATGCTGATCTACATATCGGTTGTCAGTAGATGCGAGCGCGACTCTGTAAACTGCTTTATCCATGTGAAAATGTATTCCTTACGTTAACTCTGCTCTGGTATACGAGCTTGCTGTACTCGCTCATTCCCGGAACTCCGACCGCATCTGCTCGGCAGTGTGCGCAGTGTCTGAACACTTTGATGTACTGCTCCGCATCCTCTCTTGCTTTTTCTATCTGCTCACATGTCGGCTTTGGTATATCTTTAAGCTGATGCTGAGGTATCAGCGGAATAATGTTATACATCAGCGCTCCGGCTTCTTTGACCGTCTTTGCGATGGTAGCTATATGCTCATCATTTATTCCCGGTACAAGAACGGTGTTGATCTTGAGCGTTACTCCCGCATCTGCAACCTTCTTGATTCCTTTGAGCTGATTCTCGATAAGAATCTTTGCGCCTTCCTCTCCGTATATCTTCTCGTCGTGCCAAATGATATATTCATTGAGCTTGGCTTCAATCTTGGGATCGACTGCGTTAACGGTAACCGTCAGAGTATCGATTCCGACCTCAATCAGTTCGTCTGCTTTTTCATACAGAAGAAGTCCGTTTGTGCTCATGCACTTTAGAAGTTCGGGATGGCTTTTTCCTATCTTTTTAAAAGTCTCAAAAGCGTAATCCGTCGCCAATGTATCGCCGGGGCCTGCAATTCCTGCCACCTTTATGTTCGGCACAAATCCAAGTGCTCTGTCTATAAATGTATTTGCTTCGTCAGGGGATATCACTTTAGAAGTTACGCCCGGTCTTTGCTCGACATCATTTATTGTCCTGTCGCAAAATCTGCAAGCTATGTTACATCCGGGACTTACAGGAAGATGAATTCTTCCCGCATTGAACTTACATCCGCCAAAGCAAGGATGGTTTTTCTCAAGCTCTTCATATGTTCTTGCCATAATCAAATCTCCTCTCAGAATCTCTGTTTACGGCTTGTCTCGAGCTGAGTTACTTTGCCATCGTGTACTGTTATTGTTATCGTGCCATACTGTATACTTTTGATGCTCTCAACTATGCTTTCCAAAAGAGCCTCATCGACTTCTGTAGTCTTTGGTATTTCTGCCTTTGCCATAAACTTTATCTCCTCGCCTGTTTTATAACCCATCTCCCTACTCGGTAAGTAGGTTTTAATAATGACGTTATATGCATTATGCTTTAGTTCGCTGCCATTGTAAAACACTTATAATTTATAGCAGGGTATAAATAAAACTTATCCCTCCGCTTTTTTAAACACTCTTTCGAACTCGTTAATCAGATCTTCTATGCCCTCGATTCCCACAGAAAGTCTGAGAATACGGTCGTTTATTCCATTCTTTTCAAGAACGTCCGCAGGGACATCCGCATGCGTCTGAGTTATGGGATAGGTGATAAGTGTCTCAGTTCCTCCAAGGCTCTCTGCAAAATAAATGAGTTCAACATTTGCCAAAATCTCTTTTGCAAACTCAGCGGAATCAACCTCAAAGGTGAGCATCGCGCCAAAGCCTCTTGCCTGCTTTTTCATGATCTCATAGCCGGGATGCTCTTTTAATCCGGGGTAGATTACCTTGGTGACATGCTTATTTTTCTTAAGGTATTCCGCGATCGCAAATGCATTTTCCTGCGCCTTGTTAAGTCTTACGGAAAGCGTCCGTATACCTCTTAAAATAAGCCAGCTGTCAAAAGGACTTAGTCCTGCACCCGTTGTTTTATAGATAAAGCGAAGTCTCTCATTGAGATCTTCATCATTAACGATCACAAAACCTCCTATCGTATCATGATGACCTCCAAGGAACTTTGTTCCCGAATGAATAACTATATCGGCTCCAAGATCGAGCGGATTCTGATAATAGGGTGATAAGAAAGTATTATCAACTATCAGGATCAATCCTTTTTCATGAACTTTTTTGGCAAGCTCTTCAATGTCCGTAACGTTCATCATAGGATTGGTCGGAGTTTCTATATAAACTGCCTTTGTATTTTCTTTAATAAGAGGAAATACATCCTCAATGCTCAGATTCGCAGCGGTATATGACAGACCGTTCTTTCTGCTTATCTCATTAAAGAGTCTTACGCTTCCGCCATAGAGATCCGAATCGATAATAAAATGATCTCCCGGGGAAAAGAGCTCCATCACAGCCGCAACTGCAGCCATTCCGCTTGAAAATGCGATCGCATCTTTTCCGTTTTCCAAAAGAGCTACAACAGACTCAAGCTGCTGCCTCGTGGGATTCTGCTGCCTTGTATAATCAAATCCCGTACTCTCTCCAAGCCCCTTGTGCGCGAATGTCGCCGTCTGATAAATAGGGTAACTTACCGCTCCCCAAATATCTTTTAACTTCTCATCATTAAGCTGACACTTAGTGTCAGCGCTATATTTTTCCTGTAGTCTACAGCCATTTTCCGTACTCACTTTTACTCCTCCCGATATCTTTCCTGTAACCTGTTATGCCATTTTGTCAGGTTTCGCCATATCTCTTTTCATATGCTTCATACAGCTGCTCCATTGCTTTTTCTATAATGCTTTTTGGACTAGCTATATTTATTCTTTCAAAAAGAGCCGTCTCTCTGCCAAAGATTATTCCTCCGTCGAGCCAGAGCTTTGCCTCATTTTCAATAAGATTCCTTAAATCTCTGTAGTCGGTAGTAACCTCGGAAAAATCGAGCCATATAAGATATGTTCCTTCAGGTTCTATAAGCTTAACCTTAGGCAGTTTTTCTTTTATGAAATTTCTGATGTAATCAAGATTTCCTTCAAGATAATCAAGAAGTTCGTCGACCCACTGCTCTCCTTTTTCATAGCAGGCTTTGGTTGCTACAAGTCCAAGCACATTGCACTGACTGTAGCCGCCCGCTCCGTTTTCACGATCAAATTTATTTCTTAATGAAGTGTTTGGAATGATAATATTTGCAATTTGAAGCCCCGCTATATTGAAAGTCTTACTCGGGGATGTTCCGAGGATCAAATTGTCTTTGTACTTCTCTCCCAAAGTAATAAACGGTGTATGCTTATATCCTTTAAAAACAAAATCAAAATGAATCTCATCCGCAAAAATAAGAACGTTGTGTTTTAAGCAGATGTCACCTAGTCTTAAAAGCTCCTCTTTTGTCCAAACTCTTCCTGCCGGATTGTGAGGACTGCATAACAAAAAGAGCTTTACGTTTTCTTCAACTATCTTTTTTTCAAAATCTTCGAAGTCGATCTCGTAATGTCCGTTCTTATATACAAGCTGATTGTTTACGACTTTTCTTTTGTTAAGTTCTATTGTCTCTCTGAACGGATAGTAGACAGGCTCCTGGATAATAACGCTTTCGCCGGGCTCCGTAAAAGCTCTTACAGCAACGGCTATTGCATATACAACGCCGGGTACGACAATGTTCCAATCATATTCGATATCAAATCCGTGTCTTTTCTTAAACCAAGTTGCGACAGCTTTGGCGTAATCATCCTTGGGATCTGTGTAGCCAAAGATTCCGTGATCTACTCTTGTCTTAATGTCGTCAAGAATCTCATCGGGAAGTTTAAAATCCATATCCGCAACCCACAAAGGAAGCAGATCGTCACGCCTTCTTCTCTCTATTCCAAAGTCATATTTAAGGCTGCTCGTTCCGCGCCTGTCGATAACTTTACCAAAATCGTATTTACCCACGTAGAATGCTCCTTTTAATAATTGAGATCGCTCATCATATATGATGATAAGCGATCTCATTATTTTTCATGTATATGAGAATGATATGCGAATTGCTTTACGGAAATGACCGTTTTGGCAATTCTTCAAGCGTTTAGTTCGCAAATAAAGGTGTTGAAAGATATCTGTCACCTGAATCGGGAAGAAGTACAACGATATTCTTTCCTGCATTCTCGGGTCTTGCTGCAACGATTGTAGCTGCCTTAAGAGCCGCACCTGATGAGATACCTACGAGGATACCTTCTGATACTGCGAAGTTCTTACCCTCTTTGAATGCATCGTCGTTTTCTATAGCAATTACTTCATCGTAAATCTTTGTATTAAGTGTATCGGGAACGAATCCTGCACCGATACCCTGGATCTTGTGAGGTCCTGCTTCACCCTTTGAAAGAACAGGGCTTGTTGCGGGCTCAACTGCGACAACCTTAACGTTAGGATTCTGCTCCTTGAGGTATTCACCTACACCTGTGATTGTTCCGCCGGTACCGATACCTGCGATGAAGATATCAACCTGTCCGCCTGCCTGCTCCCAGATCTCGGGGCCTGTTGTTGCTTTGTGGATTGCAGGGTTTGCAGGGTTAACAAACTGTCCGAGGATCAAAGATCCTTCAATTTCTTTCTCAAGCTCTTCTGCCTTAGCGATTGCTCCCTTCATTCCCTTAGCGCCTTCTGTAAGAACTATCTCTGCGCCGTATGCCTTAAGAAGATTTCTTCTCTCAACACTCATCGTATCGGGAAGTGTAAGGATTGCTTTGTATCCCTTTGCTGCTGCAACTGCTGCAAGTCCGATTCCTGTGTTTCCACTTGTGGGCTCGATGATTGTTGCTCCGGGTTTAAGCTTTCCGCTCTTTTCAGCATCCTCTATCATGCTGAGTGCTACTCTGTCCTTAACCGATCCTGCGGGGTTTAAATACTCAAGCTTTGCAAGGATTGTTGCATTTGTATTTCCAACCTTCTTGCTGTATCCGTTGAGTTTAAGAAGAGGTGTTCCTCCGATAAGATCCAATGCGCTTTCTTTGATGTCTGCCATAATTCGTTTCTCCTTTATCATCATTTTTATTTTAGTGGTTCGTGTTTTTTATTTGATGATTGAATCATAGCATAAGGGTTCACTCGTGAAAATTAAGGAATACTTATAGCGGAGTATAAACTTTGGTTATTACCCTGTCATCAGGTTATAATACGCCCTCACGGGAAAACTGCATCTTTATCAACAATAGCGGTATCATAAGGTACCACCATATCTATATCTCCTTCCACGCGAGGAGCAAGGGCATAGTTGTCAAAAAAGATTTCTATTCCGTCCGTACCTAATACCCAATTAAGTACAGGCATGTATTCTCCGGAATTCTTTATCACATCTGTATCTTTATATGAGTTTTCGACAATTTCAGAAAGAGTATCTTCCCACCCATCATATAAACTATCTTCAGTGTCTTTGCTGAAATAATCCTTAAGGTATTTAAAAAGAGCTTCTTTATCCGGAATAAATCTCGAGATTAAAATCTCTTCTCCCGTCCTTACATCAAATGTCTTTGACTCCCAGTCGTCCCAGGGATGCGCTCCTCCTCCAAAACCATAGGAATAATAAACAGCGCTGACATAGTGTGAGTCACACCTTTCTATGTTATATCCTGTCGTAAGATCAAAAGGCAGCCCCAGTGTTTCATAAGAATCCTCATCTGCCTGCAGCGAAGTTTCGAAATACTCTTCGCTTAATGAATCCTCCTCTTTATAATTGGCATTCGTATATTCCTCCCAAGCTTTCGCCAATTCAGGATATTTCTCTTTGCTCGCATCATCCAGTGCTACTTTTTCCGTTGACCTTATAAAATATGGTCTCCCCGAAGAATCGTCGGGGTTGGTCTTCTCATATTCATCACAGGACTCGACAAAGACAGGTGCATCTTCGTCCACCGCTTTTTCACTATCAATGATACTTGCACTACCGGCGCTATCCGCACTCTCCGCCTCATTCGCTGTAAGCTTAGAATTTGCTTCCGCCGATTCCGAAACAGGTGCATCCCCTTTGCACCCAGACAATATCAGCGCAAGCATCGTAGTAAGAATAAAAAATCTGTTTTTCATGTTCTTTCCTCTTTCTTATAAGCTGTAATGTCACTATTATAGTACAGATAAACCGCTCAAAAACTCAATTTTTCTCTGTTATTTACAAACTTACCATCAGGTGATTGGCCTCAAGATCATAATAAAGTGTACAACCAGAAGCGCTAAGATCAAAAACTCTTACTATGCTTGCTGCATCTGCATTACCTGAATCATCGCAAAAATCGCCCGTGATATTCCTGAACTTTTCAAGTATCTCAGGGGCAAAAATCTTAGTTTTTTCATTAGCGAAAACCGCAGTATAAAGAATGTCCGCTTCCACAAGATCCTGGAAGATATGGCTTCCGTATGACAGCTCGGGATTGTATCCTGCTTCCTTTTCCTCAACCTCGCATACGGCTTCAAACTCACTTATATCCGCAAAGGTAGTTGGAACCCCAAGCTCGGGAGATGATGTTCCGATACGTCCGGGGACTATGAGCATCATATGTCTGCCCTTATCTCTGTAGGTCCAATTGACCTTTCCGATAATACTAGCGATACCGGGCTTATCCGCGTAAGGCATATTGTAATAAGCCTTGGGATCAACGTATACGATAAGATCTACAGGAACACTTCTTGAAAGGCCCATCGAAGAATCCAATGTTTCCATCAAAATATTCTCGGCAGGTACATTCTCAGGAATCGTTACGCTGCCTGTATCCTTGGACACCTGCAGCGGTCTGCACTGCAAAAGATTTATCGAATACTCTCCGGTTTCCGATAAATTGATCGTAAATTCTATATCAACGGGATGCTGATACTCCTCATGAATGCAATGCATCATCCGCTGCATCCTTTTCATTATCTCTTCTTTTTTGACAAGTCCCCTACAGGAAATAAATCTTACATCGCGGATTATTCCACGCTCTTTTAATGAATCCTCAACCTCGTAGTCGTGTTCAAGCAAAGTATTTACAAGATACATCGGAAGCTTCTTCTCAAGGTTTCTAAGTTCAAGGCGCTTTAGCTCATGCTCTGTTACATCCATTACTTCCACAGCTCTTTGTGAGAACTGATGCTTTTCCGCGATCGTAACGCACGACGTTGCCTCAGGCATATCAAGACTTACAAGACGTGGATATGAGCCCATCGTCCTGTCTACAGCCGATGTTCCAAGTCCCATAACAAGCCTGAGCATTCCTGCCTTAGGATCTATTCCCGACAGGAATTTATACGGGCTGTACGAATAGCCTACACCTGCAGCGCAGGGCATATAGTACTGTCCGTAATACGAGCCTGAAACCCTTTGAACAAGTAGCGCCATCTGCTCATCTCTTTTATCCAGGCCTCTTCTCTTACGATAATCAAGTGCGGAAAGACTCATGGTACTTGCATAGACCGTTCTTATGGCGTTCTCAAACTCTTCAAGTCTCTCTTCAAGAGTTCCTCTGTTGGCGCAAAATACCGACTCATACTTTCCCGCAAAGGCATTGCCAAAGCCGTCTTCCAGGATACTGCTCGAGCGGACAATAAAAGGATCCTGTCCGTAGTATTCAAGGATGTGCTTTAGCTGCGTCTTAAAATCCTCAGCAAATACGCCGGACCTTAATTTATCCGCAAACTCTTCCGCAAGGGAAAAATACTCTTCTTCAGTCCTCTGACGAACTCTGATATCCCAGAAATCGTTGTCCACTATGTACGTATAGTAGATATCGGATCCAAGAAAAAATGAATCGTGGGGCTCCAATATCTCGTTTATCTCAGGCTCGGTATTTCTGATGATAGCTCTGGCAAGAAGCATACCGCAGGCTTTTCCGCCGATAAGACCTGTGCCTATCATATGGCTTCGGACGTTGAAATAGTCCTCGGGTCTAAAGTGCTTTTTTACCATGGTTCTCATCTTGTCATCTCTGGTCATCATGACCTTGCACATGATATCGCAGGGCTCTTCCATATCCATGTGGCTGTCATATTGGAACTTCGCCGTATTAAAAAACTTATCCCAGAAATCAACATATTGATCTTCACCGGGGCGTTGGAAATTGTCCAGTAGTTGGTAAAAGCGGCTGCTTTGAACTCCGTCTAAGATCGGTCTGAAATAGCCGTCCTCCTTCCTGTAAATATGCGGAAGGAACATGGTCTCCGAATCACGGTTCCAGACTTTCTCGGGACGTACATATACATTTTTTGAATCGGAATACACATCAAGAAACAGCTGTGTTGTGTTAAGGATCTTATTTATTGAATGGAAAGAATGCTTTCCCCTGATTATAGGGAAAAAAGCGACTGTATCAAGAATAAAAAGAAACGGACAGGTAACTCTGAAAAAATTGCCCATCATAAGGTCTGTTGCCCACGCGATCTGAAGCTCCGACAGGCAATCGAAAACATAGAAGGCATCCTTACCCTCTTTTTCTATAACATTATGGATCTCAACGGTGAAGGTCTCAAATCGGTGAGACAGCGGAACCTGCACAGTCTTAACTTCAGGGCAGTCCTCCACAAGAGGCTCGTGGGTCGCAAAACGAAAATAGATAATGTTCCTCTTATCTTTTTTAGCCTGCTCAATATACGGGTCAACGAATAGCTTGAACTCGGACAGTTCCGAAACTCTGAAAACAACGTTATCTCCAAGCCTGATATTATCAAGCGCTTCATCCATCTCGGGTATGCCGGACATTACTCTGTCAAATGCTGCCATAGATAGTACCTCCGCTTATATAATTGGAACAAATGGATCAAAATAAAAAGGCAAAGACCACCAATTTCTTGGCGCCTTTGCCTCTGTATTAATCATACCATAATGTACTCACTTACACCAATTAAACATGTGATGCATTTTGTGCACGATACGATCGCAGGAAGCATAAAAGTAATCCGCTTTATTTCTTGTATTGTCGCTGAATGTGACAACTCTTTTTGCTTCGGAAGAAGTTTCAAGATAATCTATCATGTTTTTTTCCGAGGCATTTTTGTTATAGATTTTTATATAGGAATATCCTTTGTAATCATCAGATGGATATACCAAGATCTTTAGTTCTTCGTAGACATCGCTGTTCTTTATCTCTTCGTAGAGTTTCTCTATCTTTGACGTCTCGTCCACGCACATCATATAGACTACGGAATGTTCCTTTGGTCTTTCTTTATTAAGATAATTTCTGTAAGGAGACTTGTGGAGCTTCTCATAAATATCTTTTTCCGCGTCGTTACGAAGCTCATCGTAGTAGATAATAAGCACATCTTCCAGGATAACCGTTGTAAAAATATTAAAGCCCCGATCTCTTATGAACTTCTCTATATTACAGGCGTGCTCTGCGGAAACAACGTAAACCTTGGGATATCTGTTTTCATTGATGTCATATAGTATCGCCCCGTCCATAGCAATTATGGGAAGGGACGGTCTTACTTCAGGCATTCCTTCAAGAAATCCCGCAGGAGTTCTGAGTGTCATAAAAGAGAGTTTCAATCCCTGCTCCAACATATTCGACATCAGGACCTTGCTGTAAGGTGTAAGGCCTCCGGAAAAGCCGTCCATCGATCTGTCCATATTGACAACAAACAACGTGTCTTTATCCAGTTTTCCATGGAAGTGTACAGAATTTAAGATAAGTCCCACAAATATTCCGATCAGCGTATCGAGGGATCTGTTGGCAACAAACACATATGGATTTTCATCCATAAGATGATTGACCACTATACTAAGAAAGACTACGCATGAAAAATACGACGCCTTCTTTTGCTTGATAACAACAGTAGTGTATATGATCGGTATAAGAGCCAGCGAGATAATGCAATAGTGCAGAAAGCCGTCTCCGAGATAGAGTATATTCTGTTTTACCAGAATATATACAAGACCGTACACGGCTCCTATAAAAGTGCCTATCGTGCGCTGGATCGCATTTCCCACAGTATTCTTGGTCTGATTCTGAATACACCAAAGCACCGCGAGCGCGGAATAAAACGGTGTTCCATGCTTCCCCCTCAAAAAATATATCGCAAAGCATATAAGAACTCCCAGCGCCGATTTAATTATCCGAAGCCCAATGTGCGGAATATGCACTCTGTCTTTTTTCATATACTAACCAAACACACTCCTTGCTATACCACACAGAATCTCGGCGGTAGCCTCTGCTCCGAATTTCCCCGAGTCTATGCAAATATCTCTGTTGTCAAAAACACCTGCCATATCTTTGCAGTACTTACGTCTGTAATTTTCACGAGCCTTATCAACATCCTGTATCATCGATCTTGCTGTCTTTTCATCCATGCCCAGTATGGATTTGCAGTTCTCAAGCCTCTTTTCAAAAGACGCGTACACATAAACATCAAGTACTCTGTCAACGTGTCTTAGACAGTAATCGCCGCATCTTCCTACTATAATGCAGGATTCCATAGCCGCTATATCTTTTATAATGTTGCTCTGGATCTGAAAGAGCTCCTCCTGCATACTGACAGGTCCCATGCCGAGAGGATATCTTCTTTCGGCAAAAAAGCCTCCGTGTCGTTCCTCTTCTTTACTTATTTCCGAGATTGGAAGTCCCATTCTCTTTGCCGTAAGTTCGACTATATCCCTGTCAAAAAACTCTATGCCTAGCTCTTTAGACATCTGCTGAGCTATCGTTCTTCCAAGCGCTCCGAATTGTCTCGAAATAGTAATTACGTATTTATCCATTATTTACCACCCCGCCTTTTTGCAGATTCCTTACCGTCATCGAAATGGAAAAATTGATCACAAAATATATTGCCGCTGCCAGACCGAATAAGACAAAAACGTCGGATACATTTATCGAATTAAGTCCGTTGTATCTGTTGGCTGCCGACAAGACCTGCTTGGTTCTTGCCATAAGCTCTATCACAGCAACGTTGGCAAGGAACGAACTGTCTTTAATAGTGGTAATAACCTGGCTAAGGAGCGTCGGAACGATAGATTTAAATGTCTGCGGAAGCACTATGTACCACATTATCTGGAGCATCGAAAACCCTTGTGAATGTCCAGCTTCAATCTGTCCGGGTGCCACCGAATTAAGTCCGCCTCTTACTATCTCCGCTATAACACCGGACGTATACAGGATAAGTGCGACTGCTGCCTTGAAAAGAAGCTTGTTATTTACGGAAGACAATCCGAACATCTGCTTATCAACAAAGCCGGGAGTCGGGCAAAAAACAACGCATATAAATATCCAGAATAAAAGCGGTGTGTTCCTGAACATCTCTATGTATATCGCAGAAGCTGCCTTAAATATCCTGCTCTTTTTACTTACGCAGTAGTTTCTCATCAGGGCAAGTACTGTTCCTATAGCTATGCTGAAAAGAACCGCGGCGACCGATATGATCATGGTAAAAAGAACTCCTTGCAGTATGAACTTTATTATTGCCAGGTCTTTTAACATCGAAAGACTGTTTCCCAATGTACTCATATCATGCCTCCTTAGGTCTTCCGTTTTGGAACACTTTGCTGTCTCTCTTTTTAAGTGATGACTCCCACATTGAAGCAAAAGTTGATAACGGGAAGCATATCAAAAAGAAGATCACTCCACAGACGATATATGCGGGAGCATAGGAACCGCCTGTGTTTTCACCTGTTACAAAACTGTATGTCAAAGATAACAGATCCGCACCTCCTACAATGTATAAACATGATGTGTTTTTTATCATATTGACTATCACATTGGTCATTGGCGGTAATATTACCTTGATGCTCTGAGGGATTATGATGTAGAACATCCTCTCCGCATATCCAAAGCCCTGAGCCTGCGCTGCTTCAAACTGACCCTTGGGAACCGATTCGATTCCCGCTCTTATTACCTCTGCCATATATGCACCTGTATAAATTCCGAGTGCCAAAAAGCCTGTAACTATGATTCCGGGGCTGTGTCCGGAAAAAGCCAGTGCGTAATATAAAAAGCACATTTGAAGAAGGATCGGTGTGTTCTGTATTACCTCAACGTATATTCTGCTTATTGTCTTGAGAACTTTTTTACCGCTTGTAGCCATAAGTCCGAAAACAATACCAAGTACAAGAGCTATCAAAAGAGCTACCAAGGCAGTTTTCAGAGTATTGGCAAAACCAAGTAAAAACGTTCCTCTATATGTCCATATTTTGTTCCATGCTCTGGGAGATAATAATCCTGACATCACCGGTCCTCCGCTATCCTTACTTAATCAAGTCCGTTATCTTTAATAAGCTTATCGATCGTTCCGTCGCTTAAGCTTGCGGAAACGAGTTCCTCTGCAACCTCTGAAAGTCCGGAACCTTTTGTTGTTGCAATGCCGTACTCCTGAGGAGCAAACTCTGCATCGATGTATGATCTTCCCTCTGTCTTGTAGATAGCAAGGATTGACTTATCTACGCAGAATGCATCAACCTCACCAGCGCTAAGAGCTGTGGAAATTGTCGGGTAATCATCGTACTGTCTAAACTTAATACCTGTAGTCCATGTTGCGGGATCAAAGCTCTCTTCATCAAAACCATCTCCGCTTATCAGACCTTTTTCGATCATAGCTTTTACAAGTGACTTTGCAGATGTCGATCCGGATGAAACACCGACAGTGGCATCAACTAGATCGTCAAGTGTCTTAATTCCCTTGGAATCTTCAACAAGAACACTTACATAATCTGTGTAGTAGGGAGTCGTGAAATCCCAGCTTTCTTTTCTCTCATCGGTTATTGTAAATGTCGCAAGCACGCAGTCGATATCGCCCGAATCAAGAAGCTCTGTTCTTGTCGCTGCGGTAACGGCTGTAAACTCAATGCCGACTCCAAGCTTATCCGCAAGTGCTTTGGCAAGTTCGATCTCAAGTCCCGTATACTCACCTGTAAGAGGATCTTCGAAGCCAAATCCCATAACGGCATTCTTAACTCCGACCTTTAATACTCCTCTGTCCTTGATAGCCTGTACATCTTCAGAAGCAGGCGCTGCAATCGAATCCTCGGACGATGCAACTACTATATCCTCTGTTGAATCTGCCGATGCCGTACTTTCAGGTGCTGCGCTTCCGCACGCTACCAGCATGGCGCTCATCACTCCCGCCATTATTGCACTCAAAACCTTCTTTTTCATAATATTGTTCCTCCTATCTATTACCTGATTATCTTTCCCAAGAACTGTTTTACTCTTTCGCTCTCAGGATTATTGAAAAAGTGCTCCGGAGTTCCGGACTCGATTATCTGTCCGTCCTCCATGAAGATCACTCTGTCAGCAACTTGTTTTGCAAATCCCATCTCGTGGGTGACAACCACCATCGTTATACTCTCTTTTGCAAGCTTGATCATTACGTCGAGAACTTCCTGAATTGTCTCGGGGTCAAGCGCCGATGTCGGTTCATCAAAAAGAATTATCTTACTCTGCGAACAAAGTGCTCTGGCAATCGCTATTCTCTGCTGCTGTCCGCCCGAAAGAGTTGTTGGATAAACATCCGCTTTATCTTTGAGCCCTACAATATCAAGATAGTGATAAGCAAGCTCCTCCGCTTCTTTCTTTGGTTTATGCTGAAGCTTTATGGGACCGATCGTGAGATTTTTAAGTACTGTCATGTGGGGATACAGATTAAACTGCTGAAATACCATCGAAGTGTTATCCCTGATGACCTTGGTCTTATTCTTGGTCGTAAGCTCCGTCCCGTTAATGTAAACGTGTCCGCTGCTTGGAACCTCAAGGAAATTCATGCACCGAACGGTTGTCGATTTGCCGGAACCCGAAGGGCCGATTATAACAAGCTTTTCTCCTTCCTCGACTTCAAGATTCACGTCTTTTAGAACGTGGAGGTCTCCAAAGTTTTTATTTACATTTTCAAGCTTGATCATTGCCATAAGCTGTTGCCTTTCTTTCCCAAATGCAAAGAAGGCGCTCCGGTATCAAACCGAAACGCCATTGTTTCAATGCATCTGTATTAGGATGAGTATGAATAAGAATAACAGTAAAGGCGCTCTGAAACACTAAGTGAATCAAAACGCCTTTGTTTGTATACAAGTATACATTGAAGTTTCTTTTTGTCAACTCTCTTTTTAAAAAAATTTTTTTGGATTACATTTCCTCGTTAATCAGCGTCAGTCCTTAAAGGTTCTAAGCTCCGAATAAGCCAGCGGAACAGCGATAAGTGTAGATAATATATCTGCACACGACTGTGTGATCTCAACTCCGGTGATCCCAAATAATCTGGGGAGCAAAAGAATGAGCGGGATAAAGCAGATTCCGTTTCTGGCGGATGCAGTAATTGAAGCTTTGACTCCTTTTCCGATCGACTGAAGCATCATGTTGCTGATAACGATGGGGCCTGATAAGAACAGTGTGATGCACTGAAATCTGAGTGCTTTGATTCCGACCTCAACCGCTGCTTGATCCTTAGAAAAAAGAGCTATCAGATTCGGGGCAAAATAGTAGCAGACCGCACCGATTCCGATGAGGAAAAGTGTCGAGTACTTTACGCAGAAATTAAAGCCGTCTTTTACTCTCTTCAAAAGCCCCGCGCCGTAGTTAAACGAGCACACAGGCTGATAACCCTGACCGAATCCTATAAGCGCAGAAGCCATGAGCATCATGATCCTTGTCGCAACACTCATTCCGGCAATCGCAGCGTCTGAACCGATCGCGCCCGCCGTTCTGTTAAGAAGGAGGGTTGCAATAGCCGCAAGCCCCTGCCTAAATAAAGACGGAATACCTCCGTTTACTATCTCAAGAAGATAATGGATGTTAAGCCTTACATTTTTGATGCTGAGTTTTATATTCTCGCCCTTTGTCGTTCCGATAAGAAGAACAACAAAGCTTGTTATCTGTCCCATTACGGTCGCAATAGCGGCTCCCGTAACCTGCATGCGGAACCCCATGATAAGAAGCGGATCGAGAACCATATTCATGACCGCTCCGCTCATAAGTCCTATCATCGCATAGTACGCGCTTCCCTGGAATCTGAGCTGATTGTTTATAACAAACTGAGCCATCATAAACGGTGCGCCCAAAAGAATTATCCGCATGTAGTCTTTGGTAAAAGCAAGACTCTGTGCGCTCTTTGCTCCGAGTGCACTTGCAATATCAGTCAAAAAAACATTTCCGACTATCGCAAAGATTACGCCCAAGATTATAGCTAATGCAAAACCTGTCGAAGCCATCTCGTCGGCTTCTTTATAATTCTCAGCGCCAAGCATTCTGGAAAGATAATTACCCGAACCATGTCCGCAAAAGAAACCTGTTGCCTGAATAAGCGCCATAACCGTAAATACAAGTCCTACTGCCGCAGTCGCCGCCGTGTTTACCGTAGGATCGTTTGATACCCTCGCCACGAAAAAAGTATCCGCGGTATTATAGATTCCCGTAACCAGCATGCTCATGATCGTAGGAAAAGCCAGCGTCATGATAAGCTTGGGAATGGGAGTGGTGGTAAGATATTCTCTTCTGTTCTGTGTTGCCATTTTAAAAAACTCCGGAATTTATTTATTTAGTCTATTGAATTTGTCCTTCATAGTGGGATTGCCTCTTGTAAGCTTTTTGATACTGATATCTTCTACCTTATTATTGGCAATCCTAAGCTGATTGTCCGAACCCAGAAGCTCTTTTTTAACCTTCTCAAGATGCTGAATAGTCTTGTCAATCTCATCGATAGCCTTGTCAAAATGGCTGTGCGCAAGATCGTAATTTCTTGAAAAGTCATCCTTGAACTTCATTAGGCTGTCTTCGAAATTGGAAATATCAATGTCCTGATTGCGGACCATTGCAAGCTCCTGCTTGTATTCAAGCGCGCCGAGCGCAGCATTCCTAAGAAGCGTGATTATAGGAATGAAGCACTGAGGTCTTACAACATACATCTTGTCAAATTTATATGAAACATCGACGATTCCTGCATTGTATAGCTCGCTGTCGCTCTCAAGAAGTGATACGAGAACCGCGTATTCGCACTTCTTCTCGTTGCGGTCTTTATCCAGCTCCTTGAAGAAATCTTCGTTCTTGTGCTTGGTCGCAGTCTCATCCATCTCGTTTTTCATTTCGAACATAATGGAAATGATCTCGACGCCGTTCTCATCACACTCTCTGTAGATGTAATCGCCCTTACTTCCGCTTCTTGCATCATTATCTTTTTCAAAATATGCATTCTTAAAAGCGGTGGCCCTTAACTGATTAAACTGTATCTCACAGTGCTGCTCGAGCGTTTCGCCGACCATCTTCGTGGACATCTTGGTCTTTAAGTCCTTATAGAACTCAACTTCTTTTTCCTTCTGTTCCAGGAGGATCTTTCCTTTTTCTTTTTCCTGCAAAAGAGCATTCTCAAGCTCGTGCTTTTCATCGTTAAGCGCCGCTGCAAGCTTATTCTTCTCGCTCTCAACCTTATTGACAGCTTCAAGAACTGCAAGTTTGGTTTTATCTTCGGCTCCTTTTATTTCCATAGAAAGAAGGCTCTTTTCCTCAAGAGCCTTGTTAAGCTTAGCCTGAAGGTCTTCAAGTTCCTTCCTGTGATCCTCTTTTTCTTTTTCATACTGAGACCTGCTCTTAAGGATTATCTCATTCTCCTTTGCAGCAAGCTCAAGCTCGTGTTTTTCTTTATAATGCTTCTCAAGCTCAGAAACGCGGCTCGAAAGATCTTTTTCGAACTCCTTGTCTCTGATCTGCTTCATTATGGAGCCAAGCTCCGTATCATCAACCGTAAACGCCTGTCCGCAGTGCGGGCACTTAAGTTCCGCCATATCGCCCCTCCATTTTTCAGGTCCAAAAATCATCGGGATTTTTACCTACTATTCAATAATAGTTTGTATATGGAAAAAGGTCAAAATGTTTAGTATCAAACATTCTGACCTTCGTAAATATCTATTATATCTGCATAGCCTCTATCTTTTCGCTAATAGCTTCGGCAAGTGCTTCATGTCCCCTTTCATCAAGATGCTCATCGTCGCGCTTACTTGCCTTTGCATATGAAGAAGCGGCGAGGAATCTGTTTCCTCTTCTTTCCGCGATACGTCTGTAGGTATCTGCAAGTTCTTTGCTCCTGGTTACTGAAGCGGTGTCAAACTCGGGATCTTTGCTTGGCTTCCAGACATCATCTCCAAGGTAAATAGGCGATACAACAAGTACCTTCTCCGGAGATACGTACTTCTCAATCTCTTCGATGCAGCGCTCAAGGCCTTTTCCGATTATATGAGGATTGGCGTTGTAGTATGCTTTGCAGTCATTGGTGCCCAGCATGATAATTACGCCGTCAAGCGGTGAAGCACTTTCCAATATAAGAGGAAGTGTGTCGACACCTTTTCTGAAAGGTCTTATCTCATCCTCAAATACGGTTGTTCTTCCGCAGAGTCCTTCTTCTATTATCTTTGTATCATCAAGTTTATTTTGAACAAGGCCGGTCCATCTGACTTCGCCGGGGTATCTTTCTTTTGTTCCGGGGATTAGGCCCCATGTATTTGAATCACCGAATGCAAGTATGTTTTTCATAGCTTTTCTCTCCTTTGATGATTCTATTATGAATTGCTTTTTTCAAAATGTATAATATTGACAACTTATAGGTACAGATAAGCATTTCATATTACACAATTTCGTAATACAATAGTAAATGGTCAAAAACGAGGAACGTCTGTGAAAACAGAGCAATCCATCGTATTAGGTATGATTTTTAAAGTATTTGGGAAAGGTTGATCAACATGAGAGACAAACTTAAACTCATCCAAGAATGTATGGACAGAGCAGTATATAAACAGGAGGTTGCCGGAGTCGTTGCACTCGAGGTAAAAGAGGGTAAAGAAGTCCTCTTTGCAAAGAGCGGCTTTGCGGATATCAAAAACGGTATTCCCATAAGCAGAGACACCATTTTCAGACTCTATTCGCAGTCCAAACCCATTACTGCAGCCGCAGCCATGATGCTCGTTGAAGACGGACTCATCGACCTTGGCGAGCCGGTAGGAAACTACATCGACAGCTTCAATAATCAGACTTATCTTTCAAAAGGTAAGGTACATAAGGTTCCCGTTGATAAAAAAATGAGAATCCGCGACCTTATGAACATGACTTCGGGACTTGTATATCCCGGAATCGGCACTCCTACCGAGGTTTCTGTAGGACGCCTTATGAACGGAATGGAAAAGAGACTTGGCACCGACAAGATGATGTCAACAATGGAATTTGCTGAAAAGATCGGAAAAATCCCGCTTAACTTCCTCCCCGGAAGCCATTTCCAGTACGGAACAAGTGCAGATGTTCTCGGAGCTGTTATTGAAAAAGCTTCAGGAATGACATTCGGAGATTTTGTAAGAGCTAGGATCCTTGATCCTCTCAGAATGAAAGATACTGATTTCTATGTTCCGGACAGCAAAAAAGATCGTCTTTCAAAAGCATATAAAAATGTAAAAGGCAGACTGGTCGAATATCACGGTGACAGACTTGTAATCAGAAACGACGGTGGTCTTAACCCGTTTGAATCGGGCGGGGCAGGTCTTTTCTCTACTGTTGATGATTACGCACGTTTCGGTCAGATGCTCCTTAACAACGGAAAGTTCGGTAACAAGCAGATTCTCACTCCAAACAGTATTAAATACCTTACTTCGGGAAGACTTAATAAAGATCAGCAGATTGATTTCGACAACTGGCAGGGACTTGAGGGATTTACATACGGCAATCTTATGCGAGTATTGGACGATCCTTCACAGGCTTCTATTATCGGAAGCAAAGGTGAATACGGATGGGACGGCTGGCTCGGCGCTTACTTTGTAAACGATCCGTCTACAAAAACCACGTTCATCATGCTGGTACAGCGTTTTGACTATGGTACCGGCCCTCTTACAAGAAAGCTTAGAAATATCATCTTTTCATAACGTTATTTGAATATATATGAGGGAGAAATGCATGAAAAAGAGATCCGTAAAAGAATGGCTCATAAGAGTTGCACTTCTGTTGATAGGGCTTATCATAGCCCATCTTGGAGTTACCTTGTTTTTGTTGGTCGATCTTGGCTCCGATCCGTTTAACGTCCTGATCCAGGGTATTTTCAGACGCCTTGATGCCATCAGCCTTATCCCGGGGCTTACGCACGGACGTGTACACATCGCGATCAGCCTTCTTATAATCTTTGTCCTGCTTGCTGTAGACAGAAGCTATATCAAGATCGGAACTCTTCTTTGCATGATATTCGGAGGCCCTATAATCGATTTCTTTTCTCTGATATTAAATCCTATTATCGGCAAGGTTACGGCCTTGCCGGTAAGGATCATTATTCTCGCCCTCGGCTGCGTGATCCTGGCTTTCGGAATGACGATAGTAATAAAATCAGATGCGGGAACAGGCCCTAATGACCTTGTTGCCGTCGTTATAAGCGATAAACTCAAAAAGAAATTCAGCATCATGAGAATCATAGTCGACAGCCTTTTTGTTATTGTGGGCTGGCTTCTTGGCGGCACTTTCGGCATAGGCACGCTCATCTGCGCTGCCCTCGTCGGTCCGGTCGCCGGTTTCTTTATGCCTTTTAGTGAAAAAATATGTTCCAAGGCCGTTAGTGTGATATAATACGTAAAAACTAACGAAAGGCACCAACAATGAATATAGGTATTGTATTTGGCTGCTTTATTCCCATGCACAAGGGACATGAATCACTTATTAAAACAGCTCTTTCGGAAAATGATAAAGTAATAATCGCAGTCTGCGGCTATCAGAACGACCGCGGCCGTGATTTTCTTGACTTTAATACACGCATCAAGCTCGTAACCAAGATGTTTGAAGCACAAAAAGACAGAGTTATTGTCGTACAGATCGATGATAAAAAGCTTGGGCTCGACGGAACCTTCACCCATGAAAACTGGGTGCTCTGGGGAGACGAGCTATTCTCAAATGCAGGCATCAGCCCTGACAGCGCTACGTTTAACTGGTACACAGGAGAACCTTCTTACGTTGAGAAGCTCAGCGCAATTTACCCGACTCACAACTTTAAATTAGTTGACCGTACTATTATTAAGACTTCCGGAACTCAGATCAGAAAAAACCCCGGAATTCACGCAGATGACATTAACGAAACCTTCAGAGAATATTTGGCAAAAACCGGAAAACTGTTGTAATTTGATTTTTTGAATTAAAAGAGGAGAGAAAAAATGCAAAACATTATCAGCAGTCTACTTGAAACAGATCTTTACAAGTTTTCAATGGGACAGGCAATCTATCACAATTTTCCTGACTACACGACCACATGGTCTTTTAAGTGTAGAAACAAGGATGTCTTTTTCACAGAAGAGATGGTCGAAGAGATCAAGCGTCAGATCCTTGCTTACTGCGATCTCACTTTCACCGAGGAAGAACTCACTTATCTTAAGGGCATCAAATGGATAAAAAAATCCTACGTTGATTTTCTCCGTCTCTGGCATCCAAGATACGAGGACTTTACTATAGGAACGGATGCGGAGTGTGGCCTTACGATCGAGACCAACGGAACATGGCTCAACACTTCATTATATGAGATTCCCACACTTGCTATCGTTAACGAAGTTTATTTCAGGATGGCTTACGACTATGACGAGCTCATGGCTTCTTTTGAGCAGAAGCTTGATGAAAAGATCAAAGCCCTTACAGATAAGAAATATACCATCGGAGCTTTCAGTGAGTTTGGTCTCAGAAGAAGACTTTCCGCACAGGCTCAGGAGCTCGCGGTAATGAAGCTTAAGAACGCCGATCTCGGCGATTCAAAGTTTGTCGGAACTTCAAATGTTCTTTTGGCAAAAGAGCTTGGTGTTAATCCCGTAGGAACCATGGCACACGAGTGGATCATGTGCGTTGGTCAGGGTAATCACAAACATAACCCCGCATATTCCAACTGGTATGCACTCGACTTCTGGGTAAAAGAATATGGAATCCTCAACGGAACAGCCCTCACGGATGCGATCACAACAGACTGCTTCCTTCGCGACTTCCAATTGACATATTCAACACTCTTCTCCGGTGTACGCCACGACAGCGGCGACCCGATCGAGTGGGGTGAAAAGATGATCGAGCATTACAAGAGTCTCGGTATCGATCCTACAACTAAGACACTTCTCTTTAGTGACAGCCTTGATTTTGAAAGAGCAAACAATATCTTCGCTCACTTTAACGGAAAGGCAAGGGTTGCTTTCGGAATCGGCACTTACATTGCAAATGACACCTTCGTTCCCGCTCTCAACATCGTAATGAAGACAACAGCCTGCAACGGTCAGGATGTTGCTAAGATTTCCGACGTTGAAGGAAAAGGAATGTGCAAGAATCCCGCATATGTTGATTACTTACAGAGATGTATTAACTGGAGAATGGAGCACGAAACGGTATGAGCGAATATAAAAAAATAGATCCTGAAAAAGAAATAGAGAATATCTGTAATTGGATAAAAGAATGGTTCGATAACAACGGACCTAAGGCCAGCGCGGTCATCGGTCTTTCCGGCGGAAAAGATTCAACCATAGTTGCCGCTCTCCTTGTAAGAGCACTTGGAAAAGACAGAGTTGTCGGCGTTCTTATGCCGAACGGCGAGCAAAAGGATATCGAGGATTCAAAAGCTGTTGCCAAGCTCCTTGATATCAAGCACTACATCGTAAATATCAATCCTGCTGTGGAAGGCGAGAAAAAAGCTCTCGCGGAAGCCGGTATTGAAATGGGAAATGATGCGATAATAAACACTCCTCCGAGGATCAGGATGACTACTTTATATGCAATAGCTCAGTCACTTCCAAACGGCGGACGTGTAGCCAATACCTGCAATAAGTCAGAGGATTATGTGGGATACTCCACCAAGTACGGTGATGCAGCCGGAGACTTCAGTCCCTGCGCTGATTTCCTTGTAACCGAGATGAGACAGATCGGCGATGCGCTCGGTCTTCCCACTGAGCTCATTCACAAGACTCCTTCTGACGGACTCTGCGGTCTCTCTGATGAAGACAAACTCGGATTTACTTATGACACTCTTGATAAATACGTAATGACAGGTGTCTGCGATGATGCAGCCACAAAAGAAAAGATAGACAGGATGCACAAGAACAACTTACATAAATTGCAGACTATACCTACGTATTGTAAATAAGCTAGCGTTCTACATGCGCAAGATATTATTGATCATACATAGACTCCGCGGATTTCTGCAAGCGTGACTATTGTGCGATTTCACTAAAATGTGCAGTTCTTGTACGAGCAAGATGATTTACAAAATAAAAAAACAGGAAAATGTCGATTTCTATGAGTAACACGAAATGAGACATTTTCCTGTTTTTGAGTTTATGTAAATCACTGCGCAGACGAAAACAAACATTTTCGTGAAACGCATATAAGACACTCTGCAGAAATCTGCGGAGTATTATGCTAATGCATTAGCAATATCTGCTATAAGATCTTCTTTATCTTCAAGTCCGCATGACAAACGGATAAGTCCTGCAGGGATTCCTGCTGCCTCAAGCTGCTCATCTGTAAGCTGACGATGTGTTGATGTTGCAGGGTTAAGACAACATGTGCGAGCATCCGCTACGTGTGTCTCGATAGCTGCCATCTTGAGTTTCTTCATAAAGCTCTCCGCTGCTGCTCTTCCACCGGCAAGCTCAAATGAAACTACGCCGCATCCGCCGTTAGGAAGATATTTCTTGGCAAGCTCATAATACTTATCTGACTCAAGTCCGGGGTAGCTGACCTTCTTAACCTTATCCTGTGACTCAAGGAACTTTGCAACAGCAAGTCCGTTCTCAACGTGCTTGGGCATACGAACATGAAGTGACTCAAGACCAAGATTCAAGATAAATGCATTCTGAGGAGACTGAATGCAACCTAAGTCACGCATAAGCTGTGCTGTACACTTTGTGATGAACGCTCCTTCTTTTCCGAACTTCTCTGCATATACTATTCCGTGATAAGAATCATCGGGTGTTGTAAGTCCGGGGAACTTATCTGCGTGAGCCATCCAGTCAAACTTACCTGAATCAACGATAACTCCACCTACAGCAGCTCCATGTCCGTCCATGTACTTTGTTGTTGAATGAGTTACTATATCTGCGCCCCACTCGATAGGTCTGCAGTTAACGGGTGTGGGGAATGTATTATCAACGATAAGAGGCACTCCGTGAGCGTGAGCCACCTTAGCAAAAAGCTCAATATCAAGAACTGTGAGCGCGGGATTAGCAATTGTCTCACCGAATACCGCTCTTGTGTTGTCCTTGAACGCTGCATTGAGCTCTTCCTCTGTGCTATCAGGTGATACGAATGTAACATCGATTCCCATCTTAGCCATTGTAACGGCGATAAGATTGAATGTTCCGCCGTAGATTGAAGAAGAAGCAACTATATGGCTTCCGTTCTCACAGATATTAAAGAGTGCAAAAAAGTTTGCTGCCTGTCCGGAAGATGTGAGCATTGCTGCCGTTCCGCCTTCAAGTGCCGCGATCTTGGCTGCAACATAGTCATTGGTGGGGTTCTGAAGTCTTGTATAGAAATAACCTGAAGCCTCCAGATCAAAAAGCTTTCCCATATCCTCACTTGTGTCATATTTAAAAGTTGTAGACTGAATGATCGGGATCTGACGAGGTTCACCGTTTCCCGGAGTATATCCGGCCTGTACGCACTTTGTTCCGATTTTTTGCTGATTCATAATATTCCTCCATATTATTCAAAAAATATATCATTATATTTTCAATATCACTCTTTACCGCTCCAACAGTAAGTACAAAGCTTACAAGGCTCAAGCGGGATAGCTTCAACCATATCGTCGAGACGATGATAGTGAAGAGATGTGAAATTAAGCTCTTTTCTTATCTCCTCAAGCATTGCTGCATACTGAGGTGAATCCGGATCCGTATACTTTCTTACGGTCTCCTCGTTTGGTGAAGGATAACCCTCAAGCTTTTCGATAACTCTTCTTGTGATAAGCTCCATCTCTGAGTTTGAACGTGAGAAGTTAAGATATTTACATCCATATACAAGAGGCGGACATGCAGGTCTTATATGTACCTCTTTTGCTCCGCTCTTATAAAGGAACTCGGTAGTCTCACGAAGCTGCGTTCCTCTTACGATAGAATCATCGATAAGAAGAAGGCTCTTGTCGTTTATGAGCTGATTAATCGGAAGGAGCTTCATCTTGGCAATAAGATCTCTTCTGGACTGAATAGTAGGCATGAAGGATCTTGGCCATGTAGGTGTGTATTTTACAAAAGGTCTTGAATAAGGAATGCCTGATGCATTGGAATATCCTATTGCATGTGCTACACCCGAATCGGGAACTCCCGCAACGATATCGGGATGAATACCCCTCTGCATATCGCGCTGTGCAAGCTTCTCGCCACAGCCGTATCTTACATTTTCTACATTAAGTCCCTCGTAAGTCGAAGCAGGGAATCCGTAATATATCCAAAGGAATGTACATACGCGCATCTTGTTAAACGCAGGTGCTACTATCTCAACGCTCTCCGGTGTGATATATGCTATCTCTCCGGGTCCCAACTCTTTGTATGTAGTATATCCAAGATTTAAATATGAAAAGCTTTCAAAGCAGACGCAGAATCCCTCGTCCTTATGTCCTATCTGAACCGGAGTACGGCCGAATTTGTCTCTTGCCGCATATATTCCTTCTGGTGTCATCAAAAGAAGTGACATGGATCCCTTGATGATCTCTTGAGCGTAACGTATACCGTCAACGATAGTATCTTTCTGATTGATTATAGAAGCAACAAGCTCAGTGGGATTGATGTCTCCGCCGCTCATCTCAAGGAAATGAGAGTGGTTATCCGCAAAAAGCTTCTTGGTGATACCATCAATGTTGTTGATCTTGCCGACTGTAGTAATGGCATATGTGCCATGATGTGATCTTACAATAAGAGGCTGTGGCTCAAAATCAGAGATACATCCGATTCCGAGATTACCCTCCATCTTCTGCATATCGTCTTCAAACTTAGGTCTGAAATAAGACCTCTCGATATTGTGTATCGAACGATCGAAACCTTTCTTCTTGTCATATACCGCTAATCCTGCACGACGTGTACCAAGATGTGAATGGTAGTCAGTACCGTAGAAAAGATCAAATACCGCGCTCTCTTTAGATGCAACGCCAAAAAATCCGCCCATTTAGAAACCTCCGGAAGCATATTATATTTAATTCCATACCGTGAATAATAATAACACATATTTAAAGAAAAATCGCATGTACATTAGTACATGCGATCAATTATTATCTTATGAGGTCTTTAATTATCTCCGAAGCTATGCACAGCCCTGCAACTGAAGGGACAAACGCCACACTTCCGGGGGTGCTCCTTCTTGAAGAATCTTCACCGGGGGACTTGTGTCCGCCTATGGGCTCAAGAGGCTCCTCGGTGGAATATACGACCTTAAGGTCCTTAACTCCGCGCTTTTTTAGCTCTCGTCTCATCACTCTCGCAAGAGGATCGACCGAGGTCTTATATATATCCGCAACGGTAAAGGCTGTGGGATCAAGCTTATTGCCCGCCCCCATAGAACTGATAACGGGAATGTTCTTTTCTTTTGCCCGCATGATTATCTCTATCTTGGCAGTCACGGTATCTACCGCATCCACCACATAATCGTACTCTTCAAACGGGAAGCTGTCCGCATTTTCAGGTAAAAAGAAACATTTGTGAACCCTTATGTCCGCTTCGGGATTGATATCAAGCATTCTCTCTTTCATGACATCAACCTTGTACTTGCCGACACTGCTCGTCGTTGCGATTATCTGCCTGTTTATATTGGATACGGCCACGGTATCATTGTCGCAGAGATCAAAGGCTCCGATCCCGCTCCTTATAAGGGCTTCACAGACATAGCCGCCTACTCCGCCTACGCCGAATACTGCCACTCGCTTTTTAGAAAGCTCTTTTACCGCGTCCTCTCCCAGAAGTAATTCTGTTCTTGAAAAGATCTCACTCATATTCGTTCCTTATCAAAGAAGGTGTGCTCTGAGCTCTTCTCCGCTCTTTTCTGAAAGGTATGCAGGTGCAATATCAAGCATAGTCTTGCAACCCTTCATTCCTTCATTCTGCATACGGAATGCAGCTCTTGCTACAGCAACGAGTACGCTTGTTGTAAACTCAGGGTTTGAATCAAGCTTAAGGCTGTACTCGATGATGTGGTTGTGCTCCTTGTCGGCGCCTGTCTTTCCGCTTCTGAATACGAAACCGCCGTGAGCCATTCCGCTGTGGTTCTTAAGAAGCTCTTCCTCGCTGATGAAATGAACTGTTGTGTTGTAATCAGAGAAGTAGTTAGGCATCTCCTTGATCTCTTTTTCTACAGCTGCTGCATCTGCGCCCTCTTCAAGAACTACAAAGCACTCTCTTGTGTGCTTATCTCTTGTTGTAAGCTCAGGATTCTTGCCGCTTCTAACTGCTTCAAGTGCACTCTCAACGGGAATTGTATACTGCTTGGCATTCTTAACGCCCTTAACTCTTCTGATCGCATCAGAGTGACCCTGTGATACGCCCTTGCCCCAGAATGTGTAGTCGTTTCCTTCGGGAAGGATCGCATTGGAATATACTCTTGCAAGTGAGAACATTCCGGGATCCCAACCACATGAAATAACTGCGACCTTTCCTGCTGCCTGCGCTGCGGCATCTACGTTGGCAAAATGCTCAGGGATCCTTGCGTGTGTATCAAAGCTGTCTACTACGTTGAAAAGCTTAGCGTACTGAGGTGTCTGAACGGGAAGATCCGTAGCACTTCCTCCGCAAAGGATCATAACGTCGATCTTGTCCTTCCAGTTCTCCACGTCGTTAACTGAAACAACGGGAACTCCCTGTGTCTTTATCTGTAATGAAGAAGGGTCTCTTCTTGTAAATACTGCTACAAGCTCCATATCAGGGGCTGCTGCAACCGCAAGCTCCACACCCTTTCCAAGATTACCGTATCCTAAAATTCCTATTCTGGTGCTCATTTTGTTCCTCCTAAATTTATGTATTTATATATTCTCAGTCTAATGACGCGAGTATATTTTCCGCTGTTTCGCTTCCGTGCTTGGCAGCATATGAAGCCCACTTTCTGGCCTTTTCATGATTCTTTTCGCCAAAAGAGCCTTTGAAATAACCTTCCGCGATCTGCTCCGCGGCTTCTATGCTTCCTTTTCCTGCTCTGTCTATGAGATCCAAGAGCTTTTGTTTCTTATCCATTTTATTTCCTTTCAAAAAGAGCTTACAGCTCACATATCATCAATCTTTTTTCTTACAATCATCGCACTTGCCGACTATCACAGTCTTCCCAAGATTTACGTCAAGTCCGTACTCCTTGCGGACCTTCTCTTCAAACTCTTCGACGAAGTCCTCCTCTAGATGGAAAACCTTGCCGCACTCGGAGCACTGCGCATGCATATGTGAATTGCAGTGTTTGTGATCCTCCGAATACTGGAAGAACCAAGAGTCCTGATTAGGCTCTTTTATCTTGATTATCTCGCCCTGGTCGCAGAGTCTCTCAAGATTCCTGTATACCGTGGTCTTATCGATCCCGCCGGCCTGAGCGCCTACCTGATCGTAGATCTCACGCACCGTGAATCTTGTGTCGGCATGAGCCTTTAGAAAATCAACTATGCACTTTCTTGCTTTTGTCTTATACTCGCCCTTCATTTTTCCTCTCATCCGAAGCGTAAATAGCCTTTAGTAAGATAGGTGTCATTATCGAACTTATAACTATAAGTAAAATAACCGCTGTAAAATATCTTCCGTCTATAATGCCGGTCTTAAGTCCCCTCTGCGCAACGATAAGTGCAACTTCGCCTCTTGTCATCATTCCGATACCGATCTTAAGTGAATCGGAAGTATCATATCCAAGAGCCTTGGCAACAAGTCCGCAGCCGAAAACCTTTCCGAGAAGTCCCACAGCAACAAACGCAAGTGAAAATACAAGGATAGTCATATCCACTTCTCTGAGATTGGTCTGAAGTCCTACGCTTGCAAAGAACACCGGTCCGAAGATCATATATGAGTTTATGTCCATCTTTCTGTCGATATATGCCTTATCATCCAGTGAACTTAAGATGATACCCGCAACAAACGCGCCGGTGATATCCGCAACTCCAAAGTACTTATCCGCTACATATGATAACACAAATGCAAGTGCCATCGCCATGATGGGTATTCTCCTGGTGTGAGTCCATCTAGCATCGAGTCTCTGCATGATCTTAAAGATCAGGATTCCCGCTACAAGTGAAACTATGAAGAAAAGAACCGTCTTTATGCATACCATTCCAAGGTTGGCATTGGCATCCTTAAGTCCGATAACGGCAGTAAGTACCACGATTCCGATAACATCATCTATTATCGCCGCACTCATTATCGTTGTTCCCACTTCAGTAGAGATCTTGCCAAGCTCTCTGAGCGCCTGAACGGTAATGCTCACAGAAGTCGCTGTAAGGATAGTTCCTATAAAAAGCGCCTGTATAAAGCCCTGTGTTCCCGGCTGTGAAAAACCGTAGAAGCACATATACATGATCGTTCCCAAAACAAGCGGTATCGCAACTCCCGCGCAGGCAAGGATCGTCGCCTTAACACCGGATTTTTTCAGCTTGTCTATATCAGTCTCAAGTCCGGCACTGAACATAAGGAGAATAACACCAATCTCCGCCATTCCGGACAAGAAGTCATCCGTTTGCACAATATTAAAGAGGGTAGGTCCTATAAGTAGGCCTGCCACGATCTCACCCGCAACCTGCGGTGCCTTCAATCTCCTCGCCAAAAGGCCGAATGCCTTGGCAGCGACAATGATTATCGCCAGATTTCTTAAGACTATCAAAGTATCCATTTTTCATAATCCCTCTATTGTTTCGTTTACTTCGGATACATTATTGCACATTTATTGCAACTTTTCCATAGAACGGAAAACCCCCGATAATGCGCCGTTTTTTACAGTGCACGATCGGGGCAATGCCAATCAAACTATATTCCTTATTCCCTCGCATATTCTGCGGGCAACAAGCGGATTGTTCATTGTGTATAGATGTATGCCTTGGATATCGCTTACAAGAAGATCGATTATCTGACTTAGGGCATAGGACATTCCCGCATCAAACAATGCTTCTTTGTTGTCCTCATACCTGTTTATGATCTTCTGAAAACGCTCGGGAAAAGAAGCGTTGCACATCGTGATCATACGCTTTATCTGAGCAGCGTTTATAACAGGCATAACTCCCGGGATGATCGGGATATTGATATCCGCGATCCTGCATTCATCATAGAAATTAAAGAACTTATCGTTGTCAAAAAAGAGCTGTGACAGCAGCGCACTTGCTCCGCTGTCCGCTTTCTTTTTTAGATTTTTAAGCTCCGAAACCCTGCTTTCCGATTCGGGATGGCATTCGGGATAGCAAGCACCGAGAAGACAGAAATCATACTTTTCTTTCAAGTACTTAATGACATCGCTCGCATGCTTGAAATCATCCTTTTCAACAAGCTGAGGATTGCGGTCTCCGCGAAGTGCAAGGACATTTTCAATCCCTTCGTCCTTCATAACGCGCGCAAACTCATCAATCTCATTCTTGTTATACTGAAGCCCCGTAAGATGCACAACAGGTTCGACATGATATTCATGCTTGATCTTTTTGGCAATATCTATTGTCTTGTTACGGTTTGAAGATCCGCCGGCTCCGAAAGTCACGCTGATAAAATCAGGCTTAAGCTCCGTCAGAACTTCAAGCGTTGCATCTATATTCTTAAGTGCTTCATCTTTTTTGGGCGGAAAGATCTCAAATGACAATGTCTTCTTTCCGCTCTTATAAATTTCCGATACTTTCATTTTTATTACTCTCTACTCTCTTTTACGCTCTTACAATCCGGGCAGCCTTTACAAGATTTATGAGGCTTGCCTTTGTCTCAGTCTCTCCTCTTGTCTTAAGTCCGCAGTCGGGATTGATCCAGAGCTTCTTGTCATCGATCTTACTTCTCATCTTGCCAAGCGCCTCGACAATCTCCTCAACCGAAGGGACTCTCGGGCTGTGGATATCGTAAACACCGGGGCCGACCTCGGTTTTAAAGTTATTCTCTCTGAGTGAATCAAGGATCTGCAGATCAGAACGGGACGCTTCAAATGTAATGACATCAGCATCCATCGCATCTATAGCAGGTATGATATCCGTGAATTCGCTGTAGCACATATGTGTATGGATCTGAGTCTGAGGCTTAACTCCGCTGTGCACAAGTCTGAAAGCGGGAATTGCCCAATCAAGATACTCGCTGTACCAATCCGATTTTCTAAGAGGAAGCTTCTCCCTGAGCGCCGCCTCGTCGATCTGGATGATGTTGATCCCTGCTGCCTCAAGATCAAGCACCTCATCGCGGATAGCGAGCGCGATCTGAAGTGTGCTCTCCTTTAAAGAGATATCCTCTCTTGGGAATGACCAGTTAAGTATGGTAACAGGACCCGTGAGCATTCCCTTCATAGGCTTATCGGTACAGCTCTTTGCGAACTTAGACCACTCAACTGTTATCGGTGTTTTTCTTGATACATCGCCCCAGATGATCGGAGGCTTAACGCATCTTGTTCCGTAGGACTGAACCCACGCCTTCTTGGTAAATACATAGCCTTCGAGATGCTCTCCGAAGTACTCAACCATGTCATTTCGTTCAAACTCACCATGCACAAGTACATCGAGGCCGATCTCCTCCTGGAGCTCCACGCACTCTTTTATCTTCTTCTTGTTGTATTCAACATACTCTTCCCTGCTGATCTCGCCCTTTCTAAAGAGCTGTCTGTTCTTTCTTACATCTGTTGTCTGAGGGAAAGAGCCGATCGTTGTTGTAGGGAATGCCGGAAGACCCAACTTTTTTTTCTGGATCTCTTCTCTTTCTTCAAACGCCGGAAGTCTGGTGTAGTCTTCATCCTTAATAGCCGCAACACGGTTTTGAACCGCCTTGTCTACGCTTCCTTCTCTGTTCTCGAACATTTTTTTATTGGTCAAAAGAGCTTCATCAGTAATATTCGCGATCTCTTTAAGCTCCTGCAGCTTCTCTTTTGCAAAAGAAAAGTGCTTCTTTACTCCGTCCGAAAGCTCTGTCTCACTTTCAAGTGTGTAAGGCACATGCAAAAGAGAGCATGAAGTATTAAGGACTAAGTTTTCATCACCTCCAAGCACTGTCTTTAACTCATCAAGAATTTCAAATGTCTTGGTGTAATTATTTCTCCAGATATTCTTGCCGTTTACAAGTCCCGCAAAAAGAAGCTTATCCTTAGGGAATCCGTTCTCTTTTACAAGAGAAAGAGTCTTTCTTCCTTCAAGGAAATCAAGTCCGATGGCATCAAAATCAAGCGCTGTGATGTTACCGTATGCGTCTCTCACGTCACCGAAATATGTCTGAAGGAGAGCCTTAACTCCCTTCTTTCCTGCAAGGATTTTCTTATAGAGTTCCTCGAAAATCTCGATATCTGCTACGTCGAGATCTCTTACAAGATAAGGCTCATCAAATTCGATCCATGAAACATTATCCGCATTTAACTTATCAAGAAGCTTAACGTACTCATCTGCGAAAGCATCCGCAAAGTCGCTGAGTGTCTTACTTCCTACATACTTTGCAAGCTTAAGGAAAGTGAAAGGTCCTATTATAGCAACCTTGGAGTCCACACCCTGTGCATACGCATTTCTGTACTCTTCAAAAGGCTTATTGCCTACAAGCTCCACCCTCGTATCATCTTCAATCTCAGGCACAATATAGTGATAGTTGGTATTGAACCACTTCTTCATGGCAAGTGCTTTTACATTACCCTTCTCCCCCTGATAGCCTCTTGCCATTGCAAAATATGTATCTAGCTCCGATGCACCCAGATCCCTGTATCTCTTTGGAATGATGTTAAAAAGGACTGCCGTATCGAGCATATTGTCATAAAAAGAAAAATCGTTTGAAGAGATGAAATCAATCTTATTTTCCTTCTGAAGCGTAAGATGCTCTTTCTTAAGCTCCTGCGCGATCTCTTTTAACTCTTTTTCTGTGATCTCGTTCTTAAAATATTTCTCTGAAGCAAATTTAAGCTCTCTGTCTTTTCCTACTCTCGGATAACCTATTACTGCTGTTCTCACTGTTCTACCCCTTTCTAATGTATGTATGAGAAGTATACGCCTAGCGAGACGATAGGTATAATATCTATTTATGTCGGTTATCCATAGTTTTAAACTATATTTCATGTTATAATGTCAGAAAATAGTTATGGATAATATATAGACTGATAACCGTAAAGGTAGGAGAAAAAATGACTCTTAAGCAGCTTAATTACATCGTGACCGTCGCAGATACCGGAAGTATCACAGAAGCCGCCGGCAAGCTTTTCATAGCACAGCCTTCACTAACAGCAGCAATACAGGAGCTTGAAAATGAATACGGGATCACTATATTCAACAGATCCAAAAAGGGAATAACTCTGACTCCGGAAGGTGATGAGTTTCTTGGCTACGCCCGCCAGATCCTGGAGCAGGCGAGCCTTATAGATGAAAGATATACGGGCAAAACTTCCAACAAGTTAAGATTCTGCATTTCTTCGCAGCACTACTCTTTTGTTGTCGAAGCTTTCGTTGCGTTGTTAAAAGAGTACGGCGGCGACAAATATGAGTTCCACATGAGAGAGACTCAGACTTTCGATATCATCGACGACGTCGCGCATCTTCGAAGCGAGATTGGCGTGCTTTACTTAAACAGCTTCAATGAAACAGTGATAAAAAAGACTCTTCGGGACAACAATCTGTCCTTTGAGCCTTTATTTAAAGCTAAGCCTCACGTCTTTGTAGGAAAGGATTCTCCGCTTGCGAAAAAGAAATCCATAAAGCTCGAGGATCTTGCACCGTATCCGCGCCTCTCCTACGAGCAGGGCAATCACAATTCATTCTATTTCTCCGAGGAAATCCTCAGCACGATGGACTGTGACAAAGAGCTTGTTGTCTGCGACAGAGCTACGCTTTTCAACCTTCTCATCGGAATGAACGGCTACACGATCTGCAGCGGCGTCATCAATGAAGACCTCAACGGTCCCAACATAGTCTCAAGACCTCTCAAGATTGATGATTATATGGAAGTCGGATATATCCTCCCCAACGGGATCAAGCCTACTACGCTTACGAACGAATATATTAAATTGCTAAAAGGAATTACTGCTCAGGAAAAGAAAAAGCAAAGATAATAGTTATGATTTTTAACTCTTTTTGTCCATTGGTACTATTGTTCTGAGTAAATCTTTTTCAAGCTCAATAATAAATTTGTTATCGCGCTCCTCTCCTCCTTTATTCATAATATTTTTTTGCTAATATGGAAAATCGCAAGAAATATACTTTATTACGAAGCATATCCCCCCTACAATGTTGTATACTAAAGGGACTAACAAAATACTCTCAAATAAGGCAGAAAAAAATATGGAAATCAAACAGGTTAAAGTAGATAACAGAATAGACAAATTTATCAACAACGAATTTTCAGGCTACGCTACGCAGTGCGAAGTAGCGCTTAACTATGAAGAATTTTGCTTTGCGGCGGAAGATGAAGGAGAAATAATAGGTGTGATCACAGGACGCGCATACTACAACGAGGTTCACATCGGCGATCTTATCGTCGGCAAGAACTGCAGAAAGAGCGGAGTCGGAAGCAAGCTTGTTCGTGCCGTAGAAGATAATTACAAAGGGAAAGGATATGAAAAAATAGCACTTACGACTTTCGGTTTTCAGGCACCCGGTTTTTATAAGAAACTTGGATATGAACTTGAATTTGTTCGCGAAGATAAAGATCCCAAGCTCAGCAAGTATTTTTATATAAAGAAAATTTAAAATAAAAGTTCCGGTCACAATTATGATATTCATAAAAGTGATCGGAACTTTTTAAAACTCAAGTTAAACGCATTCTTTATCCAATTCTTTTTTCTTTTTCAAAATTCCAATATCCACATGCGCAGGATAGGCATTTTTGTATTTATATATACTCAGTATTATTCCAAGAAAGGCATAAGATGTGCTCAATCTGTTGTATGAAAGGAACGGGAAGAAAGATCCGAAATACGGTGACAGGATTCCAAATCCTACACATATATTGACAACAGCATATAACGCAAGCCACATCATGCATCCGCTTCCCATTACCTGGCCCAACTGATTCTTGGACTTACATGAAGATATAATTCCCAAAAATATCAGGCCCGCTACAGCTATAACCACAGCCAATACCACGGCTATACCCAAAGTAGCTCCTATCCCCGTCAGTATATACTCGTGAGTGATCCATCGTATTTGTCCCAATAAGTTCTTGGTTGAAACATTCACTTTCCCGCCAAAGCTACTGACAGAACCACTTCCAATCAGAACAAGACCACTGTTTATTTCTTTAATCCTATTCATTTCCGTATTCGGAATAAAAAAGCTGCGTATTCGTTCCATATGTCCATATTCAAGCATTCTGTTTTTATACAAAAGGCCTGTAATAGCCACCGGAATTACTGTAAACAAAGACCATGCGGATGCAATAGCAGGAATCTTTGGAACTTTTATCCATTCTTTTTTTATTGCGACAGTAAGCTCTATGAGCATGCAAAATGCCATAACCACTGTGCTGGAATGTTCCCACCCGATTCCATTTTTATAAGACATACATACGGATGTTGCAAATATCCAAAGAAGCGACTTAACTAAAGCTCCTGTCTTTTGCCCCTTATACTTATATAGTATCCCCGCAAAAAGTGGGATCATTAAAACAATAAGCGATGACGCATATCCATACATCCGAGCACACAGTAAATGAAAAAAGCCTGCTTCTCCCATTCCCGGAACCCCGTTAATAGCTCGCATAGTAAAATATGCATAGCTTGATACAAAATTAGCTCCCAATAATACTGTCGCCACGAGCTTAGAGTACTTCGCGATCGTTGTATAATCTACAAGATAAAGAAGTAACATCACAACAATTCCCTCTATTGTATGAACGGCAAACAATGTACCTTCTGATACCAATCGGCCTCCGGAAGTAGATATTTTGTAGCCTGTTATTACTTCATTGCTTATATAGATATGTACTATTATTGCTATTATAGCTATAACAACAGCCGCTATTATCACTCCCCACGCAATCTGCGGTCTATGAACCCTGTCAAGAGAGACACCTGCTTCAACGGGATCTCCCATGTCTTCAACAGCTCTTTTCTCCGCAGCCTCAGGCTCCATTCCTTCGGAAATATTAGCTTTGATCTGATCTTCCATATGTGACCTGATCTCATCGGCTATCATCTTGTGAGCTTTTGTAAATCTCACCTGCTCCAGTAACTTATTGATGTAATTTTCCATAGTCAAACTCCTACTGCCAGCACATTCGCGATCGCTCCCGAATATACATTCCACTCTTCCTTTTTGCGTTTCAAAAGTTTCTTTCCCTCCTTGGTAATACTGTAATACTTCCTTGTCTTACCAAGATATTCCTGCTCATAAACTTTGAGCATCCCCTTATCCTCAAGGCCGTGAAGCAAAGGATAAAGAGTTCCCGCCTTGAGTTCAAACACGTTCTCCGATCTCTTTCTCAGAGTATCTATCATTTCATATCCATACATATCTTTTTCAGAAAGTAATTTTAAAATAAGCATTGTCATACTTCCCGTTAAAAGAGATTTATCAACCGCCATATCTACCTCCTTATATCGAACATCTATATATCGGTTGTCTATATAATATATCGATATCCGATATATGTCAAGTCAACAAAGAGCCGGGTACTTTTACGACGATCATATAAGCATCCGGCTCTTTGTTTGTGTCTTATTACTGCTGTCCTTGCTTTTCAAAATAATTGTAAATTGCACTGATTCCGAAGCACAAGATTCCGCTTATAAGGAAGCTTATGGCACGTCCGATAGTGTTTTCATAAGTAATATCAATCATAATAAACTTAACAACACAGATCATAGACAGCACCAATCCGTATATTCGAAGCTCTTTTGCCACGAAGCGCTTATTAAATCCTATAATGATGCATAGGATACCGAATGCCAAGGTCGCAACACTGACAATGTAGCCTGCTGCATTATAGCTGAAAAGAGCGGCCAAAAGGATAATGCCAAACTTAATTCCTGCATACAACTTTTCGCCATTGTTTGACGCAAAATGTCTGCGCAGGTTAATGCATGCAAGCGCAACCGTAAATGCAACACTTATCCCCTGAAGGATCGGATCGTCAACGTCAAGCATATTATATAATCCCAAAAGCATTCCAAAAGAATTTATTATATTTAGTGCTATCAAAAGCGAAGAGTTGCTCACACCCTCATCATTTCTGTCGAGCTTAAGCAGCATCATTGCAGCGTTGAATAATCCAATCGGAGCGACTACAGCCATACGTCTTATATCATCATTAAAGATTGCTCTTGAATCAAGAAACGTAGGCATAAGTATTGCAATTGCGCCCAGAACATAAAAATAGTAAATACTCTTATACTCAACTCTCTTATTGACAATAATCCCTTCAAAAATAAATACTGTGAGCGCATATGCAAATGAAGCCAAACAAAATACAACGCTTCTTGCTGCAAACAATTCAAGTCCCGTCATGAGAATTGCCATTACAAAAGCCTGAATCCTAAACAGCGTATAGTTCTTCTTCGCACCATAAATTGCGATAGGAAGAAGTGCCGCAAAAAGGGCTCCTGTATTGAAGAACTCTCTGTATTCCACATAAGTGATAAACTCCGCAACACAGAACCAGGCAATTATCCAAAAGCTCGTGAAGAAGCTTGCCACTTCATCTTCCTGCTCATTTCTTCTAAGCAGAACTGCCGCCTCTGCTGTTATCGCAACAACAAAGAATACTATAAGATCGATCCATTTGGCCGTACCCAAGCACTTTCCAAGCAATAAGTATGAAGCAAAAAAGACAATTGCGCTCGAAAAAGCAAAGTATGTATTATAGGCACCCTTAATCAGCTTGTCTCCAAATAAGAAATATGCAAGATAAGCAGCGCTGATGCATACAATAACAGATGCAGCTATAGTCAGTGAAATACTAACATCGATATGCCTTCCGATTATCGTCGCAAAATAAAAAATAATTCCCAGGTTGATTGCGCTTTGTACCATTTGCTGAATTCTGTTTTTGCGGAAATTGTATTGAAAAGCTGCGCCCATTACCAAAAGGTATACAAGCAAAGGAAGCACCAGCGCTTCAACTTTCAGATCATATGCTAAAAGCGCAGAGATAATGTATCCGATGTTTCCGATAACCTGAAAAAGCTTGCTTTCCTTTTTTCCCATATATAGTACAACTCCACCCCAAACAAGAAGGAGTATATACATAACCAGATCGCTAATCGCCTTGAAATATATTCTGGTCACAAGCACCGACAGATATCCACAGCCAAGTCCGCATGCCAGAAGGGCTGTAAAGAACGTATTATCAGGTCTCTTCTTATGCTCATAGAAAGCAAAGCCCGTAAGCGCTATACTTACAGCAAACATCAATCCTATCTTAAACGCATCATTAAGGTACGGAATAATAAGACTTGCAAAAAGAATAAGTGCTATAAAAATAAGGACACTTGCAAGCACACCCATTAGATGTTTACCGATCCATGACTCTGTGGAACCCTTTTTCTTCGGAACAAAGTTTGGATTAGCAGTCGCAGCTTGTTCAAGATCAGGACGCCATGTTTTCTGCGGTGCACCGGAACGTTGCCCTTGCACGGGCTGTTGTCCTTGCGCGGGCTGAAATGTAGGTTGTCCTTGCTGCTGCCCCGGAAGTGGCTGCGCAGTCCTGTAAGTCTGCGCATTGTACATCGTCTGAGGCTGCGACTGACGAGTGTACTGCGGAATATTTTGCTGTTGAACGTTCTGAAGCGGCGGCTGATTTTGCGTCTGCTGCGACTGTTGAGTCTGTTGCGCCTGATATGGTTGCTGCATCTGCATTGGCTGTATCCCGGGCCGCGCCTGTATTTGCCGCTGCAACATAATCTGCTCCCGCTTTGCGTTCTGAACATAATTTTCAGCTCGCGACAATCCTTGCTGTATCTGGTTTACCTGATACCTGATCGTCGCAAGCTCTTTTTCCAACTCTTCAATTTGTCTCATACACTTTTCTCCCAATGTTATTATTTATTTTTCAAAAAGATCTTTTTCTTCTACGTCAGATACATATAAATAGCCAAGGGACTCACCGTTTTCGTCCGCAAATCCCATAACATTGTTGTTATATGCAATGCAAGTAGGATACACCTTATCCCCTGCCTTTGCGGATCTGGGTCCCTCTCCACTTTCATCGTCATCAAAGGTAACGTCTTGTTTTAGTGTAAGTGCTTTCGGATTGGTTATAGTTTGAATCTTATCTGCAGTAGTCAGCCCATCGGAAACAAAGTATAAATCTGTGGCAACTTCCCACTTCTCTATAACTTCCATTTCCCATGTATACTGCACACTACCTGTGTTTTCGTCTATCCCGTAATACTTTGATCCGGATACTCGCTCATCTTCATCAAGTGAGGCTCCGTTCCACATATAATCTGTCACTTCCCTTTTGGAAGCATCACCTTCCAATGAAGCAAAGATACAATCGTACTCTTCTTTATGTACGTAATAACACTTTGCCGTCTGGAAATCCGGGGCGTTGTCTTCCGAAAGAATATCTATGGTCTGATCATTTACTTTCAAGGTATAAAAATCAATACCGAACTTATCTGAATGTTCTTTGCTAAGAGTGATAGTATCCGGCGTACCGTCACTGCCGAGATCTACTTGCACGGTCTTTCCGGCTTTCAACTCATAACTAAAGAAATCGCTGTCAGGAACTTGCTCGTCATCTGTTTCAGTTTTTGCAGTATCATCTGATGAATTCAACTCTGAAGCCATATCTCCGGAATTACTTTCTGTTGTTGCTAACGAAGCCTCCGAAGAGGGCACATTCTCCTGCTCATTACCAAAGCTGCATGCTGCAAGCGCAGTTACCGCCATTATAAGCGCAGGTATCAATATGGTTTTTCTTTTCATAATATATATCTCCTTCTATGTATAAGCGTTTCGTAATTCTATTGTAACATATTTTAACATTTTGCATCACCTTTTCCAATATGTTAGAATCACAATGTTGTGTTTTTTATTATATGCATATAGGAGGAAAGAAAAAAATGGCAAAAGTTGGACCTGAATTGATGAATGAGATGCTTAACCCGCTTCTTCAGAACGGAGAAACTTATGAAGCAGCGGCTTATGCGGAGTTGACACCAAAGTTCCCTATTATGATGTATTTTGGTGCTCTCGGAGCTCTTCTTGGCGGTGCACCCCGTCCTTGCTTCATTGGTCTTACACAGAGCAAGATCAATTACGTAATATTCGGTGGTCTTAAGAACGATAAGATCATGGGAACCGGTTCTATCAATCTTAACGAGATTACTAAGGTAAAGATCAGCGATAAGCTTTTTGTAAAGAGAGCAGCTATAAAGGTCGAGAAGAAAAAGACTGTGTTCTCTATCAGAAAGAAATTAAAGAATATCCCCGACCAGGAGAGAAGTTTGCAGATTATTATCGACAGACTTTCAGCTCTTTCAGAGTCACTGAAAAAGACTGCCTGATCCGTTACATGATATGTTTACATGCAAAAGCGCCCGAATAAACGGGCGCTTTTTTATTGTCTCACTATAACTTTACTATTTTTTCCATCTCTTCAAGCTTTGATTCCATATCTTCTATCAGTTTAAACTGATTCCTTGCGCGTTCTAAGTTGTGCGTGTCGTGAGAGGTCTTGAAGTAAACATCTCCTTCAAGGTAATCGGCAAGAAACCTTATTCCGCACTCATATGTCATCAAAATGCATGAAAATGCCAAAAGCTCTTTTTCTGTATCTGTAAGTATATCTCCTACTTCCGAAAGAAAACCTTCCGTAAATGCCTTAAATATCCTAAGGTCAAAAGAAACCTTGGAAAGATCGGTCTCATCCTCAAGCGCTGTATTTGATCCAAAGCGGTTGCTGTCACCGAAATCGTAAAGCACCGAACCGGGCATTACAGTATCAAGGTCTATGATACATACACTCTTACCCGTATCAGGGTCGATAAGGATGTTGTTCAGCTTGGTGTCGTTGTGAGTTACCCTAAACGGAATCTCTTTTGTACCAAGCTTATCGGTTACAACGTCACAGTACTTTTCTCTTTCGAGGGCAAAAGAAATTGCGTCTTTCGCAGACTCGGCTCTGCCCTTAGCGTCAGAATCAATCGCCTTCTTAAGTGCATCGAATCTCATCCTCGTGTTGTGGAAATTCGGTATGATCTCAAAAAGCTTCTTCGCATCAAAGTCTGCGAGTTGCTTTTGGAAATGTCCGAAAGCCGCTCCGACATTTCTTGATACCTTTTCATCCGCTGCGCTCTGATAGGTTATAGTATCTTCGATGAATTTATAGATACGCCAGCAGCCGTGCTCGCTGTCTTCATAGTACAGCTTTCCGTCAACAGTAGGGATGATAGTCAGCGTGTTTCTTGCCGGATCTCCGCCTTCCTCTTTTATCTTATCCTTTAGATAATCGGTAACAAGGCAGATGTTTTCCATAAGCTCTTTTGCATCAAAAATTTGTGTGTTGATGCGCTGCAAAATGTATCGAATAGGGGCTTCATTATCTCTTTTGAAATATACGGCGTAAGTATCATTGATATGACCGCAGCCATAGACTTCACTGTAAATGAAGTTCCCTTCCAATTTGAAATTATTAACTATTCCAAGAATATCGATACTCATAAATCTTATTACTTTCCTTCGGTCTTAAAGTACTCATCGAGCTGCTTCTGAACTTCGGCAAGGTACTTGTCCATACCTGCGTCTTTAAGTTCCTGAGCAATCTTGTCGTGAGCCTCATCATATGAAACATAACCGCAGATAACGGGCTGGATTTCTTTGTTCCAGATCTCGCCGAGAGCTGTCTGCTCATTCTTCACATTGGTGTTGTCAAAATAGAATGCCATAACATCTGAAGGAATCGCACCGTCATCCCACTTCTGATAGCTCTCGATGAACTCTTCGGGAACGTCTGATGTGAACTTCTGATAGTTAACGTTACGGAACATCCATTCGTAGAAATATCCCTCAAATGCAGGATCCTTAAGCTCAATTCTGTCACCGTTCATTGTGTAGTTCTCACCCTCGGGTCCATAGAGTGCAAACATGTAATTATCCTGGCTTGTGTAGATCCAGTTTACAAACTTGATTGCACCGATAGGATTGTTAGCTGAATAAGGTACGCAGAGAACCTCTCCGCCGCAAGAGATAAGATACTTGGGCTCATCAGGCTTAAGAAGATAGCTCTTAAGAGTTGCTTCGGGTGCATTTGCACGAACCGCACTGATGATCTCATTCTCTTTTCCGAGAGATCCTTCTACCCAAATATATGTACCCTGCTGCATACGGCTGTCACGCTCGTTGTAGTTGGTTGTAAGCTCGTCTCTGTAGATACCCTTTTCATACATGCTTCTGTTAAAATCAGCAACCTTCTTGAAGGTCTCTGTCTCAAAGAAGTTCATAGCCTTCTTGGAATCTTCGCCATATACAACCGTGTCACCTGCTGAGCACCATGTGAGCTGCTCATCCTGGAAATATCTTGTAAGAGGCTTGTAGATAATGTCTGCAGGTCCGCTGAGCTCGGGATGAGCTTCTTTAACCTTCTCTGCATACTCTGCAAGATCATCTGCTGTCTTGATATCTGTCATTCCTACTTCATCCATAAGATCCTGTCTTACGCATACAAGCTGGAACATAGCAGAACTCGGTGCATAAGCTGAAGGAATACCGTACTGGATTCCGCCAACCTTACCACCTGAAAGCTGTGAATCGGGTAATACCTTCTTCATATCCTGGCCATACTCCTCGATAAGCTTATCAAGAGGCTGGCACTGTTTCTTATTAACCATGATACCGATATCAACAAGTCCGTCCCAGTAAAGATCGATGCCTTCACCTGCTGCGAGCATGATATCTTTCTGCTCCCAGTACTGATCCCATCCCTTGTATACGATCTCAACTTCTTCGCCGATCTCTTCTTTTAACTTGGGATTAAGTTCGTTCTTAATGAAGTTTGCCATTGCATCCGTCTCTTCTCCGGGATACAGGATACGAACTTTTCCGTTATCCTCGGGAGTCTTGCCGGAAGCCACCTTGGATCCGCCGCCGCAGCCTGTCAGCATGAGCGTTGCAGCAAGCAAAGTAGCCATTGCTTTCATAAGCCTTTTTTTCATATTAACCCTCCTTATAATTAAAGAAACATCTTTAACTTACTCTTTAACGGCACCTGCCATGATTCCATCCACGAAATACTTCTGTATAAACGGGTAAAGGAATATGATTGGTCCGATAGTCACAATAGTTACCGCCATCTTTACCGTCTCTGCGGGAAGCTGAATATTCGCTGCCGCGCCTGCGGGAATTCGTCCCGAGCTGATGGCATTTACGTTAGACAAAATGTTGTAAAGATAGTACTGCAAAGGGAAGTAGTCCCTGTTATCCACAAACATGAGAGCATTCCACCAGTCGTTCCAGTAGCAGAGCGCATACATCATTCCGACTGTCATCATACCCGTCTTGGTAAGCGGAAGCGCTATCTTGTGCCATATCGTAAAGTATCCGGCTCCGTCAATCCTTGCAGATTCATAAAGCGAAAACGGAACCTGCGAAAAATATGTTCTTAAAAGGAACATGTTGAACATATTCAGTATCAACGGGAATATAAGTGCTCTAAAGTTATTGGAGAACCCATACCAGTTAACACAGATGTAGTACCACGGAATAAGTCCTGCTGAAAAGATGATCGTGAAGTTGCAGAAAAACGATATTGCATTTCTGTACTTAAGGTTCTTTATGGACAATGCAAAAGAACACATGCTTGTCACTATCATCGCAAGGAACGTTCCGGCAACGGTCACGAAGATCGTCACTCCATAGGATCTTAGTATCCTCATACCACTGTGTGCAAAAAGATACAGATACGTGTTCAACGTAAATTCTCTTGGGAATATTGAGTATCCCTTTTGTACTACCGCCGTATTGTTGGAAAATGAAACCGACAATACCATGAGGAGCGGAATAAAACATATTAGCGCGATAAATCCCACAAATATATATGAGAACGCTATTACCGCTTTATCCGCGGCGGAGGTTTTTACTTTCATCGTTGCTCTTTTTTCCATCAGAACAGTCCCTCCCCCTCATTTATTTTTTTAGCGAAATGGTTGGATATCGTAATGAGTATAAGTCCCATTACGGATTGGAAAAGACCTATCGCTGTGGTATAGGAAAATCCAAGCGTTCTCATCGATGAGTAAACATAAGTATCGATGACTGCAACCTCATCATAAAGAAGTGAGTTGTTTCCGACTATACCGTAGATCATTCCGAAATCTCCGAAGAAGATCCTACCTATCGACATAAGCATGAGCACTACAACCGTTGGCTTAAGGAGCGGAAGTGTGATATACATTATCTGCATAAACTTATTGGCTCCGTCAACCTGTGCCGCCTCATAAAGTGTCTTATCAAAGTTGGTCATTGCCGCCATGTATATGATCGAGTTGTATCCGCACCACTTCCACACATCTGCGATAATGATGATCGGTTTCCAATACTTAGGCTCAGCGTACCACCTGATGATCTCATCACCTCTTGCCGCGATCCACTGGTTGATTATTCCTGTACTTGTTGAAAAGAACGCATAGATTATCGCACCTACAACAACCCATGAAAGGAAGTACGGGAAAAACATGATGCTCTGAGATATCTTTTTATAAAATTTGTTCTGTACGTCGTTAAAACAGATCGCAATCGTAATCGGAATTATTGTTCCAAGTACAAGTCCCCATGCATTGATAATAAGCGTATTGGCTATAACCTTGGGACCCATTCCCGTTCCCGAGAAAAAGTATTTAAAGTTTTGAAGACCCACGAAACGGCTTCCGAATATTCCGTCGATTATGTTGTAGTCGGTAAATGCCATCCACAGTCCGCCGTACGGAATGTAGCAGAACATTATGAGATAGATTATCGCGGGAACGCACATGAGGTACAGTTGCCAGTGTCTTTTTAATTCAGCTTTCATGACGTTCCTCCTTTCCAGCCTGTTCTTACATAAAGTTCATCCTGCTCTTTAAGATCTTCGTCTGTTATATAGATTGGTCTGTTGTAATCTTTGTTTAGTTCCTCAGGGAAATAAACCATTCCCGTATCGATGAATTTCTTGCCATCCTTAAGGCACTGTGCAAGCTTTCTTTGCAGTGAACTCTCCTGCGGTACCTCGTCGATAAGAAGCTTTGCATCTCCGAACAGTTCATAGTAAGTTGATTCTCCGTTCCAGCCACCCGTGTAGTTAAAGAACTGTCTTTGAACTCTTACTATACGACTGTCGTCCGGAAGCAGTGTCGACAGTCTTCCGTCGTACAACCAGCTTGAGGACCAGAAACCTTTGAAAGGAATCTCGGGATAATACTTTTCAAAAAACTTCCACGCAAGAGTCATTGAATTTCTTACTCTCTGCGGAGTGTAGCCGTCTCCCGAAGGGATATGGAAGCCTATCATCCAGTCGTCTCTTTCAAGTATCTTTTTATATTTTTCTTTGCTTAAGATAATGGATTTTGTCGTTATTGTTCCGCATGGAGAAATGCGGCTTCCGATTATCTCTGTATCTGTTTCCTTAAATGTAGTGGTAAAGGCAGTTTTTCTTTTTTCAGAAAACCTTCCGTAGTAATATCCGTTCTTTTCTCCGTTTGAATCTGACAGTTCCTCGTCATCGGGTATAAGCTGTCCCATATCATCCACATTGAGACCACCCATAGCCACTCCGATAACCTCGCCGTCTTCCCCTCTGTAAAAATAAAACGGGTCATCGAACTTGCAAGGTACAAATAAGAATCTGTCAAAAAGATATATCGAAAGAGAAAAGAAATTGAGCTTCCACGGGATATCAAGAATTCGCAAAGTTTCTTTTTCCTTATATCTTCCAATTATCTCATCCAGCATACGATACGGAATCTGCTCATAAAGTTCTTTGGGGATCATTCTGTTTTCAAGATCGATCCTAGCATATGCGATACAGGATAAGAGCATAAAGAATTCCAATGTCTCACCGAGTTCTCCCAAAGCTGCACCGTTTAGATTGTTGTCGCAATCAAGGAAGTATTCGTAACGTCTTATGTCGCACTGTGTCCAAACGAGGAACTTAATATAATCACTGATTTTTTCATCATCGGTTATTTGTCTGAGATATCCGTGAAGTCTTTTACTCTGCTCGTCTGTAAGTGAATAACGAACAAGAATATCATCCAATTCCTTTTCACCTACGACGTGGCCCTCTCCGCTCCACTTCTCATAAGCTCCCGCAAACTTATCCGGCATATTGACCGGTTTTATATATTCACAAACAGCATTAAAACTTAGTTTTCCCATTTTGTATTTCTTACTCCAAAACTTTTTTCTTTTAATAAGTTCTTTTATCTAAGCTCTTTCATCTCAACGATTCTGTGCTCGACTCTTGCCTTCTCTGCGGCAATCGCCATAACGTGACTCTCTATGGATCTTTCTATCGCTGAGAGATTTTCCACATCATCTCCTTGTATCATGTCGAGGAACTGCTCCATAAGACCTGCATCTCCTCCGCCGTGGAAGCCCTCTCTCACGTTGGGATTTATGGTCTTTATTTCAGGTTCCTGCTGCCAGTTGGATGAAAAGCGAATTATCTCTATCTCATTCTTTTCATCATCGCCTCGTATCTCACCGTTTTCACACATCACCTTAATGGTTCTGCACATGCGGTTTGTGAAGCCGCTAAGATTAAACGAAGCATGTATTCCGTTTTCAAATTCAAATATTGCAACCTGATGATCGCAAACATTGTTGTCGCACTTATATACACATCTTCCGTATGGTCCTTCTTCGATCGCTTTGATCAGACTCTCCTCGCTCTGATCAACGGAAAGAACCGTCGCAGGCCAGTTACCTGCAATAGGAAGATAGACTTTTCTAGCATCAAATCTACAATCCATAATTCCGCATTTGGAGCATCTCTCTGCGCTGCCTTCAGGTGCATGAGCTTTATTAAAATATGTCAGTTCGCCGAATGATGAAACGCTCTTAGCTTTGCTGTTGCACAGCCATGTCAAAAGATCCATATCATGACAGGACTTCTGCATAATAAGCGAACTTGTGATATCACTGTTTCTCCAATTTCCTCGTACAAAAGAATGTGCAATATGGAAATTACCGATATTCTCATTGTGCTGAATGTTTATGACTTTTCCGAGTTCTCCGGAATCTGTTATCTTCTTGAGCGTAGCCCAGAAGCCTGTGTATCTGAGCACGTGACAGACCATTATGCGACACTTGTTCTTAAGCGCGAGATCTCTTATTCCGATACACTCGTCAAGATTGGGAGAGATCGGCTTTTCAAGAAGTATGTCATATCCAAGCTCAAGCGCACCCATCGTGTGCTCATAGTGCTGTCTGTCCATGGTCGCGATAATAAGCGCATCACATACCTTACCCAGCTTGTAAAAATCTGCGGGATCCGTAAATACATGCGCATCATCCAATCCATATTTTTCCTTGGCTTCTCTTCTGCGGTTCTCATCAGGCTCCACCAAAAAAGTTATCTCAGCCCTCTTATGCTCAAAAGCATAGTCCGCATATATCCTGCCTCTTTGTCCCGCTCCTATAAGAGCAAGCTCCAATTTCTTGTCTGAAATCTCCATACCGTTTACCTTTTGTTACCTTGTGTTTCTCACCTTTGTTACCTAGATTATATCATCGCGGATAGAATTGATAAATGTGAGAAATATACACTTTTTGATGGATATTTTTGTACACAATAACAACTTGTCAATCAATTGACACTGTGTTAAAACTCTCCTATAATTCAAAGTAGTTAGATTTTGTTTACTAAACAAGAGGTGACTGTTTATGAGCAATATTAGAGATGTTGCCAAAGAGGCGGGTGTTTCAACTGCTACCGTATCCCGCGTTATAAACCATGACACAATGGGGCGAATGACTGAAGAGACCAAGGAAAGAGTTTGGGCCGCTATAGCCAAGCTCGGTTACAAGGCGCCTGCAGGCAGTGTTAAAAAGAAAAGTCACAGTGCTTCCGTTTCTGATGATTCTCCGCAGCAGATTGGCTGTGTTATCAGTACAGACAAGGACAAGTACAGTGATCCATATTTCCTCAGCATTCTCTCTGCCATCGAGGAGCAGGCAAGGCGCAACGGATGTAGCGTTCCTTTTGTTGTTACCTCCAAAGAGATTGAGGATACTCCCATTGTAGATACATTTTTTTCGGGAAAACTTGACGGTATCATTCTTATGAATACCTTGAGTGACGATATTTATTCATCTATAAAGAAAAAAGTTCCGGCGATCGTCGGAATAGATACGGCCCACACCGACATAGACAACATTATCTATGATCACTACGCAGCCGCGTCTTTGGCTGTTGATACTCTTTATAAAAAAGGATATAAGAAGATCGGGTTTCTCGGTGCGTCTCCTTCAGGTCTTGCATTTGAAGACAGTAAAAGATTCAGAGGATATCTTAGTGCCATGTATGCACACAAGCTTAAGATCGATCCTCGGATAATGATAGATTGTAATTGGAATGAGGATACTTGTTTTAAAGCCATAAAGAAAATGCACAAAGACGGTATCTTACCCGATGCGTTTGTGGTTGCAAGTGACCTTATGGCAATGGCTGTTCTACGTGCACTGTATGATCTTGGAATTAAGGTTCCCAATAAAGTTGCTGTAATGGGTATATCGAACATTGAGATGTCACGGTTTTCAAATCCGCCGCTTTCAACTATAGGTATTCAGACCGCACAGATGGGAACACTTGCTTTTGACACGCTTAAGCAGCGCATGGAGGGCTACGATATGCTTCCACGCACCATCGCTCTTCCACTTGAGATAGTGCTCAGAGCTTCTACGAATGATTAAAAAAACGAGTAGGTACAAACACCTACTCGTTTTCATTTATTGAGTGATTGCTCGATACAATTCTTCCATTGTGTTTACGACTGCGATTGCACCCTTATCTTTCATCTCTTCAAGATCTCCGAATCCCCAAGTTACTGCTATGCAAGGAATATTGAATTCCGCAGCACCTGTGACATCATATGTAGTATCGCCTATCATAACCGTATCGGATAACTCATCTTTGTCTTCAAGAGAAATCTTATCCAGAAGATATCTGATCACATCCTCTTTTTTCTCACGTTTAGCGTCATAGGTAGCACCGGCGACTTCTTTGAAATATTTGGTCATATCGAAGTGGTCGAGCACTTCAAGAGAAGTCTTTTCGGGCTTGGATGTTGCGACATATAAGTTATAACCTTCATCGTTTAACTTCTGTAAAAGTTCTATCATGCCAGGATAGGGATTGTTTTCAAACTTTCCGATCGTGTTGTATCGCTCTCTGTATATATCAACCGCATCTCTGGCGTTTTCTTCTTTTACACCGCATCTTATAAAGCTATCAGCAAGCGGAGGTCCGATAAATGTAGGAAGAAGCTCATCCGCGGGAGGCGTTAATCCCATCTTTTCGTAAGTATAAAGAACGCTCTTGGTTATTCCTTCCGATGAATCTGTAAGCGTTCCGTCCAAGTCAAATAAAATGTTCTTGTATCCCATCTCAGGTCCTTTCTGCTTAGATTGCTTCCGCAAGATATTCTTTAACATCGATCAAACTATCAAGTACTTTTTCCGCTTTTTCTTTCATCTCATCATCTGCGGGAAGAATATCAGGAACCATGATAGGTCTAAGTTTACCGGCGTTAGCCGATCTTATTCCGTTGTAAGAATCCTCGATAGCGTATGCTCTCTCAGGCTCAACTCCAAGCTCTTCGCAGGCTTTGAGATAAATATCGGGAGCAGGTTTACTTCTTTTTACCATATCTCCGCAGATAAGCACATCAAAGTATTCAAGTATGTTAGCATCGCGAAGCTGCGCCTCAACCTTTGTTTTTCCGGTCGAAGAAGCAAGCGCGATCTTTTTGCCGCTGTTCTTAAGGAAAGACAGGATCTCTTTTATCCCTTCTTTCATCGGAAGTCGGCCTCCGGAATATTTATCATGAAAAATCTGATTTGCTTCAACGTCATATTCATCATACGGAAAGTCCTCACCGTATGCATCAAGCATTATCTCTTTTGTCTTTGCGACGGTCACTCCTATGCATTTATAGAAATTCTCTTCAACGTTCGAGATGTTGTACTTGTTTGCAAGCTCTTTCCAGCAATCCATTATTGCTCTCTCCGAATCGAAGATAACACCGTCCATATCAAAAACTACTGCGTCAAAATCCCTAGTTGTCATTTGTTTTCTCCTACTTGTTTTCTATGCTTTTAAAACCGCTCTCGATAGTGCCGTCGATAAACTCTATCTGCCCCGTCATATCTTTTGCCGATGAAGGGAACGGTGCGTAACCGACCTGATCTCCCGAAACGGGATAATAGAATGTTGTTCCGTCTATTTCAAAGGTATCAACATCGTATGTCCCATAATCCTGTTGATGTACCAGCCACTTTGCATTATATCTTTTTTCCTCATCCATGATCAGGAATGTGCCTTTATATATGTACCACAGCGCAAGCATTGCAATAACACATTTAAAACCTGTAAGAGCAATGCCCCGGTCGATCCTGTTGTATATTATTATTACAACTCTTCCGCATATGATAGCTGCGGTAAGAAGCGCATATACTATCCCGTATCTTATAAGTGGTGCGCTGTTAAACCAGAACAAAAGGCATACTATCATCGTTCCGCCTATAGCCATAAAATCAATCTGATTAAGCATCGTTCTGTGGCTTATGGAAAAGACTTTGTTTTCTTTTGTCGCCTTTTTCTCAAAATGCGTTCCGAGGAATAGGCCCGCCATAAGAAGGTAGATCATAACAGACACTATATCCAACAGTATAATGCCTTTATCAAAGGATGAAAGACTTTTGAACCAAGTCGGAGCCCACGCAGAAAGCGGTGCATTTCCGTATGCAACCACGTCGGTAAAGCCTCGTCCGAATGTCTTTATCTCCAGTGCATCAAACTGCGCCAAGCCTTTTGGAATCTTCCAACTTACATTAAACAGATCGATAAATGTCACAGGATAAACAAGCCACCCCGATATAATAACATTTCTGATAAGAAATGGCGCTGTTATGATAAGCGCCAGCAGCACCGATACTAAAAGCACCTTAGTCTTATGCCTGTTTCTGTTGTGAAGCAGTTTATAAATAGGTATCAGTGACAAAAGAAGAAGCGGCGCCGCAGCAAGTTTGATCGTTATCGCAAAAACACCCAGAAGCGCCAGATGTATGTAAGGAACATAAGACTTCTCATGCGCCACGTTAAGATCCAACCAACTTATTATTATGTAAAAGACCAACATTGCAAGAAAATAGTCCGAAGCCGGCGAAACAATCTCATCTAACACGGAAAAGAGATAGTAGATAGCTGCCATTCTTGCAAAATCCGACAGTACAAAATGTTTTCTCACAACGATATGTTTGATATCAAGGCACTGCCATCCCAAAATAAGCGCCAGAAATCCGGCCATTACATGGTATGACTGCCCTCCGAGAAAGGCCATACTGTACAGCGCGGACAGCGCAAACGCCGAACTGTTATAAGCAAGTCTTACATGAAGATTTCCAAGCCCTTTTACAATCCCGTATTCCTCGATCCATCTTATTGATTGCGCATGATACAAGTCACTGTCATAATGCATGATGCCGTGCGACGTTGCGTATGCCATGATCAGAAACACTGCGGCGTATAAAAAAATATTGCCCTCACTCTTTAATCTTCTGATAAGCTCAGAAAGGTCATCTCGAAGCTCCTCTCTGTAGTAAGTTGCAATGACTACGCATATCGCAACAAGCAGAATATTTTCCGCAAGATCTATTCCGGAAAACAAACTAAAGAACTGAGCATAGACAGTCGTAAGGACAACACCGGTAATTATGTAATTTTTATGGGACTTAATTCTGTAACGCTGCTCTTTTTTGGCCTTCCCATTATTGGAAACCGAAAGCTTCTTCTCTCCATGGGAAAGAATCGCATGGATAAAGCAGTATCCCATCAAGTATGTGGTTATCGTCACATATATCCACAACAATATGACCAATAACATAGATAAATGTCCCTCTTCCCCTCTTCGTTACATAGAAGAAACAATCACCCCGACAATAACACCTATGATTGCTCCGAATAAAACCTGCATAGGCGTGTGACCTACAAATTCCTTAAGCTTTTCCTCAACAGGAATATCGCTGTCAAGCTGAAGGAACCAATCCATCATGTTATTGATGACCTTGGCCTGAATTCCTGTCTCACGTCTTACTCCGGTCGCATCATGCATTACGATAAGAGCCAGTACTCCGGCAATCGCAAACTCAAAAGAAGATGCGCCGTAAAGAGCATATGATGTAGTAACAACAGCCATTACAGTCGCCGAATGTGAGCTCGGCATTCCGCCGTCGCCCATAAGCCTCTCGGGGTTAAATTCCTTATTTACTATAATATATAATATAGTCTTTAAAACCTGAGCAACAAACCATCCGCAAAAAGCAGAAACAAGAATTTTGTTGCCGATAAGTTGATTAAAAACAGACATCTAAAACCTCTATTCCGATCCGATGATCAAAGGATTCCCTTTAAGTATTCCTCGATAGCATCATGCCAATCAGCAAACATATAATCCGATGTGAGCTTGAGCATATAGTTTTCAAGAATACTGTATGCCGGTCTCGGTGCTGCCTGAGGATTTTTCTCAAGATATTCCTTGGTAGTTACATGATTTACTCTGGTCTTCTTACCTGCAATCTTAAATATCTCTTCCGTAAAATCAGCCCAGTTGGTTGACCCTTCGCATGTTCCGTGGAAAGTTCCGTAATTGTCTGTAGGGAAAAGATAGCATATTGCCTTAGCAAGTTCTGTTGCGCTTGTAGGTGTTCCAAGCTGATCCTTTACAACGCTTACCTCTTCGTACTTCTCGGAAAGAGAAAGCATGGTCTTAACAAAATTCTTGCCGTCACCGTATAGCCAAGCAGTTCTGACAATAAAATAATTCTTCGCAAACTCTTTTACAAATTCTTCTCCTGCGAGTTTGGTCTTTCCGTATACACTTACGGGACCTGTCTTATCAAACTCGATATATGGCTTGTCACCGTTTCCCGCAAAAACATAGTCTGTTGAAACATGAACAAGCTTAGCTCCCACTTCAGTAGCTGCTATAGAAAGGTTTCTAGGTCCGATCGCATTGATCTTGTATGAAAGATCCACATCACTCTCCTGCTTGTCAACCGCCGTATATGCGGCGCAGTTGATGATAGCCGCAGGCTTAACCTTTCTTGCAAGTTCAAGACAAGCATCAACATTTGTGATGTCTAAAGGCGTAATTCCATCACCCTCAAAGACATCGGTATTAACAAGCTCATACTCGTTACTTTTTCCCAATTCAATATTGATTGCTCTTCCGAGCTGTCCGTTACAACCTGTAATAATAATCTTTTTCATTTTTTCACCTTTAAAATTCAAAAGTGGACGGCATCACTGCCGTCCGCTATTATGTTGCATAACCATGAAAGCGGTCTTACCGGCTTTCGATCAATCGGCATAAGTTTCGCCGTTAACAGTAAACTTTGAGAATGATCCGCCCTTTTCCTGAACAACAAAGATCATTGTCTTTCCGGTATTGAGTGTGATCTCATCTCCATTGTCATCATAATATGTTGTAGGGCTGTAATCATCAGTCTTTTTCCAAGTAATATGAATCATCTTGCCCTTGGTAATAAAATAACCGTCCTGAGTGGTATCATGCATCTGATATGCCAGATATCCGTTATCATCACGAACTTCATGATATGTTCTCTGGATAATTATATTTGAAAATGCAAGCTGCTCGCCTGTAATAGCGTCCTTCTGTGCGGATCCGTACAAACTCTTGAGATATACTCCCTTATCCTCATCATACTTAAGGGCAGACTTGGTAACAGGGAAACATCCCTTCATATCTATTTCAGTAGCCTCTACCGCATCGGAATAATCCTCAAGCATGTTGGGCTTAACGGCACTCGTGAATTTGAAATGTGATTCGCCTTCAAACTTATCCCTGTGCTCACGAGAAAACTTAGCCTTATCAATAGCCTTCGAAATATGCTCACCGTCGGTGAAAGCAGTATGCTCGGAAGCACTTCCCTTAGGTATTCTGAAAAATGCACCGTAATCGGGTCCCATCACTCCACCTACACCGTTAACATTATCAACATCATCACGTGTAAGTACGGATTTAACGTAAAGCTCGGGTCCTCCGAAATGAACAATGACAGGATCATACTCAAGCGCCGCATATATAAAGTAATCACGGATACTACGAATATTACCTATCTGTTCAAGGTCTTCCCAGTCTTCCAATATTCCCATCTGACGGCTCATGCTGCCTTCTTCCATGATCTCATAAAATACAGCAACATTGCTGAGTCCGTACTGAGGCTGAGCCTCTTTGTTAATAGGATACATAACTGCCAAAGGTCTATTCTCGTTTATCGCTTCATCAACCCATTCGTTGGTAAAATAACTTCTTACCATTCCTTCCTTGGGTGGAGCATCCTCGTCTGCCTCTTCCTCTGTCTCTTCTACAGATGCAGCCTCAACCGGCTGAACATCTTCCAATTTCTCAACACTGATGCCTATAACAGCATCGTCATTTTTCGCACCACAACCAATAAGCATAGATGCTATAAGTCCCACAAGCAAAAATGCCTCAACTTTTTTCATACTAAAATCCTCTCCCGGTAAAAATTATCTGCCTAAGTTTATCACATAATACGATCATTCGCCAAGGCCGGTCTCGATTGCCTGAATCATAGCATTCATAGCTTCTTCTTCATCCGGTCCCTCGCATTTAAACTCAAGTTCATCCCCACACTTGATACATGCGCCGAGCACACTTAACACGCTCTTTGCATTAGCAGTATTTTCCCCGTAGCTGAAAGTAATATGAGATTTAAAATTCATAGCCACCTTACATAAATTACCGGCCGGACGCAAATGTAATCCGGTAGGATTCGTAATGACTACCTTTTGACTAACCATATTACAGCATAACCTCCTCGATAAGCTTAGCAAGCTTATTAGCCTCTTTGTCGATCTCTGCCTGGTCTTTACCCTCGATCATTACTCTTACGAGAGGTTCTGTTCCGGAAGGTCTGATAAGTACTCTTCCGTCTCCGGCAAAATGTTTCTCCAATTCTTCGATAGCACCGGCAATTTCAGGATACTCCATGTATGCTTCCTTCTTGTGATTGGGAACATGAGCATTAACCAGCGCCTGAGGCATAACTTCCATAACTTTGGCAAGTTCTGAAAGAGGCTTCTTTGTGGCAACCATAACCTCCAAAAGATGAAGAGCAGATAACAAACCGTCTCCGGTAGTATTGTCATCCAAGAAGATAATGTGTCCGGACTGTTCGCCTCCAAGGTTGGCACCGATTTCTTTCATGTGCTCGAGAACGTATCTGTCTCCTACCTTGGTCTTATCGACACGAATTCCTTCTCTTTCCGCCATCTTAAAGAATCCCAGGTTACTCATTATTGTTGCTACTATAGTATCTCCGGAAAGTTTGCCCTTCTCCTTCATAAACTTTCCGATAATAGCCATGATCTCATCGCCGTCTACAAGCTTACCGTTCTCATCTACGGCAAGGAATCTGTCAGCATCTCCGTCAAAAGCAAGTCCTATATCTGCTTTCTCGGTAACAACCCTTCCCATCAACTCTTCCATATGTGTTGAACCGCAATTTGCATTGATATTGGTTCCGTCAGGATTGTTATGTATTACAATAACCTCAGCACCAAGCTGTTTGATCGCTTCAACAGAAGTGTAATATGATGCACCCTCAGCGCAGTCCATTACGACCTTCATTCCTTCAAGATTGATATCTACAGCTCTTAAGTTGTGGTTGATATATTCTTCTTTTGCATCACTTCTGTTCTTGATCTTACCGATTCCGGCACCGGTAGGCATCTTTACGCCTTCCATATTGTTCTTGATAAGTGCCTCGATCTCATCCTCAAGCTCGTCGGGAAGCTTATATCCGTTTCCGTCAAAGAATTTGATACCGTTAAACTCCATAGGATTATGGGATGCTGAAATAACTACTCCCGCATCAACTCTGTATTTTCTGGTAAGATATGCAACTGCAGGAGTGGGAATAATACCCACATTGACTACATCCGCACCTACCGAACATGCTCCTGCCATAAGTGCGCTGGCGAGCATATCGCCCGAAAGTCTTGTATCACATCCGACCATAATTGTTGGTCTGTGATTAACCTCTTTAGATAAAACATATGCGCCGGCCTGTCCAAGCTGCATAGCAAGAAGCGGTGTAAGCTCATCATTGGCTACTCCTCTTACACCATCTGTTCCAAATAATCTACCCATGATAAAAACCTCTTTAATCTTCTTTTTTAACTGTTATATATACACTAACGGGAGTCTTCTCTTTAATTCCGTTCGGAAGAACCCACTCTACCTCGGCACTGTATGTACCCTCGGCAAGTTCAGTAAGGTTGTTACTCTTCATGACCTTGTTAATATCCACTGTACCTCTGAGTGCATCGGTATTCAGAACGTTAAGCTTGCTCTCAAGTCCCTCAAGAGTAAGCGAAACCGTATCATATTCATTGTCATCGACCTTCACCTCAAAGCCTTCAGGTGCTTCGCCAACCGTAATGTTCTTAATGCTGACATCAACAGTCGATTCTGTAATGGCTCCTATATTTACTGCTATCATAGCCTTGCCATTGAATTTCGGATCTCCGAACGAGATGCCCGACGGAATATACTTAGTCAGGTCAACGCTATATAGCAGGTTATCTTTCAGTCCCGTTACATCAAGATCATCTGATTCAACCACGATCGAATCTACCTTTTTAAGGACATTGCTCTTACCGGCAATAAGTATTTCTCCCGGATCGGCCGCAACGTCACTGACTGCATATCCGTTTGCAGGTTGTCCCGAATATTTAACCTTGAGCGGTACTTTCTTGGTCTCCAATATCGGAACCTTGAATCCGACTTTTCTGATATTCATTTCCAGATTGGATTCATCCGGATCTATGACTTCGTTGTCATTGTCGTACAACACAATATCGCTCTCTGCGCTTACATCGTCCGCGTGTGCAAATCCGGTCACGTCAATATCTACCGCAGCCTTGGCAACGTTGTTCACAACCGATGCCGGACCGCTTATCTTGATCATATTCTGATTAAGCGCAACATCGCCCGTTATATAGCCGTCCTCAAGCTCTCCTGATGTTGTCGCCACCAATCTGAATGTTCTGGTTGCCTTTTTCTCAACATTTAGCTTGACCACATCTGAACTAAGTACTATGTTGTCTATCTTTTCACTGTACTTATTGGTAGTAACATTGATGCTTACTGTATTTGAAGGCGAAAGCTGCTGCATATCCGCAGTAGCAACTATATTATTTTTCTCAAGCTGCTCAACGATCGAACGCGCCGCATAAACAGTAACGGAACTAATGGTATTTGAACCGTCAAGAATAATTCCGACCTGTCCTCTTTCTTCAAGATAGTCGGGATTCTCTAATGTGACCGTCACATTACGGAAAGTCTTTGACTGCAGGGGATCGTTTATGTTGGTTACCAAAAACCACACAATAAATGCGAACAAAAGCGATACCAATTTAAGTACCCAGTTAGCCGTTAATTTCTTCATTTTTTCACCTTGGCCTTTCTGGCGAAGTACTTAATCGGTGCTTCCTCCTCATGTTTGTCCTGCAAGATACGGAGCCTCTCACGAAGTCTGTCACTGTCAAGAGCTCTTTCAAGCTCTCCTCCGTATGCCACGCTTATCTTACCTGTTTCCTCGGATACAATGATCGTAAGAGAATCGGTGACTTCCGAAACACCTACACCTGCACGATGTCTTGTTCCCAGTTCTTTTCCGATTCCCATATTATCAGAAAGCGGAAGATAGCATGTTGCAGACGTGATCCTGTCTCCTCTGATAAGAACCGCTCCGTCATGAAGCGGAGTATTATGCTCAAAGATATTGATGAGAAGCTGGCTTGAAACCAAAGCATCAACATCAATTCCTGTCCTCTCAAACTCTGTAAGCGGGTGATTCTGCTCTATAACTATAAGTGCACCCGTTCTGACTTTGGCCATCTCCACACTTGCTTTAACAATCTCATTTAAAGTATTGTCGGAAAACCTTCCCGACATTCTTGAATTACCGAGCGACAAAAAATTCGAGAAGAAATTCTTTCGTCCAAGCTCTTCAAGTGCCTTTCGAAGTTCCGGCTGCAATATAACAACCATCGCAATGATTGCAATACTGAACACTCTCTCAACTATCCACAAGATAGTCGACATTTCCATAAGTGTTGCAATAAGAATAAAAACAACGATGACAACTATTCCCTTAAGAAGCGACCATAATCTGGTGTTTTTTGCCCACACCAAAATATGATATACCAGAAATGCAATAATAATTATTTCCAGAATATCAGGGATTCTTATCATGGGCATATGAAGATTTGTTCTGTTTAGATCAAAAAGAGAACCCAAATCCAACTGTTTCATAGTGCTTCCTTAGAACATAGAATAATATCAGCGCTGTCCTGTGGCGCGATTTATCTTTTTAACCCTTCTGTTGGGTGCTGTAAGCGTTACCTTAGGTACCGCTTTTACATAGTAATAATAGTCGTCATCTTCAAACTGAACCTTCTCGGTCCTCGAATAATCAAGATTGAAGGAAAAGAACTCTATCACCAGCGTAAGAACTGCTGAAATGATGGTTCCGATTATAACTCCGGCGATGGAGATGTCTGCTTTGGTCGCAACCGCTCCGATTATCGCAACGATAACAAGAGCAATCGCACCGGATGCAATTGCGATTTTCCAACAATTATCAACTGAAGATCTGCGAATGATATATACAACCGCGATAGTAATTGCAAACGCAGCGATCATTACGATCATAGCCTTGTTTCCAAGCATTCCCGTGATCATTGATTTAAACTCAAGCGCTGCAGCTTCTACGTTTTCACTTCCCGCTCCGGTTGTCTTGGCCGAGAAGTACGATATCATGTACGAGATCACAAGTCCGAATGATACCGAAATTATAGATGCCGGTGTTCCGAGAAGTCCTGCTGCGATAGGTACCACATATGGAATATGCAGGAAGAAAAGCAGCGGAGTAAGAAGCACTGCCAAAGTATCTTTCGGTGAAAATCTAAAATACAAAAGAAACATAAGTGCAAACACTATAAGTGCAATAACTGCACACTCCGGTGCCAACGCAAACAGGTGTCCGATTATGAACACTGCCGCTATAAACACTATGAAATTGGCGGGAAGAATAGCACATAGCAATGATGCCATGAGAACAATAGCGATATTGTTGAGGCTACTCATATAGCCAAGCTTATTGTTGATAACCGCTATTGAGATAAGTGCCAAAAGGAACTTCCACAAATAAGTGATATAAACTTCGTTTTTGATATAAAATTTTCTAATAGCTTGTTTGATTTCTAGTAATGCTGTCATGTTACCTTTCCTTTTCGTACATTCTGGCGAGCCTCTTTAAGTCACCGTAATACCCCTTCATACTCTTACGCATCTTGGAATAGCGATAAGAATAAATAACGTATGATATAAGAGAATACACGCCAACAAGCAGGAGGTAGTAAATTAACAGCCTCCTGCCGGTATTTAATAAATTATTGGTATTGTAAACATCTGCCAAGACTTTCTCAAAGTCATACAAAACATAGGCCCCGACGATAATAACAAAGACGATAGTCGCGCTTATAACAGATTTGATCACATTCAATCCGATATAATCGCTCTTAAAATATGAATTTATCGCATCGTTCTTTTTACCCTCTCGGTCTATGAACGCAGCCATCCTAGTCATCAAGATGACTTTTTCTTCATTTAACATTCTTGCTCCTTAAGTATCCAGGAAGCGCATTCCGGCCTTGTTATCCTTTTTGACGGGCTGTTCAAGTGTAGGCTTGGGTCTGGCAAAGGTATTGTTGAGATTATTTGCCATTGTTGCCTTACATTTGGCACAAAATCTTCCTGTTAATATTGACGCGCCGCAGCTCTCGCACTGGAGCTGAATCGGTGAGCCTTCAGCAAACATCAGTCTCTCCTCACGGATCCACTGCTGGATTTGCTTAGATGATACCTCATTATCTTCTGCGATCTGTTTGAGACTTGCATGCGGATTATCCGCAATGTACTGCTTAACCTTCTGGAAATCCTCTTCGATAGCCTTCTTACAAGGTTCGCAGATTGGCTGACCTCCAATGTAATTAAACATCTTACCGCATCTTGAACAATTCCGTAAGTTCATAAAATGACCTCCATATATGTTAAGTAGTTTGCCCTATGGCAAGCGTAAGGACATAGATTCTGTCCACACCCGTCATACGAAACTCATGGGCGATCTCATCAACGGTACTTCCTGTTGTGTAGATGTCATCGATAATAAGTATACACCTAAATTTTACATCATTTCGCACTATATTAAAAGCTTTTTTCAAATTATTGCGCCTTGTTCGGGCGTCCAAACCCTTCATCGGTACTGTGCTTTTGACCCTTTTTATCACATCCGTGTAAGTGGGGATTCCGATTATCTCGGAAAGCTTCCTCGCATATATCTCCGCCTGGTTATATCCCCTCTCATTTCGCTTTTGTTCATACATCGGAACAGGTATAAGAGCTTGTATACCCAGGTTATTCAACCTTTTCCCAAGTCTTCTTACCGTTTCGGCCGCATAATAATCCGCATATTCGGCTCTTCCCGCATATTTAAACCTATAGATTGATCCTGATATGCTTCTGTACTTAAAAAGCGAGAAGCCTCGATCAAAATAATGCACATGTTTCCTGCAATCCAAGCAATATTCCTCATCCTCTTCAGTTTTCATCAGAGGTTTACCGCATTTCATGCATGTAACTCCCTTTACGGGCTTTGGTTTTTTCCTGCATCCATCGTGAATCAAGCCCCCACGCAATATTTTGCCATCCGAATATACAAAAGGTGGCACTATCCCGTCACATACAGGGCATCTTCTCGGAAAAAGAAGGTCAAACACGATACTCTGCGTTTCTTTTAGCTCTTTATTCTCTATCAACATCAAATACTTCTTTTATCCTATCCGCAAGTCCCGTATATCTCTTAAGCTGCTGCTCATTATCCACCATGTTCATGAGGGTAGCGCTGCTTCCGAGTATACATACCGTGCTCTTTGCTCTTGTAACCGCAGTATATAAAAGATTGCGATTTAAGAGCATCCTTGGTCCGCCAAGAATCGGCATAATAACTGCCGGATATTCACTTCCTTGAGATTTATGAATTGTTATGGCATATGAAAGTTCAATCTCATCAAGCTCAGAAAATGGATATCTGACTCTCCTGTTCTCATCAAATTCCACAACAACATCCTGTGAATATTCATTTATCTCTTTTACTATTCCCATATCGCCGTTAAAAACACCCATTCCCGAATCTATCGGAATATTATACTTTCCGATAACTTCCCATTGGGCTTGGTTATTGTTCCTTATCTGCATGACCTTATCACCCTCTCTTATGAGCTGGTCACCGTAAGCATGCTCTTTTTTGGACGACTCCGGCGGATTTAGGTACTTCTGAAGCACCTGATTGAGCTGTATTGCTCCCAACGGACCTTTTTTCATGGGTGTAAGAACCTGTATGTCGAGCGGTCCGGCGTCGACGTAGCTCGGCAATTTATCTCTGATAAGCTGTATCATGTGCTTGTATATTACATCTGCGTCACTTCTTTCAAGGAAAAAGAAATCTCGGCTCTTGTTATCCAAAACCGGTTTTTCTCCGTTGTGTATCCTGTGAGCATTCATGACAATGTCGCTCTCTTCAGCCTGTCTGAAGATCTTTTTAAGATATATGGTCGGAAATTCTCCGCTGCTAATCAGATCTCCAAGAATCTGACCTGGTCCGACGCTGGGAAGCTGCGAGCTGTCACCTACAAGTATTAGATGTACGCCGGGTACCAGTGCTTTCAAAAGTGCGCAAAAGAGATGAGTGTCAACCATGGACATCTCATCAATTATGATTGCGTCTGCTTCAAGCGGGTTGTCCGAATTCTTTTCAAATCTGGCTCCGCTATGTCTGTCATCGTCTTCTACCTGTCCTGACACTTCCAAAAGCCTATGGATCGTTCTGGCTTCATAGCCTGTCGCCTCGGTCATTCGTTTTGCCGCTCTACCCGTAGGCGCAGCAAGCATGATATCAAGCCCCTCGCTTGCATAGTAATTTATTATGGTATTTATCGTTGTTGTCTTTCCGGTTCCGGGGCCGCCCGTTATTATCACAACTCCGTTGGATATACTCTTTAAAACGGCCTCTCTTTGCAGCTCATCAAGCTCGAGACCTTTTCTTTTTTCAATATCCAGAATGCGCTTTTTATATACTTCTTCCTCAGATGCGGTTACTTTCTCCGATATGTTAAGGTCATGAAGCATCACGGCGCATGCCTGTTCCTCATAGAAATAGCCTGAAGCATAGATATTCCGGTTATTTTTGCACACAAGCTTCTTATCCATTATTAGGTTATCTATCTGCATAGAGATAGAATCGGTATCAATATAGTCTTCCGGACCGTTTCTCAAAAGCTGATCGGTCTTTGAAACAAGCTCTTCTCTCGGAAGATACGTGTTTCCATCCATTGAAGACTGCAAAAGAGTATAAAGAATACCGCTTCTTATGCGATATTCCGAATCCACTCGAATTCCCACTTTGCCCGCTATCTCATCAGCGATCTTAAAGCCGATTCCGCTTATGTCATCTGCAAGTCTATATGGATTCTCCTTTAATATTCCGTATATTCCGGTACCATATCTGTTGTATATCTTTACAGACATGGCATTACTGATCCCATATTGCTGAAGGAATATCATAGCGTCACGCATTTCTCTCTTCTCAGCCATCTGCATCGCTATGTCTATTGCCTTTTTCTCGCTTATTCCCTTTACTTCAGCAAGTCTTTCGGGCTCATCTTCTATGATCCTAAATGTATCGTTTCCGAACTTCTTGACTATCCTAGCCGCAAGAGCCTCTCCGATTCCTCTGATCGCCCCCGATCCCAGATATCTTTGCATCGATACGGCGTCATCCGGAATGGAAATTTTGTAATGCTCCGACTTCAGTTGGTGTCCATAGACGGGATGATCGACAAAAGTACCGGTTATCTCAAGGGTATCGCCGATATCGACATCCTTAAAATTACCGGTGCAGGTGAGTTCATCATCCTCTGTGACAAGATTGAGTACCGCGTAGCCGTTTTCCTCGTTCTTATATATAAAATGTTCTACATAACCTTTTATTGTTTCGTTTTCCATAGTGAATATAGTATAGCACAATAAAAAGCGCTCAATTCTTAAGTTTTCTTAAGAATTGAGCGCCTGAATTTTAGGCTTTATTCGTCCTTTTTCTCGGGAGCATTCGGGATGTCGTAATTGCGTTTTAGATTCTCATAAAGCATCTTGGCAAAACCATTACTCTGAGAATCTACAGAATCGGCACATATATCCTGAAGGGTCTGATCTTTAAAGAAATTGACCAGTGTATTTGTAGATCTGTCCTGAGTTTCCGGTTTAAGTGCATCTACCGACTTCTGCATCTCTTTGTACATCTGCTCAAGGAAATATGCTTCAAATCCTTTACATGCTGCCCAGAGCTCTTCGTCTGTCGACTCCTTGGATGTAGATGAAATCTTGTTCTGAAGCATCGATGCGGAAGCATTCTTGCTTTCCTGCATTGCATATTCAGTTATAGCAGTGGCATTGAGCCCCTTAATATCAAATCCTGCCATATCTATTCCTCATCTTACCTCTTAAGGCCGTTAGCTGTCTGCATCATCTCGTCGGTTGTCTGAATCGCTGTTGAGTTCATTTCATATGCTCTCTGTGCAACGATAAGATTAACCATTTCGGTTGCCACATTAACGTTTGATCCTTCAAGATATCCCTGAACGATCTCACTTCTCTTCATCTCGGCATCGCCTTCAAGCTCTGAAATAGGCTCTCCGCTTGCTGCAGTCTCCTGCCATGCTGCGCTTCCGACTCTCTCAAGTCCTTCTCTGTTTCTGAACTGCCAAAGTCCGATCTGAGCATCGCCTACCTGCTGAGGAACACCTTCCTCATCGGGATAATATATTCTGCCGTCACCGCCGATCGTAATACGGCTCGCAACTGCATTGTTTTCAACAAGAATAGGATTTAAATTCGCATCAAGAACAGGGTTTCCTTCTGCTGTTGTAAGCTCAAGAACATTACCGCCTGTCTCCTGGAGCGCCCATGTGAAGTTACCGTTTCTGGTATACTGCACTGTCTCTCCATCTGCTGCCATGTAAGCAAAGAAACCGTCTCCGCTTATGGCAAGAGCAGCCGGATTGTCACTGTTCTGGAAAGAACCCTGTGAAAAGAACTGATTTATTGTTGAAGTACGAACACCAAGTCCAACCTGTGAATTGGTTGGCTTAGGCGCACCGTTAGCTGTCGTAGTTACAGTTTGCAGCTCCTGATACAAAAGGGATTTAAACTGTGCTCCCTGTGCCTTGTAGCCTACTGTATTAACATTTGCCAAGTTGTTGGAAATGGTATCTACATTAGTCTGTTGAGCATTCATTCCTGTTGCTGCTGACCATAAACTTCTAACCATGTGTCACCTCCGATAATCAAGTTACCGTCCTCCGTGACTGGTAATTTTCATCTCTCTGACTATATATCGGCAAAAACCGAAAAAATAATTATAAAATTTTTATAAAATTTTATCCCATTCTTCCGAGCTGGTTAGCTGCGATATCAAGCGTATCATCTATTGTTGTGATAACTCTCTGGTTGGTATCGTAGTTTCTCTGCACTGCGATCATATTGACCATCTCATCAACAACAGATACATTGGACTGCTCCAAAAATCCCGCATAAATCTGACCATTTGCCTCTACGGGAGCGGTTCCTTCTATAGGAATAAACATATTCTCGCCGTAATGCTCCAGATTGTTATAAGCAATCCTTCCATCGGGATGTATTGTCTTTTCAAAATCAAAAAGACCTATTCTCGCAACTACATCTCCGTCCTGAATAACATCTCCCAATGTGTTGATCTCTACGGGAAGATTGGGATCGATCTCTATATGTCCGCCATCCTGTGAAAGAACGAAATCACCGTCCTGTGTAACAAGTGCTCCGTCAGCGGTAAGTGTGAAATTACCGTCTCTTGTGTACATAATATCTGTCTGGCTCGGAACATCTCTCTCGATGTTGACCGCCTTGTTGGTATATTCAATTCCGAAGAATCCGTATCCGCCGATAGCAAGATCAAACTTGTTGTTTGTCTCCTTCATCGGTCCTTCCGACCAATCAACATAGCCTTCGCCAATCTTAACACCCGGATTAATAATGCCCAGTCCACGAGCTGTGAACGGGGCATCAGTATAGTCTTTGATTTTGAGCGCAAGCTGATCACTGAAAGACTGTGCAGTTGCGCCTTCCTTTTTGTATCCGTTGGTATTGGCATTAGCAAGATTGTTGGTGAGCACATCCATTCTGTGCTGTTCATTGATCATTCCAGTGTAAGCTGTGTATAGACCTTTTACCATACAATTTCACCTCATACCGTCCTGGTCTTACTTATCCATTCAATCCCTGAACGGCGTTGCTGTTTTAATCTTGACGATAGCCAACGATGAATTCCACATAACGACCGGTTCCGATAGCAACCGCTGTCATGGGATCCTCTGCTGTCATTGTATTGATTCCTGTCTTGGAATATATAAGTTCCTCAAGTCCGCGAAGAAGTGCTCCGCCTCCTGTAAGTACGATTCCTCTGTCTGCAATATCCGCAGCAAGCTCCGGAGGAGTATTCTCAAGTACGCTGTGGATAGCCTCTATGATCTGGGATGTAGGCTCTCTGAGTGCTTCCTCAGTCTCCTCGGAAGATACTCTTACAGTCTTGGGAAGACCTGTTACAAGGTTTCTTCCTCTTACATCCATATAATCGTCCTCAGCTCTCGGATAAGCTGAACCGATCTTGATCTTGATATCCTCGGCTGTTCTGTCACCGATAAGAAGATTATGCTTCTTTCTCATGTAACGAACAATTGCCTCATCAAAGTCATCTCCGGCAACCTTAACGGAAGTGCTGACAACTGTTCCGCCAAGTGAGATAACCGCGATATCTGAAGTACCACCACCGATATCTACTATCATATTACCGCAGGGCTTAGTGATGTCGATTCCGGCACCGATGGCAGCCGCGATAGGCTCCTCGATAGTCTTAACATCTCTTGCTCCGCAAAGTCTTGTAGCATCTTCAACAGCCTTCTTCTCAACCTCTGTTGCTCCACTGGGAACACAAACCGCAATAAAAGGCTTTCTGTGAATTCTTTTTCCTATTGCTTTCTTGATGAAATATCTCATCATCTGCTCAGTTATCTTATAGTTAGAAATAACTCCCTGACGAAGCGGTCTTACCGCAACGATATTGCCGGGTGTACGTCCAAGCATAAGTCTCGCATCCTCACCGATTGCCTTGATCTCCTCGGTGTCTCTGTCGTAAGCCACAACTGATGGCTCTTTAAGAACAACTCCCTTTCCTCTTATATACACAAGAACAGACGCTGTTCCCAAATCAATTCCTATATCTGCATACTGCATAATCCTAGAATCCCCTTTCAAAAACTGTGTAGCATTTATTTCAGCGCATAAATGCGGATATTAATATAGTGATTATAATTTCATTGCCATTATAAACCAAAACAGCCAGTTTTAAAAGGGGCTATGCACTTTTATATATTATCGGCATGTTTTCAACATGTCTTTACTTCAGCATTTTCTTGATATAAGCGCCTGTGTAAGACTTCTTACATTTTGCAACTTCCTCGGGTGTTCCGCACACAACAACGGTACCTCCCTTTGATCCTCCTTCGGGTCCCATATCGATAATATAATCTCCCGTTTTTATAACATCGAGATTGTGCTCGATAACGACAACCGTATTTCCTTGTTCAACAAGTTCGTGCATGATCTTTACAAGCTTTTGAACGTCGGCAAAATGAAGTCCTGTCGTCGGCTCATCAAGAATATAGACCGTTTTTCCGGTGCTGACTTTACTTAGCTCGGTCGCAAGTTTAATTCTCTGTGCCTCACCACCTGATAATTCCGTGCTGGGCTGACCAAGTTTAACATATCCAAGTCCTACATCATAAAGCGTCTGTATCTTACGCTTTATTGTCTTTACATTCTCAAAGAAGGTAAGTGCTTCTTCAACGGTCATATTGAGTACATCATAAATATTCTTGCCCTTGTATCTAACCTCCAAAGTCTCGTGGTTATATCTCTTACCTCCGCAAACTTCACAAGGTACATATACGTCGGGAAGGAAATGCATCTCGATCTTTATGATTCCGTCTCCTCCACAGGCTTCGCATCTTCCGCCTTTTACATTGAACGAGAATCTACCCTTCTTGTATCCTTTTGCCTTGGCATCGGGTGTTCCGGCAAAAAGATCTCTTATCATATCGAACACGCCCGTATATGTTGCGGGATTGGATCTGGGTGTTCTTCCGATCGGAGACTGATCGATCGCGATCACCTTATCGACCTGGTCTATTCCCTCAATTGAGTCGTGCTTTCCGGGAATACATCTAGCTCTGTTAAGATCTCGGGCAAGGTGCTTATAAAGAATCTCATTGACAAAAGAGCTCTTTCCGGATCCGGAAACTCCCGTAACTATGGTCATCACTCCGAGCGGAACATCTATATCTACGTTCTTAAGGTTATTTTCTTTGGCGCCTTTTACTTTCAGCCATCCCTTAGGTTGTCTTCTCTCCTTCGGTACTTCTATCTTAAGTTTTCCCGAAAGATACTGACCTGTAATGGACTCTTTTACCTGCATGATCTCTTCTGCGGTTCCGACAGCAACAATCTTACCGCCTCTAGAGCCCGCCCCGGGACCTACATCCACAATGTAGTCAGCCGCTCTCATCGTATCCTCGTCATGCTCGACAACTATAAGTGTATTTCCAAGGTCTCTTAGATTCTTAAGAGTATTAAGCAGTTTATCATTGTCTCTTTGATGAAGTCCGATACTGGGCTCATCAAGGATATAGCATACTCCGCAAAGTCCCGATCCGATCTGAGTCGCAAGTCTGATTCTCTGCGCCTCACCACCCGAAAGTGTTCCCGTTGCTCTGGAAAGGGAAAGATAATCAAGACCTACATCCACAAGGAAGCCGACCCTTGCCTTGATCTCTTTTAATATCTGTCCTCCGACCATAAGCTGGTGCTCGGAAAGCTGCATATTTTCTAGATACTTCTGAAGTTCGTCGATAGACATTGAAGTAATCTCGTAAATATTTTTCCCGTCTATAGTTACGGCGAGTGCTTCTTTCTTAAGCCTCTGACCGTGACATGTGGTACAAGGAGTTATTCTCATAAACTCCTCATACTCCGCTTTGGCTGTCTCTGAAAATGTTTCTCTGTATCTCTGCTCAACATTTCTTATAAGTCCGTCAAAAAGAATAGGATAATCACCCTCTCCTCTTGAGCCCTTGTAATGTACATTGACAGTCTTATCCGCTCCGTATATGAGCATGTGTCTTACTTTCTCGGGAAGATCTTGATATGGCGTGTCGAGACTGAACTTATAAGCCTTGGCCAATGCCTTTAGAGTAGCGTTAGAAAAGCTGCCTTCTTTGTTGGAAGACTGCCATCCCATTACCACGATACATCCGTCATTAAGCGAAAGCGACTTATCGGGAATCATGAGATCTTCATCAAATTCCATCTTGTATCCGAGACCTGCGCAGTCGGGACATGCACCGAAAGGATTATTGAAAGAAAAGCTTCTTGGTTCGATCTCCGCTATACTGATACCACAATCGGGGCAGGCAAAGTTCTGGCTAAAACTAAGCTCTTTTCCTCCAAGAACATCAACCGTAAGAAGTCCATCGGCAAGTCCCAGTGCACTCTCAACAGAATCCGTAAGTCTGCTCCTAAGGCTGTCACTGTCCTCATGAACGACAATTCTGTCGACTATTATCTCTATGTTGTGCTTGATATTCTTATCAAGCTTGATCTCTTCATCGGTAAGGTCATACTGACTTCCGTCAATTCTCGCTCTTACATATCCGGCACGTATCGCTCTGTCGAGCGTCTTGGCATGCTCGCCCTTCTTGCCTCTTACAACGGGAGCAAGAATCTGTATCTTTGTTCCCTCACCCAGTGCAAGAATATGATCGCACATCTCATCCACGGTCTGTCTTCTTATTTCTCGTCCGCAGTTAGGGCAATGCGGGATTCCGATCCTGGCATAAAGAAGCCTGAAGTGATCATAGATCTCAGTAACCGTACCGACAGTTGATCTCGGGTTCTTGTTGGTCGATTTCTGATCTATTGATATGGTAGGAGAAAGTCCCTCTATTCTCTCAACGTTGGGCTTATCCATCTGTCCGAGGAACATTCTCGCATATGAAGAAAGAGATTCCATGTATCTTCTCTGTCCTTCGGCAAAGATGGTATCAAAAGCAAGAGATGACTTACCCGATCCCGAAAGTCCCGTAAATACCGTAAGAGTCTCTCTGGGAATCTTAACACTTACGTGTTTAAGGTTATGCTCATCAGCACCTCTTACCCTGATATAGTCATGTATATCTGAGGGAAGTATTCTCTTGGTCGTTGTATTTTTTTTGGTCATTCTGTTGTTATCAGACATATATTCTCCGATCTCACTTCTTTTTATCAATCCAAAGAGGTTATGATTCATTTGCCTTCCGTAAGGTCATTGTATATTTTTTTGAGATTTATCATCTCGTCGCGAAGCGTTGCTGCGGTCTCGAAATCAAGTTCCGTAGCCGCACGTTTCATCTTCTTCTGTATCTGAGCTATAAGCTTCTCAAGTTCTTCCTTATCCATTGATTCCGGATCTTTCTCAAACTTGACTTCTTCCTTAGCTATGGCCTTGGTAACGGCAATAAGGTCCCTTACCGCCTTCTTGATAGTCTGCGGGGTAATACCATGCTCCTCATTGTACTTTTCCTGAAGCGCTCTACGCCTTCTCGTTTCATCAATAGCCTTCTTCATGGAATCCGTCATGTTGTCGGCATACATGATGACACGACCTTCTGCATTTCTCGCAGCACGTCCTATCGTCTGGATAAGAGAAGTCTCCGAACGAAGGAAACCTTCCTTATCTGCGTCAATTATAGCAACCAGCGATATCTCCGGAATATCAAGTCCCTCTCTGAGAAGATTGATACCCACCAGAACATCAAACACATCAAGTCTCATATCCCTGATAATCTCCGCTCTTTCAAGCGTATCAATATCCGAATGGAGATACTTGACTCTTATACCGGATTCTGCAAGATATTCCGTAAGATCCTCAGCCATCCGCTTGGTAAGCGTGGTGACAAGCACCTTGTTCTTTTTATCTATCTCGGTTCTTATCTCACCGATAAGATCATCAATCTGTCCCTCGACAGGGCGAACCGAAATCTCAGGATCAAGAAGTCCGGTGGGTCTTATAACCTGCTCAGTCCTAAGAAGCTCGTGTTCCTCCTCATATTTACCGGGAGTTGCCGAACAAAAGAGCATCTGATCTATATGCGATTCAAACTCCTCGAAATTAAGCGGTCTGTTATCAAGCGCAGAAGGCAGTCTGAATCCGTAATCAACAAGAGTAAGCTTTCTGCTCCTATCGCCGTGATACATAGCTCCGATCTGCGGTATAGTCATATGTGACTCATCGATTATTATAAGAAAATCCCTGTCAAAGAAGTCCAAAAGAGTGAGCGGCGGCTCACCCGGCTTCATGAAATTAAGGTGCCTTGAATAATTCTCAATACCTGAGCAAAAGCCCGTTTCTCTGAGCATCTCTACGTCAAAATTGGTTCTCTCGGATATCCTCTGAGCTTCAATAAGTCTATCCTCACCCTTAAAGAACTTAATCTGCTCCTCGAGCTCTTTCTCAATATTGTCGCAAGCCGCATTGATCTTCTCCTGCGGAACAACGTAATGAGATGCGGGGTAGATCATAACATGGCTTAATTCGTTTCTGACCTTGGCGGTCACAGGCTCTATCTCCGTGATCCTGTCTATCTCGTCTCCGAAGAACTCAACTCTGATAAGATAGTCATCTGCATTGGCAGGAAATATCTCAATCGTATCTCCTCTGACTCTGAAGTTACATCTTCCGAGCTCCATGTCATTTCTGTTGTACTGAATGGCCACAAGCTCTTTGATCGTTTCATCTCTGTCTTTCTGCATGCCCGGACGCAGAGAAATAGACATCCCCTTGAACTCATCCGGACTTCCCAGTCCATAAATACAGGAAACACTGGCTACTACGATGACATCATTCCTCTCTGAAAGAGAAGCTGTCGCAGACAGTCTGAGCTTATCTATCTCATCATTTATCGAAGAATCCTTGGCTATATATGTATCAGTCTGAGGAACATATGCCTCCGGCTGATAATAATCATAGTAGGATACAAAGTACTCAACGGCATTTTCCGGAAAGAATTCTTTCATCTCGCCATATAACTGACCAGCAAGTGTCTTGTTATGTGAAATGATAAGTGTGGGTTTATTCAGGGCCGCAATAACATTGGCCATGGTAAAAGTCTTACCGGAACCGGTAACTCCAAGCAAAGTCTCAAACTGGTTTCCTTCACGGAAACCCTTCACAAGATCCTCTATTGCCTTGGGCTGATCGCCGGTAGGCTTATAATCAGAATGTAGTTTGAAGTCCATTATTTCTTATAACCTCATCTTCTATGGATAGACCTGAAACAAGTACGGTATACCATTCGTAGTATATCATTACGAGTGATAACTGTCTATAAAAATCTGAACATACGTTCGCGAGTTTCCTCAAGCAAAAGCCGTAGGCTTTTTATTTGCCTACGGCTTTCATCAATGCTCTTTCCTTATTTAGTTTGCAAATTCTTGGACAAAATATACTGTTCCGCCTTCAATATAGTATCCAAACCCAACGTATTTCCATGATGCATCCAACATATTCTCATTATGTCCGGAACTGCCTTTAAACAATCCCATTGAGTTTGAAATATTGGCTTGCGGATCGGTCGCACTTGAATAGATCATACCAAGGTTTTCACCGACAGCCTGCGTTGTATATCCAAGTTCTGTGTACGCTCCCGCAAAATCTGTACCGTTGGGACGATTATGCGAGAACTTCTTAGCTATCTCTTTTGCTCTTAAGTTTCCGACATCAACACATTTCTGGCTGAGTTCGAGCGCCGGCAATCCGTTTGATGTACGATAAGCATTGAGTTGTGCAAACATATCCAGCACATACTTATCCGCAACAACATTGCCCGCCTGATTTGGTCTGACCGCTCCCTGAACCGCTGCGGCTTCGTCCGGGCAGCACTTCCTGCCTTCTTTTTTGCCGAATGTGATATAGTGTTTTTTAAGCGCTTTCTCGTCATATCCGAAAGTCGCTTTCAGATCCGGGTACGTATCAGCGTAATAATGATAATCGAACTTCGAATCCGCCTGTGTTTCTGCTGCGTATGTGTCAGCAGACTTAGTACATATCAGCATTACAGCTATGGCAATAGTTGAAAATCCCTTTATTGCTGCCTTTTTGATTAGTAATAATTTCTGCTCTTTTTTCAACATAGGGTCCATTATACTTGAAATAAAATATAAAAAAACCTTTTTCACACTTTTTTGACACTTTTTTACTTAAATATTCAATTTTTTTATAGGTTAAAAGAGTCATATGTATAGACCATATCCTGCTCTATAACGAAATCATCCATGCTGATCCTGTCTTCAGGACAGTAAGTATCAAGCAGTCTTGTGGTACACATTGCAGCCGTCGCCTCGCCCTCCGTAATCTCCGCCGGGGCTTCACCCTCTCCGACCAGAAGACTTCCGACTCCCAAAATAAGCAGTAACGCTATAAAAATAACAACAAAAGTGTATATAAAAATAATCATTTAAACTCCTCTAAATATTCTTCAATCCTTATCCTAGCAACTCCGAGTCTCTCTTTGACCGCAGGAATTCTCTTTCTTGCATCCTCCTGCACATAGTCTTTTGCAGGTGTGTAATATGCCATTCCGGCAGATATTACCGCTGAAAGACAAGCTGCTGCTACACCGGCCTTTATAACCATTATCATCTTTCTGAACATGACCGTTCTCGGATATCTCATAAGCGCCGCTTTTATCTCATCACAGCTTTTAAACCTATCCTCTCTGTCAGGTTTAATACATTTATCGATCAATGACATAAGCTCAGGTGATACGCCTCGCACTCCCGCTTCTTTGGCTCTTGAAACAGCCACGTCATCTTTGGGATCGATCCCTGACACCATCTGCAAGAGAGTCATCCCAAAGCAGTATATATCTGTCTTTGGATCCGTTTGCCCAAGATGCCCGTATTGTTCGGGTGCAGCAAAACCGCATGTTCCCAGATAGGTACTGTCAGTTGTCTCTCCCTCTCTGTAAACTCTGGCAACTCCGTAATCTATAAGTGTCACGACATTATCATTTCCCAATATTATGTTTGACGGCTTTAAATCTCTGTAGATCACCGGTTCTTTTAACCCGTGGAGATAACCGAGTATTGTAACAAGCTCAGTTCCTATCCTGACCGCTTCTTTTTCCTTAAGTCTTCCGTTTTCACCTATTATGGTAAAAAGACTTTTCCCCGGAATATACTCTGTAGCTATATATCCTTCTCCGCAATCTATAAGCCTCGGTATTCCTTTGAATTTAAGCCTCTTAAGGATATCCGCCTCGTTTTTAAGACTCTCGCTTGCCTTTTTGTACCTTTTATCACCTGTATCTCTCAAGATCTTTAAGGTCACGAGTTTCCCGCCCGCTCTGTCGCGTGCAAGAAAAGCATCTCCGCATCCTCCTCTGCCGAGCAGCTTTATCCGCTTATATCTATGTAAAACCATATTATCCATACGTCAGAACTCCATGCAAAGCGCTGCTACGGAAACGTTGTCTTCTTCATTTCTTGAATATGCTCTTTCAGCAAGTTTTTTGCACGAATCAAGCATATCTTCAGATGTCACGCACATCTGAGGGCATAGCATTTTAAAGGCCTCATCACTGTTCATGGTCTTCCAAAAGCCGTCACTGCACGCCAGAACAGTTGAATTGCCGTCAAACTGCCCCACCTCTATTTCAGGCTCAGGCGTTCCTGACGTTCCGACACATTGCAAAAGAACGTTTTGCGCAATACTCTGATCCTTTGTAAGCTGCCTTACATCATCCTTCCCGGCGATATAGATTCTGGAATCTCCGATATTCATGAGAATATATTTTGTCCCTATCTGTAAAAGTGCGGTAAGTGTCGTTCCAAGCTTAATACGTCTGTGTTTTCCGTATCTTCTTATCTCACCGTTCACTCTTGCGATAAGTCTTCTCCAAGACTGCTCTATTACTTCAAACAATCTCTCGCCCTCTAGATCCTGCATAAGGCACAACTCTTCATGGAACCAGTTTTCCAAAGCTCTTATAACCTTGCAGCTTGCTACCTCTCCCTTAGACAAGCCTCCCAATCCGTCACAGACTGCGACAAAAGAGATTCTTCCCAAATTTTTAGTTCTTGCTACTTTTACCAAAACAGAGTCTTGGTTTACTTTACGGGCAATACCCGCATCCGTGTAAATACATGCTTTTACTTTCATAACTTACCTTTCAAAAACAAAAAATAACAGTGTGGAATACCGCCCGATACGGGCAAGAAGTATTAACCGAAATAAAAAGAAAAACTGTGCCAATGAATGACACAGTTTTGTATGGTACTCTCAATTTAATTATTTGTCAAGAAGGTCTTTCATAACCTCTACAGCCTTATCAAGCTGATTGTCTGTTTTATCCTCAGTATAAGCGTCGGCGTCAAATTCTACCTCAACATCAGGTTCAATTCCTATTCCGTGGATATTGTTTCCGTTGGGCGTAAAGTAACTGCTTACGGTAAGCTTCACTGCAGTTCCGTCATTAAGATTATATACACTCTGGACAATTCCTTTTCCGAATGTTTTGGTTCCGACAAGCTTTGCCAATTCGTAATCCTTTAAGGCTCCGGCCAATATCTCCGATGCACTCGCCGAATATCCGTTTACAAGAACAACGATCGGTATCTCCAGTTTGCTTTCATTTTTACATGTGTAATCTACTCGATTACCGTCTCTGTCCACGGTATATACGATCGTACTGCCTTTTGCAATGATCTGATCCGCTATATCACAGGCAGTCTTAAGGTTTCCTCCAGGATTACTTCTAAGATCGATGATAAGACCTTTCAAATCATCAGCCTTAAGTTCCGCCAATCTCTCTACAAACTGATTGTAGGTAACTTCATCAAATTCAGTTATCTGAATATATCCGATTCCGTCATCCAAGGACTTAGCTTCAACAGTGGGAACTTCTATCTTTTTACGATATACGTCCACCTCGACAGTTTCCTTGGCACTTTCTCTTTCAAGTGTCAGATGTACAGTCGTTCCTTCTTCGCCCTTTATTCTTGAAACAACCTCTTCAGTCGTAAGCCCCTGAACGCTTTCTTTGTTGACCTCGGTAATAATGTCATCAGCCAGAATTCCGGCCTCTTCAGCAGGTGTTCCGGGCATAACCTTGCTTATACGCGGCATATTGATTGTGGTGTCCATTGATATATAGGCACCTATACCGAAGTATATTCCCTGAGTTTCGTTCTCAAACACTGTAAGATCTTCTTCGGAATAATATACCGAATAAGGATCGTCCAAAGAATCAAGTAGGCCTTTATAAAGTCCGTCTCTCTCCTTTTTCTTATCTACATCGGTCTTATAATAGCAAGAATCTATGAGCGCTTCGAGCCTATTTATCTTGGCGGCAGTCTCATCATTCATTATCCCCAATCCATTGCTGTTGCCAAAGGATACGTAGTGTAATGCTATGCCCACAGCAGCACATATAAAAGCCGTGCACATAGTTCCTATAAGAATTCCGCTTATAAATCTTCTTCTAAGCCTTTTTTCTTCTTCGTTGTCGTAAAATCTCGCTTCACTTACAGTTTCCGCCGCAGTAAAGTATTCTGACTTAGTTTCTTCTGTCTTAGTCTCTTCTGTCATGTTGTTGTTAAAATCCACTTTTTACTCCCCACTCCTTGAAATCATTTAAGGTAATTCCAAGGGCTTACATATGCGCCGTTAAGTCGAACTCCAAAATGCAAATGAGGTCCTGTCGACCTTCCGGTTGATCCAACCGCAGCTATCTTGGTTCCTGCAGTAACATCCTGTCCCTTTGAAGCATACACCGCAGAGCAGTGCATGTAGACAGTATATAATCCGTTACCATGATTGATCATAACATAATTACCCATGGTAGCATTGTAATCAGCAGCCACAACCGTTCCGTTATATGCTGCAAGTATCGCCGATCCCGTAGGTGCCGCAAAGTCTACACCGTTATGCATCTTTTCCACACCAAGTGTAGGATGCATACGCATGCCGAAATTATCGGATACTCTGGTATAACTCGGACATGGGAATGTAAACATTCCGCCGTCATATTTATATTTGCTGTTAAGAGCCTCTTTATCTGCGGCAACTTCCCTCTCGAGAGCTGCAATGGTTGCATTCTCTGCCTTGATCTCAGCTTCGTATTCTGCTATGGCAGCCTGTTTGTTGTTGATATCTGCCTTTACGGTATTGAGCTCTGCGTTCTTTTGATCCATAAGAGACTGCATGTTTGCTTCTTCTTGCTCTTTGCTCTCTTTGGTCGCATCCAGGGTCGCTTTTTCTTCTTCCAAAGCTTCCTTGGTAAGCTGTATGAGTTCAGTTGTAGCAATGTACTCATCAAGCTTCTTTCTGTCATAGCTTGAGAGCATCTCAATATATTCCGCTTTATTAAGCATATCGCCAAAGCTTCCGGACTCCATGAATAATTCCATGTATACCGCATTTCCGCGCTCATACATGAACTTGATGCGTTTCTTCATGGCCTCATACTGCTCTTCCTGAATTCGTTCCGCCTCTTCAAGCTCAGCCGTTGTCTTTTCAATTTGAGCAACCTTTTCATCAATCTTGGTGTTTAGCTCATCTATCTTGTTCTGTATATCCGTTATCGAAGCATCAAGCTCGGTGATATATTTATCAAGATTGGATTTGCTTGCTTCAAGATCTTTTTTTATCTTCTCAAGGTTACTTTTTGCATTGCTTAAGTTGTCTCTTTCCTTTTTAGCCTCTGATATCTGATTCTCTTTTGCCTTAATGCTCTCTTCGGTAACTTCGGCACGTGTCGGCAAAGAACTGTTAAAAAACACCAGAATCACGATTATCAGACACGACAACACATTAAACAATCTTTTCCTTGTGCTGCAAATTGATCTGCTCAAAACAAAAATGTCCTTTTAATTATTTCTTATACATGCAAGTGTTTTCTAACCGTTGCGAAACTTCCCAAAAATCCGATTCCTATACCGATCGCAAGCGATATCGGAAGAAGCTTGTTGTAAATAACCTCAACCGGAAGGAAATTAAGGATTGATGAAAGCATCGTAAATTTGGTTCCTACATACTCGATCGCATGAGTATATACAAAATAAATGATCACAAGCGGAATTGCTGAACCGATCATTCCGATGAGAATACCCTCAACCACGAAAGGTGCTCTTACAAAAAAGTCTGTGGCGCCGATGTATTTCATGATATTGATCTCATCTTTTCTTACGGCAATACCCATTGTAACCGTATTGCTGATAAGGAATATTGATACCAGCAAAAGAATTATGATGATTCCGGCAGACACATATGCGATAAGTATATTGAGTCCGCTAAGTGTGTTGGCCGTAACTTCCGATCTGTTGACTTCTCTGACAACATCAATTGATTCTATGTATGTTACGAGTGCAGGCTGCATGGATACATCTTTAAGATATATCTGTAGGTTGGCTGAATCGGCAAGCGGATTCTCGGTAAATCCGTCGGCATACTCTCCGAGGTACTCCTCTTTAAAGCCTTCCCATGCCACATCTGCAGACACATATTCAATCTCTCTTACTTCGGGACGATTCTTCTCAAGCTCCGACTTCACAGCCAGTATCTGCTCTTCGGAAACTCCCTCGTTAAAAAACACTGTTATTGATACGCCTTCTTCGGCGGTCTTAACGACGTTCTGGAAATTGGTAACTATTGAATAAAAGATACCGAACAGAAATAGGCAAGCACCGATAGTTGCTATAGATGCCAGTGTATACCACTTATTTCTGCCAAGGTTCTTGATTCCCTGTCCTAATGTATAGAAAAAACTACTAATCCTCATCGATGTACATACCTTCTTCCTCGTCTTCTATGATGACGCCCTTTTTCATGGTGATAACTCGTTTCTTCATGGCATTAACGATCTCTCTGTTATGTGTTACCACAATAACAGTTGTACCGTTCTCATTGATCTGTTCCATGAGCTTCATGATTTCCCATGAATTGTTGGGATCGAGATTTCCGGTAGGCTCATCGGCCAAAAGAATGGTCGGCTTATTTACCAGAGCCCTTGCAAGAGCAACTCTCTGCTGTTCACCGCCGGAAAGTTGATTGATCTTACTTTTGTACTTACCCGCAAGGTTAACGGTTGCCAAAATTGAAGGCACGTTTCTCTTTATCTCTCTTGTGGGAGTCTGAACGATTCGCTGCGCAAAAGCAACGTTCTCATAGACATTTCTGTCTTTTAAAAGTCTGAAATCCTGGAATACTATTCCGAGATTACGCCTGAACTTCGGAATCTTGCGATGCTTGATCCTCTTGAGATTGTATCCGAGAACCGTGATCTCTCCCTCTGTCGGTGTAAGCTCTCTGAGTAAGAGCTTAATAAGCGTAGACTTTCCCGATCCGCTGTCTCCGACTATAAATACAAATTCACCTCTTTTAATGTGAAGATTGACTCCGTTTAAAGCAGGTGCACCCGTTGAATAAGACTTGGTCACATTCTCAAGTGTTATTATCTCATCTTCAGGTATCTGCCTGTTTAATCTCTTTTTCCTGTATCCTCGTTCCATATCTGTCTCCCGAAATATATTGTGATTTATGGATGATTAAGTGAACTTCTCCATGTATTTCATATACCTTACAACCATGAGCGCGATCTTAAATGTGATCGCATCATCAAACACCCTAAGATCAAGGCCTGTACTCTTCTGAAGCTTATCGAGACGATAAACCAAAGTATTTCTGTGAATAAAGAGCTGTCTTGATGTCTCTGACACGTTAAGGCTGTTCTCAAAGAACTTATCAATAGTTGACAGGGTCTCCTGATCAAAGTCGTCGGGATTTCTTCCTCCGAATATTTCCTTGATAAACATCTTACACAAAGGAATCGGAAGCTGATAGATAAGTCGTCCTATACCCAGCTCGCTGTAGCATATTACTTTTCTTTCATCAAAGAAAATCTTTCCTACATCAAGAGCCATCTTGGCTTCTTTATAAGAACGGCTGACCTCCTTGATCTCACCCACAACCGTTCCGTAAGCTATCCTAACCTTGGAAAGGCCGTCTTTTTCAAGTACGGAAAGCATTTCTTCCGCTGTCTTGGTAATATCCGAAGGCTTTGTAATATCAGTTACATCCTTGACGATAATGATATTGTCCTCATCTACCTCGGTCACAAAATCAGTGCCGTTACCGAAATGAGTCCTTGCTATCTCAAGGGCATTATTGTCTCTTCCGTTATGTGACTCCACGATCATCGCCACTCTCTTGGCGTCAGACTGAATATGAAGTTTCTTGGCTCTGCTGTATATATCCACAAGAAGGAGATTATCAAGAAGAAGGTTCTTAATGAAATTATCCTTATCGAAGCGCTCCTTGTATGCGACAAGAAGGCTCTGGATCTGATAAGCGATCATCTTGCCGAGCATATAAACATTCTCGCCTGTTCCGGCACAGATAAGAATATACTCAAGCTGCTGCTCATCAAAAATCTTGAAATATTGATGTCCCTGTATCTCTTGGGAATCAGCTGCAGACTCCACAAAATCTCTGGCAACCGCTGATACATTGCCCATGTCCGATGATGTTGACGCTACCTCTCTTCCATCGATGTCTAACACATATAGCTCAACATGAGCGATATTCTTAAGGCCGTCGATTGTGTTCTGGAGAATCTGATTTGAAATCATTTGTCACTCTTTCTGCCATCCCTAAATAGGGGCTAACGAATAATATACAAAGCCATTTTAATATAAATGTACAAAAAAATCTACCTTATAGCAGTCTTTTTTTGTACATTTTTTTGATTATCCCGTCAAAATCTACAAAAAGGGATTCTTTTTTTGGTATGAAATTTATCATTATATGGCTAAATATTCGATTATAATATTACGATATAAAAGATGAGAAATGGTATAATATACATTCCTCGAGGAACTGATATCCGTAGGGAAACGGAGGTGCTTATGGATATTCCTTCATTATCGATGGCTTTATCACAAAATCGCGTTCTTACAGACGTGGGCGTAGCTATGCTGTCAAAGAACCTGGATTTCATGAAAGACGTAGGCAGCAATTTTGCAGAGCAAATAGACTCTGTTTCTGAACTGTCCGTTAATCCCAATGTAGGTTCCAACATCGACATAAGACTTTGATAATGTCATCAACACAAAGAGGAGGGTGAATGCCCTCCTCTTTGTTATTTTAGATATGGTGTGATAGCAATAATGCCCATATAACCGACTGCTATAACAATTCCCACGATAAGCGGAAATGATATAAGGCTTCCTCTGTTATTATCTTTTTCGCCTTTTAATATCGATGTCAGTGCCGCTTCTCTTCCCTCTATCTTAGCGATCTTATAAACTATGCAGATAGCTATGGGTGTAAAGATAGCCGCAAGCAATAAATAAAGACCTATTGCCGGAAGAAGGCCATAATCGCCTCCCACCTGCGTTTCTGCGATCTGTTCTACGTCATCCATAAAATATTCGGAAGTATAAAGGAAGATCACCTCGATCGAATTAAAAACACCGTGCGCCAAAAATGATGACCACACGCTTCCTGTAGCTTCTACGAGCAAGCAGAACATAACGCCCATAACAGCTGCGTATGTAAACTGATTAAAATTAAGGTGCATCATTCCGAACAGCACAGATGACAATATGATCGATGCAAGAATCCTACCGCTCCTCTTATATGTATGGAAAAAGATTCCTCTAAATACCACTTCTTCAACAAACGGACTGATTACTCCCATTGACAGAAGCATGATCCACATCGGCATTGCTATAACACTGTCAGAGATTGAATCAACCATATTCTCTACAAAGATCATGGATATAGAATTCACCAACGTGATCAGTGGGAAGAGTGCAAATACATATAGAATTGTCAGAAGAACCGACACTATATTGTATTTCTTAAGCGAGATCACCGAGCCTAGGCTTTCCCCACTGTAAAGCACAGCAGCAATCGCCGGTACGATCACAACAAGCTCGCAAAGAACATTATTCCAAAGGACCGAAAGTTCCTCACCTGATGTAAGATACCATGCCGATATCAAGACGCCCATCAATATTGTTGACAGTATCATAAACATGAATGCCCTGTTTGCTCTTCTATATTCCATAGTCACCTCATTTAAGCTCAATCGAATCCGTCTTTATCTCTATCTTGCCCTCTTTAAGAAGCCTTCCTACAGCCCTCTTAAATTCATTTTTGCTCATTCCTGTCTTTTGACGAATAAGCTCGGGAGATGCTTTATCTGTAAAAGGTATTTTGCCGTTATTATCATCCATCATGGCAAGAAGCTTCCGGGCATCCTCATCCATCTGAAGATATGCCTTTTCCCTGACGCTAAGATTAAGCCTTCCGTCCTCTTTTACGGAAGTAACACGCGCATCGATCCTGTCTCCTATACCAATATTACCGTAGAGCTCCTTCTTTGGAATTAGTGCCGAATAAATATCATCCACCGCTACAAACGCCCCGAAATTATCGCTCAGTTCGTATACGGTACCTTTAACCTTATCGTCTTTCTTATAAGGACTTGTGTTCAAAAGATATTTATAAACATTCATGGTTACGCAGAGTCTGCTACTCTTATCGATATAGAGCGCGCAAAGTACCTCTTCGCCCACCTTAACCTTCTTGGTCTGTTCCTTGAACGGAAGAAGAACATCCTTCTCAAGGCCCCAGTCCATGAATGCTCCGATCTTACCGACTTCCTTAACTCTTAGAAGTCTTACATCTCCAAGCATTATCTTAGGCTCGCCTGTAGTTGCAATAAGCCTGTCGCTTGAATCTCTGTAAATAAACACTTCTATATCCGATCCGACTTCCGCATCCTTCGGAACCTGCTTAGCGGGTAAAAGAACTTTCTCCTCGCTTCCCTGTTCCTCTGAAAGGTAAACACCGAAGTCGACCTTCTTTACAACTATTAATTTCTGTTTTTCACCTAATCTTATCATTTATCCTCCGGTTAAATAAGCTCAACCAAACATACCGGATCGCCTTCACTGTTATTAAGGCATACCGTATAGATATCATTATCCTCTTTTTTGCTCTTTATAACAACAGGGAAGAGCACATCCCCAAGCCTTGCCTGACGCTTGTATTCCGCGCGAAGCTTCGAGATCTTGAACTCCTCATTGCCAAGGCAATCAACCGCCATCCTTATGTACTGACCGTTATTCACATGCTTGTTGGTATCAATCTGGCCTCTTGTGATCTCAATACTCTGGCATTCGATCTTCTCCCCGTCTTTGGGAAGCAGGATCTTTCTGCTGCCATAATCCATATCAAGCTTCTCATCAAGAACATACGCTGATGCGATTTCTTCCGTGATCCTGCTTGGCATCTCTTTCTCAACATCGACAAGTGTCCATATGGAGTTGGCAACAGCGAGCCTTTCTCCGTCGGCGCTGTCCATAAAGAAATTCCTAAGTCCCATTGCCCCTTTGAGTTCATAAGGCATTGTTCCTATCGTTACATCCTCACACAGCTTGGGATATCTGTTTACCGTTATCTGCCAAGCCGACAGGACCCACGCCAGACCGTTTTCCTTAAGATAGCCAATCGATGCCGGTCCGCTCTGTGTCTGAAAGATCGTACTGTCCTGAAAATAATTGATAAGCGACTCTATCGTAAGCGCAGCGTCACTGCCAACTTCACTGTATCTGATTTTGGAATTAAATGTATACATGAGTCTTTCTCCCAATATTATGAAAAAAGCGAGATTGTCACCAATCTCGCTTTCACATATTAGCTGGGCTAGTAGGATTCGAACCTACGTAATGACGGAGTCAGAGTCCGTTGCCTTACCGCTTGGCGATAGCCCACCGACAAGAAATGATTATACGTGAGGCGTCACAAAAAAGCAAGTACTTTTTTTGAATTTTTTTCATTTCTCGTATGTATATTATACCCCCTCACAACAAAAGTTGCGAGGGGTATATATTACTTAGGAAAAATCAACCCTCAAAAAGAAGATCTGCGTATGTCGGAATAGGCCAATCTTTCTTATCTACAAGCATCTCAAGCTTGTCTGCGGGGGTTCTGAGTGCCTCCATGATAGGAAGGATCTTATCCTTGTAGAAGAAAGCCAGCTCACGCTGATCTTTGATCTTCTTGGCCTTCTCTTCGCCTGCTTTAAGCTTATCAAGAGCAGTCTTCATCTTGGCAAGCTGATCCTGGATCTCTTTAAGCTCTGCGACCTCAACCGACGCATCAACGCCTGCTGCCTTGATCTGGTTGACATCCGTGGCAACTCTTCCGGCATACTTCATAACTGCAGGAATAATCTGCTTGGAAGCCATATCGATCATTGTAAGAGCCTCGATATTGATAGTCTTGGCATATGATTCAAATATGATCTCTTTTCTTGACTCAAGCTCAGTCTTTGTATAAACACCGAACTTCTGAAAAAGATCGATAGCTTTCTTGGTAGTAAGTGTATCTGCTGCCTCAATGGTTGACTTAATATTGGGAAGTCCGCGTCTCTCAGCTTCTTTTACCCATGCATCCGAATATCCGTCACCGTTGAAGATGATTCTCTGATGCTCGGTAAGATATTCCTTGATAAGGTCATGTACAGCCATATCAAAATCATCTGCCTTTTCAAGGATATCGGCAGCTTCGGCAAATGCCTCGGCAACAATCGTATTAAGTGTAGTGTTGGAACTTGCCATGGAATCGGAAGAACCAACCATTCTGAACTCGAATTTATTACCTGTAAACGCAAAAGGTGATGTACGGTTTCTGTCCGTAGCATCCTTCTCAAACTGAGGAAGAGTGGATACACCGGTCTTGAGCTTTCCGCCCTTCTTGCTGGACTTGGCAACACCCGTCTCGATAAGCTGTCTTACAACGTCCTCAAGCTGCTCTCCGAGGAATACGGAAATAATTGCCGGAGGAGCCTCGTCAGCGCCGAGTCTGTGGTCGTTACCTACATCTGATGCGCTCTGTCTCAAAAGATCGGCATGCTTATCAACAGCCTTTAAGATACATGAAAGCACAAAAAGGAACTGTACGTTCTTGTTGGGTGTATCACCGGGATCAAGAAGGTTAACACCGTCATCTGTGCAAAGAGACCAGTTGTCGTGCTTACCGGATCCGTTAACGCCCGCAAAAGGCTTCTCGTGAAGGAGACATCTCATGTGATGATGCTCTGCTACACGCTTCATTGTCTCCATAATAATCTGGTTGTGATCAACCGCAATATTGGCTGTCTCATAAACCGGAGCAAGCTCGTGCTGTCCGGGAGCAACTTCATTGTGCTGTGTCTTGTCAGGAACACCGAGCTTCCAGAGTTCTACGTTGAGGTCTTTCATGAACTCTCCAACTCTTTCTCTGATAACTCCGAAGTAGTGATCCTCCATCTCCTGTCCCTTGGGGGGCTTTGCACCGAAAAGAGTTCTTCCGGTAAAAAGAAGATCCTCTCTCTTCATTGCCTTGTCCCAATCAACAAGGAAGTATTCCTGCTCGGGTCCTACAGATACATTGACCTTGGTAGCTGTAGTATTACCGAAAAGCTTAACTATTCTGAGAGCCTGCTTGTTAATAGCCTCCATGGATCTGAGAAGCGGAGTCTTCTTATCAAGCGCCTCTCCTGTGTATGAACAAAAGGCAGTGGGAATGCAAAGTGTAACGCCTGCGCCCGACTCTTTAAGGAATGCGGGAGATGTGATATCCCATGTCGTATATCCTCTTGCCTCAAATGTGGCTCTGAGTCCACCTGAAGGGAAAGATGACGCGTCAGGCTCACCCTTTATCAGTTCTTTTCCTGAAAAAGAAGTAAGCATCCTTCCGTCTTTTTCCGCGCTTCCCACAAATGAATCATGTTTCTCGGCCGTGATACCTGTAAGCGGCTGGAACCAGTGCGTATAATGTGTCGCTCCGTTCTCAACAGCCCACTCTTTCATAGCGTTGGCAACAACATCAGCGGATTCCTTGGATAATGCCCCGCCGTGCTCAGTAACGCTCACAACCTCCTTGTAAACATTCTTGGGAAGTCTCTCTCTCATCTTTGCAAGAGTAAAAACGTTCTGTCCGAATATCTCTTCTACGTTCACCCTATTGCTCATCAGTGCCCCTTTCTGAACTACAAATTTTAACTGTTTAACAGTTTACATCAACTTACAAAAAACTACTACCAAAATATTATTATTTTTTCTCATTTTCTTTTGAAGGGGCTCTCAATATGTCGTACTTCTCGGCTGACTCAGACAGCTCCACATAGATAACCTGTTTGGGATGAGGGCATGATTCGATACTCTCGCCATCCTCGGTGTAAAGTCCTTTGACCGTAACCTTCACATCGGTTCCGTCAGGCTTCATGATCTCTATCTCATCACCCACAGAGAACTTGTTTCTCTGCTCAATCTTAGCAAAGCCTCTGTCATCAACCTCGCCGACTATTCCAAGATAGATATACTCATTAACATATGTGTTTACGTCGTAGATCTGCGTCTCATCACTGGGCTTTCCGAAATAGAAGCCTGTGGTGAACTGTCTGTATGTACACTTTGAAATCTGCTCTTTGTACCAGGGCATATTCTCCCTGTACTTTTCTTCGGATTCAAAGAAATCGTCAATTGCCTTTCTGTAAGTTCTTGCAACGGTCGCTACATAGAGGGCCGTCTTCATTCTTCCCTCGATCTTGCAGCTGTCGACTCCGGCATCCACAAGCTCCGGAATATGCTCTATCATGCACAGATCCTTGGAGTTAAATATATAGGTACCTCTGTCGTTTTCATAAACAGGAAGGTACTCTCCGGGTCTTTTTTCTTCGACAACGGCATACTTCCATCTGCAGGGATGAGTGCACGCACCGTGGTTGGCGTCTCTTCCCGTGAAATAATTGGACAAAAGACATCTTCCCGAATATGAGATACACATTGCCCCGTGAATGAAGCACTCCATCTCAAGATCATCGGGAATTCTTTCCTTGATCTCTTTTATCTCATTCATGGAAAGTTCTCTGGCCGCCACTACTCTCTTGGCTCCAAGATCTCTCCAGAAAAGATATGTCTCATAGTTGGTATTGTTGGCCTGCGTCGAAACATGTATGTCTATCTCGGGGCAGATCCTTCTTGCCTTCATGAAAATACCGGGATCTGCGATAATAAGCGCATCGGGCTTAAGCTCTTTTAACTCATGCAGGTACTCTTCAACACCGTCGAGATCATAGTTATGGGCAAGAATATTTACCGTAACATGAACTTTCACTCCATGCTCATGGGCAAAAGAAATCCCTTCCTTCATCTCGTCTTTACTGAAGTTTTTAGCCTTTGCACGCAGTCCGAAGGCATCTCCTCCGATATAGACCGCGTCAGCTCCGAATATAACGGCAGTCTTTAATACTTCAAGACTGCTCGCAGGTATAAGTAATTCCGGTTTTTTCATTGAAATCTCCATTTAACAGATCAAAGCTTGACGGAAAGTGTCATTCCGTCGCCAACGGTAAGTATCACCGTATTTAGTGCATCGTTATGCTTGAGTTCATACAGATACTCACGCATTCTCGCATGGATGGTCCGATCTCTCCTTGTGACCGCAAACCTGGATTCTATTATGTCTCCGTCCTGAAGCACATTATCCGAGACCAGAAGTCCACCCTTATTAAGTATCCTTATGCAATCGGGCAAAAAATTGATATATTGGCCCTTTGCCGCATCCATAAAAATAAAATCATACCCCGGGGCCAGCGTTCTTAGTATATCGGTCGCATCACCTTCCAAAAGTGTGATTTTATTATTTTTGTCGTACTTTATGAAATTATCTTTAGCAACAGGAATTCTCTTCTCGTACTTCTCAATAGTCGTGATCTTGGTATCATCACCGCTGTACTGCGCCATTAAAAGAGCCGAAAATCCAATGGCACATCCTACTTCCAAAATGTTTTTGGGTTTGGATGATGCCATAAGGAACTTAAGCAAAGCCTGAGTATCCTTTCGGATAATGGGAACATCCGCTGCCTTGGCTTCTTTTTCAAGAGCATCAAGATATTCCTCATTTCCCGGATCCAGAGAATTGATGAAAGCAGTCATTCTATCCTGTTCAATCACCGTTTTCTTCCTCCGAAGCGTCTGAATCCTCAGATTCATCTTCAGACTCATCATCTTCTTCACCTTCAGATGTATCATCTGCTGTCTCTTCAGAGCTTTCTTCCTCGGTATCTTCCGCTTTCTCTGCGGATTTAGCCTCCGAGCCTCCCTCGCCCTCAGCGTTTTCTGCACCTGACATTATCACTATCATACGCTCGGGAGTCATCGCTGTACTGAGCTGATATGTTCCCGGCTGTTCCTTGCCATGATATTCGGAAAAGCGCTCCTGGAGTATGAACAAGGTCTTATCTGTGATAAGCCCCGCACCCGCAAGCTTATTTCCTATAGTCTTGGCGCCGTCTCCCTCGCTTATGGTGACGGTAACTTCCCTTCCCGTTCCCGAAGCGGAAACAGGCTTCTGATTAAAGATCTGATATCCGTAATTGTAAGCAAGCTTGGAATATTTGCTTATAAGCATGACCATAAGTAAAACAAAGGCAACTTTTACTACGGTATCAAGAATTCCTAAAATTCCGTTTTTTGCATTCATAAATAGTCTTTCCTCTTACAGACCGAGCATCAATTATTGGAGTCCATAATTATCGGCATGATCATCGGTCTTCTTTTTGTCTTCTTCCAAATATAATCGCTTAAGACGTCTTTGACAATATTTTTTAGTTTTCCCCAGTCGGTAATACCCTTATCAAGTGCCTCGGTAACCTCGTCGTAGACAAGATCCGTAGCATCGTCAATGAGTTTGTCGGACTCTCTTACATAAACAAAACCTCTTGATACGATGCTGGGGCCTGATACAAGCGTTCCATTGGACTGATCCAGCCCGAATACAACGATCACAATTCCATCCTCGGCAAGATGCTGTCTGTCTCTGAGCACGACATTTCCTACATCTCCTACGCCAAGTCCGTCTACAAGAATAGCTCCGAAAGGAACCTTTCCGTTTATGGCAGCGCCTTCTCCGTTAAGCTCAAGTATATCACCGGAATGAAGAATAAAGATATTCTCCTTGGGTATTCCAAGATCCTTGGCTATTCTACGCTGAGCCATAAGGTGTCTGTATTCACCGTGAACGGGAATCGCATATTTAGGTTTTACCAAAGTATAAAGAAGCTTGATATCCTCCTGACAAGCATGTCCCGAAACATGGACATCCTGGAAGATAACGTCGGCTCCCTTCATCTGGAGTTCATTAATTATATTGGTAACGGCCTTCTCATTACCCGGAATCGGATGTGATGAGAAAATAACCGTATCACCCGCACCTATAGTGATCTTCTTGTGCTGACCGCTTGCCATTCTGCTGAGTGCGGCCATACTCTCTCCCTGGCTTCCCGTTGTGATTATAACGGTCTTGTTCTCAGGGTAGTTCTTGATCTGGTCAATATCGATAAGTGTATCATCAGGAACCTGTATACACTCAAGCTTCTGAGCAATGTCGATGATACTGACCATGCTTCGGCCTTCGACAACAACCTTTCTTCCGAATTTATGTGCCATATTGATTATCTGCTGAACTCTGTCAACGTTGGAAGCAAAAGTCGCAACGATGATCCTTGAATTCTCGTGCTCTTCAAAAAGTGAGTTGAGCGCTCTTCCGACTGTCTTCTCGGAAGGAGTAAAACCGGGACGCTCTGCGTTGGTTGAATCGCACATGATACCAAGGACATCCTTTTTACCGATCTCAGCGAAACGCTGAAGATCTATGGGATCTCCGTAAACAGGTGTGTAGTCAACCTTAAAGTCTCCCGTATGCACGATCGTACCTGCAGGCGAATAGATCGCAAGCGCTGCTGCATCAACGATCGAATGGTTGGTTCTTATAAACTCAACTCTGAACTGTCCAAGGTTAATGGACTGTCCAAACTTAACCACTTTTCTTCTTGTGCTCTTTAAAAGGTTATGCTCCTCGAGCTTGTGTTCAATTATACCCATTGTAAGCCTTGTTGCATATACGGGTACATTGAGTTCATGCAAAATATACGGAAGAGCACCGATATGGTCCTCATGTCCGTGGGTAATAACGAATCCTTTTACCTTATCAATGTTTTCCTGAAGATATGTGATATCCGGAATGACAAGGTCGATTCCCAACATGTCATCGTCAGGGAATGCCAATCCGCAGTCAACCACAATAATACTGTCTTCATATCTGAAGGCAGTGATGTTCATTCCAATCTGCTCAAGACCACCCAAAGGAATGATCTGCAGCTTGGACGCATTTTCAATTTTCTTTTTGTTCAAAATTATTCCTCCATCTTTTGTAGAAAAGACGCAGAACCCAATAATAACCAGTTACCCGTTAAATATCGAGATCTATGTCGTCTTCTGAAAGCAGCTTGCGAAAAACGCCTGCGACCGCATCAAGTTCTTTTTCGTCATCTACGATCACATAAACCGCTTCTTCATCTTTAATATCGGAGTCGTCGCGCAAAATGAGCGCTTCTCCGTCACCATCCTCTTCATCTGTTACAAGCAAATATGTTTTTGCACCAATAACTGTCTGTTCAAGGCAATAGAACTCTACAGGTTCTTCGCCGTCGGGACTAAAAATAATCTTTTCCAAATCGGTTTTCTCTCAATCTTTTCTGTTGTTCAGATAATCCTGAAGTATTATCTGAGCTGCGATCATATCTACGTATTCTTTTCTCTCGCGACCTCGTATTCTGAGTTCGTCCATTATCTCATCCGCCTCTACCGTAGTAAGGCGCTCATCCCACATTATTACGGGGATGTTTGTTCTTCTCTCAATCTTGTCCTTGAATTCAAGGCATAACTCTGATCGCACAGAAGGTGTGGTATCCATGTTAACAGGGAGTCCCAGAACTATCTTCTCGACTCCGTATTCCACAATAAGCTCCTCTATGCGTGCCAGCGTTTTTCTAAGTTTATTCTCTTCTTTTCTACGGATTATCTCTTTACCTTGAGCGGTAAGAAGAAGCGCATCGCTGATGGCTACTCCGACCGTCTTGGAACCGTAATCAAGCCCCATTATCCGCATATTATCGTATTACTTTCTAGCCCAATCGTTGCTCTTGATGTACTCTGCAAGCATCTCTTCCACGAGTTCATCTCTCTCAACCTTCATAATAAGGCTTCTTGCACCCTTGTGGCTTGTAATATAAGTGGGATCTCCCGACATGATATATCCGACGATCTGGTTGACCGGATTGTATCCTTTCTCAAGAAGAGCATCGTATACCACAGAAAGAACCTTCTTAACACCTGTCTCGGGTTCAATCTCAACTTTAAAAAATTGGGTGTTTCCTAAATCCTGCTCTGCCATAGTATTCTCCATTCATATATTATTGAAGCGGACTTCTCTCTCCGCTTGGAATCTGTAAAAAAACGGTACACAATTATTATGACATAAGAAAATCAAATAAGCAACGTATCGGAGCTTAAGAAAGCTCTGGGTATAACAGTGGTAATGTCTCCTGAGCCTGCATTTTCAGAGGCTTCGTCGGGCATAGGAGCTGCAATTCTGACATATCTGTCAGTATGCCCTATCATGTATCTCTTACCGCTTATTCTTTCCTCATCTTCCCATAGAACCGAAAGTTCTTTACCAATGAAGAGTTCACGATAACACTCAGACTGCTTCTTTGTCAAATCAAGAAGCACATCGCTTCTGGCACTCTTTTCCTTGTCAGTGAGCTGATCCTTCATTCCTGCCGCAACAGTTCCTTTTCTCGGAGAATACTTGAACACATGCATCTCGTAGAAATCGATCTCCTCGGCAAACTTTCTGCATTCCTCAAACTCTTCCTCGGTCTCTCCCGGGAATCCCACGATAATATCTGTCGTGATCGCAGGCTTATCGAAATACTCACGAAGAAGCTCTACACCTTTTCTGAAATCGTCGGCTGTATAATGCCTGTTCATCCTCGCAAGCACACTGTCACATCCACTCTGAAGGGAAAGATGGAAATGGGGACAGAGTTTCTTTACAGCTGCAAGTCTCTTGACGTTTTCTTCGGTCATTATCCTGGGTTCAAGAGAGCTTATTCTGATCCTGTCTATTCCTTCAATATCACCTATCTTCTCGATAAGCGGAATAAGGAGTTGTTCTCCGTTTTCCATCCCGTATGAGCTTATATGAATTCCCGTAAGGACAACTTCTCTACATCCTTTATTCACAAGACCTTTTATCTCATCAAGGATATCCTTCATATCTCTGCTGCGCACTCTTCCTCTGGCATAAGGAATAACGCAATAAGTACAGAACTGATTGCAGCCGTCCTGAATCTTGATATAGGCTCTCGTATGCTCGGGAAGCTCAGAAAGCGTCATGTTCTCGTACTCATTCGTGTGATTTATGTCTATTATAGACGTTCCGTGAAGAGTCTTATCATCTTCCACGCTTCTGATGTCTATAAATTCATCGAGTATCTCAACAATCTCGGATTTCTTGTTGTTTCCGACAGCAAGATCAATGCTCTCATCCTTGAGCACCCCCTCTTTTCCCGTCTCAACATAGCATCCGACCGCAACCACTATCGCCTCAGGATTCTCTTTCTTTGCTTTATGGAGCATCTGCCTGGATTTTCTGTCCGCGATATTGGTAACCGTACAGGTATTTATGATATAGACATCGGCCTTATCGGAAAAAGGCACGATAATCCCGCCTGCTTCCTTGATTTTCTGGCCCATGACATCCATCTCGTAATTATTAACTTTACAACCCAGATTGTGCATGGCAATCTTTAGTCCTGCGACGTTTTTTGGCATTGACTTTTACACTTTCTACGTATACTATGAAATAAAAGAAGGAGGTATTTGCGCAATGAAGACCGTAAAAATTTCTTTAAATTCAATCGATAAGGTAAAATCTTTCGTAAATGACATCACAAAGTTTGATTATGACTTTGATCTTGTTTCAGGAAGATATGTTATCGACGCTAAGTCTATCATGGGTATTTTTTCACTCGATCTTTCTAAGCCTATCGATCTGAATATCCACGCTGAAGACGGCGCAGATGAGGTTCTTAATGTATTAAAGCCTTACATGATCTAATCTTTTTGGGATTAGATCCATAAAAAAGACATTTCAGACCATCCAATCTTGGATGGTCTTTTTATTTGAGCAGAGCACTTAGCGAGGTCTTTTCGAGCTTAGTGCGAGCCATGGGGATGCACTTAATGCGGTCCTTCCGAATTTAGTGCATATCCCAGAGCAGAGCACTTATCACGCCCCTCTATTTTTCTATAACTATCACCTCATCAGTCTCAATTGCTGTCTTTACCAGCTCATCAATCTTTTCCGTAAGGTTCTCTTCATGCTTCCTAATAATCTCGGCCCTTGGCTTTGTAACGGGATGCTTTGCAACAAAGATCGTGCAGCAATCCTCGTAAGGAAGAATGGAAGTCTCATAAGCATCAATCTTATAAGAAATATCAACAATATCCTGCTTATCAAATGCGATAAGAGGTCTGTAAACAGGGATATCCGTTACTACTTCACCCGTGCACATAAGGCTCTGCATGGTCTGAGAAGCCACCTGTCCGATACTCTCACCTGTTACAAGTCCCATACATCCTGTCTGTCCAGCGATGATATCAGCGATCCTCATCATATATCTTCTCATGATGATAGTAAGCTCATCGTGCGGGCACTGCTTGTAGATATACATCTGAATATCCGTAAAGTTAATTACGTGGAGTCTGACCTTGCCCGTGTACTTGGCAATAACTCCCGCAAGATCGATAACCTTCTGCTTAGCTTTCTCACTTGTATAAGGAGGCGCATTGAAATAAACAGCCTCGATATCAACACCTCTTTTGGCGATCATGTATCCGGCAACCGGTGAATCGATTCCGCCTGACAAAAGAAGCATCGCTTTTCCTGCTGTTCCGATCGGCATTCCGCCGGGTCCCGGAATTACTTCGGAGAAAATGTTGAGTTTTTCTCTGATCTCTACATTTATGAGAATGTCGGGATTATGTACATCAACCGTCATCTCATCATATGCATCAAGGATCTCTCCTCCGAGATGAGCCGCAAGCTCCATGGAATCCATGGGGAAGCTTTTATCAACACGTCTTACTTTAACCTTAAATGTCTTTTTCTTATCGGGATAAACTCCGTCAACGAAATCAACAACAGCCTTGGAAATGCCTGCAACATCGGGAAGATTACCGTCTCCGTTTCTCTCTATTGATACTGCGGGACAGATTCCCGTAACACCGAAGACAGTCTTGAGCTGATCCACAGTCTCGTTAAAATCAAAATTCTTGGCGTCAACATACATTCTTCCGTTTACTCTGGTTACGTTAAACTCACCGTCGCACTTGGAAAGAACACGCTCTATCTGCTTAACGAGCGCCTCCTCGAAAATGTATCTGTTTTTTCCTTTTACACCTATCTCCGCATACTTAATTACAAAAGCATGGTACTGCATATATGATCCTCTTTCATTAATGGCGATAGAATTCTCTCATGGTCTCTACCTGTGAGCAGAGTGTATCCAGCAAAAGATCTATCTCTTCCTTTGTTGTCATAACCGACATACTGATACGAATCGTTGATTCAAGAAGCTCTCTCGGAACTCCGATGGCTTTGAGCGTATCGGATACATGAGGGTTGTTGGACGTGCATGCCGATCCCGCTGAAACATAAATACCCTTTCCGCTCAGCATGTTAAGAACCGTCTCCGCAGCAAGTCCTTTGATGGAAAGACTGACTATATGCGGCGCTCCCTCATCGCATTTTGGTCCGTTTATCTTGATATCCGTAAGCCTCTCTTCGAGATTGTCTATCAGATATTTCTTAAGTTCATAAAGCTTTTCGCTGTGCTGCGAAAGTCCGTCGCAACACATCTTGGCGGCAAGCGCAAGTCCTGCGATACCGGGCACATTCTCGGTTCCGGATCTCATTCCCTTCTGCTGGCCTCCGCCATAATTTATAGGAACTATCTTTGTTCCTTTTTTTACATATAAAAAGCCTATTCCCTTGGGTCCATGGATCTTGTGTCCGCTGACAGACAAAAGATCTATATTGAGCGCTCTGGGACGGATCAAAACCTTTCCGTACGCCTGAACGGCATCAACATGGAAAACGATGTCCTTATTTGCGGCTTTTATGATATTGCCGGCTTCCTCAATGGGCTCTATCGTACCGATCTCATTATTAACAAACATAAGAGATACCAGAATGGTCTCGGGTCTTATAGCTTCTTTTAACTCATTAAGATCGATACGTCCCGTCTCATCAACAGAAAGATATGTGATATCAAAGCCCTCTTTCTGCAGATATTCCATTGTGACAAGCACTGCGGGGTGCTCGATGGAGCTTGTGATAATGTGATTGCCGCGCCACTTATTGGCTCTGGCAGCACCTATTATCGCAAAATTATCGGACTCTGTTCCGCCCGATGTAAATACTATCTCTGCCTGATCAACCTTAAGCGTCGATGCGATAGTCTCCCTCGCATCCGCAACTCTCTCAGCGGCAACAGCACCCAAGTGATGAACACTTGAAGGATTGCCGTACTCTACAGTCATCTCCTTGGCAACGAGCGCGGCCACTTCATCAAACGCTCTGGTCGTTGCCGAATTATCCAAATATGCTTCCATTTCTTATCCTTCTAAATGATACATTAACCATGAAATAATGGTAAAACCAGCTGTTTCGGTCCTTAGAATCCTCTTTCCGAGCGTGATCGGCTGTATACCGTTTTCTTTGCAAAGCGCAACTTCCTCTTCCGAAAAACCGCCTTCCGGCCCGATGAACACGCCTATACTCTGTCCCGGCTCTATGGATTCTATAATCTTCTTAGTTTCATCTATATGTTCAGCAAGCTCATAAGGAATGAGCTTAACATCAAGTTCTTTTGCATAAGCGACAGCCTGCTTGATCGTCATTGGCATTGTCACCTTGGGAATAACTGCTCTCTTACTCTGCTTAGCGGCAGCTTCCGAGATCGCATTCCAGCGCTTGATCTTATTTTCCGCCTTCTTTTCATCAAGCTTAACGACACATCTCTTGGTAGACATGGGAACTATTTCAAAAGCCCCTAGTTCTACGGCTTTCTGGATGATAAGCTCCATCTTGTCCACCTTGGGTAGTCCCTGGAAAAGATATATCTTGGACGGAAGTTCGTTCCCTACTTCTTCTATAAAACAGAGGTTTCCGATAACAGATGAGCCTGTGATCTCTTCTATTTCGTAAAAGAGCTCTCTTCCGTCCCCTTCTTCTCTGACACTGACGGAGAACTGTTCTCCAACCTTCATCCTAAGGACATTGGCTATATGATTGTAATCGTCTCCCGTTATCTCCACTTTCTTAAGGTCTGCGGAAATGGCTGAGCTTTCAACAAAAAAGTGATACATCAATTTTTCCTCGAAGTAATTGAAACCCAATCTCCCTGATGGTGGATCTCGAGAATCTCAAGTCCGGCATCAAGATGCGCCTTTTTAACCTCTTCTTCCTTGGTATTGATGATACCTGATGTAATATAGATACCACCCTTTTTGAGCTGATCCAATATAACGGGTGTAAGCGGAACAAGCACGTTGGCCAAGATATTGGCAACTACAATGTCGTACTTATCATAACCGACTTTATCCTGAACTTCCTTATCATCAATGATATTACCGATCAGCATGTCGAATTTATCGGGAGCTATCCCATTATTCTCCATATTTTCTTTTACAGCGGGAACCGCGCACTTATCAAGATCTGTTCCCATTGCATGCTTGGCACCGAACATAAGCGCCAAAATAGATAAAACACCGCTTCCCGTTCCGACATCAAGAAGCTCCGTCTCGGGAGTCACATACTTTTTGAGCATGCGGATGCAAAGCTGTGTTGTCTCGTGCATTCCCGTTCCGAAAGCCGTTCCAGGATCGATGTGAAGGACCATCGAAGCCTTGTCTTTATCTTCATCATTCTCTTTTTCCCATGAAGGGATAACGAGAATATCATCTATATAAAACTTATGGAAATACTGCTTCCAGTTATTGATCCAGTCTATGTCTTCGGTAACATCAACCGATATGGTTCCGTCGCCGATATCGGAAAAGCTTCTGAGTTCATCCAGCTTTTCCTTCATCTCTTCCTTAACTTCTTCGGGAGTTTTCTTTATCTTAACGTACTCTCCGTTATCATCAGGAAGCTCTATGGTGAGCATATTGTCATCATCAATCTCCAAAAAGAAATTGAGATATGCCGCACCGCCTGTAAGCTCGGTATTGATCTTGTCAGGCTCAAGTTCGGGAGCATCAATAAACATCTGCTCCTTATCCGCTGTTGAAAGCGGTGCATTATCTTCAATCTGAGCGCCCTCAAGACCGATGTCCTGAAGGTAACTTACTATTATATCTTCCGATTCTTCATTGGTACGAACTCTAAAACGCATCCATTTCATGATAATCACCTATTTCAATGAGGTTCCGCTCTCGCATCCGCTCGCCGGAACTAAGTAGTACACCACGACTCGATAATACCGAGTCTGGTGATTACTTAAAAAACTTCCGTAGTTATTATTCTAACTACGGAAGTATAACACAAATCGTTTTTTATGCAAAATCACTTCCAGAAAGATTTCTTTTTCTTTCCGCCGTTACCTCCGGGGCCGTCGTCATCGGAATCTTTTGATCCCATCATACGCTCGGCGGCTGTAAGTGAATCACCTGTCTTCTCATCGAACTTCTTAAGCAGTTCTTTTGCTTCCTTGGAAAGCTTATCGGGAACCTGAACCACAAGTGTTACATAGTGGTCGCCTCTAGCATCCTTATCACGAAGTGAAGGAACGCCCTTTCCGCGAAGTCTTACTCTTGTATCTGTCTGAGTTCCGGCCTTTACATCATATGCAACCTTACCGTCAACGGTATCGATAAGAACCGTTCCGCCAAGTGCAGCAATAGCAAATGAAACGGGAACCATTGAATAGATGTTGATACCCTCTCTCTGGAAAATAGGATGATCGGATACAACAACTTCAACAAGAAGATCTCCTCTGGGTCCGCCGTTAATTCCGGGCTCACCCTTATCTCTGATCCTAACGCTCTGTCCGTTATCGATTCCCGCGGGAATGCTGACCTTGATCTTCTTTCTGCTTGCGATATAACCGGATCCGTGGCAATCAGGACACTTCTCTTTGATGATCTTACCTGTTCCTCCGCAATCGGGGCAGGTCTGAACATTTCTTACGGTACCAAAGAAAGACTGCTGTGTATATACAATCTGTCCCTTACCGCCGCATCGTGTACAAGTTGAAGCGGTAGTTCCGGGCTTAGCTCCTGTGCCGTGACAATTAGGGCAGGGATCTTTAATGGTGAGCTCAAGCTCCTTTTCACAGCCAAAGACAGCCTCAAGGAATGTGATCCTGACGCTGGCTCTGATGTTGGCTCCCTTAGAGGGGCCGCTTCTTGCTCCGCCACGTGACCTTCCGCCACCGAAGAAGTCACCGAAGATATCGCCGAAGATATCACCGAAATCGGCACCGTTAAAGTCAAAGCCTCCGAATCCACCGGCTCCGCCTCCTTCAAATGCCGCATGTCCGAACTGATCGTACTGGCGCTTTTTCTCGGGATCGCTAAGAACCGCATAAGCCTCAGAAGCCTCTTTGAACTTCTCGGCTGCAGATGCATCACCCGGATTCATATCCGGATGATACTTCTTGGCAAGCACTCTGTATGCTTTTTTTATCTCGTCGTCCGAGGCGCTTCTGCTAACGCCAAGCACCTCGTAGTAGTCACGCTTTTGTTCTGACATAATACTCCTCAATCATCAAACTTCTCTGTAATCGCCGTCTACAACATTGTCGTTGTTATCAGCTGCATTTGAAGCTCCGCCCATGTCAGGACCTGCGCTCTGTGCACCCATATCAGGGCCCGCGCCTTGAGCCTGTGCATTCTCATACATCTTAGCAAAAAGTGCCTGAGCGTCATTCATGAGCTTTTCTTTCTGGCTCTTGAGTGAGTCGATCTCACTGTCTGAAAGCTCTTTATCCTTAGTCTGCTCAAGTGTCTCCTTAAGAGCCTTGATGTCATCTTCTACAGTCTGCTTCTGAGAAGCGTCGATCTTGTCGCCTGCTTCCTGAAGAGCCTTTTCTGTCTGGAATACGAATGCATCAGCATCGTTGCGGGCATCAATACCCTCTTTACGCTTCTTATCCTGAGCCTCATACTCCTGAGCCTCTTTTACAGCCTTATCGATATCCTCATCAGACATGTTGGAGCCTGCTGTGATAGTGATGTGCTGCTCCTTACCTGTTCCGAGGTCCTTAGCTGATACGTTAACGATACCGTTTGCATCGATATCGAATGTAACTTCGATCTGAGGAACACCTCTCATTGCCGGAGGGATTCCGTCAAGTCTGAACTGTCCGAGCGACTTATTGTCTTTAGCGAACTGTCTCTCACCCTGAAGAACGTTGATGTCAACGGCTGTCTGATTATCGGCTGCAGTTGAGAATACCTGGCTCTTCTTGGTAGGAATTGTTGTGTTACGCTCGATAAGTCTTGTAGCAACACCACCCATTGTCTCGATTGAAAGTGAAAGAGGTGTTACGTCAAGAAGAAGGATGTCGCCTGCGCCTGCATCTCCTGCGAGCTTACCGCCCTGGATAGAAGCACCGATAGCTACGCACTCATCAGGGTTGAGGTTCTTGGAAGGCTCCTGGCCTGTGAGCTGCTTAACCTTCTCAACAACGCAAGGAACACGAGTTGATCCACCAACAAGGAGAACCTTTCCGATATCTGCGTTTGTAAGACCTGCGTCCTTCATAGCGTTCTGAACAGGGATAGCTGTTCTCTCTACGAGGTCGTGGATAAGCTCTTCGAACTTAGCTCTTGTGAGATCTACGTCAAAGTGCTTAGGGCCGTCAGCGCCTGCTGAGATGAAAGGAAGGTTGATGTTGGTTGTTGTAGAAGAAGAGAGCTCCTTCTTAGCCTTCTCTGCAGCTTCCTTAAGTCTCTGCATAGCCATCTTGTCGCCTGAAAGGTCAACGCCTTCTTTATTCTTGAAATCCTGTACCATCCAATTGATGATAGCCTGGTCAAAGTCGTCACCACCAAGGTGTGTATCACCGTTTGTTGAAAGAACTTCGATGACACCGTCACCGATCTCGATGATTGATACGTCGAATGTACCACCACCAAGGTCATAAACCATGATCTTCTGCTCTTTCTCGTTATCAAGTCCGTAAGCAAGAGCTGCTGCTGTAGGCTCGTTGATGATTCTCTTTACATCAAGTCCTGCGATCTTACCTGCGTCCTTTGTTGCCTGACGCTGAGCGTCATTGAAATATGCGGGAACTGTGATAACCGCTTCTGTAACTGATTCGCCGAGATACTGTTCTGCATCAGCCTTGAGCTTCTGAAGGATCATGGCTGAAATCTGCTGAGGTGAATACTTCTTGCCGTCGATTGTACGTCCGTTGTCAGTACCCATATCTCTCTTGATAGAAGCGATGGTGTTGTCTGCGTTTGTTACTGCCTGACGCTTAGCGGGCTCACCTACGATTCTCTCGCCGTTCTTTGTAAATGCTACGATTGAAGGTGTTGTTCTTGCGCCCTCTGCGTTTGCAATAACAGTAGGCTTTCCACCTTCCATAACTGCAACGCAGCTATTGGTTGTACCTAAGTCGATACCTATGATCTTACTCATTTTAAATTTCCTCCGTATACTATCTTAATTTTCTGTATTTTTTATTGTGAAACACCAACCATGCTGTGTCTGAGCACGGTATCGTGGAACATATATCCCTTTTGAAGTTCCTGTGCAACAACTCCGGATTCATACTCCTCGCTGTCCACCTGCATAACCGCATTGTGAAGGTTTGGATCGAATTCTTTACCCACAGCTTCAATTGGGGTTACTCCAAGATCTTCCATCTGCTTCATAAGCTGCTTGTAGATCTTGTTCATACCATCCGCAAAGGCTCCGTCTTTTTCCTCTTCGGGAACCGCCAAAAGTCCTCGCTCGAAATTATCTATTACAGGAAGAAGCTTTTCAAGGACACTTCCCTGGCCCTGCTCAAACATCTGAGCCTTTTCCTTATCTGTTCTCTTCCTGAAGTTATCAAACTCAGCGACCTGTCTGATAAGTCTGTCGTTAAGTTCGTCAACTTTTTCTTTAAGAGGGTCCTTCTTTTCTTTTTTATTAAAAAGACCTTTCTTCTTTTCGTCAGCATTTTCTTCGCCTTCAGCTTCTGTTTCTGCCTCGGCTGCCTCTGCTTCCGTTGTCTTGGCTACAGTTTCTTCTTTTTCCTGAGCCTCTTTCTCAAGTTCATCCATGATGTTCTCGAGAACTTCTTTTTCTTTCTCGCTCACAGGCTTCTTTGCCTTTGACTGAGCCTGCTTATCTGTACTACTCAACTCATTGCCTCCTGAACTTATTTCTTTTTATCAAAGTACTACTTGCCCTTCTTGTAGAGATCGTCTAGGGCATGTCTCATATTCTTAAGTGTTGAGATAACCTTGTCGTAGTCCATTCTCTTGGGACCGATTATTCCGACCGTTCCTCTCATTCCGTCCCCAAGCTCGTAGGTTGCGGTTACAACGCTGCAATCCTTCATCGCCTGTACGGGAGTCTCACTTCCGATGTAAACCTGGATTCCGGTCTCATCGGTCTCTGCGGAAAGCGTTCCCTCTACGATACTGCCAAGATCCTTGGTATCCTCAAATGTGCTGATGAGTTCGCCCGCCTTGGTGCTGTCCGTAAGTTCGGGATATTTGAAAAAGTTCATCGTTCCGCTTGTGTATATCTGAAGATCTTCATCTGCAGTGATTGATTCAGCCGCAGCATCGATCACGTTTCCGATGATCCCACTGTGAATACCCGCTTCCTGCTTGACTGCGGATATAAGTCCGAGGTTGATATCCTCAACCGCAAGTCCGTCAAGTCTGGTATTCAAAAGTATGTTGAGCTTGAGCATAGTCGCATCGTCAAGAACCTCCTCTACAGGGATGATCTTGTTCTTGATGACATTACCTTCAATGACAATTGTCGCAAGAAGATGCTCATCATCTACTTTGGAAATCTGTATGAACTTGAGCTTGTTCTTCTTGATCTGAGGCGCTGAGATCATCGTGGCATAGTTGGTATCGATAGCCAGCGTCTTAGCCACTTGCTTAAGGAGATTCTCAAGCTTCTCTTCTTTATCAAGAAGCATCTCCTTCATGTTCTCAACTTCCTTCTCCTTATCTCTGAGCATCTCGTCTACATAAACTCTGTAGCCCTGATCCGAGGGAATACGTCCTGCCGATGTATGCGGCTGGATAATAAGCCCCATTTCCTCAAGGTCCGCCATCTCATTTCTGATAGTAGCGGAGCTCAGATTAAGATCGGTATATTTGGAAATTGTACGGCTTCCGACGGGATCGCCTGTCTCCAAATAGTTCTGAACTATAGCTCTTAATATTTTTCTTTTTCTCTCATCAAGTTCCAAAATGTCCACCTTCCTATGTATTCACCGGTAAAATTCATGGGATGGTTTTTAAGGTGTTAGCACTCACCATGATTGAGTGCTAACATTAAAATATCACTACCATAGGATGATGTCAACTATCTGAAATAATGAAAAATCTGTAAACTCGACTTGCGGCTCATCGCATTTCGAATCTACAGATTTTTTATTATTTATTAAAGAACTCTTTTGCCTTAAAAAAGAAGTAATACAATCCTCCGGTAAACCCGCTTATCTCAACCGGTGAAATTCCCTTTTCCTCATTGAGTTCCCTGAGCTTCTCCATATCTTCCCGATCCAGTTCAAAGTCGAATATATCAAGATTTTGCTTCATTCTTTCTATATGTGTGGATTTAGGTATAAGGATAATATCCGATTGGAGCATGTAGCGCAGACAAACCTGCGAAGAACTCTTCATGTGCTTTTTACCTATCTCGGTAAGTACCGGATTTTCAAAGATGTTTCTTTTCCCTTCCGCAAACGGTGCCCAGGACATATGCTTGACTCCAAGCTCTTCCATGCATTCATGAAGCTTTTTTCTCTGATAAAAAACATGAGTCTCGACCTGGTTGACCATGGGCTTGATCTCTGCAAACTCATAAATCTCACGAAGTTCTTTTTCATTAAAAGAAGAAACTCCGATAGCTCGTACTTTTCCTTCCCGATACGCTTCCTCCATTGCGCGGTAGATCCCGAAGTAATCACCGGCGGGTTTATGGATAAGGAGTAAGTCTATGTACGGCGTCTGTAATTTTAAAAGTGATTCTTCTATAGAAGTTTTGGCTCTTATATATCCCGAATTGGTTATCCAGACTTTGTCGACTATAAAAAATTCTTCTCTGGGCACCGCACTCTTTTTTATCGCCTCTCCGACTTCCTCTTCATTTTTATAAAACTGTGCTGTATCTATCAGACGGTTTCCCGCACCTATCGCATCTTGCACGCATCTGACACACTCTTGTGGTTCGATCTTGTAAACGCCATATCCAAGCATAGGCATTTTTACGCCGTTAGATAATGTTGTGTATTCCATTCGTCTCCTGTTCCGAAATCAGAGTCTGAAAAGAATCATCTTATTGTGCAGGCATTCTCAGAAATCTTCTTCATAGTAGCATTCCTCGTTTAACAGTTCCTCAATATGATCAAGCAGATCTCTGACCTTCTTTATTCCCGCTCTGTCCGCATTGATAGAGTAATAGATCATTGTTCCTTCTTTTCTTGAAGTAACAAATCCCGCGTCCTTTAATATCTGCATATGATGAGAAACGGCAGGTCTTGAGAGATGCGTCTTTTCAGCCAGATCTACCACTCTCGTTCCTCCGCATTTTTCCATTATCATCACAGACATCAGGTACTGCCTCGTTTCATCACCGATCGCCGCAAGCATTTTCTGACATTCTTTAAACTCAGACAGTAATTTCTTTGATTCTTTTTTGGAGTCCATGGATCACCTCCGATGTACTTTTGGGTGCACATCGCTTTCAGTTAATCTGTTCATTTGTTTAAACAGTTGCATTATAGCATCATTTTATTTTGACAGATCATTCGTAAAGAAAATCAAGACGGATTCAAAATCCCATAGAAAAAAGCGCAGACTTCACCCTTTATCCGTTTCAGCAAAAGTTATCGTAAATTCTTTCATATCATCAAGTCTCAAGAGGATAGCTCCTCTTGAATCTTTATTATCTCTCCCGCCGCTTGCGCAGCCGCCGTCTATATCGATCACATTCTCTACGGTAAAAGACGAAAGCTCATGCTCGCCTTCGCCGTATACGATATCTGCCATGTAACATGCGGGAACATGACCAATGATAAACGTCCACGGCTTGTAGTAGATATAATCGCGAATATCCTTATAAAGGTCCGGCCTGAAAGGAGAATTCCAAACGATGTAATTCACATCATTTTCATTCATCTCTTTAAAAGGTATATTGATCTTGTCAGGCAAAAACGCCGTATGGGTTAAAAGAAATATCTTTTCATTTACTTCTATCTTTAATGAAAGCGGACAGGAATAAAGCCAGTCCATAAGCTTCACACGCTCTTCCTTCTTGAGGCGTTTGTACTTGTTGAATGTCCTGTCGCCTCCGTTCCACCAAAGCCATCTGTCAGCTTCCGGTCCATGATAACCGCTTATATCAGACTTGGCGCTTCCGCGCGGATCAAGCACTTCAAGCATCATGACCTCATGGTTTCCCAAAAGAAAATGCATGTTGGGAGAGTTCATCACATGCTGCAAGATCTTTATTCCGTCGGGTCCGCGATCCACCGCATCACCGAGCATATATAATTCGTCCGCGTCAGAAAAAGCCACTTTCTCAAGTAGCTTTAAAAACATTTTATATTGCCCGTGAAGATCTGATATTACGTATGTCGCCATGTTGTCTTTCCTTTAATCTGAAATATGCTAAAAGCATTTACTCTAAGTAAACATTATACACTTTGTTTTAGTTTCATCACTGTATTTGTGATAAAATTCTAATGATAAAAAATAACAGATTATTTAGCGCTTGATGATTGGAGACATTATTTATGAGTGAAAACAAAAAAGATCTAAAAGTATACTTCTTTAAAAACGTTCCGGACAGCTTGGGAATGATCGCACTTACAGGCATTCTCCTCTTTATAGGAGGCATCGCCGCCTTTGTGATAAATAATAAATCTCTTACAGATTCGCATGGCGGTCTTACAAACGTCGGTATCATTGTTCTCATAATCGTTACCGTTTTAGGACTTGGCGGTCTTATAGTTGCATTCAGATGCATTGGTTTATCAAACAACTTTGCTCACGGATTTATGGCAGAGCGCGACGGACATGTTTATGTATTCACTATTAATCCGCAGCGTTTAAAAGACGGAAACGCCGTTCCGAATATAGGAAGGATCGGAAGAGCCGTAAACGGCGTGCTCCAGATGCAGACCGTAAATAACTATTACAAGCAAATGGATGAAGATAAAGAATCCATAGATTTTTATAATGATGTCAATACATGGCTTGATGAAAACTACTCTTTCTTTTATAGGATAAGAGATCTGGAATCAAATGATTTTTCGAAATATGAAAAGTCATTGTATTTAAAAGCGTACGACGAAAGAATCAAAGCTTCTTCATAAAGAATCTATCCATCGTACTGTGTCCGACTTCTTCAGGTCTTTCTATTTCTGTATATCCGCACTTCTCGTATAGATGAACAGCAGCTTGCAGGTTACTGTGCGTTTCAAGATATGAAAACTTATATCCGGCTTCACGCATTTTATCTTCTGCAAGCTTCATCATCTCATATCCGAGTCCCTTGCCTTTTGCGCAGTCATCCAGATATAACTTTTGTAGTTCGGCGGTATCTTTCATGGGCGAAAATTTAGAAAAACCCACGCCGCCGATCACATTATCAAACTCATCAAGAATAACAAAATATTTGCTGTCATCTGTTCCATACAGCTCGCTGAAATGATCTAGCCCCTCGTCATAGTACGCTGTTCCGGGAATATCGAGCCCGAAACTTTTAAGACTTGTTCTTATAAGAGCAGCGATCTTTTTATTGTCTTTTTTCTCAATCTCACGGTAATTCATTATAGATTACCTCTTTTTTTCATCATATACTTCAATCTTCACCAACCAGATGCACGATCATGGGTTCATGTCCAACTTCGGGCAGGAACTTATTAAAGATATCTTCTGTCTTGATCTTGAGGCTTGATGTACATACACATGGATGACATCCAATGTATTCACCCTTCTTTACATCTTCATCAATAAGAAGTTGAACCGCATGCTCCTTGTCATTCATGAGTCCCATGATGCTGACAGCGCCCGGCTCGATATCAAGAAACTTAAGCATATCATCTGCATCCGCAAATGAAAGTCTTGCTGAGTTGATCTGAGACGAAAGCTCTTTTGTCTTAAACTTTTTATCCCCGGGCATCATAAGAAGATAGTATTTTGTCTTCTGTCTGTTGCAAAGAAAAAGGTTCTTGCAAATAATAACTTCAAGCACCTTATCTATTTCATTACATGCTTCCATATTGTCTGCGGGAGCATGATCTGTTCTCTTATAATTTATTCCAAGCTTATCAAGAAAATCATAAGTGCGAACTTCTCTTGAAAGTCTTCCTTCTGTGCTATCGGGTCTTCCGTCAAATAATTCCATCTTGCGATTCCTTTCATTTATGCAAAATCTTGTGTCCTGTTATATTCTACCACTTTTATTGAAATTAAATAGCAACTACCCAATCGCTTGGATAGTTGCCATTATAATGATCAAAACTCAAATATTTCGGGTCATCAAAAATATCTTTTTTAGATATCCGCCTTGCCCTGAACCTTATCGTTTACAACATAGTATGCTGCATTCTCTTCGGGCTTGATATAAATGCTGAGCTTCTTGATACCGTTAACATCTCCGGCCATCTCATTCTTATAATTTTCCTTTACGCATGCAACGATATCATCGTAAGGAAGATGCTTGTAAGAATACTGAAGCTCGATATTAACCTTCATATTGGTAACGGCCTTCTTAGCTGTAGTCTTCTTTGCAGTAGACTTTTTAGCCGTTGTCTTTTTAGCTGTAGTTTTCTTTGCTGTTGTCTTCTTTGCTGCCGTAGCCTTTGTAGCAGTCTTCTTAGCTGCTGTTGTTTTCTTAGCTGTTGTAGCTTTCTTGGCTGTAGTCTTCTTTGCAGCTGTCTTAGCTGTTGTAGCTTTTTTAGCTGTTGTTGCCTTCTTAGCTGTTGTAGCTTTCTTGGCTGTTGTTTTCTTTGCAGCTGTCTTTGTAGCTGTAGTCTTAGAAGCAGCAGCTGTTGTCTTCTTTGCGGTTGTCTTCTTAGCCGCAGTAGTCTTCTTTGCAGTAGACTTCTTAGCTGTTGTCTTCTTTGCTGCAGGTTTCTTTGCAGCGGGCTTCTTTGCTTCAGCCTTTACTTCAGGCTTAGCAGGTGCTGCCGCAGGCTTCACCTCTGCTGTAACTGTAGGTGTCTTGATTGTTGCAACAGGCTTGATAGTAGCTTCGGGTTTGTTAATCTCAGCCATTTATTCATCCTCCTCAATAAGAAAAAACATTATGTTTTTTATAGCTCGTTATAACAATAAAGTAGTTACGTAATATAGTTTACGCTTGTTTTGATACATTGTCAACGTCCGCACATAAGAACAGCGCTGTGTTTCGAGGTCATCACAAAACACAGCGCCGCATTTTTTCTAATTATTTAGTTCAATCTTTTGAAGAAACCCTGTCTGCCACGGAAGCATAAGCTGCCGTAAGTGTAAGAAACATCAGCACTCCGCCGACTATATCAGTGAACCAATGAACACCCGAAAGAAGTCTTCCGATCACAGTCATCACGATAATAAAAACAGAAACATAAGTAATTATTTTTATAAGTTTTTGATTTTCGATTTTCTTTTTAAGATTAATAACTGCAGTACTTAAAATAGTTCCTACAACAAGTACGTGTGTTGATGGAAATGATGTCTCAAGCTCAGTCTCTCCGGGTGAAAGAAAAGGTCTGTAGTTGATCGGTATCTTTGAAAAAGCAACATAAAGAATTGCGATCACAACATAAATTCCGGCAAGCACATAGAGATCTTTATCTACTTTAAGAAGACTCTTTTCCCTGATCAGACTAAGAAGTCCCATCACTGCAAAGTACAATGCAACAAGAACTGCGATGAGCATAAACACATCCGTGATCTTGTCCCACATAACATTAAGTCCTATCGCATCACGTATCACTGTGTTGAAACAAGAAAAGCCTACGCTTGTTCCTTCCGCGCCGACGGGCTTTCTGTCAACGAATGTGATAAGCAATGTATATACAACGGTTATAACAAAAAACACAAAAGGTTTTGTCGTCTTTTTATTATTCATATTTAAACTACCACCTTTAAATTATTTTCCATAAACCTCTGCTACAAATTTACGAAGTCTTTCCATAGCTCTTTCTACTTTTTCGGTATCGATGCAGTAAGCCATTCTGAAATATCCGGGTGCTCCGAATCCGTCTGTCGGAACAAAGATAAGATCATAGTCTTTGGCCTTTTTGCAGAACTCGATTGAGTTCTCTTCAAGTGCCTTGGGCATGATGTAGAAAGTTCCGCCGGGCTTAACCACTTCAAATCCAAGCTCTACAAGTGTGTTGTAGATGATGTTCATGTTGGTCTCGTAAACAGAAAGATCCGCTGTCATGCCGCAAACTTTTGCAACTGCCATCTGGATGATAGAAGGAGGACAGTTATGTCCTGTTCCTCTAGAGATCTGTCCGCACATGGGAACGATGAACTCAGCGCCTTCGCAAGCAGGATTGACCGCAACATAACCGATTCTTTCTCCGGGAAGTGAAAGTGATTTGGAGAATGAATAGCAGCTCAAAGTATTGTCGTAGAACTTTGATACGTAAGGAGCATCAGCACCCTTGAACACAATCTCTCTGTATGGTTCATCTGACATAAGGTAGATGACATGTCCATACTCTTTTGACTTAGCTGTAAGTATCTCAGCAAGCTTTGTAAGTGTCTGTGTAGAATATGCAACACCGGAAGGATTGTTGGGTGTGTTCACAAGAACAGCCATTACTCCGGGATTCAACATCTCTTCAAACTTCTCGAAATTGATCTGGAAGCTTGTTGTATCAGCTGGAACGATGCTGAGCTTGCAACCTGCTCCTGTGATGTAAGGTCCGTACTCGGGGAAGAAAGGTGCAAATGCGATCACTTCATCTCCGGGTTTTGTTATCGCACGAACAGCGTGAGCGATCGCGCCGGCAGCTCCCGTTGTAGGGAAGATGTGCTCGGGACCGTAGTTCATTCCGAATCTCTCATTAAGTGACTTAGCTATCTCCGCTTTGTATAAAGGATTACCAAGACTTGGTGTGTATCCGTGAAGTGTCATGGTATTCTCTTCCTGAAGAAGTCTTATCATCTCTTCTGTGAATTCCTTGGGAACTTCAACACTGGGATTTCCGAGACTGAAGTCAAAGACGTTCTCGTATCCGATCTCTTTTCCTCTTGCAGTAGCATACTCTGAAAGCTCTCTTATTACGGACTTAGCTCCGAGCATACTCTTGAAACTTTCGTTAATCATTACTTCCGATCTCCTCCGTACTACTTAATATAATTTGGGCAAAAGAAATTTCGCCATAAATTTTTCTTTTCTAAATGAAAAACATCTGCCTTACATAATACCACATCTTCAAAGAAGTAGCTCTTCCATCTTTGCAACGATGCTCTCAGCATCATCCAAAAGCTGACGCTCTGCCTTGTTCGTATTTTTATCCTTCACATACTTATAGACAAAGACGGGTGTCTTGGCTGTATGGAAAACCATCTTCCCTTTATAGGAATCAAGGAACGCAGGGATGTTCTCCGCTTTGATCTTGGCAGTCGGGCTGACGCTTATCTCTATCTTTCCGTTGCCACCTTTGATCTCATATATAAAAAGAGAATGTGCCTTTGTTCTAAGAAGTGAAATGCGCAAAAGATTTGTCGCGGTGTCCGGAACTTTTCCGAATCTGTCGATGAGCTCATCTTTCATATCATCACACTCACCTTGATTTTCAAGACTCGCTATACGCTTATATATCTCAAGCTTCTGCTCTTCGTTTAGTATATATGTGTCGGGAATAAATGCGCTGACATCCAGATCGATCGAAGTATTAAATACTTCTTCCGTATCATCTCCGCCAAGGCTTCTCTTATGTCTTACTGCTTCCTCGAGCATCTTGCAGTACATGTCGTAGCCAACAGCCTGCATGTGTCCGCTCTGTTTTTTTCCAAGGAGGCTTCCCGCACCTCTAATCTCAAGGTCTCTCATCGCGATCTTAAAACCGCTACCAAGATCCGTAAATTCTCTGATCGCAGAAAGTCTTTTTTCCGCAACCTCTTTTAGCATCTTATCCCTCTTGTACATAAGGAATGCATAAGCAGTTCTGTTGGAACGACCTACTCTTCCTCTTAGCTGATAGAGCTGAGAAAGTCCCATTTTATCCGAGTCGTGAATGATCATTGTATTTACGTTCGGAATATCAAGTCCCGTTTCAATGATGGTTGTCGATACGAGTACATCGATCGTTCCGTCTATGAAATCATACATGATCCTTTCAAGCTCGGATTCCTTCATCTGTCCGTGAGCAAAAGCGACATTGGCTTCCGGGACAAGCTTCTGTATCTGCGCCGCTGTATCCGCGATCGTATTTACCCTGTTGTATACATAGTAGACCTGACCGCCTCTTGCAAGCTCTCTTACAATAGCTTCTCTCACAAGCTCATCGTTGTACTCCATGACATAAGTCTGGATCGGAAGTCTGTCGTTGGGTGCTTCCTCAAGAACAGACATCTCTCTGATGCCGACAAGTGACATGTGGAGCGTACGCGGAATAGGCGTTGCCGTCAGTGTAAGAACGTCAACACTCTCTTTCAATGTCTTTATTTTTTCTTTGTGTGTTACGCCAAATCTCTGCTCCTCATCGACGATAAGAAGTCCGAGATCTTTATAAGCAACATCTTTTGAAAGAAGTCTATGCGTACCGATAACGATATCCACAAGACCTTTCTTAAGATCTTCAACCGTCTTTTTCTGTTCGGAAGCAGTTCTGAACCTCGACATTAGATCGACTCTTACAGGGAAGTTTCTCATACGTTCAGCAAAAGTGTTGTAGTGTTGCTGCGCAAGGATTGTCGTCGGAACAAGTACTGCGACCTGCTTTCCGTCCTGTACAGCTTTGAACGCAGCGCGGATCGCGATCTCTGTTTTTCCGAATCCGACGTCTCCGCATATAAGTCTGTCCATGATAACTGAAGACTCCATATCCCTCTTGGTGTCCTCAATAGCCGTCATCTGATCTTCGGTCTCCTGATACGGGAAAGAATCTTCAAACTCCTGCTGCCAAACGGTATCTTTACTAAACTCATAGCCCTTGGTCTGCTGCCTCTTTGCATAGAGATCGACAAGGTCCTGAGCAACTTCTTCAACGGCTGCTTTAACTTTGCTCTTTGTATGTGTCCACTCAAGTGTTCCAAGCTTGTTGAGCTTTGGTTTGTGGCCCGTCTCTGAGTCTCCGCCTGAAGCATATTTCTGTATTACGCCCAGGCCGGTCGCGAGAATATAGAGATTTCCTCCGCCGCCGTATTCAACTTTAATGTAATCACGGACAACATGATCGGTCTCAACCTTTTCTATACCTCTGTAGATTCCGAGTCCGTGCTCTTCATGAACGACGTAGTCGCCAATCTTAAGGTCGGCAAAATCGGAGATCTTTTCTCCGGTGTATTTTGATTTTTTCTTCTTTCTCTTTTTAACGTGTTCGGTGAAAATATCACTCTCTGCGATGACCGCAAACTTAATATCCGGATACTCAAAGCCCTTAAGTATCCTTCCGTAGTAGGTCATTATCTCGCCCGGTCTTAGAACTCTTCCGGGATCTTCACTGTAGAATGCGGTAACAAGATTATCGCGAAGATCTTCTACGATCCTCTTAGCTCTTGTCCTTGATCCGGACAGAATAAGAACCCTGTATCCGTTCTTGGAATAGTTCTTAAGATCGGACACAAGGGAATCGAAACTGTTATTGTAGGGCGCTACACTTCTCGCCCTGATATCCCAGCTCTTCTCGGGATTAAATGCGTTCTGACTCTTTGGCATCGCTAGCGCGGAAATAAGAACTCTTCTTCCGTTTTCCATTCTTGCGATACAGTTATCTACAGAATAAAGGATGTCCATCTGGCCCGGAAGGACATAGCCCTTCTCGGCTCTGTGGGTCATGCTCTCTTTAAACTCAAGCTCAACTGCACTTGCGTGCTCAAATACTCTCTGCGGTTCATCAATAAAGATGCAGCTCTTTCCCTTAGGGAACATCTCCTGCATCGTAACGGTGTCGTCGTAAAAATATCTGATATAGCTCTCAAGATTTACCATGGAATGAAGCTCAAAAAGCTGTTCTCTTAGTTCCTCGGTAAGCTTCTTAAGCTGATGTGCTTCTTTGGTCTTAAACTCTTTTCGAAGGGCCTCGTAAGCTGTGTCCGTTTCTTCCTCGATCCTCTGCATTCCTTTTTCAAGGCGCTCATCATCCAGGATGATCTCGGATGCGGGATAGATCTCTATGGATTCAAGCTTTTCAAGCGATCTCTGCGATAAGATGTCAAAGCTTCTGATCGACTGGATCTCATCTCCCCAAAGCTCTATTCTGTATGGATTATCTTCGGTAAGATCAAAGACATCAACGATATCACCTCTAACCGAGAATTCGCCGGGACCTTCAACCTGATAGTTACGAACATATCCCATTGCGACAAGTTTCTTGGCAAGCTCTCTTTCGTCTATGGGTCTGTGCTTGTCGATGCTTAATATACTCTCTTTGATAACTTCGGGTTTTATCTGCGGAGACATAAGGGCCGCAAAAGTAGTCACAACCGTGACGGGACGTCCCTCAAGAAGTCTTCTCATGCAGCGGATCCTCTGTCTTACAACTTCGTTACTGTGAACATCCGCCTGATAAAAGATAAGGTCTTTGGCAGGGTACACAGTGACATTCTTATCATAAAACTTGTAGTCCTCATAGATCTCTTTTGCCCTGAGGTCACTGTAAGTGACTATGATCCTATACTTAAAATCAGCGCCGAGTCCGTCTATGAAATGAAGCTTCTGCGAATCAACACAGCCCGTCACCTCTGCGCAGGCGAAGGGTTTGTTGAGATATTCATTTATTTCATCAAATTCTTTAAGTTCCTTTAAAGGACTCGTGATCGCTCTCATTATTTCTTCCCGTTGTATTTATTCATGGCGCTGTCCACACCGTTATCAATTATCTCTTCTATCGCTGCGACAGCTCTTTCTTTTCCTTCTTTTATAAGAACTGCTGCCTCTCCTTCAAAGTGACCTAGAACCCAGTTCACCATATCGTATTCCTTAGGCTTCTTTCCGACACCGACTCTCACTCTTGAGAACTCGTCGTGTCCAAGAAGCTTGATTATATTCTTAAGGCCGTTGTGTCCGCCCGCGCTTCCCTTGGGTCTTACTCTGATATTACCCTCATCAAGTTCAACGTCATCGGATATGACTATGAGTTCAGTCTTTGTGTCTACTTTAAAGTAATCGCAAAGAGGCCTGATGGCTTCTCCGCTTAAGTTCATATATGTAAGGGGCTTTGCTAGGATGACTCTCTGACTTCCTATTCTTCCCTTACCATACGCCGCTTTAAACTTGGTCTCTGTCAGCTCTATATTGTATTTGGTCGCAAGGGCATCGATCACATCGAAACCGATGTTGTGCCTTGTTCCAAAGTATTTCTTTTCGGGATTTCCAAGTCCCGCTATCACTATCATATTGCCTGTTTCCTCTTCTTTATTTCCGAATAGTCTTTTTAACAAACCCAACACTACTACATCTCCTCCAATATTACAATACGCCTTATTCAGGCATTCCGTACAATTATAATATCATACCACGGCGCCAATATGATTCCTAAAGTATTCCGTAATTAGTTTTGTTTTATTTGTATAAATAATTAACATAATTTCATATAATTTTCGCTAAATTATGCTACTATTATCTTATTGTAGCTGCAATACCAACAAATTCATTTTAGAGGAGGGATTCAATGAAAAAAAGTATTTCTAAGATCAGTATCTTGGCTTTATCTTTTATGTTCTCCCTGATACTGTTCAAACTGCCCGCAGAGGCAGCCGAACCGACAGTAATAAACTTAAGTGATCTTGAAGAAGGACAGGCATTGGAACTTCAGGAAGATACAATTCTGAATCTTGATACCGACAAAACGCTTTCGGAAATAAAACTGACAGATTGCGATTTAATAATCGAAGGTGACGGATCGCTAACGCTTGATGGCGGCGCCTGTTATTCGGGTATATATGTATTTGGCAATTGCAAAACAACAATAACCAGTGGCTCAATAACATCATTTTGCGATCTTGAAGGCAACTACGAAATAAACGGTGGAATCGTAAACGTATCATGTAGTATACGAAGCTTTGAAGAAAATGGTTTTTTCACCATGAACGGAGGTAAAGTAAGCGTTTCCGGAATCTATTATGACGAAAAAGGCTCAACAGTTACTATAAACGATGGAATCCTTGAAAGCTTTGGATACATTAAATCTAATGATATTGTCATCAGCGATAACGAATTCATTCAATTTCCTTGGGGCGCTGTTGTTGAACGCCATGACGACGGCTTCAGCTGGTTAGACTCCGGATACTATGATGGTACTCACTATCAATTATTAAAAATAGTCCCTAAGTCAGAAGTGAATCTCGTAACAGGAGTTTCGCTTAATGAAACATCACTCACACTTAAAAGATACGAATTTTTCCAGCTTTTTGCTAATGTCACACCCGATAACGCCACAAACAAAAAAATAGTATGGAGTAGCAGTAATAAAGACGCTGTATACGTTGATAATAACGGTCAAGTTTTCGCCATCAAATCCGGCACCGCTGTTATCACTGCCAAAACCGAAGACGGTAATTATGAGGCGTCATGCGAAGTAACTGTTCCCGAGGGCGACGAAGGAAGCAATCTTGGTCTAAAGATTGAATTGATCAATAATGGCAATACTCCATCCGTAAATATAAGTTATAACGGCTCTCCTATATATGAACAACGTGATTATGTTCTACGATTTGGAAGTGACGAAGAAACCGGTTTATCAAAGGTTGCAATATTAGGAATGGATGACTACCTTTGGATTTACAGCGATCCTACATTAGATAAAGATTATCCGGCTTCCGAATATTCCGAGGAGCGCTTGAACAGAACTCTCGGATTAAAAATTGAATTAAGCGATTATGATAATGGCGAAAAGCCAACATTAAAATTTATTTATGATGGCTCCACTCTGAATGAAGGTACCGACTACTTCGTTGACTACAGCACAAATACAGATGATGATTCCAGCTGCTTTGTTATCACCGGACTTGACGATTACATTTGGAATGATAATCACTAAAAACTATTGAATAAGACACACATAACTTTCTGAATAAAATAAAAGAGAAATTCAATGAAAAAAAATTTCTAAGATCACTTTCTTTGTTTTATCATTGGCCATGGCACTAATAATCTTAAAGGTGCCGGCGGAAGCAGCAGAACCGACACGCATAAACTTAAGCGAGTTAGAAGATGACCAAGTATTGGAACTTCAGGAAAATACCATCCTTAATCTTGATACGGATAAAAGGCTTACGAAGATATCATTAACCGGTCATGATTTGACAATCGAAGGCAGTGGAAGCTTAACTCTTGGATTACCCGGTCCGGGCTATTGGGATAATTTAGTATCCAACGGAACCGAGACAATTACCATAAACAGTGGCGTGCTCGTGGCAAAACAATTAGAAGGAAATTTCATAGTAAACGACGGAAAAATCAGTATTCCCGAAACCGGCCCAAGTTTATGCAATTACTCTGATAACGGATTTTTCATAATGAACGGTGGAGAAGTCGATGTGGACAATCTTTATTATCCCGGCGAAAACTCTGAAATCACCATTAATGGTGGCTATTTAACACTTCATAACATTCATTTTTTGGGCGAAACCAAGCTTAATATTTCCGAGAATGAATACCGTATGTCTTATGGATTGGATGGAATTAAAGTATTACCAAAATCCGAAGTAACTTACTTAGAGGGTATTTCATTTGCCGAGCCTTCATATACTTTAGACAGATACGATTACAAAAAGCTTCCTATCAATTTCTATCCAGAGTCTGCAACAAACAAAAATCTTACATATACCAGTAGCGATCCTTCTGTTGTAAGAATGTATGATAATGGTTATGCTGATATAGCTAACTACGGAAGCGCTACCATCACTGCTACATCTGAAGACGGAGATTATACAGCCACATGTGAGATTATTGTTCCCAGACCGAACGATCTTCCCGGTCTGTCATTGAATTACAATGTTGACGGTGTTAATGCTCCTCAGTTTACAGCTGTAAAATATGGTAGCCTTGTTTTTGAAGATGGTCAAAATAGTCAATATAATTTTGAGAATGATGTGATAACTGTAACCATCCCGAATTTCGTGGACTATGTTCTTACAGACAACAACATTGCTCCGGAAGATAAGAAAGAGTTGACAATACAATTCTGCGAAGATGCAACCAAAAGCAATCATCACATCAAACTGATGTTTGGTGATACCACACTAACTGCAGGCGAAGATTATTTCTATGATATTGATGATAATTCGGAAAATGGTATCTTATCTGTAGTTTTCCCTGAACTCGAATATTACTTTGAAAACCTTTATAACAATTAATTTCTATAAGAATTAGACTAAAAAAAAGGCCGGTGCTTGAAGATTCTATCTTCAGCATCAGCCTATTTTTAATGCTTATATTTTCAATTTTATAATACAGGCTCTTCCTCGCCCTCTTCGACAGCGGCTTTATCGTAAGCCTCAAGGATCGTATCCTGCAGGATCTTTCTGGTATCCGAATTGATGGGATGAGCTATGTCTCTGTACTCGCCGTCCGTAGACTTCTTGCTCGGCATAGCGATGAACAAGCCCCTCTCGCCTTCTATTACTTTGATGTCATGAACAACGAATTCATTATCAAATGTAACAGATACAACTGCTCTCATTTTGCCCTGCTTGGTAACCTTTCTTACTCTGACGTCTGTAATTTTCATCGTGTAACCCCCTCTTGGTTAATCTGATCTAGAAAACTAGATTACATAGCGTTCATTATTTTCTACCACTATCTTGATGCCGTTATCTTCTTTGTAGTACGAGTTCGCTTGGATCGTACCGTGGCTCTCTACAATGCAATTTTCTATATGCGTGTTGTCGCCGATATAAACATCATTCAAGATGATAGAATTCTTAATATAACAGTTATTGCCTACAAAAGCTCCTTTGAATATCACCGAATCTTCTATGGTTCCGTTTATGATACAGCCGCTCGATATAAGACTGTTCTTAACGTTAACTCCGACGTTGTACTTGGCCGGCGGAAGATCTACTATCTTGGTGTAGATTCCGGGATACTCTCTAAAGAAGTACTCTCTTACTTCAGGTTTTAGGAAATCCATATTGGTCCTAAAATAATCATCAACCGAAGCAATGTTGTTCCAATACTCTTTTATCTTGTATCCGTAGATACGTTTCATATCCTTGTATCTTACAAGGATGTCTCTAACAAAGTCGTATCTTTCTTCTTCCTCAGCTCTTTCTATAAGCTCAATAAGCTGTCTTCTTCGGATAACGTATATACCGCAGGAGATTGTATTTGATCTTGATACAACAGGTTTTTCCTCAAAATCCTCAATCCTGCTCTCTTCGTTCATCCTTATCGTACCGAATCTCTCGGTGTCAAAAGATGCCGGCATATCCTTACATACAACGGTTATATCTGCCTGCTTCCGGATGTGATATTCCAAAAGCTTACCGAAATCCATCTTGTACACACAGTCACCCGATGTAATTACTACATACGGTTCGTGGCAACTTCTGAGGAAATCAAGGTTCTGAGCTATCGCATCCGCGGTTCCTCTGTACCACAGGTTTCCGGACGCCTTAACTGCCGGTGTGAAAACATACAATCCACCCTGCTTTCTTCCGAAGTCCCACCACTTTGAAGAACTAAGGTGTGAATTAAGACTTCCCGCATTGTACTGAGTAAATACCGCAACCGTCTGAATATGAGAGTTTGTCATGTTACTCAGAGCAAAATCTATGCTTCTGTAAAAACCTGCAACAGGCATCGCACATACGGCTCTTTTCTTGGAAAGCTCCTGCATTCTACTACTGCTTCCGCCCGCTAAAATAATGCCAATCGCCCTCATGTCAATCACCTGCCTTATCTAGTGTTCTTCCGCTGTCCAAAACACCGTCCGGATAATCTTCCGAAGATGTCTTTCCAAAGATCATGGTGTTCTTTCCGATGGTTACATTGTCGGGAATCTCGGATTTCTCTCCTATTGTGCAGATCCCCTCGCAGTAAATGCCCGGTTTTGTTTCGTTGGGCTTTTCTTCAAATGCACCAATGTGCACGTTGTTTCCTATCTTAACCTTCTCGGCGATTATACCCTTTTCTATGTTGCAGCCTTCCCCAATCTCTGTTTCGTTCATTATGATGGAGTGGCTGACCACAGTGTCTTTTCCTATCTTTACACCCGGACCGATGATCGAGTTATATACTTTACCGTATATCTCACATCCCTCGCCCGCTATACACCTTTCCATAGCGCTGTCGGGTCCCAGATACTGTGGCGGTTGAATGCCGCTTGAAGTATAGATCTTCCAATACTCTTCGTAGAGATTAAACTCGGGAACGATATCTATAAGCTCCATGTTGGCCTGCCAATATGAAGTAAGTGTTCCTACATCCTTCCAGTATCCATCAAATTCATAAGCAAAAAGAGATTGTCCCTTTTCCTTACAGTAAGGAATAATATGCTTACCGAAATCAAGTCCCGGAAGATCTTTATTGTCTATAAGAGCCTTTTTTAATACTTCCCATGAAAAGATATAGATACCCATAGAAGCTAGGTTGCTCCTGGGATGCTCGGGCTTTTCTTCAAAATCAACAATCCTCTTGTTCTCATCAGTGATCATGATTCCGAACCTGCAAGCTTCCTCGATGGGCACAGGCATAACGGCAATGGTAACGTCTGCGTTACTTGCCTTATGAAAATCAAGCATGGTCTCATAATCCATCTTATATATGTGATCTCCGGAGAGAATCAGCACATAATCCGGATCATAGTTTTCCATGTATTCAAGATTCTGGTAAATAGCATTGGCTGTACCGGTATACCACTCACTGTTGGCACTCTTTTCGTAAGGCGGAAGCACAGTTACTCCACCGAAATTACGATCCAGATCCCACGGTATACCTATTCCAATGTGAGAATTAAGTCTGAGCGGACGATATTGTGTAAGGACACCCACAGTGTCCACTCCGGAATTAATACAGTTACTAAGCGGAAAGTCAATTATCCTGTACTTTCCCCCAAAAGATACTGCCGGCTTAGCCATATTGGCTGTCAGCACTCCCAGTCTGCTACCCTGGCCCCCTGCCAGTAGCATGGCGATCATTTCCTTCTTTATCATGTTCCACCTCATGTTGCAATTCAAGTCGTAAGTTCTAGTGTAGTTGAATCACCAAACCAGCTGTCTGTCTTTCATAAGAAAAAAGATACTTTTATATATAAAAGTATATCATTATTAAGCTAAATATGATACTGTTTTGTTTGTTTTTTCGCTTAATCCCTTCATTAATAAATTTTTGACTTTAAGTAAATAAGTGTTAGAATATATTCCGTTATATCTTTATTATTAATCAGAAAAAAGGAAACGAGGATCATCATGTACACTATTGATTTTAATAAGCCTGTCCACATCTATTTCATGGGAATCGGAGGCATTTCCATGAGTGGGCTTGCACATATTCTCATTGAGAAAGGTTTTAAGGTTTCAGGTTCTGATTCAAAAGAATCTGCTATGACCAGAACTCTCAGTGATAACGGCGTTACCGTTTTTTACGGCCAGTGTGCAGAAAATATTGAGAACTCGGAACATATAGATGCAGTTGTTTATACAGCAGCAGTTCACCCCGACAACCCTGAATTCATTGCGGTTAAGAATGCAGGGATACCTATGCTTACAAGAGCGGAACTGCTCGGCCAGATCATGAAGGAGTATAAGCTTCCCGTTGCCATTAGCGGAACTCACGGAAAGACAACAACCACTTCGATGCTTTCCAAGATCCTTCTTGAAGCAGGCACAGATCCTACTCTTTCTATCGGTGGCGTGTTCAAGGATATCGGCGGAAATATCAGAGTCGGAAGCTCTGACTTCTTTGTAACCGAAGCGTGTGAATACACTAACAGTTTCCTTAGCTTCTTCCCAAAGATCAGTGTAATTTCCAACATTGATGCAGATCACCTTGATTTCTTCAAGGATCTTGATGATATCAGACATTCGTTTAAGAGATTTGCCGCTCTTCTTCCGGAGGACGGAACTCTTGTTATCAACGGTGACATTGACAATGTAGATGAGATCACAGCCGGATTAACTTGTGACGTGATCACATACGGCTCCAAGGATTCTTTTGATTACTATCCAACTGATATTACTTACGACGAAAAAGGCAATCCTTCCTACAAGGCTCATATGCCCGGAGGAAAAGTCCTGGATATAAAGCTTGCCGTTCCCGGCATTCACAACGTTTACAATTCACTTGCCGCCATTGCAGTAAGCAATGTTCTCGGAATTGACGAAGACCATATGATCACAGCTCTTTCTCTCTTTGGCGGAACAAGCCGAAGATTTGAACACAAGGGTGATATTCACGGCGTTACCATAATAGACGACTATGCTCACCATCCTACCGAGATCAAAGCAACTCTCACCGCAGCACAGAATTATCCTCACAATAGAATCTGGTGCGTTTTCCAGCCTCATACTTACACGAGGACAAAAGCTCTTTTAAATGAGTTTGCTGAAGCTCTTTCTCTTGCCGATCACGTTATCCTTGCAGATATATATGCCGCAAGAGAGACCGATAACCTCGGAATCAGCTCCAGAACTCTTCGCGACAAGATAGTTGAACTTGGTCATGAATGCAATTATTTTCCTACTGTTCAGGGCTTTGGAGAAATAGAAAAATTTCTTTTGCAAAATTGCACTAAAGGAGATTTGTTGATAACCATGGGTGCCGGAGATGTCGTTAAAATCGGGGATGAGCTCCTTGGTAAATAATACTTATCCACATATCCACTTTTAGTTTGAACTATATGTAAATCTTTTTCGGTGGATAACAGCCTACCGCTTTATGCTCAGGTAATTATATCGGGCATCAGCGCGGTTTGGCTGTTTTTTATTTTATCTCCAATAAATAATCCACGTTATCCACATTGTCCACAAGAAATATAAAAATCCCGAAATGCGCTCTGCTACTGGATTTCTTCGTCACTTTTCCCATATCTTTTAAAAAATCACCATGCTATAATCGAACCTGTGATGAAAAATAAAAAGCAGGTGATTAATTAAGATGATGGGGCGTGTAACTATAAGTCATAATCTTGGGGAGGATTCAACGAATGTTTCCAATATATTCATTGATGAATATATGCAAGATGCCAATGATGCGCAGATTAAGATTTATCTTTATCTGCTAAGAATGATGAATGCAAATTTACCCACCAGTGTTTCGGCTCTGGCAGATAAATTTAACCATACAGAAAAAGATGTAATACGAGCACTCAAATATTGGGAAAAGAAAGAACTGATCAGCTTGGAATATGATGCCATGGGTAATCTCACAGGCATCCACATGGAGGATATCACTTCTCCCGTGAAGGTTTCGGCAAGAAAGAGCGAAACCGTACTTAAGCCCGTTTCTTCTATCAAACATGAAGCTACGGACGGTGTTCCCGAAAAGCCAAGCTACTCTGCAGCACAGCTTCGTTCATTCAAGCAGTCTTCGGAGTCCAGCATTCTCTTTCCGGCAGAACAGTATTTCAACAGACCTCTTACTTCTACAGAGATCATGACACTGTTCTATATCAAAGATGAACTGAAGTTTTCCGATGATCTTTTGGACTATCTGATGCAATACTGCGTCGATAATCATAAAGCTGATTTCAGGTATGTAGAAAAGGTGGCTATAAACTGGGCTCAGCAAGGCATCAAAACGCCAAAACAGGCTCGCGTGGAAAATTACAAACGTGATCCCGAAATCGTCGAGATCATGAAAGCACTCGGTATGGAAAACAGCCCCACTGAGAAGGAAGGAAACTTTATCCGTTCCTGGCGTGGGGAGTTGGGATTTTCAATGGATATTATCATGGAAGCCTGCGACCGCACTGTTCTGGCTACACAGAAGAATCGCCTTAGATATTGCGACGGCATTCTTCGAAGCTGGCATGAGAGTAAGGTTAAAACAAGGGAGGACATTGCCAGATTAGATGCTGACTTTACCGCCGATCTTCGCAAAAAGAAATCGAAGGCTTCCGTGTCATCCATTGACAGCAAACTCCGCTCTGACGAATCATATATTCGCCACGGCGGCGCCCAGAACCGTTTCAATCAGTTCCAGCAAAATACATATGATTTTGCCGAGCTCGAAAAGAAACTTCTGGACAATTAAGACTCTTATTCGGTTGGGGAATCGGTAAGAGTTACACAAAAGCAAGCCCTGTACTTTGGTTTGGCGGCGGCACACAGCCTTCCCCAAAACACGTGCAGGGCATAACTTTGTGCTAAGAGGAGAATCACATGGCACTTTCAAATGCTCAATTTGATGAAATAATGCATGAATACGAAGAAAGACGCGCGCTCCACAGGCAGGAGCTTGAAGAGAGACAGCGCTACGTATATGATACCGTTCCGGGCTACAAAGAGCTCGAAGACAAGACTGCAACAGCCAGTGTTGACTTCGGAAGAAGACTTCTTTCCGGAGAGAGACTGGACAAAAGCGCTCTTAAGCGTGAATTGGAAGAGCTTGCACGCCAAAAGAAGACTCTTTTGACTGAGGCAGGTTTCTCCGACGATTATCTTGATATGGGTTATACCTGCAGTGACTGTAAGGATACCGGCTATATCGGCAACGAAAAGTGTCACTGTTTCAAACAAAAGATCATAGAAACTCTCTATGACCGTTCCAATCTTAAAACTCTGGCCAAAACAGCCAACTTCAAACTCCTTACAGACAAGTACTATCAAGGCGAGGATTTAAAGCGTTTTCAGGGAGCTGTAAAAGCTTCAGAAAAATTTATAAATAATTTTAACTCCGACTACCAAAATCTATTTATTTATGGTACAGTTGGTGTTGGCAAATCATTCCTGTCCACATGTGTTGCCAACGAATTGCTCAAAAAAGGGCATTCGGTTATTTATTTTAGTTCTTCGGGACTGTTTGAACTCTTGGCCGAGAACTCATTCGACTATCGTAACAAGCAGGAGCTTAAGAGTATATATGATGATATATACAATTGCGAACTGCTGATAATTGACGATCTCGGTACAGAGCGAACCAACAGCTTTGTGGCATCTGAGCTTTTCTCATGCCTCAACGAGAGAGATTTAAGAAAAAAGTCTACTGTCATTACAACCAACCTTTCTCTGGAAGAATTACAGGCAACCTATTCGGAAAGAATCTTTTCGCGAGTAACCAGCAATTACACGCTTCTTAAATTAACCGGACAGGACATTCGTAAAATCAAAAAGATTGCCAGAAAAGAAAGTGAGGATTTTCAGTAATGCCAAAAAGAGAAGAGAAACGTAATCTGGAAACTATTCCTGTAGGTTCCCTAGGAATCATTCCACTTAAGGGAGTTAAGCCTTTAGCGGAAAAAGTCGATTACTACCTCGTTAAATGGAGAGCAGAAAGAGAGAACGAACACAAAGGAAGCTTGGCCTTCACAGGTTATGAGCGCCCCTCTTACATTCTCGATGCCGAAGTTCCGAGATTCGGAACAGGTGAGGCAAAGGGTGTAATTAAGGCATCCGTTCGCGGTGATGATCTTTATCTGCTTGTAGATGTATGTAACTACTCACAAACCTATTCTCTTTTCGGACAAGAAAATCATATGTCTCCTGATGATCATTATCAGGATCTTAAAAGAATAATCGCTGCTGTCGGCGGAAAAGCAAGAAGAATCACTGTTATCATGCCTTTCCTCTATGAATCAAGACAGCACAAAAGAAGTTCAAGAGAGTCTCTCGACTGTGCAATAGCTCTTCAGGAGCTTGTAAACATGGGTGTTGATAACATTATCACCTTTGATGCACACGATCCGAGAGTTCAAAATGCTATTCCACTCAACGGTTTTGAAACCGTAAGAACAACATATCAGTTTATTAAGGCCCTTCTCAGAAATGTATGGGATCTTAAGATCGACTCCGACAACATGATGGTAATCTCCCCCGACGAAGGCGGTATGAGCAGAGCAATCTATCTTGCCAGCGTTCTTGGCCTTGATGTCGGAATGTTCTATAAGAGACGTGACTACACACAGGTTGTAGACGGAAGAAATCCTATCGTATCACACGAGTTCCTCGGAACAAGCGTTGAGGGTAAATCAGTTATCATCGTAGACGACATGATCTCTTCAGGTGAGAGTATCCTCGATGTTGCCAAGGCACTTAAACAGCGCAAGGCTGCAAGAATATATGCATTCTCTACATTCGGTCTTTTCACAGGCGGACTTGCAGCATTTGATAAAGCTTACGAAGAAGGACTTATCGACAGAGTATTTACAACTAACCTCGTATATCAGACACCTGAGCTTCTCTCTCGTGAATGGTATATCAGCTGCGACATGAGTAAATACATCGCTTACCTTATCGATACACTTAACCACGATGCTTCAATAAGCGACCTTCTCAATCCTGTTGAGCGTATCAACAACATCATTGAGAGATATAACAGCGGAGAGCTCAGAGCTTCTCTTGAGGCAGAAAAGAAGATCTGACTGTAACCGGCTAAACTATATTTCGGCGGGCAAGCGCCGGGATCATGATAGGAGGTTCTTATGGCAATAAATGAAAACATTACTAAGAGAAACGATCTCTTATCCAAGAAAGTAATAAGCGGACTTGAATCACGTAATATGACAGGTTATTATGCCAAGGACAAAGAAGAAGCTCTTAAGATCGCACTTAGCATAATTCCCGAAAACAGCACAGTAACAATGGGCGGTGCCATGAGCGCCGTTGAGATCGGACTTGTAGATGCTCTTAAAAACGGCAATTACAATTTCATCGACAGAAACGAGATGACTGACAAGCGTGCTGCAATGCTCGCCGCATACGACGCCGATGTATTCCTTTCAAGTGCCAACGCCATAACTGAGGACGGAATCCTTGTAAACATTGACGGCAATGCCAATCGTGTATCTGCGATTGCTCAGGGTCCCAAAAAGGTTGTATTTATAGTCGGAATGAACAAGGTATGCGATGATGTCGACGGTGCCATGAAGAGAGCAAGAAACGTTGCGGCTCCTATAAATGCACAGCGCTTCGGACTTAATACTCCTTGCGCAAAGACCGGTTCTTGCATGAATTGTAAATCACCCGATACTATCTGCTGCCAATTCCTTATTACTCGCTTTTCCAAGCATGCGGACAGGATTCATGTGATCCTTGTAAACGATAATCTCGGATTCTGATAAAGAACTGATATTTATAGAAATAATTGCATTATAAAACGCGGAAATGACCTTAGATCATTCCCGCGTTTTTTCATTATTTATATTCCTTTAAAACTAACAATAAATGAAATCGGTTTATCACTCGGAAGCAGAAACTCTTCATGCGTCCTGGATCCCCATGTATCATCTCCCGCAACACCCATCTGCATAAGGCTGCATCTGACTACAGTCTTGCACACACGCGGCAGTTCAAACGGATGCATAGCCGCTTCAAGTTCCTCAGGCGCATAAGGTATTGCACTGAAATTCATCGTATCGGGGGCTTCAAAAAGAATACCTCTTCCGTCTTTATCCGTGATCTTCGCCCATCTTACATCTACCCTGTTTCCGGTTTCCTGTGGACGTAGATACTTCTCCATACAATCCGTAGCTGTTGTCTGAAAAAGTCCGAGCCTTGCTCCCATGCATCTGTCTACATAATTCTCTTTAGGTCCTCTTCCGTAATACTCCACATTCTCATAATCCGCACTGAATCTAAACATCATTCCAAACTCAGGCATTTCCGAAAGACCTTCTACCGGTTCATATTCCTCTTTTATCCATACTCTTCCATCGCCGGTAACCGTATAAGTCACAAGCACTGAAGCTTCAGGAGTTGTGGGAAGTGTAAACCTATAACTTACAGATACGGAATTCTCGTCACTGTCCACATCTTCAAGCTGCGACGTTGCGTACATACTTGCAATCTTCCACTGTGCATAGCGCTGAGGCTCTCTGTTTCCACGGTCGTTATCTACGGGCGCTCGCCAGAAATTAGGTTTCGGAACTCCCTCTATAAGCTCTTTTCCCGCATAGTTATATGAAACAATATTGCCCTTATCCTTGGAGAAAAGAACCGAGAAATTCTTGCCATGTACTCCAATATTAAACTTTCCGTCTACAACTTCCATTGGACTGCAGGTAATATATGTTGCAGCTGCATTTCTATATATTCCCTGTCCAAAAGATACCTCGTGACCTCTTTTAGCCCATAGTGTATCATCGCGCAGTCTAAATGATACTGTCACCACATATTCGTCCAGAGGAAACGGCCCGTTTTCATCAAATACTCCCGCGCCGGTCACCATTAGCTTATTTACAACAGACTCCGGAAGATCATACTCTTTTTCGGAAAGAGGAGGGACATCTGTCGCCATGAGTTTTCTCATAACTTCTTTTCCGTCTCTTTCAAGGATCACTACGCAGTCGTATTCCCAAGTTCCGGTAAAAAGACTCCTATTAATGATCTTGACCTTATAATCCTCAACAAAGACTTTGATATCCCTGTAGTTGTACTTAACTTCCTGCATCTTGGCATAAGGTTCTCTGTTAGCGTCAACTATTCCGTTTCCGCTAAAGTTATAATCGGTCGGCCTCTCGCCGCAATCTCCGCCGTATGCCATATAATACTCGCCGAATCTGTTCTTTTTTCTGATAGCCTGATCCACAAAATCCCAGATAAAGCCGCCCTGATAGCGCGGCTCTCTGTCTGCAAGCTCCGTATATTTAAACATACCTCCGCAAGAATTACCCATTGCATGCGTATACTCGCAGCATATAAACGGCTTATCATCGTGCTCGGAAAGATATTTCTCAATATCTTTTACCGGAGCATACATCCGGCTTTCCATATCACTTGTGTCATTATATCTTCTGTCGTTAAAAATACCCTCATAATGAACGAGCCTGTCGGGATCAAGTTCTCTAAAGAGCTTACTCATCTCATACGGAACTTTTCCGCCATAAGACTCATTTCCGATAGACCAGATAAGCACACTCGGATGATTCTTATCAAGCTGATAAGTGGAATTGACCCTATCAAGCAATGCGGGCAGACACTCCTGTCTGTCCCCCGGAATCGCATTTTCTCTTCGTTCTTCATCATCCCATGTGTACGTCCAGGTTCCGTGCGTCTCCATGTTGTTCTCTGCGATCATATACAGTCCGTAGATATCGCAAAGCTCATATATTTTGGCAGAGTTCTGATAGTGACTGGTTCTTATGGCGTTGATGTTGTTTCTTTTCATCGTAATGATATCTAAAAGCGTATCCTCATCGGAAACGACTCTTCCTTTGTCACATGAGAACTCATGCCTGTTTACGCCTTTAAACACAATGCGCTTTCCGTTTATAAGCATCAGTCCGTCTTTTAACTCGAACCGTCTAAAGCCTACGTTCTGCCTTATAACCTCACAGATTTCTTTATCTCCACCGTTTACATAAAGAACAAGCTGATAAAGCTGCGGATCTTCCGCGCTCCACCGCACAGGTTCATGTACGGTTTCACTTATCACAACCGATTTGTCATTATCAACAGTTCCTTTTAAAACCTTGTGATTATTCCTAAGCAGCACATAATCGGTCGTTCCGACAGCCTCATTATATTTGAGCGTAACTTCAAGCTCCGCCTCGGAAAAATCGTCATTTAAAAGAGTCCTCACCTTTATATCTTCAAGGTGTACATCGGGAATCAGCTTTAAGAAAACATTTCTGTAGATACCTGAAAATCTGTAGAAATCCTGATCTTCGAACCAGCTTCCGCTTGTGTGCTTAAATACCTGCACCGCAAGCTTATTCTCGCCTTCTCTTAGAAAAGACGTAAGATCGAATTCAGAAGGGGTAAAAGAGTCTTCGCTATAGCCCACGAAGTTCCCGTTAAGCCAAAGCGCGTATCCGCTCTCCACTCCGTCAAACACGACATGCACTTCTTTGTCTTTCCAAAGAAGCGGCAAAGTAAAGTATTTTACATAACTTCCGACGGGATTGAATTTAGTGGGAATCTCTCCCAACTCAATATTCTCTTTTCCATCCCACGGATACTGATAATTGATATATGCAGGGATATCATATCCCTCAAGCTGCATATGGGATGGCACTTTAATGTCATCCCATGAATTGCAGTCATAGTTATCTTTTTCAAACCCCGGTATGGCGCAGCTACACTCCTTGGCATAATGGAATTTCCATGTGCCGTTTAAAGACACTACAAGCGAGCTGGCGCCCTCTTCCAGTTCATCTGTTGACGCATATGCGGTATGATCCGAATGCGCCGGCAAAACTCCAGTCTTAAATATCTTCGGATCTTTTACCATACCAAAGTCGAAATACTTCATTTTATTATTCCTCCCTAAGATAGGTTATAAAATGATTTCCGTTCTCTTCAAATAATTTCTTGGAATCGTTCATTCCGTATTTGTACCAATTTCCCGTTGAAGGATTGACAATAACCGTATTCTGTTCGTTAAAACCAATGATCAGCACTGATTCACCATTGCTTAGCATTGCCATAACGGGAGTTTCTTTATTCACATAATATAAGATCGAATCCAGTGAACATCCGTCCAGATCTATCACTTTTCCATTGGGAAGTGACTCATCAAGAATCTGTCCAACACTCTCCCCTCCGGAAATAAGCGCCTCAACATTCCTGTTAACGCCTTCAAATTGTAGCATAAGGTCAATGCAGACTGCCGCAGAATTCTTGGATGTCATATCCTCATATTCTTCAGCTCGTCTGGTTATGTCCATAATCTGATTGGACGCTTTACGATTACCTTTGTACCAAACATAATTGTTTTTATCACTTACAACCACTCCCGAAGATTGCTCAGCGGCAATAACAGCTGAAGCCGCATCGGAATATGTCTTTTCGCTTCCTGCTATATCATATACATAATACAAAGGATTCTTTTCTATATCCCTATCATTGGAAACAGGTACATTTCTGTCACCTTCATAGAGAGTAAGATTAGGAGTAAGTACCCTTATCTCTTTAACCTTAACCTCACTCTTGGTCAGTATACGTGTGACTTTTTCATATCCTTCCTCTGCAACGGTCGCAACAGTATTACTTCCTTTTTCAGCCGGCAATGTGTATGTGATCGGGTCATCGTAGGTAGGAACATATGAATCCGTCTCAGCATCCTTGACCGCTCTTGATAAAATGATCATATCACCGCGAATATCTACACCGGTGATATATATTCCGTTTGGATGATAATCCTCAAGAATATTACCTTCACTGTCCTGAATCTTCATACTATACATAGCATAGATGGGATTACCCATCTGGTCGTTTCTGATATCCGAAAGATTAACCGTTCCGTACACAAGGTCCTCTCCTCTAAATCCAAGGACAATAATGTATTCTCCGGGATTAGCCTCAACAGGCGTAATGGCCCTGGTATTCAGATTCATAACGTTAAGTGATGTCAGTTCATCACCCTGCCATGCTATAACGTTCTTTGATTTGGATATCTTATACGTTCCCGAACCAATATCCTCTACAACCGCCTTGGATGTTTTGTCGACCAGATCCACCTCGTATATATTCTGATCAAGCATTACATAAAAAATATCATTACTGCTGACATATGCCAGCTTGTCAACATAGCTTGTGATCACTTCTGCCGACTTATTACTCTCGATAAATACAAGTTCTTCAACAGCATTGATAGATGAATTGTAATCATATACGGCAATTCCCGTACATCCCTCATGGATACCTCTGTTCATATATCCGGAAACCGCAAACTTTATATTACCCGCTTCATCAATACTTAGTATCTTGATACTGTTTCTGTTCCATCTTGCTCTGATATCATCATTATCCGAATCATAAAAGCCAAAGAGATATGCAAGTTTATTCTCGGTATTGTTAAATGAATACAATCTGCCACTGTTTACAAATGCAAATACACTTCCGCTGCTGCTTTCTTTGAACTCTATATCGGGATCGGAAATTCCAAGATCTATCGAATTGGGAGTAATGGAATATGAATCGGAATCAAACACATAATCCATACTTCTCTGATAATCAAGGAGATACATTCTTTCAGAAGTATATCTGACTCTGAAATCCTCAACGATGTCATAGTCACTTACAGTAGAACCGTCCTTGACGCTTACTCTGTACTTAAGCTCATAACAGCCTGTCTGCTCATGAATATCCGTTATATAGATCTCAGGTTCCGTATGTTTGGATATCTTATCTTTTATCTTCCCCCATGTGATCTGATCCATCGTGCTGTGGATATTGATCTTGCTAAGTGTGGCATGATCGGTCTCAGTGCTTGTTTCAAGATACTTGGAATATTCTTTTGCCTTGGCGGTATCAAATGTCGCGCCGGAAAAACCAAGAACAAAATCAAGCTCGTCCTTTACATGATAGCGTTCATCAGCACCTGTCCATATAAATCTTGTATAATACTTGGCCTTTCCGATATCAGTATTCATAAATACTACAAGCATATATTCTCTGTTTTGATCGATCAGATCTTTAAGCTGAATATCGGCGTATACGGTGTCGTTATCCTCTTTGTAGTCGGTCAACATAACGCTCTCTACAAGGCCTTTGCCATCTACACTCCTTACTTCGTATCCGATATCCGTGACATCTTCGCCGTAAGTATTTATGTTAAAAGAAAGCGATCTGTTCTCTCCCAGAGGCACAACGGTTCCTCTGATATTAGCCACGTCAACATCAGAGATATAACCGTGCATGGTGTTTATATCTCTGCCATCTTCCTTAATAGTAACTATTGGAAGCGTAGCTTCCGACATCTTAGCAGTCATATCCGCATGATCGCCTTTTGCCAGATGTCCGAGTACTATGATCGTCAGAATAAAAATGACTATAAAATATGCAATTTTACTTATCGTTTTTTTGATTGAATTATCTCGCATAATTGACTTTCATTTTCTTTAATAGTAAGATTTTCATAATATAGATTTGGAAAGGAATACTATGGAAAATCCTATTCTTTATCGTAAACGCTTCATTCCCGATGAGACCATCAAGTTAAAAGATGATGTGATCCTTGAATGCAACGATTCTATATTAGTCACCAAGTGGAAAACCTTGGGAAAGGTACATGACTTTTCTCACGGTTATTCATGTCTGTATCTGAACGAAGGCTATAAAGTCAGTAAGTTTCTCAAACCGGATGGGTCTCTTTGTTGCTGGTATTGCGACATAGTCACCTATGATTATAACAAATCAGACAACACTCTTACCACTATCGATCTTCTTGCGGATGTAATAATATATCCCAACGGCAAAATGAACGTTGTCGATCTTGACGAGCTCTCCGAAGCTTTTGAAAAAAAGCTTATAGATGAATCTCTTCTTAAAAAGAGTCTGCTCTCACTGAACAGACTCCTTGATGAAATCAACAAAAACGGTATGTCTAATCTTATAAAACCGATTGAAGATCATATTCAAAACTAAATATCAGTAGAAAACATGTCCTCCGATATTGGTTCCCGAAAGGCCCGGTATCGGAGTTCTGAAATATACGCAGTTTCCTACGTTAGAATAGCCCTTCATAGCTTCATCTGCTGCCTGGTAACAGGATGCTGTTGCTTTACCGTTTGCCAGAGCAAGTGCAAGTCGTCCGCTTGCCACAGGAGAAAATTGCCTGTTCTGATATATCACTCCCACAACCGTATCGGGATATACAGAACTTAAAACTCTGTTGATAACAACGGCTCCTACAGCTACCTTTCCTTCATACGGCTCAGATCCCGCCTCACAGTAAATAAGATTTGCCAAAAGATATCTGTCTCCTTCGGCAAATGTCACCTCCGAAATGTCTCTCCAGGTAGAAGCGGCGGCAAGCTTGGACAATCGCATCTCTTCGGCTAGCTTGGCTTCAAGATTTTTGATATCCTGCTCCTGCGCTTTTATCTGTTCTTCAAGTGCCTGTGCCTTGGATTCGGCATCGGAAATATCATTGGCATATTGCTTGATCGATCCCGATGTCTGATTAACAAGTCCCGCCACTCTGCTCTGCTCCGCCTTTTGCTGAGTCTGATACTCTTCGAGCTGCTTGCGTTCAACTTCCAGCGTTGCCTCTTTTTCCTCTATCAGTTCTCTTGTCTCAATATACTGAAGAAACATCTTTCTGTCATACGCAGAGAGCTCTTCAATATAATGATTCTGATTAAGAAATGCAGCAAAGTCAGTGGCTCCAAGAAGCATATCAACCAGTACAAAGTTCTGCTTTTCATATATAAACTGAACTCTTTTCTTCATCGAAGCATACTGATTTTCTTCAGTTTCTTTTGCGGCGGCAAGCTCAGCGAGCGTATTCTCTATCTCTGTCTTCTTGTCACCGATCTGCTCTTCTATTGCTTCGAGATTGTTACTGACTTCCGTAAGCTGAGCGTTCAAGGTGTTAAGCTGGCCTTGAAGAGAAGATTTCTCCTCGTTCATCTCGGCAATGTTATCTTTAGTGCTGTTCAGTTCATTCTGGGACTTGGCTTTTTTATCTTTTGCTTCCTCAAGCTTTTTCCTAGTCGAATCTGTCGCATAAGAATCTGTTCCCAAAGATAGCGATAATAAGATTACCGACATCAAAAGAGCAACTGCTCTGAATAACACGCAAACGCTATATTTTATTTTTGTTTGTATTATGATTACCCCTCTTTTTTTCATAACCCCAAACTGTAATTATATTGTTATTTTGATGTTCCTTCCGCTTGGCTGATATTGATAGTAGCGGACCCCCGCAGCATCAAACATTCTCTTTGCAGCTTTGGTCGATGCAGATGTACTGTATTTGTCACTGTCGTACACAACAGTCCTTATTCCTGCCTGAATTATTGCCTTGGCACACTCGTTGCACGGAAATAGTGATACGTACAATTTGGAGCCGATAAGGCTTCCTCCCCTGTAATTCAGAATGGCATTGAGTTCACTGTGCGTAACAAACGGATATTTGGTACTAAGTTCATCTTCACCGTCTCTTTCCCACGGAAAATCCTCATCCGAACATCCCTTAGGAAGTCCGTTATATCCCATAGAAAGAATATTGTTATCTTCACTGACTATACAACTACCGACTTGGGTATTGGGGTCCTTGGATCTCATTGCGGCAAGCTTGGCTACACCCATGAAATACTCATCCCAGGTTATATAATCCTCTCTTTTCATCTATTCTCCTTATTTTGTTCCGAAAATTCTGTCTCCGGCGTCTCCGAGTCCGGGAACAATGTATCCGTGCTCGTTAAGCTTCTCATCAAGTGCGCCTACATAGATATCAACATCAGGATGCGCCTCCTGCATAGCCTTAAGTCCCTCGGGAGCAGCGATAATGCACATGAAATGAATGTGTCTGCATCCTCTGTCTTTGAGCATCTGTATTGCTGCCACGGATGATCCTCCTGTAGCAAGCATGGGATCAACAACAAATATCTCTCTTTCTGTTATGTCCGCAGGCATCTTGCAATAATACTCAACAGGCTTAAGTGTCTCGGGGTCTCTGTAAAGACCTATATGTCCAACCTTTGCGGCGGGAATAAGTGCGAGCATTCCGTCAACCATACCAAGACCTGCTCTTAAGATGGGAACAACACAGAGCTTTCTTCCCTTAAGCTCTTTTACCGTGGTCTTACAGATAGGTGTCTCTATCTGAACATCCTGAAGCTGAAGGTCTCTTGTTGCTTCATAACATATAAGCATTGCAATCTCACCGATTGTCTGCCTAAAATCCTTGGTTCCCGTATCGATTCTTCTGATATAACCAATCTTGTGCTGAATAAGCGGATGATCCATTATTACAACTTTTCCCATAGTATCCTCCTTAGAGATTAATTATTGTAACTGCATAGTTCGGAATTACTGCTCTCCGGCAGCAACCTTGGATATTCTGCGGCTATGCTTCTCAAGCCCCGAAAAAGGAGTATCAAGAAATGTATCCACGATCTCCATAGCAAGCAGTTCTCCTGTAAATCCTCCCCCCATCGCAAGCATGTTGGCGTCGTTGTGTTCTCTTGTAAGTCTTGCGCTTGTTACTTCCGAGCAAAGTGCACATCTGATTCCTTTGACCTTATTGGCAACAATACTGATTCCTATGCCTGTAGTGCAGATAACAATGCCCTTCTCGCATTCTCCGCTTGCAACGGCTTCCGCTGCCGGTCTTCCAAAATCCGGATAATCGCAAGAGCTCTTGTCATAAGTACCGAAGTCCTTAACTTCCAGTCCCCTTTCTTCCAGATGCTTTTTTACGGCCTCCTTCAAGTCAAATCCGCCGTGGTCACTAGCTAACGCAATCATTTGTACACCTCTTTTCATATAATTATAGTACTTATATTTTTACAGGACTATAACATTATGTCCTGCTGCCTTCAAAAGCCTGTTCATGATTGCCTGACCGATACCGTTGTCATCAAAAGATTCCGAAAACATGATATCAACTTTATCATCATCAAACTCTCTTAACGCTTTGAAAAGCTCGTGAGCAATAGTGTTCTCGTCTTCTCTGTCACCAAGGCTCTTTACTATATCCGCCACATACTTATCCTTGGTGGCGTCGGTTCCTATCACTCCGACCCTCTTTCCGCTTTTCTTGGCACAAGCGGCCTTGTCATTGATATATTTAATAACTTCTTCCATGGGCCCCTGAACAATGGTAAGCTCTCCTTTTGGAGCATAATGCTTGTACTTCATTCCGGGCGCCTTGGGTTTTAACGTCGATGTACTGTCAATGATGGTCTTGTCTATGCTGACTTTCCCCAAAACCTCTTTTATCATATCCGCAGTGATATATCCGGGGCGTAAGATCATAGGTTCATCTGAGGTAAGATCGACTATAGTCGACTCAAGTCCTATTCCCACCTGTCCACCATCTATTATCATCTCTATCTTGCCCGAAAGATCTTCCACGCAGTATCTGGCAACCGTGGGGCTTGGTCTTCCCGAAGTGTTGGCACTGGGTGCAGCAATATATCCGCCCGAAGCCTTAATAAGCTCGAGAGCGATCTTGTTGTTTGGCATTCTTATAGCCACAGTATCAAGACCGCCTGTTGTCTCGTAAGGAACGGCATCTGTCTTATTCATTATCATTGTAAGAGGTCCCGGCCAAAATGCATCGGCAAGCTTTTTGGCTGCTTCGGGAACTTCTTTAACTATTTTGGTAAGTGCATCCATATCGGATACATGGACTATGAGCGGATTATCGGAAGGACGGCCTTTTGCCGCATATATTTTCTCCGAAGAATGCTTGTTAAGCGCATCCCCACCAAGTCCATAAACGGTCTCCGTAGGAAAAGCCACAAGTCCTCCGCTTTTTATGATGTTACCGGCTTTATCTATAGAGGCTTTGGCAGCATCATCTATATTCTTTTCATCAATTACTACCAGCTCTGTATTCAATTTTTATCCTCCGACATAAGCGGAAATCGCATCCCATACATCCGATGTCTCCATTCCAAGTGACCACTCGGCGATACCTGCGATATTATTGGACTTCATTACAGTCAACTTCTGCTCAAGAGAAGCCTTGTCTTCCATCCAGATCTGATTAAGCGTTCCGTCTGAAGATGTGTACTCTCCGTAATTTTGAGCGGTTTCCGGATCCCATTCCAAAGAAATCGAATGATTGCTTATATATTCCTTGGCATTATTCATGGGATATGCCTTACTTGTAACCTTTCCGTCCTTGGTCTGCCAGACTCTTGTATAGAAAGGAACGGCATTTATTACTTTTGAAGGATCAACCTTAGCTACAGTATTGATGATACCGTTCTCCACATAACTAAGGGAAGCAACCGAACCGGCTTCGGAAGATCCACCGTAGTGCTCATCGTATCCCATGATGATAACGTAATCGGCCACTATTCCCTGCTCAGTAAGATCATAGTGATCGTTGAAATGCATGGGCACATAATTGTCTATTGAAAAGACTAATCCGTTGGCTCTGCAGGCAATTGAAAGCTCACGAACAAACTCAACATATGACTGTCCGTCTTCTCCCGAAATGCTCTCAAAATCCAGGTTGATTCCGTCAGCTCCGCATGCGACCGTTTCCTTTACAGCAGCATCGATCATAGCTTTTCTGGTATCTGCATGTGAAAGGACCTCTGACATGGAAATGCTGTCCTTATACGTTATATTTTCGAAAAGAACCCATACCTCAAGTCCCATCTTGTGCGCCGAATTAACATAGCTTGATGAAGCATAGCTTGTAATACCGCCTGAATTATCAGATACCATAAGCCATGTGGGTGATATTACATTAAGACTCTTGGCATTTGATACAAGCTCTGACAATGTATCATTTCCCGAAGGACCTTTTACATTGTGGAAGCCCATATTGATCTTGAAATCCTTCTTGATCGAAGTATACTCAGGTTCTGCATAATCCGTAACGGGTATGGGAGTCTGAGTGGTTATATCCTTAAGCTTATTGTTCTCGACAAATCCAATGAAAGAATCAGTACTCTTAACCTTGGCCCATTTCTCCATCTGATCGAGCACAATAACCTGATCTCCTGCTGCCAGCTCTTCTATAACGGCACTCTTTACGCCTCCCCTTACTCTAAGCTGTGTATCCTTGGAGATCGTAGCCACTTCCTGCTCTTCCCACTTTGTGTCAAGCTGAATGTGATTGGGCTCCGTAAAGCTCTTGAATGAGAAATTGGTATATTTCTTTACATAATCAAGCGCGACCAAAAGAGTTCCGTCATCGTCAAGCCTGGCTATCTGATAATCTTCCTCTTGTGCTCCGTCCTTGGTACTTTCATATTTACCTGTGCCTATCTTGGCTGTAATTATGGCATCAGGGGTTGTATACACGAGCGTTTCATCGCTCTTTCCATAGTAAAATCTTCTGTTAAGATACTTGCGAACGGAATTGAAATCCATATAGTATGTTCCGTCAAGCAGTTTTGCTCTTTCCTCAAGATAATCATTTCCCAATAAAATGGCTACATCCGTGTCACTTGTGATGTCAAAATACTCATTTAAATCTTTTTTCTCTTCACTATAAGAAAAGCGCTCTCTGTAAATCTGAAGTGCATAAATACATCCTATAATAAAAATAAGGGCGATTATAATAATCGCCGGAATCACCTTTTTTTTCATGTTCTAGCTCCTTTACAATCGCCCTTTATTATAACAGACTATTATGTTTACGTCATTATGAAAGTCAATATCTACACAAAACAATCATGTGATTTGTATGTTATGGTGGGGTCCATTTATAAACTTTTAATAATTGATTGTTTTTATGAAATATTGCTCATGTCTTAGGGGTATTTTCTGACCAAAAGGCTGATAATCGTGATAATTCCATGCTTGCATTTTTTCGCTCAAAATACCCGGTTTGACATATTTTAATCTATGTAAGACGCCGACCTCAAATCCTGCTTTTTAGCGCTATTTAAGCGCCTGATTATGCTATAATAAAAGTGTAAACATAGTAGTTGTTTACTGTTGTTGATTATTTTTGTTTTGGGGATTTCTTTTTAGAAACTAATATAGACATTCCGCAGATTGCGGAACGATAGAAAGTCTAAAAATTATTCCTTTATCGCCTCCTTCCCGGATTTATTTCCTCGAAAGGCGTCTCACAAAAATAATCATATCAGACAAATCTTAAGAAATACCGTCGAAATTTCTTAAGATTTTATGTAGATGGTGATTTATTTTTAAAATATGTCGATACATGTATTGACATAAAATTATCTTTAAATTAGTATCTATGTATTCCAAAGTCAGGAGGTGAGCATCATGAAAATAGAAAAAGTCAATGACCACCAAATCAGATGCACCCTTACCAGAGATGACCTTGCGAAGCGCGATCTTAAGATTACGGAGCTTGCATACGGAACAGATAAAGCCAAAGAGCTTTTCCATGACATGATGCAGCAGGCTAATTTAGAATACGGATTCGATGCAGAGGATACTCCTCTTATGATAGAGGCTATTCCGATCAATTCAGAATGTATCGTTCTTATCATTACCAAGGTAGACGATCCCGAGGAGCTTGATACAAGATATTCCAATTTCGCTCCTTCCGTTCACGAAGAAGATGAGGATGATGAAGACGAATACGACGAATATGATGATGATTCTTACGAAGAGGACGAGGACGAAGATGTCGCAAGTCTATTCAAGAGACTTCAGCATAGCAACATGTCCGATTTTATTGAATCTTCTTCAAACGGCTCATCAACAGATGCCAAGAAGGTAAAAGAGAAAACTTCCGGAGCCAAAAAGAAAAATCAGCCGACAAGGCATGGTTCCAAGATCTTCTCATTTGATTCAATGCATGAAGTTACAAGATTCGCTGCTATAGTAAGCAGGAAATTCAACGGTGAGAATACATTATATAAGAACGATGCCAAGGGTAAGTATTATCTGATTCTTCACCAGGGCGATATTCAGGATAATGTTTTTGCCAACATCTGCTCGGTTCTTACAGAATATGGAAAGACTGAGATAGGAAGCACTGCCGAAGAACAGTATTTGGCAGAGCACTACGAGGTAGTCATCAAGGATAATGCCGTTCAGACACTTGCAAAGATCTGATACGCGCAGGATTACCGCTTTAATTATTTGGAATTACAACATTAAAAGGCAGGTCCTTTCGGACCTGCCCTTTTTATGCCTTTTAGGCTTTTATGACCTATTATTTGTCTCCGTAAAGAGTAACAAGCTTTTCAAGATAAGCTCTGTGCTCCTTAGCGTGCTCAGCAGCCATAGCGTTGAGCTTAGCAGCTCTCTCGGGATTCTTGAGCTTAAGTGAAAGGTATCTAACCTCACCGTCAAGGAAGCTCTGGAAGTCCTCTGTAGCAGGCTTGGAATCAAGTGTGAACTTCTGCTCAGCCTGAGGATTGAATCTGAACATATCCCAATATCCTGTAGCTACAGCCTTCTTCTCTTCATCCATAACCTTGTTCATGCCGGCCTTAAGACCCTGGTTGATACAAGGAGCATATGCGATGATAAGTGAAGGTCCGGGATAAGCCTCAGCCTCTGCGATTGCCTTAAGTGTCTGATTCATATCGGCACCCATAGCGATCTGTGCTACATATACATAACCGTAGCTCATAGCGATTGAAGCAAGATCCTTCTGCTTGATCTCTTTTCCGCCTGCAGCGAACTGTGCAACAGCTCCTGTAGGTGTAGCCTTAGATGACTGTCCGCCTGTATTTGAGTAAACCTCAGTGTTAACAACGAGAACGTTTACATCCTTACCGGAAGCAAGTACGTGGTCGAGACCACCGAATCCGATATCGAATGCCCATCCGTCACCACCGAAGATCCACTGTGACTTCTTAGCAGCGAAGTCTTTATTCTTAATGATGTACTTAGCAGCATCTGAGCTGTCGCCCTTAAGTGCTTCGATAAGTGCATCTGTAGCAGCTGTATTCTCGGCACCGTTGCTGAATGTATCAAGCCACTTCTGAGCAGCATCCTTAGCAGCGCCGCCTGCAGCTACAACAGCCTCAACCTGCTCCTTGATAGCATCACGAAGTGCGTTCTGAGCAAGTACCATACCCATACCGAACTCTGCGTTATCCTCGAACAGTGAGTTGTCCCAAGCAGGACCATGTCCCTTGGCATTTACTGTATAAGGAGTTGAAGGTGAGGAGTTACCCCAGATAGAGGTACATCCTGTTGCGTTAGCAACATACATTCTGTCACCGAACAACTGTGTAACGAGTTTAACATAAGGTGTCTCACCACAACCTGCGCAAGCTCCCGAGAACTCAAGGAGAGGCTGCTTGAACTGAGAACCTCTGATAGTTGTTTCTTTAAGCTTCTCGATTACTTCTGTCTTCTCAGGAAGAGTTACAGCATAATCGAAATACTTCTGCTCATCCTTGTTATCTGCGATTGCACCCATTGTAAGTGTCTCGCCCTGCTTGTTTCCTACGCAGACATTAGCGCAAGATCCGCAACCTGTACAGTCAAGAGCTGAGATAACAATTGAGAACTTGTATCCGGGAACACCGTTAACATCCTTAGTCTGAAGTCCTTCAGGTGCCTTAGCAACTTCGTCATCTGTAAGAGCAACTGTACGGATAGCAGCGTGAGGACAAACAAGTGAACAGAATCCACACTCTACGCACTTTGTTGCATCCCACTTAGGAACGTTAACTGCGATACCTCTCTTCTCGTATGCAGCAGATCCTGAAGGTGTAGCACCGTCAACATAAGGAAGACAATCTGAAACCTTAAGGTTGTTACCTTCCTGAGCGTTAACCTTGGTCTGGATATTATTAACGAAATCAATAACGTCTTTTCTTGATCCTTCTGCTTTCTTGAAGTCAAGACCTTCGTCCTTGGCATCCTTCCAAGACTCGGGGATCTCAACCTTGATAAGGTTCTTCGGATCTGCACCTGCATCGATAGCAGCCCAGTTCTTCTTAACAACGTCTTCACCCTTACGGCCGTATGTCTTCTGAGCAGCGTCCTTCATGAACTTGATAGCATCCTCTTCAGGAATGATCTTTGTGATATTGAAGAATGCCGACTGAAGGATTGTGTTAATTCTTGTAGGTCCCATTCCAACTTCAACACCGATCTTGGAACCGTTCATGATGTAGAAGTTGATCTTGTGATCATACATGAATTTCTTAACCTGTCCGGGAATCTCAGCCTCAAGCTGATCTACTGTCCAAGGACAGTTAAGAAGGAATGATCCTCCGTCCACAATTTCCTGAACCATGTTGAACTTGCGGATGTATGAAGGATTATGGCATGCTACGAAGTCTGCCTTCTTGATAAGGTATGTAGACTTGATAGGAGTCTTACCAAATCTAAGGTGAGACATTGTAACACCGCCTGACTTCTTGGAGTCATAATCAAAGTATGCCTGAGCATACATATCAGTGTTGTCACCGATGATCTTGATAGAGTTCTTGTTAGCACCAACAGTACCGTCAGCACCAAGTCCCCAGAACTTACAGTTTGTTGTTCCCTCGGGAGTAGTAACGAGCGGAGCACCAACCTTAAGTGAAAGGTTAGTTACATCATCCTCGATACCGATAGTGAACTCTTCTTTATCTGTATTCTCAAATACTGCAACGATCTGTGCAGGAGTTGTATCTTTTGAACCAAGTCCGTAACGTCCGCAGAATACAGGAACGCTCTCAAACTTTGTTCCCTTAAGAGCAGCAATAACATCAAGAGCGAGAGGCTCGCGATATGATCCGGGCTCCTTAGTTCTGTCGAGAACCTGGATTCTCTTAACAGAATCGGGAATAGCTGCTACAAGAGCTTTTGCTGAGAAAGGTCTGTAAAGTCTAACCTTTACAACGCCGACCTTCTTGCCCTGCTTCTCAAGGTAGTCGATCGTCTCTTCAATAGTATCGTTTACAGAACCCATAGCTACGATAACAACCTCAGCGTTGGGATCTCCGTAGTAGTTGAAGAGCTTGTAGTCAGTACCGATCTTGGCATTGACTTTATCCATGTACTTCTGAACGATGTCAGGAAGTTCATTATAGCCTGTGTTACAAGCTTCTCTTGTCTGGAAGAAAATATCAGGATTCTGAGCTGAACCCATCTGGCAAGGATGATTAGGATTCAAAGCGCCTGCCTTGAAAGCATCGATTGCCTCGTGATTAACCATCTCATCGAGATCCTTGTAGTCCCAAACCTCGATCTTCTGAATCTCGTGGGATGTACGGAATCCGTCAAAGAAATTGATGAAAGGAATACGTCCTTCGATCGCTGCGCAATAAGCAACAGGTGTAAGATCCATTACTTCCTGTACACTTGAATCGCAGAGCATTGCAGCACCTGTCTGACGACATGCATAAACGTCAGAGTGGTCTCCAAAAATGTTGAGCGCGTGTGATGCTACACAACGAGCTGATACGTTGAATACTCCGGGGAGTCTCTCGCCGGCAACCTTATAGATGTCGGGTATCATCAAAAGAAGTCCCTGAGATGCTGTGTAAGTAGATGTAAGTGCACCTACTACGAGTGAACCGTGAACCGCACCTGCAGCGCCTGCCTCAGACTGCATTTCTGTGATCTGTACAGTACGTCCGAAGATGTTCTTCTTTCCGGCTGTTGCCCACTCATCTACATGCTCGGGCATAACTGATGAGGGTGTGATTGGGTACATGGCTGCAACTTCGGTAAACGCATATGAAGCATATGCCGCTGCCTCGTTACCGTCCATGGTTTTCATGTTTCTTGCCATTTGGTTTCCTCCTACCTTCTATTTTGGAATAATTTGGCTGCAATATTAAGTTGTGTAAATATAACTTTGAAATAGCGCAAAAACACCGTTCACGCCTTTTCCCCCAATGAAAAAGTTGTGACGGGTGAATTTTACTCGTATTCTGCCAAAATCAATAGTATCATTTTAATGCACTTTATGTCAATGGAATCAAGGATTTACGGGCTTTTTGAGCAACTTATTCAAAGTCCCTGTTTTATCGCAATTGTCTGTCAATTTATAATAATTTTACGATTTCATCTGATAAAAGTTTTCGTTTATGCTATTGATAAAAAATTATTATTATTATATCATTATCGTGTATCAAAGGTTGGTAACGGCAAAGCCAACCGGTATTTTGTTACAAATTCAATTCTGTATTACATTATGGAAGGAGATTAATTATGGCATACGTTATAAGTGATGGTTGCATCAGCTGTGGATCATGTGCAGGTCAGTGCCCTGTTTCAGCTATTTCTCAGGGAGATTCACAGTTCGTTATCGACGCTAACACATGCATCGATTGCGGTTCTTGTGCAGCTCAGTGTCCTGTAGGTGCTATCACTCAGGGCTAAAACCAAGCAAGGAAATAAACAAAGAGCATTTTCCAAGTTCACTTAGGAAAATGCTCTTTTTTATTTTCTTATTTGGCGCAGCCGATAGAACGAGGAAACGCGTCAGCATTTCCGAGTGCCCGGCTTGGCTTTAGCCCTGAGAGATTGGCTCATCCCTTCCGCTATCTCTTTAATGGCCCTTCTCCAGATTTGCAAACTTCGTAAATTCCGGAAGCCATAAAAGATCTACCGTTCCGATCGGGCCGTTTCTTTGCTTAGCTATGATTATATCCGCGATACCCTTCTTCTCGGTATCTTTATTGTAATAATCATCTCTGTAGATGAACATAACCATATCGGCATCCTGCTCGATAGCTCCCGATTCACGAAGATCGGAAAGCATCGGCCTGTGATCCGGTCTTTGCTCAACCGCACGGGAAAGCTGTGAAAGCGCTACAACAGGAACATTGAGCTCTCTGGCAAGAGCCTTGAGCGATCTTGAAATATCTGAGATTTCCTGCTGTCTTGACTCAGAACTTCTTCCAGATCCGCCTGTCATAAGCTGAAGATAGTCGATCATAATGATCTGGAGATCATGCTCCATCTTATATTTTCTGCACTTTGATCGAAGCTCCTGAATAGAAATACCGGGAGTATCATCGATGATAAGTTTGGAACTGCCGACAACATCAGCGCTCTCAATAAGTTTCTCCCAGTCCATATCTGACATGTTACCTGTTCTGATATGCTGTGAATCAACATGAGATTCCATCGCAAGAAGTCTGTTTACAAGCTGTTCCTTCGACATTTCCAGCGAAAAGATTGCAACACATTTATCGTCATGGAATGCCATATGCTCTGCGATATTAAGAACAAACGCAGTCTTACCCATTGAAGGACGCGCAGCGATAAGAATAAGGTCGGAAGGTTGGAATCCTGCCGTGCTGTAATCAAGGTCCAGGAATCCTGTGGAAAGACCCGTTACGTTGCCCTTCATCTTGCTGGCTTTCTCTATTCTGTTAAGGGCATTCATAACGATCTGATCGATCGATACGAACTCCCCTATATTTCTCTTTTGAGTGATCTTAAATACGTTCTTCTCAACGTCATTAAGAATCCCTTCCATATCCTCGCCACCGGAATAGCAGGTGTTGATGGTATCCTCGCTTACATGAATAAGCTTTCTGAGCGTTGATTTATCAGCCACTATCTGTGCATAGTACTTGATGTTGGCCGAAGTGGGAACTGCGGAAACCAGTTCTCCTATGTACTCAGCGCTGCTAACCTGCGGAGGAACATTCTTTTCCCTAAGTCGGTTCTGCAAGGTGACAAAGTCAACGGCGCTGCCCTCCTTGTTGAGTTCCACCATTGTCTCAAATATTGTCCCCAGCTGCCTGTTGTAAAAATCCTCCGGGATTATTATTTCGGATGCAATTTCTATCGCCTCTTTATCCATCAGCATGGCGCCGACAACGGATTGTTCAGCCTCCAAACTGTTGGGAGAAACGCGCTTTATAGGGGTTTCATCTGCCATGTTTACTGTTCCTTTACGCAAACCTTAAGTGTAGTGGTGACCTGTGGATGAAGCTTTACCGGAATCTCATATGTACCGAATGCTTTAATAGGTTCCGGCATCTGAAGTTTCTTTTTATCTATATCAAATCCAAACTGTGTCTTAGCGGCAGTAACGATTTCTTTGGAAGAAACCGATCCGAATACTCTTCCGCCCTCGCCTGCTTTCATGGTAAGTTGAACCGTCTCCTTGCTGATCTTCTCACCATATTCCTTAGCCGCATCAAGCTGCTGCTTTGCAATTATTGAATCTCTTTTCTGCTGGTTCTTAAGTTCATTAAGATTTTTCTGTGTAGCCTCAACTCCCAGTTTCTTGGGAATAACGAAGTTTCTTGCATAACCGTCATTTACTTTGACAACTTCGCCCTTTTTACCAAGGCTTTTTACATCTTCGAGTAATATTACCTGCATTTATGATAACTCTCCTTCTTCAATCATATCGTCTATTGTACGCTTAACAGCTTCTATCGCTTCCTCTACGGGCACGTCCTGCATCTGGGTTCCGGCAGAGCTCATATGGCCGCCGCCTCCCATTCTTTCCATGATCACCTGAACATTGACCTCATCAATGGATCTCGCGCTTACATATACCTGATTCTGATACTCGGTACATACAAAGCTTGCTTTTACACCCTTGATGTTAAGGAGCTCATTGGCTGCCTGCGCACCAATTATAGTCGGGCTCTCTATATCCCCCGTTCTAAGCACGGAAATTGCATATCTGTCTCTATAGATCTCAGCCTGGCTGACCGCATCGGCCTTAGCCTTATATTCAATGGCGTCTTCTCTAAAGAGCTTACGCACTCTTGTAACATCGGCGCCGTTCCTTCTAAGAAAAGCAGCTGCCTCAAATGTTCTTACACCTGTCTTGTTCATGAAGTTATTGGTATCAACCATCATTCCCGAATACAGACTGTCTGCTTCTTCGTTATGGATCTTGACGTTTTCACCTATATACTGAAGAATCTCGGAAACCATTTCACATGCCGATGAAGCATACGGCTCTACGTAAGAAAGCGTTGCGTTCTCAATAACTTCTGTTCCCTGTCTGTGATGATCGAGAACCACTATTGTCTTACAGAACCTAAGAAGCTCAGGACACTCTGTAATACTTGGTTTATTAACATCAACAACAACAAGAACCGTATTGCTGCCCGCAATATCGATTGCCTGCTGATTGTTTATTATCATATCTTCTTCATAGTCGGGATTGCTTCTGAAAAGGTCAACCAAAGGAGACATCGAAGCCGTAACGTCATTTAATACGATATGGCATTTTCTGTCCAAAGTCTTGGCAATCCTATATATTCCGACCGATGATCCGAAACTGTCCACATCGCCCATTCTATGTCCCATGACGATAACGGAATCTTTTCCGGAAATGATCTCTCTAAGGGCATGAGCTTTGACTCTTGCCTTAACTCTCGTACTTTTTTCAATCTGCTGACTCTTTCCGCCGTAATAAGAAATATTGTCAGCACTCTTAACTACCGCCTGATCTCCGCCTCTACCGAGCGCAAGATCAATGGCGTTTCTTGCAAATTCGTAGTTCTGCGCATAAGACAGACCGTTAATTCCTATACCGATACTGAGGGTAACAGCCATTTCATTACCGATATTTACCGTCTTAACATCCTCCAAGATATCAAAGCGCTGCTCAGTTAGCATCTCACATGATTTCTTGGGCATAACAACGAAATATTTATCCTTCTCGATCTTCTTCGCAATTCCGTTGCAGGATGCGATATATTTGTTGATCTTTCTGTCTATGAGAGCAGTCAAAAGAGATCTTCTTACTTCCTCAACACTGTCCAGAGCCTCATCGTAGTTATCAAGATAGATAAGACCTGCCGCAAGAGACTGGTTATCTACTTCCTGGATGGCAAGGCGAAGAGCCGTCTCATCATAAAGATATACCGCGATAAGACTTCCTTCATATCCGTCAGCGTCGATTATGTCACTGTTCATAGCCATCTCTCTGAGCGATATTCTCTTGAGTTTGATGGTATAATTACTGTCCTCATAATCAAGCTTATAGGAAACTTCTTCATTTCCCTGTGGGAATTTATCTGCTGTTATGGTAGGAAAAAGAGAAAAGATAGTCTTCCTGAAGCCTTTTTCCTGATGAACCACTCTCTCAAACGCCTGGTTGGTCCATACGATCTTGCCGGAATCATCGAGCACGGCATGCGGAAGATCAAGCTCTCTAAGAAGCCTTTTCTGAATCTGTCCGTACTCCGTAGCAAAGCTTACAAGCTCATTCATGATGATCGGCCTGTTATAGAAATTAAGATACACGATCGCGATAAAATACAAAGCGGTAAATGCAAGAAGCATAAGACCTGCCGTCAGATTCATTGTAAATATCGCCACATTAACAAGTGCCAGTAAAATACCGAGATATGTAAATATCCTAAGATATGTTATCAACTTGCCCTTTAATTTAACTCTGTTCTTATTTGACATTATGTTGTCCTCTTCCTGTCCAATGGACATTCCAAGTTTTATTATAACATAAGCAGGGCATCTGCGAAATAATCGCAAATGCCCTACTTATATATATCGTTATTTAAATCCGCAAAAGATTATTTAACGCCTGTCCACTTCCACTCTGCAACTTCAGGCATATCAACACCTACATCATGGATGTAAGCCTTGTGCTCAACGAGCTTATCCTTCATCTTCTGGATGAGGAATGCTCCCTTATTACCAAGCTGAGGCATATTGTTGAGCATAGCGATAACGAGATTGAAACGGTCAATCTTGTTCTGAACTCTCATATCGAAAGGAGTTGTAATGGTTCCTTCCTCATGATATCCGTAAACGTGGATATTTCTGTTTGTTCTTGTATATGTAAGCTCATGGATAAGAGTCGGATATCCATGGAATGCAAATACAATAGGCTTATCCTTTGTAAAGATTGTATCGTACTCTACGTCTGAAAGTCCGTGAGGATGCTTGTTCTTAGGCTCCATCTTCATAAGGTCTACAACGTTAACAAAACGAACCTTGATCTCAGGCATCTCCTTGTGAAGAATATCAACAGCTGCAAGTGCCTCAAGTGTAGGTGTGTCACCACAGCATGCAAGTACGATATCAGGCTCTTCACCAGTGTCTGTTGAAGCCCAATCCCAGATACCGATACCCTGTGTGCAGTGCTTAACAGCCTGTTCCATTGTAAGCCACTGAGGTCTGGGATGCTTACTTGCTACGATAGCATTTACATAGTTCTTACTCTTCAAGCAGTGATCCATAGTTGAGAGCAAGCAGTTAGCGTCGGGTGGAAGATAAAGTCTTACAACGTCTGCCTTCTTATTTGAGATATGATCAAGGAATCCGGGATCCTGGTGTGTGAATCCGTTGTGGTCCTGCTGCCATACGTTTGATGTAAGAAGAAGGTTAAGAGATGCAATAGGACGTCTCCATGAAAGTCCGTTACATACCTTAAGCCACTTAGCATGCTGAGCAGCCATTGAATCGATTATACGGATGAATGCTTCGTAACTAGCGAAGAATCCGTGTCTTCCTGTCAAAAGATATCCCTCAAGCCATCCTTCGCACATATGCTCGGAAAGCATTGAATCCATTACACGACCGTCCTGTGCAAGGAACTGGTCTGTATCCTTATCGATAGCATTGTTCCAATCACGATTTGTTACTTCAAATACCTTGTTGAGACGGTTAGACATTGTCTCATCGGGTCCGAAGATACGGAAGTTCTTCTGATCGTCGTTAAGCTTGAATACGTCTCTGATATATCCGCCAAGCTCGATCATATCCTGCTTCTCAACAGAACCGGGAGTAGGAACATCAATAGCATAATCACGGAAATCAGGAAGTCTTAAGTCGTGAAGAAGCTTACCGCCGTTAGCGTGAGGGTTGGCACCGATACGCTTATCTCCCTTAGGTGCAAGCTCCTCAAGCTCGGGAATAAGACGTCCGTTCTTATCAAAGAGCTCCTCAGGATGATAGCTCTCAAGCCAAGTCTTGAGGATATCAAGATGCTCGGGCTTATCCATCATTACAGGAACCTGGTGAGCCTGGAATGATCCCTCGATCTTGTTACCGTCAACAACCTTGGGACCTGTCCATCCCTTAGGTGTACGAAGAACGATCATAGGCCATACAGGTCTTGTTGCATCGCCCTTATCTCTAGCATTCTTCTGAATAGCCTTGATCTCGTCCATAGCCTTGTCGAGAGTCTCAGCCATCTTACGGTGCATTTCCTTAGGATCTGAACCTTCTACGAAGTAAGGCTTCCATCCCATTCCCTTGAAGAATGACTCAAGCTCTTCATGTGAAAGACGAGCGAGAATTGTAGGATTAGAAATCTTAAAGCCGTTAAGGTGGAGAATAGGAAGAACAGCTCCGTCTGTAACGGGGTTAAGGAATTTATTTGACTGCCATGATGTTGCAAGAGGTCCTGTCTCAGCCTCACCGTCACCTACTACGCAAGTAGCGATAAGATCGGGGTTATCAAATACGGCACCAAAAGCGTGTGCGATTGAATAACCAAGCTCACCACCCTCGTGAATAGAACCGGGTGTCTCGGGAGCTACGTGGCTTGAGATACCGCCGGGGAATGAGAACTGCTTGCAGAGCTTCTGCAAACCGTCCATATCACGGCTTACGTTAGGATATACTTCACTGTATGATCCCTCAAGATATGTGTTGGCTACGAAGAAGTTTCCGCCGTGGCCTGGACCTGAAATAAGGATCATATCCTGATCGTACTTGTTGATGACACGGTTAAGGTGTACATAGATAAAGTTCTGTCCGGGAACTGTACCCCAGTGTCCTACGATCTTCTTTTTGATATGCTCTTTCTTAAGAGGCTCACGAAGGAGCGGATTCTCAAGAAGATATAACTGAGCTGCAGCGAGATAGTTAGTCGCACGCCAATAGGCGTCCATTTTGGCTAAGTACTCGTCTGTTAATTCGTTGTGGTTCATACTTAACTCTCCTTTACTACTTGTATGTTAATACTCGCAGTCACTTGGCTGCTCATAGAAACTTTTGCATCCATACTAAACTAAAATATTTCAGGCAGATATACTATACATATTCTTGCTAATTTTTTATCAATTATTGCTATCTTTATGAAAAAAGGACACTTCATGGGATTTCTCCCAATCGTGTCCTTTTTCTGACAATGACAAACTCCTGATCAATAGCATGTTACTCCGCCATCAATCGGCATACTTATTCCATTTATAAAAGAAGCCTCTTCACTGGAAAGATATAGAACCGCATTGGCAACATCCTGTGCTGTTGCAAGTCTTCCCAGAGGTACTTCGCCAAGTCTTTCCGCTGCTCTGTCCGGATTTTTGAGCATCTCCTCCACCAAAGGAGTCTTAACAGTGCTGGGATGGATCGAGTTACATCTTATTCCGAATTGTCCGTATCTTGATGCAACTGCTTTTGTGAACATTGTTACCGCACCTTTGGCTGCTGTATATGCCTCCGGTGTATACTTATGTCCTATCAGACCGCACACAGAAGAAGTGTTGATGATAGCTCCTCCTTTTTGCTCTTTCATTATAGGAATAACCGCTTTACATCCAAGGAAAGTGCTGCCTGTATTTACAAGCATCATCTTACCCCACTCTTCAATGCTCATCTCTTCAATCGGCTTCCTGATGTTGATGCCTGCATTATTTACAAGAACATCAATCTTTCCCTCAATATTTTTAATATCGTAGATAACATTGTTCCAATCTTTTTCCGAAGTAAGATCGATTCGGTAAAAAGCTGCTTTTCCACCCTCATTTTCAAGCGATTTCGCTGTTTCTTTTCCCCTCTCTTCGTCCAGATCCAAAAGATAGACTTTTGCGCCTTCTTTGCAAAGAAGCCTTCCCATCTCGGATCCCAGGCCGCCGGCGCCACCTGTAATTACTATAACCTTGTCTTTTACGTTCATGATAATCTACTCCTCTTTTATCCCTTAAGGCCCGTTGTGGCAATCCCCTCAACAAAATACTTTTGGGCAAAGAAGAACAGGACAACCACCGGCAAAACTGCCAGACATGACATTGCCATTACGTTTTTCCAAATAACTACCGACTCGGTATCAAGTGAAAGCCTGAGAGCCATCGATACTGTATATTTTTTTACTGTATTTATGTATATAAGTGAATTGAAGTAATCATTGTAGGTCCACAAAAACTGGAACAATCCTGCGGAGAATAATGCCGGTTTTAAAAGCGGCAAAAGAATGTGCGTGAGCGTCTTAAATGTTCCGCAGCCGTCTATATATGCGGACTCGTCAAGGTCTCTGGGGAGTCCTCTCAAAAACTGAATAAGCATATATGAAAAGAACGGATAACACGCAAATGCCGCCATGAGATAAAACGGTCCGTATCCGTCGAGCACGTTCAAGTCTCTGAAGATCGCATATCTTGGAATGATAAGGATAGCGTTGGGCAACATAAGAGTTGACATAAGCAGCACAAACATTGCCTTTTTTCCTTTAAAATTAAACCTTGCAAATCCATATGCCGTAAGCGTACTTGCAACAACCGTAAGTATCGTTGTGGGAAGTACCAGAAGAAAAGAATTTCTGAAAAATACCGCATACGTATTTCCGCCTATCGCATTCCATCCGTCCACAAAAGCCTGAAAACTGTAGCTTTTCGGAAGGAGTGCGATGCTTCCGTATATTTCCTCATTTGTTTTAAAGCTTGCAAAAAACATCCATATGAGAGGGTAGATCATTATAATTCCGATAGTGATCAGAACCACATACATGATTACCTCATTGATCCTGTTTTTTAATTTCTTTGACATACCCTTCTCCTATCATTCATCTCCGTAAAATACCCAGAATTTGGATGTCCCGAACAATACCAAAGTAAAGATTGTTACAAGACCGAAGATTATCCAACTCGTTGCACTTGCATAACCCATCTTCATGAAAAGGAATCCGTCGTTATACAATTTAAGACCAAGCATATATGTACTCTTTACCGGTCCGCCCTGTGTAACAACAAATGCCGATGTGAAGTTCTGAAGTGCGTTTATTGTCTGCATGATGATGCAGAAGAAAATGATCGGTGAAATCTGAGGAATTGTTATGGAGAAAAAGCTTTTTATCCTTCCTGCTCCGTCAATTCTCACAGCTTCGTATAACGACTGAGGTACCTGCTTAAGTGCCGCCAGGAACATTACCATTGACGATCCGAACTGCCATACTTCAAGCGCGCTCAGTGTCGGCAAGGCTGTAGCGGGATTTCCGAGAAAAGATATCGTTTCATGTCCAAAGCTGTGAAGGAAAGCATTGATCATTCCGTCATCCATGAACATTATTTTCCAAAGAATCGATACCGCCATGCTTCCGCCAAACAATGAAGGCAGATAGTAGATCGTCCTAAGTGCACCTATTCCTTTTCTTCCCTTATTCAAAAGAATCGCAATAAAAAGAGACATGATTATCTTAAAAGGAACGGTAAGTACCGCATATGTCACCGTCGCTGTAAGTGACTTGAAAAACTCTTTATCTCTGGTGAAAAGGCGTATATAATTCGCCATCCCTACAAATTTCGGATCGGTAAGTGCATTGTATTCAGTTAAAGAATAATAAAACGATGTGATAAAAGGATAGATCTGTAAAACAAGCATTCCTACGATCCACGGAAGCAAGTATAAATAAGCCTGATTATCACGGGAAAAAAGTTTCTTTTTCTTCATAATACTTCTTCTTTCTACCTAAGATAGCCTGCGCGCCGACATAACCGGCGCGCATTCAATCTTATATTTATAAGGATCATTTATGAGCTTCACAGAAGTCTTTAAGAAGTTCCATTGTTTCCTTAGCTGCTTCTTCAGGGCTCATTGTGCCATGAGATATATTCTCATAAGCATCTGTCAAAATGGCTGTAACCTCTGATCCGGTTGTAGGGCCACTGTCAGATTTTCCGTTGTACTGCATGCTGACCTCAACGCTCTGCTTGGTCAAAGGATTAAGTGTGCCTTCCTTAGCACAGATCTCCTGTGCCTTTGCTGTAGGAGGAACACTTCTTACAGTGCCGAGAGTTTTCATAGCACCCTCATCATTGTAGAAGAAGTTAAGGAAATCGATTGCTTCCTTAGCATGCTGTGTTCCTGCATATACACCCATAAGCTGAGGGCAATCGTTAACCCATCCGTCGCTCTTTCTGTCTGCATAAAGAGGAAGCTGTCCTGCAATATAATCTACAGAATCATTAGCTGCCGAAAGTACGTCTGCTGATGATGTATAACCGATAGAAGCAACATAGTTACCCTTGATCCAGTTGGGATCTTCCTGGTCCTGATCTCCGAAAGGAGCCTTGTATGCAGCGGGAGCACATACTTCTTCATCATAAAGTCTCTTGATATATGTGAAGAGTTCAACGAACTGCTCCTCTGTCATGTTCAGATTGTAATCATCGTCGATGATAGGCTTATTGTTCTTCTGTCTTGAATATGTACGTGTAAAGAATGCTGAAGCATAAGATGTATTAGCTGAAAGGAGATAACAATCCTTGCTATACTCTCTTACCTTCTTACCCCACTCAAAGAACTGATCCCAATCATAAGGCTGAGAAAGATCGATTCCTACCTTGTCCATAAGTGTCTTGTTAACAATAAGTGCGGTTCCTGCCTGTCCTGTAGGCATAGCATACTGTGCGCCTGAACCAAACTGACCGTTCTCTTCAAGGAATGAAGCATCAAAGTTTGAAAAATCCATTCCACCTTCTGTCAGATTATAGAGCACTCCCTGGTTATAGTACTCGGGTCCGAGTCCTGTCTCTATCTGGAAGATATCAGGAGCTGTGCCTGAAGCAAACTCAGTAGTCTTTTTCTCTGAATATCCGTCATATGATCCATATTCAGGCTCTATAGTTACATTTGGATGAAGCTTTTCATATGCCTCAATAACAGCAAGTGTAGCCTCATGTCTTGCATCTCCACCCCACCAAGAGAATCGCAGTGTAACCGGCTCGGAACTGTCTGATGCAGGAGCAGCAGCGCTAGGTGCTGCAGGTGCATTCTGATCTGCGCCGGTGCCTGTAGTCTGCTCAGGAGCGCTGATTCCGCATCCGGACATAACGCCTGCGAGCATAGCTACAGAAGTAACAAGTGCAATCAATTTCTTTCTCGTCATTACGTAACCTCCCTTTTTGTTTCCAATATCGTATTAGGTAAAATTATGTTAGCATTCACTCGAAAAACAAAACAGAATTCCCACTTACAAAAAAGACTCTTTTTTTATAGGAATTCTGTTATTGGTATCATTTTTTAATTATTGGTTTCTTTAATGAATGTATAGTTTCTTTTTATTGTATCGGATCGTTTTTCGGAACCGAAAATGAGACTTCTGTTCCAAAGCCCGCTTTACTTCTTATCTTCAAAGCATGGTCTTCCCCGTATCTTAATATAAGTCTCCTGTTCAGATTGGTTAGACCTATATTTCTGGAGTCCTTATTATTTATCTTTTCATAGAGCTTTTTGAGTTCATCACCCGTAATTCCGCGTCCGTTATCAACCACAAAAACAGTGATCTCGTCACCTCGGTCAAATATCTTGACCTTAACATGGATCTTGCCCTCATCGTTATTGATTCCATGCTCAAAACAGTTCTCAAGAACAGGTTGAAGCATCAGCCTAAATACCTTGCATTCATAAATGGTCTCATCAACTTCAAAATACGTAATGACATTTCCGCCAAATCTTATATTCTGTATCTCAAGATAAGCCTTTAAATATTCAAGCTCCATCCTGATCGTCACATCTCTGGTCGGCTCCGAAAGTGCATACTTTACTACCATTGATAGATTCTGTATCATCCTGTGAACTTCGGAATCATAGCCTTCTTTTTTTATCGCCTCGAAGTCCAAAGTCTGAAGTGTATTAAATATAAAATGCGGATTGATCTGAAGCTGTAATGCATTCATCTGCGCCATCTGAGCCTCGTGCTGCTTTTCAAGAAGATCCATCTGCATTTTGGAATTATTAAGATGCATCCTGATAACATTATTAAAGATTAAAGAATACTCATCATCCGCCGACCGGAATCTCTCTTCCACCGCTTCTCCTCTTTCTGCTGCGGAAAAAACATCCACGCATTCCTCGATATATGAGAAATTCCTTTTTGTATATATGTACGCAAGAAGGATCATTAAGATAATTTCCACAAAAAGGATAACTACAGCCATGATTATGTAGATGCGCAGATCCTCCATGAGCTGTGCTCGCGACGTTACGGATACCTCGTACAGATTAAGATATTCTGAATAAAGCATATCCGCAAAATAGTATTTCCCGTCCAGTTTGACCCATTTTTTTGACCCAAGTTCAGTCTCTTTTCCCTGAATCCTCTTTTTGATATCTTCGTTTATCACCGAAGCTTCAAAATCTTCAAGTTCAGGATCGGTAATACATATAATGTCACCTTTGGAATTATAAAGAAGGACCTTCTGATTCTCCGATATCAGCACACTGCGAAGAAGCTTTCCGTACTCGCTTTTATCGATGTTAATGACAATGACCCCGTCCATATATGTCATCCTATAGAAAATACTTATTACTTCTACAGGTTCCGCATACGAATGCCTCTGAATCCATCTGTGGTCGGTGTAAACCCTCTCATCCTCTGCCATGCTCTTATACTCATCGAGCCATTCCCGGTCAAAATAGGTATCTACATTGGCAATCTGTCTTGTATCCGAAGTAAGAAACCTTTCCCTGCCATCCAAATACATATAAACCGAATGGATATATGAGTATGAGGACTCATAGCTGTTAAAAAGATATTTAAGCATATTAAAAGTAGTAAGATCCGAATGGCTCAAACCACGATAATCCAGCATCGTTTTAAACGCCAGGGAAAAAGAAGAATTACTCATGAGCGTATCCAGCTGATACCCCATGTTATATATAGAAGCTTCCAGACTGTCCTCAAAGCTCTCAAGCGATTTCACCGACTCTTTTTCAACGCTTGCTCTCTGAGAATACAAAAAGAAAACCCCAAAAAGAAAAAATATAAGCAAAGTGGGTATTATCATTACGATAAAGTTCCATCTTGCACGTTTGATAAAATATTTCCTCAGCAATTTTACTCTTTACCCCTTATACCGTTTCTGTAGTCTCTCGGTGTAACACCAAAATAAGCCTTAAAAGCTCTTGTAAAATTCTTAGGACTGTCATAACCCACCTGATATGCGATCTCATAGCTCTTATATGAAGGATCCATAAGCATGTTTGCTGCCTTTTGCATTCTTACATTGCTCAGCTGTTCCTGAAACCCCACACCCTTTTTTTCTTTATATATCTTCGAAAGATAACCCGAACTGATTCCTACGCTCTCTGCCGCACCAACCAAACTTGCTCTCTGAAAGTTTTCCTCAAGATAATTGTCAATCTGACGAATGATCTTGTCATAATACGGCGCCTCATCATTTCCGCTCAGCTTATTTCTGGAATCAAGAATTCCCTTTATTTTGTCAAAGCACTCCGATAATTCCCCATAATTAATAGGTTTCAAAAGATAATCCGTAACCTCAACCTTAAGCGCCTTACGCATGAACTCATAATCGCTGTAACTGCTTAATATAACCACTATGCTGTTTGGATCTTTTTTGAGTTTTTCGGCAAAAGAAAGACCGTCAATCCCGGGCATCTTAATATCAGTCATAACAACATCCGCCGGATCACTGTCAAGGTACTCCAATGCTTCTTTAGCGTTGGTAAATTTTCCAACCACCTTAAAACCTATATTTTCCCACGGAAAAAGATCTGCTATTCCATCCAATATCTTTTGCTCGTCATCGACGATCACCAAAGTATACATTGACACCCTCCATAAGTCAGCCCTCATCCCTTAGCATCTTTAGATAATTATGCTCAACATCAGAGATATATTTTCGCAAGGCTTCCTTGTCAATAAATGATCTTCCCTCTTTATGTCTAGCAAGAATATCGCTTTGAGTTGTATGATTTCCCAAATATATATCTGGCTCCATGCTCTTCCAAAGCTTTATACTCCGCTCAAAATCTTTCCTGTAATTAACCCCGTATTTCTCCATAAATTCAAGGTTAAGCGTATTTAATCCTGTTCCTCCGCACAAAAGAGCTTTCTTCTCCCCTTCATCACCCTTAAGTGCTATCTCATAGCTCATTGCCCCCGGAGTGTGACCGGGAGTAAGGATACACTTTACTTTTGTGTTTCCAAGTTCAATTATTTCTCCGTCTTCCAGTTCCTTGTCTGTGGTAAAAAATTCCGTCTTAATTCCGGGAAGATAATAGTCCAGAGCAAGCTCAGGTCTATCTCTAAGAATACGTGTATCTATTGCACTCATAAGTGTCTTGGCACCGCTTCTCTCGATAAGAAGCTTTGTCGCTCCGAAATGATCGAAATGCCCATGTGTATGAAATATCAACTTTATATCAGAAATCTTGAATCCAAGCTTTTCGATTGACTCAAGTAAGAATTCCTGCATATTCGGATATCCCGTATCAAAAAGCATCAGTCCGTCGCTTGTATCAACCAGAATGCTCGAACTGTCTTTGGTTCCGACAAAAAACAGATTTCCATATATTCGGAATGGATCGGTCTTGTAAGATTCCGGATTGCCTACAATATTCTCATACCACTCCCACTTATAAGCATATTCTGACTTCATAACATTGATTGTAGTATATGGTCATACCCATATCAATATTCTTTATTTAATATTTATACTCTTAAATCCGAATTTATAAATGATAAAAAGACACTTCTTGGAATCTCTTCCAAAAAGTGTCTCTAATTCTTTTATCTAACTGCCAATTACTCAGCTACGTAAGGCATAAGTGCAAGATGTCTTGCTCTCTTGATAGCAGATGTAAGCTCTCTCTGGTGCTTAGCGCAGTTACCTGTGATTCTTCTGGGAAGAATCTTGCCGCTCTCAGAAACGAACTTCTTAAGCTTAGCTACATCCTTATAATCAATAACATTATCTTTGCCACAGAATACGCAAACTTTCTTTCTTCTGTGCATTCCACCCTTTCTCCTTACAGGAGCATCGGATTTCTCAGACTTTGTGAAAGCCATTGTTTATTCCTCCTTAACTACGGATAACGCTTACATAACTGTAACGGTCATGCCAAAGCAATATCCTCGAATCAGTTAAACGGCAGCTCCTCGTCAATTCCGTCGGGAATATTCATGAAGCCATCGCTTGCTGCAGCAGGAGCCGGTGCCTCAGCTGAAAAATCAGAACCGAATGAACCTCCGTTATTGGAAGCAGCGTTCTTGGATTCAGCAAATTCCTGGTCCTCCGCAACTACATCAGTTGTGTATACCTTAACGCCATCCTTGTTCGTATAAGAACCTGTCTGGATGCGTCCTGTTACGATAACCTTAGTGCCCTTCTTAAGATATTTCTCTGCAAATTCGCCGGCTCTACCGAATGCAACAATACCGATAAAATCAGCTGTCTGAGCATCCTGCTGGTCTCTTCTTGCAAATCTTCTGTCAACAGCAAGAGTATATCTTGCGACTGCTGTTGCTGTGTCTCCCTGTGAATATCTAACATCAGGGTCTCTTGTCAAACGTCCCACTAGTATAACTTTATTCATATTTTCGTCCTCTTGTATTTAAGCCTCGTTCTTAACGCATAAATATCTGATGACGCCGTCCATGATACGCATGCGAGTCTCAATCTCTGCGGGAGTTGTAGACTCACCATCGAACTGGATGAAATAGTAGAAGCCTTCTGTCATCTTCTCGATCTCATAAGCGAGCTTCTTCTTTCCCCAATCATCAATGTTGGTAATCTGACCACCATGCTTCTCGATAGTCTTCTTAACCTTCTCGATGAGGGCTGTTCTGGCATCGTCCTCGATCTTTGCACTAACAACAACGGCTAATTCGTATTTGTTCATGCTATTTGTTACCTCCTTTTGGTCTCTGGCTACTTGTATCAGTCAAGCAGCAAGGAATTTATCACAGGATGATATGTTATCATATACCCATGATAAATGCAAGCTTTTTATCGTATTCCTCTAATGTTTTTTTCCACATTTTTACGGGATACCATAATCTGATGTCCACAGCCCAGGCACTTAAGCCTAAAATCTGCTCCGACTCGCAAAACTTCCCATTCATAGCTACCGCAAGGATGTTGTTTCTTTAGTTTTATTATGTTTCCAACCTGAATATCCATTAAATCTGATCCAAAATCTCCCCAATAGGGCCTTGTATAACAAGATCCGCCTGTCTGTCCCTTGGTGTTGCCGACTTATTTATCAAAACAAGTTTATTTCCGGAATAATAGTCTATGAGACCTGCTGCAGGATAAACAGCAAGTGATGTGCCTCCTATAATAAGCACATCTGCGTTCCTGATATAATTTACAGATTCCTCTATAACCTGCATATCAAGGCCTTCCTCATATAAGACAACATCTGGCTTAATCCTGCCTCCGCATTCACATGTGGGAATTCCGTCATAACTTGCCATAAAATCGAAATCATAGAACTTATGACAACTCTCACAGTAGTTTCTATGAACGCTTCCATGTAATTCCAAAACCTTCTTACTTCCTGCCGCTTGATGCAAACCGTCAATATTCTGGGTTATTACAGCTTTGAGTTTACCTTTGCTCTCAAGCTCAGCAAGTTTAAGATGTGCTTTATTCGGCTTGACACCTGTGATCAGGAGCTTGTCCTTATAGAATCTGAAGAATTCCTCAGGCATTCTTTCATAAAAGGTATGACTGAGTATCTGCTCGGGCGGATATTTATATTTCTGATGATAGAGTCCGTCTTCACTTCTAAAATCCGGAACTCCGCTTTCTGTTGAAACCCCTGCTCCGCCAAAAAAGACAATATTGTCGGATTCGTCAATCATTTTTTTTAGCTCTTTTACCGCCTCGTCCATATTATCTCCTTTCATCGTATACTTCCGGAATCACAAAAACCGGTTTGTTCGGTACTTTATCAAAATCCTGCATTCTTTAAAAGGGCTGCAAGTGATGTTGTTGCAGCACCGTCACTCGTATATTCGATCTTTTCCTCTCTGATCTCAGTAGCTGCTACTTCTTCAAGCGCTTTCATGCTAAGACTGAGTTTTCCGTCCTTAATCGAGATAACTTTTACTTTCACCTTCTGTCCGACTTTAAGTACTGCAGAAGGATGCGCAATCCTGTTATTACAGATCTGAGATATGTGCACAAGTCCGCTCATTCCCTTTCCAAGGTCAACGAATGCTCCGTAGTTCTGTAAGCTCTCAACCGTACCCTCTGTCACAAGACCAACCTCCACATTTGAGATCATCTCTTTTCTCTTAATATCAGCCTGTTCCTTGAGATATTCTTTAGCTGAAAGGACAAGCTTTCCGTTCTCTTCATCAGCAGTTATAACTCTTGCTTTTACTGTTTTTCCGACATAATCCTTTATGTTGTCTTCTTCAACATATGAAAGGTCAAGCTTGGATGCCGGAATAAATCCTCTTATTCCTTCGAGGAAAGCAACAGCTCCGCCCTTTACCGCCTCAGAGATCTTAACATCAACATATTCTTCCGACTCAAGTAATGCCTTCAGTTTATCCCATGCAAGAACTTCATTTGCCTTTCTCTTGGATAAAAGAATATTCCCTTCTCCATCATCTGTAGATATAACAGTAGCTGATACTTCATCTCCAACATTTATATCTTTATGGATTGAGAATTTGGGATCATCACTGAGTTCCTCAGCTCTGATAATTCCCTGCGTATAGTATTTGATATCAAGAATAACTTCAGAATCAGTCACGCCAATGACTGTACCGTCTATAATATCTCCTTCCTTTATCTTTCTGAAGGAGTTCTCTATCTCCCTGGTATAATCTTTCATTGTCTCTTCTGCCATATTTTGTGCCTCCAATATTATTAGTCCATATGATTATACCATATAGAAAAAAGGACAAAAAAAAATCTGTAAGCATTCCACTTACAGATTAGAGGTGACAGGCGGATTTGAACCGCCGCTCAAGGTGTTGCAGACCTATGCCTTACCGCTTGGCTATGTCACCATAATATTTGATTAATGACTCCGACGAGAATCGAACTCGTGTTACCGCCGTGAAAGGGCGATGTCTTAACCGCTTGACCACGGAGCCTAATGCTTAGCGGGCGTCTTTTGAACGCTTAGCAGTAGGCTCTGCTGTTGTTCTTAGTGAGGTCTTTCCGAACTTAGAACTTCAGTTGAGCCATTTGGCCAGACGACCACTTTAGCTCCCCCTGTCGGACTCGAACCAACGACACTTCGGTTAACAGCCGAATGCTCTACCGACTGAGCTAAGGAGGATTATTTCCTTTATTGTACCTTCAAAACCGAACACTGAATGCTTCCAGATCTATACATCTTTATGGATAAGCCCTCGACCTATTAGTACACATCAGCTGAACATGTTACCATGCTTACACCTTGTGCCTATCTAACCTCGTACTCTCCAAGGGGTCTTACTGCTAATGCAGGGATATCTCATCTTGAGGGGGGCTTCACGCTTAGATGCCTTCAGCGTTTATCCCTTCCGGACGTGGCTACCCAGCCTTATGCATCTGGCGATGCAGCTGATACACCAGCGGTCCGTCCATCCCGGTCCTCTCGTACTAAGGACAGCTCCTCTCAGATATCCTACGCCCGCGCCGGATAGGGACCGAACTGTCTCACGACGTTCTGAACCCAGCTCGCGTACCGCTTTAATGGGCGAACAGCCCAACCCTTGGGACCTGCTACAGCCCCAGGATGCGATGAGCCGACATCGAGGTGCCAAACCACTCCGTCGATGTGAACTCTTGGGAGTGATAAGCCTGTTATCCCCAGGGTAGCTTTTATCCGTTGAGCGATGGCAATCCCACTTTCATACCACCGGATCACTAAGTCCTACTTTCGTATCTGTTCCACCCGTCGGTGTCACAGTCAGGCTCCCTTCTGCCTTTGCACTCTACGAATGGTTTCCGTCCATTCTGAAGGAACCTTTGAGCGCCTCCGATACTCTTTCGGAGGCGACCGCCCCAGTCAAACTCCCCGGCAGACATTGTCCCCGGACCAGGTAATGGTCCTTGGTTAGAAGCCCAGCATCATAAGGGTGGTATCCCAACAGCGACTCACATGCAACTGACGTCACATGATCATAGTCTCCCACCTATCCTGTACATATAATACCGGACCCCAGTATCAACCTGGAGTAAAGCTCCATGGGGTCTTTCCGTCCTGGCGCGGGTAACCAGCATCTTCACTGGTACTTCAATTTCACCGGGTGCATTGCCGAGACAGTGCTCAAATCATTACGCCTTTCGTGCGGGTCGGAACTTACCCGACAAGGAATTTCGCTACCTTAGGACCGTTATAGTTACGGCCGCCGTTTACTGGGGCTTAAATTCAAAGCTTCGCTTGCGCTAACCTCTCCTCTTAACCTTCCAGCACCGGGCAGGCGTCAGCCCATATACCTCACCTTTCGGTTTCGCATAGACCTGTGTTTTTGCTAAACAGTTGCTTGAGCCTCTTCTCTGCGGCCTGATTGCTCAGGCTCCCCTTATCCCGAAGTTACGGGGACATTTTGCCGAGTTCCTTAACAATGCTTCTCCCGTCGGCCTTAGGATTCTCTCCTCATCCACCTGTGTCGGTTTACGGTACGGGTTGTATATACACAATAGTGGCTTTTCTTGGCAGTCATATCTGATGCTTCACTACTTTACTTCGTTCCCCCTTGCGGGACCGGTTCTTCCTTCCCCGGCTCATCCCTTTTGCCTGCGTCCCCACAGTTCTGATATATACAAGTGCAGGAATATCAACCTGCTGTCCATCGCCTACGCCTCTTCGGCCTCAGCTTAGGTCCCGACTTCCCCAGGGCAGATCAGCTTTACCCTGGATTCCTTGGATATTCGGCCTGAAGGATTCTCACCTTCATCTCGCTACTCATTCCGGCATTCTCTCTTCACAGCGCTCCGCTGCTCCTTTCGGTACAGTTTCTACGCCCCTGTGAATGCTCCCCTACCGATCATAAGCACCCGTAGATACTTACAATCCCTAGGCTTCGGTGTCGTGTTTCAGCCCCGGTAATTTTCGGCGCAGGACCTCTCGGCTAGTGAGCTATTACGCACTCTTTGAATGTGTGGCTGCTTCTGAGCCAACATCCTAGCTGTCTATGAAATCCCACATCCTTTTCCACTTAACACGTACTTTGGGACCTTAGCCGTAGATCTGGGCTCTTTCCCTTTTGACTACCCAACTTATCTCGTGTAGTCTGACTCCTGTGCATCACCTACTTGGCATTCGGAGTTTGATAATCTTTGGTAAGCGGTGAAGCCCCCGCGGATATTCAGTGCTCTACCTCCAAAAGGCTCGCTACAGGGCTAGCCCTAAAGCTATTTCGGGGAGAACCAGCTATCTCCGAGTTCGATTGGAATTTCTCCCCTATCCACAGCTCATCACCACCCTTTTCAACGGATGTGTGTTCGGACCTCCACAGCCTTTTACGGCCGCTTCATCCTGTCCATGGATAGATCACCCGGTTTCGGGTCTATGTATAAAGACTATACGCCCTATTCAGACTCGGTCTCCCTTCGGCTATTCACCTTAAGTGCTTAACCTCGCCTCCATACATAACTCGCCGGACCGTTCTACAAAAAGTACGCGATCGCACTAATTGCTTATAGTGCTTTCGCAGCTTGCAGACACAGGGTTTCAGGTTCTCTTTCACTCCCCTCCCGGGGTTCTTTTCACCTTTCCCTCACGGTACTATTCGCTATCGGTCACTAAGGAGTATTTAGCCTTACGGGGTGGTCCCCGCATATTCAGACAAGGTTTCACGTGTCTCGTCCTACTCTGGATACTGTCTCGCTTTGTCCGCTTTCGTATACGAGGCTTTCACTCTCTTTGGCAGGGACTTTCCATTCCCTTTCTACTAGCAGACTCCATCGATTATACAGTCCGAACCCCGGGGAGCAAGCTCCCCGGTTTGGGCTCTTCCGCGTTCGCTCGCCGCTACTTACGGAATCACTTTTGTTTTCTCTTCCTCCGGCTACTTAGATGTTTCAGTTCACCGGGTTCCCTCTACATACCTATGTATTCAGTATGCAGTGACAGAGGTCTTCTCTGCCGGGTTGCCCCATTCAGATATCTGCGGGTCTCAGATCATTTGCATCTCACCGCAGCTTTTCGCAGCTTATCACGTCTTTCTTCGGCTCTTAGTGCCAAGGCATCCGCCCTGCGCCCTACATAGCTTAACCATTACCCTTACTTTCGTAAGTGGTCAGCTGTATAGAATCAGTCGTATCTTTCGATAACTATTCTCTGATATGTGTGATATAGCGTTATCACTTCATATCTTAAAACTAAAATCTTGATTGTTTCTGGATTTTCGATGTCTTTTAATCGTAGTTTCTGATTAAAATCTTTCTTTCAGTATTCGGTTTTCAAGGTACAA
>NZ_RAIS01000005.1:0-301539 GCF_003625505.1 Butyrivibrio sp. XB500-5
ATAGTACTTTCGGCCGCTATGGTCTTAACCGTCGTGTTCGGGATGGGTACGGGTGTTTCCCCATAGCGCATCGCCACCGGAAAGGTTCTGTTGTCTCTTTGACAACTAGACAGCAATGCAACTCCCTACTTCATTCCTATTTCCTTAGAAAGGAGGTGATCCAGCCGCAGGTTCTCCTACGGCTACCTTGTTACGACTTCACCCCAGTTATCCGACCTGCCTTCGACGGCTCTCTCCTTACGGTTGAGTCACCGGCTTCGGGCATTTCCGACTCCCATGGTGTGACGGGCGGTGTGTACAAGACCCGGGAACGTATTCACCGCAGCATGCTGATCTGCGATTACTAGCGATTCCAGCTTCGTGCAGGCGGGTTGCAGCCTACAGTCCGAACTGGGTCGTTATTTTTGAGATTTGCTCAGGATCGCTCCGTCGCTTCCCTTTGTTACGACATTGTAGCACGTGTGTGGCCCAGATCATAAGGGGCATGATGATTTGACGTCATCCCCACCTTCCTCCAGGTTATCCCTGGCAGTCTCCATAGAGTTCCCATCTTACTGCTGGCTACTATGGACAAGGGTTGCGCTCGTTGCGGGACTTAACCCAACATCTCACGACACGAGCTGACGACAACCATGCACCACCTGTCTCAGATGCTCCGAAGAGCTACAGGCATTACCCTGTATTCATCTGGATCTCAAGATCTGGTAAGGTTCTTCGCGTTGCTTCGAATTAAACCACATGCTCCACCGCTTGTGCGGGTCCCCGTCAATTCCTTTGAGTTTCATTCTTGCGAACGTACTCCCCAGGTGGAATACTTATTGCGTTAGCGACGGCACTGAATGTCTATGACACCCAACACCTAGTATTCATCGTTTACCGCGTGGACTACCAGGGTATCTAATCCTGTTTGCTCCCCACGCCTTCGAGCCTCAACGTCAGTTGCTGTCCAGTAAGCCGCCTTCGCCACCGATGTTCCTCCTAATATCTACGCATTTCACCGCTACACTAGGAATTCCGCTTACCTCTCCAGTACTCTAGCTAAACAGTTTCCAAAGCAAGCCCACGGTTGAGCCGTGGGGTTTCACTTCAGACTTGCTAAGCCGTCTGCGCTCCCTTTACACCCAGTAAATCCGGATAACGCTTGCCCCCTACGTATTACCGCGGCTGCTGGCACGTAGTTAGCCGGGGCTTCTTAGTCAGGTACCGTCATCTCTCTTACGAGTCTTTCTTCCCTGCTGATAGAGCTTTACATACCGAAATACTTCTTCACTCACGCGGCGTCGCTGCATCAGAGTTTCCTCCATTGTGCAATATCCCCCACTGCTGCCTCCCGTAGGAGTTTGGGCCGTGTCTCAGTCCCAATGTGGCCGTCCGCCCTCTCAGGCCGGCTACAGATCGTCGCTTTGGTAGGCCGTTACCCTGCCAACTGGCTAATCTGACGCGGGCCCATCTCATACCACCGGAGTTTTTCACACTGCATCATGCGATGCTGTGCGCTTATGCGGTATTATCAGTCGTTTCCAACTGCTATCCCCCAGTATGAGGCAGGTTGCCCACGCGTTACTCACCCGTCCGCCACTAAGAATTTACAAGATTTGACCGAAGTCTCGTCAGCGTAAATTCTCCGTTCGACTTGCATGTGTTAGGCACGCCGCCAGCGTTCATCCTGAGCCAGGATCGAACTCTCACGTTAAAATAAAAGTTGATCCGGTCAAAACTAAGCTTGGCTTTTGTTCTGTCCGTTAATTTACTAATTTGTTCTGAATTATTCTCTTGGAATTTTTCAGGGTTGCATTACTGTTTATTTGTCAAGGTACTTGTTAATTATGATCCTTACTGATTGCGTAAGGCAACGCAGAAGGAGGGATTTGAACCCTCGCGCCGCTATTAACGACCTGCACCCTTTCCAGGGGTGTCTCTTCAACCACTTGAGTACTTCTGCAAAATAGTTGATTACAACATAAGTATGTTATTAACAGCGTGTTCATAATTAAAGCGGAGCGAAAGGGATTCGAACCCTTGTGGCGTTGCCGCCAAACGGTTTTCAAGACCGCCTCGTTATGACCGCTTCGATATCGCTCCGAGTTAACTTATATCTTACCTCAGATGAGATAACGCTCTGTGCAAGTTGCTGTCGCATCTCGCGCAGCGCAAGAATTATATTAACAAAGCTTAGTACGCATGTCAAGCATGTTTTCAAACTTTTTTGAACTTTTTTTAAGGCTGTTAACTTTGTTCCCGTAATATCGTTTCCGCAACCGCAATATCCTCGGGCGTTGTGATCTTGATATTGTTGTACGAACCCTCTACCAGCCTTATCTTTTGGTCAGAATAATACTCGCAGACCATGGCATCGTCGGTTATGTTTATTCCCTTTGCCATGAGCTCTCCTTCTTCCCTGTCGAGACGTCTGTACAGCTCGAGTATCGTCTTATATGAAAAGACCTGAGGTGTCTGCACCATCCAAACCTTGTCCCTGTTGGGCGTTGACTCCGCAAAGCCTTTGTCGTCAGCGATCTTGATGGTATCTTTTGCGGGCATACCCACTACGCACGCGCCGAATTCCTTCACCGCATGAAGCGCCCTCATTATGATATCGTTGTCGATAAAAGGTCTTGCACCGTCGTGGATAAAAGCATAATCACAGTCGACATCCGCCGCTTCAAGTCCGAGACGCACGCTGTGATATCTGTAGAGTCCGCCCTCGACAACGGCTTTCACCTTGTCAAAGCCGTACTTTTCCACGATCTCTTTTTTCACATAATCAACATCGCCCCTTGAAACAACGAGCACGATGTCATCTATGATACTCTCTTCAAAAGCCTTTAACGAATAGAAGATGAGCGGCTTTCCGCCTATATCAAGGTATTGTTTTTTTACATCTGTTTTCATCCTGCTGCCGCTGCCGGCCGCAAGAACTATAGCTACAGTCTTCATATGATCACCTTCCCGCGTGATAACGCCTCTCCCTGTCTCCCAACGGAAGATTCGGAACAGCGTTGAGATCCAGCCCGAAGCGCTTTCCCTTTTTGTATTCGTAGTAAGCCGCAGCGCCTATCATCGCCGCATTGTCCGTGCAAAGAACGGGCGAAGGCTTGTAAAAGCTTATATTATTAGCCTTACACTCTTTTTCCATAAGCTCGCGAAGCGCCGTATTTGACGCAACACCTCCGGCAATGGCCAGAGAGTTTATCTTGTACTCCTTGCAGGCTCTGATGGCGTGACCTACCAGCACCTCGACAACAGCCTTCTGGAAAGAAGCCGCCACATCGTTTGCATCAAGCTCCTGCCCCTGCATCTTAGCCTGGTTTATATAATTAAGCACCGCCGACTTAAGTCCGCTAAAAGAAAAATCGTATTCCGCATCGGCTATCTTAGCCTGAGGGAAAGTGAACGCATCGGGGTTACCCTTCTTGGCCGCCGCATCAATCTTGGGGCCGCCGGGATATCCGAGTCCTATCGCCCTCGCAACCTTGTCAAAAGCTTCTCCCGCCGCATCGTCTCTGGTCTGTCCGACGATCTCATACTCGCCGTAGTCCTTAACGACCACAAGGTGAGAATGTCCGCCCGATACGACAAGGCACATGAACGGAGGCTTCAGCTCTTTATTCTCGATAAAATTGGCGCTGATATGACCTTCAATGTGATGCACGCCGATAAGAGGCTTTCCCGTGGCAAAAGAGATTGCTTTAGCCTCAGAAACGCCGACTAAAAGCGCACCTACGAGCCCGGGCCCGTAAGTTACGGCAACTGCATCTATATCATCCAAAGTAAGCTCCGCCTCAGAAAGCGCTGCGCGAATGCAGCCGTTCATCTTCTCAACATGCTTTCTGGACGCAATCTCAGGCACCACGCCGCCATACACCGTGTGAAGCGCAATCTGGGAAGAAATGATGTTAGACAAAACTTCCCTTCCGTTTCGCACGACCGCCGCCGCAGTCTCATCACATGAACTCTCGATGGCAAGGATCGTCACATCCTCATCGCCTACCGAATCGTTCACCTTAATATCTTCTTTTTTATCTTTATCTTTGATCGACATGAAGATGACGCCGTCATCCTCAACGTTCTTGTTTATTTCCATATCTATCCTTCATTCAAATACCAAAACGCCAAGCCTGATTCGCTAAAGCATCTCTCAGCGCTTCAAATTGCTTCCGAGCTTCTTAAGAGCCTTCGCCTCTTTTTCCCTATTGGCGGAAGTAAGGAACTCGTAGTCGTCCTTGCTCGTAAGGCACTTTATATCCTCGGGTACGGACACGTCTCCCGGATGGAATAAAAGCTCCACCTCACTCTCGCCCTTATCCGCAAGCACATCTCCAAGATAAGGAAGGCAAGCCATCACATTTTCATAGAACATGTGGCCCGAAAGCATAACTCCCATAAAGAGCTTACTCTTAACTCCCATACGCCTTAACTCTTCGCCGTATTTTCTCTCATTTCTCGCGCTCAGAACGTTTAAAATAAGAGACTTGACTACATTTATGGGCTTAATGTCTTTTACCTTGCCAAAGGCCTTTAAATAGACGCCAAGCACTTCCTTGGGGAATCTTATATAAGAAACCTTATAGTCTTCGGCGCCAAGCACATCCATAAGAGCGTCAAACACAACGGGGATCATGTGATAATGAACATGCCCGTCGATTCTGAACTCTCCGTTATTCATATATGGCTCACAAGCCTTAAGCTGTGCTTTTATCTCGGTCGCAAGCTGCTTTTTGTAAAAGAGCCTGATCACCGGAATATAACTTATTATAAGAAGCTTCAAAAATCCGATGTCAAAATTGCCGGCAGCATTGGTGAGTCTGCTCGCATTGCTGCCCGTGATCGGCTTTCCCTCCACGAAGTTCAGGTGCGCCGTGATAAGAAGCTTATCCTTAATGTCTTTTATCTCATCCATACAAGCGGATAAATAAGGGCTGTTAGGCATGATGCTGATGCCGTTAAGCGCGCCTGTATGATAGCAATCTATGATATGGCGACTCTGCTCGGGAAAAAGCCCGTAGTCGTCAGCATGATATTCTGTCATAAAATTCTCCCGTCAATTATCGTCTTCATCATTTGGTGCGAGATCCCATCCCATGATCTTCCAGTTTCCCGCATCGTCCTGTCTCATGACATAGCGATATTTTAAGATTGAAGTTCCCGAAGTGCCTTTTCTTAATGAATACATAAGATCGACATGGCACATCTTTCTGCCGTCTACCGTAGTCTCATCGATATCCTTGGTAAGCACGACATAATTTGAGATCGAGTAGTCTTCTTTTTTCCTCTCCTGAACCTCATTCCTCATGGACTGAGTGAAGTTGGCCTGATTGGCAAGAAGCTCATCGTCCATAAGCCCCGAAAGAACAGTGATCATCTTAAGCTCCTGATCTGCGGAATAAGTCTCTCTGTAGAGAATCTGCATGGTCTTGGCATAGAGCTCAACTACCTTCTTGGGATTGGCAGGATAGTTCTTATCAAGATTGGTCGTTGTTATCTCATCCACCGATGAAAGCGCATAACTCTCGTCATACTTAGGCTCTTTTTCCTTGTTCCTTGTTAAAAGAAGATACATTCCAAGAACGATAAGAGCTGCAAAAAAGATCAATACCACCGACTTGATAACTGCTGATTTTGTACCGTTCATCTCATTTCCCCCTCTAGCCTTAATCTTCAAATCTAAGTGTCACGCTGCGGCCGTCCTTAGCGGCAACCGTCTTATCAAATATCTTTTTGGTCTCAGGTAAAAACTCCTTAGGATTAACAAGCGACGGACTGTAGTGCGTAAGCCACAGCTCTTTTACGCCCGCTTTCCTTGCAAGATCCGCAGCCTCGTAAAATGTCATGTGCTTGTGCTCACGCGCCTTCGCGATCTTGTCCTTCTCGCCGTACATTCCCTCACATATGAAAAGATCTGAATCCTTGGCGTTATTAACTATGCTGTCCGTAGGTCTTGTATCTGTCGTATAAGTAAGTTTGATGCCCTTTCTCTCTTCGCCGAGCACCATGTCGGGCGTATAGATCGTGCCGTCATCAAGCGTTACCGTATCGCCCTTTTGAAGCGCGTTCCAATACTTCCTATCTATTCCGGCCTCAGTTGCGGCCTCAACATTGAACTTACCCTGTCTTCTAAGGCTCATAGTATAGCCGTAGCAAATAACGTTGTGGTTAACCTTAAACGCTTTTATCGTAAATTCTGGATTTCCTTCAAGTTCAAAAGAAACTTCGTCTCCCGTAAGTTCTTTGAATTTAATCTCAAACGGAAGCTCAGGAGCAATGACTCTGAGCGAATTTACAACCCTTTCAAGTCCCTTGGGTCCAACCATCAAAAGCGGCTCCGTTCTCTCGGCGTTTCCCATTGTTAAAAGAAGTCCCGGCAGGCCGCTGATGTGATCTGCGTGGTAATGAGTAAAGCAGATAACATCTATGGGTTTGGAGCTGATACCCTTCTTCTTCATCGCGATCTGGGTAGCCTCTCCGCTATCTATCAATATTCCTCGTCCGTTGTACTTAACAAAAAGCGAAGTAAGTAAACGGTTTGGAAGCGGCATCATTCCGCCGGTTCCAAGCAAACAAACATCTATCATAAATCAGTTCCTTTTCCAATATATTACAGCGTCTTCTTTTGGCTCGTCGTAGAATCCGGGTCTCACGCCCTCGCTGACGAATCCAAGCTTCTCATAAAGTCTTATGGCAGCGGCATTTCCTGCTCTTACTTCAAGAGTATAATTCTCGATGCCGATCCCTCTTCCTCTTTCAAGAAGCTGTTTGACCATCTTATAGCCGACGCCCTCTCTTCTGCAGTCGCCCGAAACGGACACATTGGTAACTTCACCGTCGCCCGACACATTTCGAACTCCGCACAGTCCCACAACTCTGCCGGCTTTCTTTGCAACAAGATATATCGTGTCATCAAGAGAAAGCGCTTCAAGAAGCTGCTTCTCCGACCAAGCCTCTTTTCCGAGGCACAGAGCTTCAAGCGCTGCGGCATCGGAAACATCTTCCGCCGTCATCTCGCTCACTCTTATGATACCCGGATTTTTGGGTGCTTTAGCGATCTTATCCGTAGGTACTGCGTTTGTACCTTTTTCACTCGCTTCTCTTTCAGCCTGCGAAAGTCTCAGATATTCCGGCGCAAAATCATCGCCGTCTATCATCCTGCCTTCCTGCGCGTACTGAACGGCAAGTGCTGCAAGAGCAGCGGCATTCTGCCTGTTCTGGTGAAAAGGAGCCAGCGAATACGGAACCTTTATAAGCTTATCCAGCTTGTCTCTGTAGACCGGAACCCCGTCTCCCAAAAGGACAACGGGCTTACCGATCGCGTTTATCTTCTCCGCAATATCTTCAACTGATGTCGCCATCTGCTCGTTAATAACCTGCATCTCAAAGGTCTGCTCCCGGCTTTCGCCCTCACCCTTGCAAGGCACAAAAGTATAAAGGCCGGTATACACCTGGCCCCTTCTGGCATCCATCATAGGACATATTATCTTTTCAACTCCGTAGAGATTATATGCTATGCCGTCAACGGTAGGTATCGGGATGATAGGCTTATCGAGCGCAAGTGCAAGTCCCTTGGCGGTTGCACTTCCTATGCGCAGTCCCGTAAAAGAGCCGGGGCCCATCGCTACAGCTATGGCATCGATGCTCTTAAGATCAAGATGTACCTTTTCCCTGATGTCATCAAGCATCGGCATAAGTATCTCTGAATGTGTAGTTTTATATTGTATCGAAAACTGTGAAAGCAATATGTCGCCGTCCGAAACTGCGACAGCACCCACAAGTCCCGATGTATCAATTGCAAGTATCTTCATTTTTCACCTGGAAGTCATTGTTATAAGGCGATAGTCGAAGCCTTTTTCAAGGTTCTTCTCTATCACGATCTCGGTGTAGTGCTCGGGAAGTATCTCTTCTATGAGATTAGCCCACTCTATGAAGCAGACTCCGTCTCCGTAAAAATAATCCTCATAGCCGATCTCATCCATCTCGCTGACGTCACCTATTCTGTATACATCAAAATGGTAAAAAGGAATTCTGCCCTCGTCGTACACCTGTAATATTGTAAAAGTAGGGCTGCTAACAGGTCCCTGTATCCCAAGTCCCGCCGCAACACCTTGCGTAAGAACCGTCTTGCCAACGCCAAGATCGCCTATCAAAGTATAGACCATTCCGGGAGTTGCATTCTCTCCGATTCTTTTACCTATATCAAAGGTTTCCTGCGCACTGAACGTCTCGTGCCTAGTAACTATCTCCATAATGTCCTCTCGCTTATCATAATACACCACTTTTAATATACCATTGTTAGTGGTGTATGGCAAAAACATGTAAAAAAAGAAGCCGCTTAGGCTTCTTTTTTGTTATTATTCTGTGCCGGCTTATTGAAACCGTGTTTAAGTATCGGGCTGAGTTTCTTGTATACCAAGAAAGTAACTATACTATCAACAACACCTTTTAACAGGTTAAAAGGAGCAACTGCGAAAAGACAGAACGTAAGCAGATTGTTGATGGCGGGATTGATCTCCGCACCCATTCCTATAAATGTATCAATACCGCTTCCCCACATAGCTGCAAATGTAGGAAGAAGGAAATATGCATTAAGCAAAGAACCGGTAACTGTTATACAAAGCGCACCGCAAAGACAACCAAGAAACGCTGTCTTACGTGTCTTTTTAAATCTGTAGATGATCGTTGCGGGAAGAACAAAAGCAGCACCGACAACAAAGTTTGCTATCTCTCCGACAAAAGCTGTATTGGTTCCCTGGAAGATCAAGTTCATAAGAACCTTGATGAATTCAATCATGACTGCCGCAAGAGGTCCTGCCGCAAATCCGCCGATAAGTGCGGGGATATCGCTAAAATCAAACTCATAGAACGAAGGTGCAAACGGAAGCGGGAATTCAAAAAGCATAAGTCCGAAAGCTATAGCCGAGAAAACACCTACGATCGCAAGCTTCCTTACATCAAGGACTCTTGTGTTATCGCCCTGTTTTATCTTTGCGATCTTTTCAAAAAGATAAGCAATGACAAAAGTCAAAAGAATAATGACCATAAGCGCACCAAAACGCGCGAAGTCGGTCATGATGTTGGTTATAAGTTTCATACATTCTCCTTTTTTCGGGGAAGGAAAAAGAAAAATCCCCAAAGCCAAAAAGACTTGGGGACAATAATCGAGCATAGCAAACATCTTGCATTCTTCTCTCATCCAGACTGTACTGTCGGTTTTGGAATCTCACCAAATCAGCCGCCTAAGCGGGTCGCGGACTTTACCGCCGGTTGGGAATCTCACCCTGCCCCGAAGAATTATTTTTTCTAGAGTTATGTTAGTCCCAATAGCCAAAAGTGTCAATCAAATTTTTCTTAATTTCGCAAGCTTTTTTGACAGTCGAAAAACCGCTAATTGTTTGACAAACACTATGTGCAAAACTATAATTTACTTATCACTATTTTGTAGAAACGTGCCGCTATGAGGATTATATGAAGAGAATTCTTACCAGGCAGCTCGCACCCGGAATGGTGCTGGCAAATGATGTTCATACTTTTGACTCCACTACTACACTTTTGGAAAAAGGAACCGTTCTTGACGAGAAAGAAATTGCAAGACTTGCGTTTCATTCCGTTATCGATGTTCTTGTTGAAGATGACCTTGTTGAAATTTCATCCGAAGACTCTACTCCAAACGCGGGGCTTTCTTATTCTGAGCGCATTAAACAATCCCCTGAATTTATTGAATTTAAACACGACTTTGAAGAGTGTGCCGCTAATTTTGAGCACACGATAAAAGATATTTTGGCCAACAACGAAGACCTCAACATAAGCGATATGACTGCTCCGATCTATGGTCTTCTTGAAAAAGAGCGCACGGCATCGGGCGTATTCGATATGCTCCACAACCTAAGGACCTACGATGACGCAACTTTTACTCACAGCATAAACGTTGCGCTTATCTCAAACATACTTGCACAGTGGCTAAGATGGAGCGATACAGAAATTGAGGTTGCCACTCAGGCAGGTCTTTTCCACGATATCGGAAAGATATTGATCCCGGAAGCGATCATAACAAAGCCCGCCAAGCTCACGCAGGATGAATACACTATAGTAAAGACTCATCCGATACAGGGCTATCAAAGCATAAAAGATCTGGATATCAGCGCTCATGTAAAGAACGCCTGCCTCATGCATCACGAAAGATGCGACGGCTCCGGATATCCTTATCATCTTCAGGGACCACAGATCGATAAGTTCGCAAAGCTCGTTGCCATCGCAGATGTCTATGATGCAATGACAAGCGCAAGATACTACCGCGGACCGCTGTGTCCGTTCATCGCTATATCAATGTTTGAAGACGAAGGCTTCCAGAAATATGATGCGGAAATGATACTTGCCTTCCTGACAAACATAGTAAATACTTATATCCTCAACACGGTAAAACTCAACACCGGCGAAGTCGGTGAGATCATCTTCATCAACAAGATGAAGCTCTCACGCCCGACGATCAAGGTGGGCGATGACTACATCGACCTTTCCAAATGCCCGGGAGTGTATATAAAAGAAATTATCTAAATACTTTCAAATTCAAAACCCCGACAGGAAATCCTGCCGGGGTATCTTTACGCCATTTTATTCTGACCTTATTAGGCATTTTTTAATTTAAACTTCTGTGTATCATACTCGCTGTCGACCTTCTCGATCTGAGCACCGAGTTCGCGGAGCTTAAGATCAAAGTCTTCATAGCCTCGCTCGATGTAATGAATATTCTCAACCGTTGAGATACCCTCAGCTGTAAGAGCCGCGATAACAAGTGCAGCACCTGCTCTAAGGTCGGGAGCCGAAATAGCTGCTCCTGTGTACTTATCCACGCCTTCTATGATAGCCGTGCTACCCTCAACCTTGATGCTTGCTCCCATACGTGTGAGTTCATCAACGTATTTAAATCTGTTCTCAAAAATGCTCTCGGTAACAATACTGATACCACTTGCAAGTCCGAGCGCAACCGCAATCTGTGGCTGCATATCCGTAGGAAATCCCGGATAAGGAAGCGTCTTAACATGAGTATTGTTAAGTCTCTTGGTCGCCACAACTCTGACCGCATCGTCAGACTCATGAATCTGGCATCCCATCTCAACAAGCTTGGCACTTATAGATTCCAAGTGCTTGGGAATTACGTTCTTTATAGTAATATCACCCTTTGTTGCAGCCGCAGCAAGCATAAATGTACCTGCCTCGATCTGATCGGGAATGATCGCATATTCCGTGCTGTGAAGCTTCTCAACACCCTTGATCCTGATAACATCAGTACCTGCGCCCTTGATATCGGCACCCATACTGTTGAGGAAGTTAGCCACATCAACTACGTGAGGCTCCTTAGCCGCATTCTCAAGGATGGTCTTACCCTCTGCCATACAAGCCGCCATCATGATATTGATAGTAGCTCCGACACTTACAACGTCGAGATAAATATGGCTTCCGACAAGCTTATCGGCATGAACATCAATTATTCCGTATTCGATATTAACCTCTGCACCAAGCGCTTTAAAGCCCTTGATATGCTGGTCCATAGGGCGAAGACCGATACTGCATCCTCCGGGAGGAACAACTCCGGCCTTTCTGCATTTACCAAGAAGCGCTCCAAGGAAATAATAAGAAGCTCTGATCTTCTTGATATATTCGTTATCGAAGGTATATCCCTTGATCTGTGAAGCATTGATCTTAACGGAATGTGCTCCGGTCCTATCAACAATGGCACCGGCGCTCTCTATGGCCTGAAGCATGACATTGGTATCAGCTTCATCAGGCATATTTTCTATAGTAACGGTCTCATCTGTCATAAGTGAAGCAGCGATGATAGGTAATGCAGCATTCTTAGCTCCGCCTATCTCCACCTCACCAACGAGAGAATTACCGCCTTTTATCACATATTTTTCCATATGCAGCCTCTCTGCTTGGTCTAAGTATTGTATGAGAAAAAACATACTCAACCAAAATATATTAATAGCACATTACCATACCCCTGTCAAAAAAGTCGGTATGAACAGCCATAAGACCGCCCATACCGATCAAATACCTTTAATTAAGAAGATTAAGCGGATTTACCTGTGATCCGCCGACCAAGATCTCAAAGTGAAGATGAGGTCCGGTCGATACACCGGTATTACCGGAAAGAGCTATCTTTTGTCCCTGATCGACACTCTGTCCTACCTTAACGAGTACCTTGGACAGATGGCCGTATCTGGTCTCTTTTCCGTCAGGGTGTCTGATATATACGCAGTATCCGTATCCGCTTCCCCATCCGGCTCTTGTAACCGTACCTGATGAAGATGCCATGACTGCTGTTCCGACAGGTGTTGCCCAGTCGACTCCCTTGTGGAAAGAGCTTGCTCCCTTGGTAGGTCTGTTTCTCTTACCGAATCCGGAAGTAAGTCGTCCGCCGGAAATAGGCTTAATATATGTAGGAGGCACAATTGTTCCTCTCTCAACGATCTTGGGAACTGCCTTATATGTAATCTCTTCTTTTTCTATCTCGGTACCCGTAACGTCGCTGTTAGTATAGCTTCTCTTAGCCACAACCTTACGGTGTCCTGCAGAAGGTTCCTGAAGGACCTTGGTCTCTGTCGTATACCAGGAATCGTTGTCGACATACTGAACTTCTGCCTCGTAGTCTTCCTCGTAGTACTCCTCGATAGTATAGTTGACGGAAAGCAAAGGCATAGGAACATTAACCTTAAGCTCATCGCCGTCTCGGATCATAGTATTCTCATCATTGAGAGTCTCGTTCATCTTAACGAGATCATCAACCGACAGATTAAACTTCTCCGCAATTGTTCCAAGGACATCACCTCTTTGAACCTCGTAGATCGTCGGTGTCTCTTTATCCCTGGTAACTTCTTCTATCGCTGTATTCAGATCGCTGATCTCTTCATCGGGAAGATAACTCTCAACGATCTCAACCTTGTCTCCAAAATCAATGTCAATAAGACCGAGCTTGTAATCAGAGAAATCCTTATCATACGCAAGAGGCGCAGCCTTGTTGAATTCCTCGGTAACAAAGGACGAAAAACCGGCCTCGGGCATTTGGTTCTCGGCACTTTCTTCTTCCTTCTGCGCTTCCTCTTTGTTGACAACCTGCGGAGTAAGGACATTAACTTCTCTGGTGGGATCCAAGATAAGCTTGACGTCAAACTTCTGCTCCTCGTCGTATTTGGTAATAGACGAATCAAGGAGCTGCATAACCTCTTCTATGCTTGAAAGATTGATCGCAAATTGATTGATTTTTATAGAATAAGCCCTGTTAAGGGTAGACTTCTTGTTCTTCTTAAGAATGTCCACCATCTTGTGAGCCATTGAATCCGTGGAATCCACTCCGCCCCAGGTGACGTTCTTGCCCTCGATAGTCATGTCGGAGTCTGAAAGAGTAAGCTCCTCTGTTCCGACCGCGAACAGTCTTCTCGCCTTTCTGTAAGCGGCATACGCATCACCTTTGGAGCCTGCGTGTCCTACAACAACGTCATTAAGCTTGACGGTAAAGTAGTTGTTGCCACCCTTGCGATAAGTCACCATGCTGGGCATGAACAATATCCACAGCACTATTACAAAAAGAGCACTGTGCAAAAACCATATTTTAATCTTATTGTGAAAAACTGTATTTCCAAACTTCATAACAGTAAAAAAATCTTTCCTAATTTAGTCAAATAATCCCCAGGAGTCTCAAAACATTAATAATGAGATCCGCTGCTGAAATAATAAGAGTGATAATAACAACGGGCATAAGACCGCCGTTCTTATTCTCCGAAATGGCGGTAACCGTTTCAACTCTTCTCTCTATTTCCTTAAGTTCTTCCATCGTCTTGTTGCCTGATTTCTCAACCACGGCCTGAACATTACGATAGGTCTGGACACCTATATCATGAATCTTCTGATCATTCTGCGAAATCTTGTCCTTGATATCTTCGAAATCCTCGGAATAATCCCTGTTCTGCTTCATATACTCATCAAGCTGCTGTCTGTAATCCTTGTCATTATTCCTGATCTCTTCAAGCTGACGTCTGTACTGCTCGGCTTCCTGCTTAATACGCGCTGCCTCTGCAGTCTCTGCCTGTGAATTGGCTCTGATAAGGTCCTGAGCACTGATCTTTTCTGCGATTTTGTCCATTATGCTATCCATGACTTTTCCTCCAAACACAAAGCACATCTCCCCTCATTAGCGTACAATATAGCTTAACATTTATTGTGCAATTTAGACAAGATGATATTAGAAAAAAGAGCTTCATTATGCACTTTTACCTTTTATTCATACCGCGTTCATACTTTGTTCACATTCTCCATGTATATTATTCTTACAGCCGATGAACAAGCGGCAAACCTAAAAACAAAAGATAGATTTTTTCATAATAGGGTAGGTGCGGAAACGTGTCTACCCACTCCTCATGTTATGGGGATTTTTTTATGCCCCATTTCGAGTCTTGACTCAAAAGAGTCCGTCTCACATTTCCTTTCTTCCCTCAGATATCGCCTGAATTTCATCATTAAGCGACAACATACGTGCATCGAGATCCGCTACCATTCTTGCGCACTCGTATAGCTCTGAATTGATGTGGGCCGGAGCCTTGGATTCGAACTTATACTGAATCTTGTGCTCGAGTGAAGCCCAGAAATCCATCGCTACGGTTCTGATCTGTATCTCAACTTTGACGTTGACTATCCTGTCCGAAAGATAAACAGGAATGGAAACTATCATATGATAGCTTCTGTATCCGCTCGCCTTGGGATTCATAATATAATCCTTGATGGTAAGCACCTGGATATCCTTCTGATTGCTGATCATCTCGGCAATCCTGTATATATCGGAAGTAAATGAACAGATAATACGAATACCCGCGATATCATTGACATAACGCACCATATTGGCTATGGTCGACTCATATCCGTTCCTTCTGAGTTTTTTAACTATGCTCTCAGGCTCTTTCAGCCTGAACTTAATGTGCTCTATGGGATTATATCTGTGAACCTCCTGAAACTCCTCATTGAGGATCTCAATCTTGGTCCTTATCTGCTTGAGCGCAGAATTATAGAGAAGATTAACTTCTTCCCAGGAGTTTATATCATCAGATATATTAATATTGCTTCCCGCAAGATCCAATTCCATCTTTTTCTCCAAGTACTACTTCCAGTACTCTTTATTCATTGAAAAACCAATTACCAGTTTCCGGGGAAGCTTCTTATAATTTCTTCCCAGTTTGTATCCAAGCCATCTGAAACCGCACATGATCACATAATCGGGTATAAGATACGGCTTACCGATGTTCTTGAAATGATCAATGGTCTGTCTGACCATTTTTTTACCCTCAGTCTCCGACTTGATCGCACCGAAGATCTCCGGATGATCCGTCTGAGAAACTCCGAGATCAAAGTTCCTGTGGAACTGCTGCATGTACGTATAGTTGTGAGAATGAATGACACCCGCCTCAGGAACATACATGATCGCATATCCCATCTGACAAGCCGTTCCGGCATACACCATATCCTCGTTAAAAATAGTCTTATGGGTAAATCCGCCTATCTTGTCATAGACTTCTCTTTTGTACATGGCACATACATTGGAACAAAAATATGTCTTGATCCCAAGCTTCCCAATATCCTTCTGAGTCTTCTTCATAGGCTCGTTCGGATAATTGAACTTCCTCGAATATCTCTCGGCAAGATTGCAATCCGACTTGGGATACTGTCTTGCATAAGCCGCAGCCGAATCACTGTCAAAAGACTTAACGAGACTCGATATAAGAACCTTGTCCCTTGGAAATGCATCCTGAGTCATCATGAGAAAGAACTCTGCATTTGAAAGAGAAACTCCGAGATTTCTCGTCTCGCCGTGATCAAACTCTTTTTTGGATACATGCCTCACTATGATGTTGTCAAATTTCGCAGTAATATCAACACCCGATTTTTCTTTTAACTCGTTCCAGTACTTCTCTTCCGTATTCACAATGATGATGTGCTCGGGAGAATGTGACTGCTTCTCGAGATCCTCGATCAGGGTAAAAAGAGATATATCAGGTTTGTAAGTAGGTATAATTACATCAACTGTTTGCATCGCTAACCTCGAACGCAAATGATATTGGATAAAAAAGGGGCGTGCTCATACAGAACCCGCCCCTCAATAACCATGAGTTTAATTATTCTCAGTTCACGTACGCACTTGTATCTGACTTAATCTTATCACTGTATTTCTGAACATCAGAAGATATCTCATAAGCAGAGTCTTCAAACAAGAACTCGTGGAGCCACTTAACGTTGCTGTCAAGGTCCTTGGGAACTACGCAGCTACCCTTCTTACCGATAGTACCTGTAGTACGCATGCTTTCCTCAGGGAATCCGTTGTTGTCTACAACATTGTACTTGGTAATATTCTTAAGAAGTGCAATGATATCAACAAGATCAAGTGAAGTATATGTCTCATTGAACGCCTTATTTGCTATTTCCTCAAGCTTGTCGGGGCTCATACCCTTAGCTTTCTCAAGGCAAGCCATAAGCACTGTTCTCTGTCTCTCGGCACGCTTAAAGTCATCACCCTTTGTATATCTGATACGGCAATAAGCTGTTGCCTGAAGACCGTTAAGTGTCTGCATACCTGCTGATTCTACGGGCTTGTAATCCATCTTGAGCTCTGTAGCCATTGATGCCTGATAGTTATTAAGGTGAGTGATCTCATCCTCTGTAATCTCAATCTCGACACCGCCGAGAGCATCAACTACATCAGTAAGTCCTCTGAATCCGATTGTAATAAAGTCCTTGATATCAAGGTCAAGGTTCATATTAAGCATTGAGATAGCCTGCATGGGGCCACCCTCTGCATATGCCGCATTACACTTGGTATATGAATCGTTACTTAGATTAAGATAAGTATCACGGTAAACAGAGCAAAGCTTGATATCGCCTGTCTCATTGTTGATTGAAGCGATAATGATCGTATCCGATCTAGTCTTCTTGGTAAGCTGTCCTTCACGTGAATCAACACCAAAGAGTGCGATATTGGTATAACCCTTCATCTGCTTATTGGTTGCAACATTCTCACTGATTGACTTGGAGATTGCTTCCTCATCGAGGTTAACCTTACCAACCTTGGTAGCACCCATCTTTACAAAGAAGCTGTAAGCAAAAACAACCAATAAAGCTGCTACAAGTACTTCAACTACAAGTAAGACAAGAGCCTTGTTGTTCTTCTTTTTACCTGAACCGTTTCTTGAGCCGCCTCTGTGAGCGCCTCCTCTTGATGCAGAACCGCCTGCTCTTGATGCACTTCTACGAGATGAAGCGTAATCATCACGCTCATCGTATGATCTTCTTCTAACGGGCCTATCCTCGTAATCATCATATCTGTCTGACGATCTTCTTACAGGTCTGTCATCTCTATATCTGTCATCTCTTCGAGTGGGTCTTCTGCCATCTCTGCCATAAAATTCATCGTCTCGATTTGACATTTTATTTTCTCCTATTCCCAACTTTCCTAATATTTGCGCCAAAAAGTGCAGCGCACACCCCATACATTTTGCCACAAAACCAAAAATAATACAAGTGCTGTAACAGAATTGGCTCCGAGGTCGCCCCCGAAGCCTTTGTTATTCCATCAATACGCATTCTTATTACCGTGCAAAAACGTACCTATTATTATCTTTATGTCGAAAGCCATCGACCAGTTTTCTATGTAATAAATATCGTAATCAATTCTCTTCCTGATAGAAGTATCTCCTCGGTATCCGTTGATCTGTGCCCAGCCCGTAAGTCCCGGACGAACCTGGTGTTTTACCATGTAGCGAGGAATCTGCTCCTTGAATTTCTCGACAAACTGCGGTCTCTCGGGTCTTGGTCCAACGAGGGACATCTGACCGAATAATATATTAAAGAGCTGAGGAAGCTCATCGATATTCGTTCTTCTGAGGAACCTTCCGACATTGGTAACTCTCGGATCACCCTTGGTCGTCCAGCCCTTCTTTTCCTCTTTTTCCGACTGAACCTCCATAGTCCTGAACTTATACATCATAAAGAGCTTTCCGCCAAGTCCGACTCTCTCCTGCTTGAAGATGACGGGCCCCTTGCTCGTAAGCCTGATCGCGATAGCCGCTGCGACCATAGGGATCGCAAATATGATTATCGCAACGATAGAACCTATGATATCGACAATTCTTTTACATAGTTTATTAAACGAATTGGTGAGCGGAACATATCTGATATTTACAACCGGAAGTCCCTGCACATCCTCTGTAAACGGGTTACTGGGGAAAAGAGATGAATAATCCGGGATAAACTTGGTATGAACGCCCGATTTCTCACACTGTGCGACGAGCTCTTCCAGTCTGTCGTAGTCATTCAGAGGAAGCGTTATCGTGATCTCATCGTAGCTGTGCTTTTCAAGATAATGCTCAAGCTGCTCTATCCCGCCGATAACTTCCACGCCGTGATAGCTCGTTCCAATGGGTACAAAATCATCGAGAATTCCCGAGATAACATAGCCCCACTGAGGATTATCCAAAATCCTGCTGATATAACCTTCCGCAGCCCTTGAATAGCCAACAAGAAGGATGTGCTTAAGATTATAGCCCTGCTTTCTGATAAATCTAAGGAATTTGCGCAGCATCATGTGCGCAAATGCAGTAGAAGTCGTATTGAGCACGAAGAAGATAGCCATCATTCCTCTGGAGAAGTGAACCTGCTTGAAGAAGAACAATACAAGCCAGAATGCGATCATTCCGAGGATATTGGCCTTACCGATATCCTTGAATTCATCCCACAGCCTCTTAGCTCTCTTCGAGGTGTACAGCTGAACCGTGTAGTACAGGAAGATATAACCGGGCACCAAAAAATACAGCGCCATAAAATATGTGCGCATCGACAAAATACCGGTCCTCGGTCTGTCGCCCCACAAAAGTACAAATCTTATAAAATATGCGGCAATGTAGGAAGCCGCCACCAAAAGGGCGTCGACTATAACATGCGCTCTGTTAAGATGAACCTGATTATCCTTTATCATGCACCAGTTGCTCCAAACCGCCTTGCGATATTGATCCACAGCTCAAGCTGCATCTTCACGCACCCCCGCAGTTCTTTCTTCCCGAAACTAACTTTCTTCTCTGTATTTTTAAATATCTTGGAAACGCCCTTACGTAATCCCTTAAGATGCGCTCTTCCAAGCCCTCTCTTCGTATAAAAAGCATGCTTGATCAAAATGCCTATGATAATAAGCGGCAGATTGATAAGTATCTGCAAAAACGGCATGTTCTTATACATTAAGTATAAGTTATTCGCGGCTGTAAGTTCAACCTTAAAAGAATTGTACCTCGAACCGCTGCTGCCGCTACCTTCATGATATACAATCGCACCGGGCTCGCAGATATTCTCATATCCCTTGAGCCTAGCCCTGTAGCCGATATCAACATCCTCAAGATAGCAAAAATGCGCTTCGTCAAAAAGCCCGACCTTATCTTCCGCAAAAAGCGATCTTCTGTATAAAGCCGCCCCTGCGCAAGCACTTGTCAAAAGAGCTTTCTTCTTAAATTTACTCTCATCCTTATCGCGCCCCGGTGAAAACGCCCATCCGAGCGCACAGTAATAATCACCGCTGTCATCGATAAGCTCCGGATGCTTCATCTGAAGCATCTTGGCCTGAACCGCAAAAGCTCTCTTATTCTTCTCCATGGAAGCCACCAAAGCCTCGATAGCGTGCTCATCACAGGCCGTGTCATCATTAAGAAGGAAAACATACTCCGAATCCGAAGCCTTGATTCCCGTATTTACCGCACACGAAAAACCTGTGTTTTTAGGTAGATCGATAAGCTTAACCTCAGGAAAATCTCTTCGAACATAGTCCGCGCTTCCGTCCGTCGAGCCGTTATTGACAATAATAACATCAAAATCCTTAAAAGTCTGCTTCCTAAGACTCTTAATACATGCTCCGATAAACTTTATGCTGTTGTAACACGGAATTACCACGCTGACTTTACTCATATGTCATCCTCAATCACGGAATATCCCGCAGATTCTGTGCATACGCCGTTTACACGCGCTTTATGATCTGCGGATCCCAAACAACTCGCTTGCCGCGCTTCTTAATTTCTTCGCAGAAGCGAACGCTCTTATCAATTATCTCATCTTCACTCATCCCTGTAAAAAGAGCTGTCGTATCAGCCTTGGGATCGGTGAATGTATCAACATAATCGATTCCCACAACATCCTTGTAGATATCCTTATATAAAGAATCTATCGCCATCGACCTTATGTCAACGGCGTAGCAGTCCTGCGTAAGGACAGCCCTATGCTGAAGTCCGCCGCTGTATGAAACAGGCATATTCTTAAAAGGTGCCGTCTTATCTTTTTTATAAATGCCGCCGGCAACTCTGCCCTTCTTATTAACAAGCTTACCGCCGACGCAGGCAACATCGTCACGCTCCTGCAAGATACCGCGCTCATAATTAACTCGGTAAAAGCCAAGATGCGGGAGCTGAACCACTTCGCCGTTTATATTGTTGCTCTTAAGAACATCGGCAATTGCCGCCTGTCCCGCCTCGTATGCATAAGTCTTGCTCGCGGGATTCGCCGCAGTCGAAGCCCTGTGACATCTCCAGTGATAGAGCACCTTATCGATGTGCACTATATGACCCGATGCCATATCCATCGAAAGAGCTGCTTCCGAACAGCATCTTAGGAATAAGTCAAAATCCTGCGCTCCGTCGAACTTTGCGCGCAGCTTGAGTCTTTTTATTATATCAGCTCTCATCACCGCAAAGTGACAGATATAATTATTGGACAAAAGAAGGTCCATATTAAACGAAGGTTTTTCGTGAAGTTCAAAGAACTTGCGAACGCCCTTTTCATCCTCAAACTTATCCTCATTGGAATAAATAAGCCTTATAGGGCAATCGATAAACCTTGAGAGCTTATTCTTTTGCATGCTCTTTTTAATAACTCTGGAAACCTCGTAAAGCGCATCGGGAGTTAAGATATCGTCATGATCTAAAAGACCGATATAATCGCCCGTCGCCTTTTCAAGCCCTCTGTTGGTGTTGTGCGAGATCCCTGCGTTCTTATCCAAGTGATAGTACTTGATCCTCGGATCATCATTAGCCGCAGAAATCGCGACATCAAGAGATTTCTCCGACGCATCGGCGAGCACCAGCTCCCAGTTTCCGTAGGACTGATTCACAACAGAATCAATCATCTGCTTAAGGTAAACTTCCGGAGTATTAAAAAGAGGCACAACTATGCTAAAACGCACAGCGTCCCCTGTTTCTGCCAAAAGTCTGTATTCCTGATTTTGTTCGCGTAAAACTTCCTCGGAAAGCTCGCGATACGAATACTTCTCCGAAGAATTGATCTTGATACGCTCCATTGCAGCGTAAAAAGCAGCCTTTATTCCATTGCGCTCAGCATATGCAATTGTTTTTGAGACTGCGTTCTTTATACCCATATGTGGATTGCTCCTCATATTTTTTTATATTATTCGGCTGTGGCCCGAGAGCCACAGCCTGTATTTCTTAGCCTATCGCCTTTTTTACAGCCTCTGTGAGCTCATCTTCAAGCTTAGCGGCATCTTCAAGGTTCTTGCCCTTTACACCCATGTAGAACTTGATCTTGGGCTCTGTTCCCGAAGGTCTTGCGCAGCACCAAGCATCGTTATCAAGTGCAAAGTAAAGAACGTTGGACTCGGGAAGTCCTGTTGTTCCCTCGGCTCCTGTAGCCATATCAAGAGTCTTGCCTGTCTTGTAATCTCTGAACTGCTCAACCTTGAATGAACCGAACTCCTTGGGAGGATTGCTTCTGAGTCTCTCCATAAGAGCTGCGATCTGACCTGCACCCTCTTTACCCTTCATGGTAATTGAGTACTGACCCTCTTTGTAATAGCCGTATTCTTCGTACATGTCGATCATTGCATCCCATACGCTCTTGCCCTGCTTCTTGTAGAAAGCGGCAAGCTCGCAAAGACACATAACTGCTACGATAGCATCCTTATCTCTTGCGTGTGTTCCGGCAAGACATCCGTAAGATTCCTCAAGACCGAATACATAGTTGTGAGACTGATTATTCTCTTCGTAGATCTTGATCTGCTCACCGATGTACTTAAAGCCTGTGAGAACCTCTGTGTAGTAAAGTCCGTATTTATCTGCGACTCTCTTAGCCATGTTGGTTGTAACGATAGTGGTTACGAACGCAGGGTTTGCGGGCATTGTGCCTGTAGCCTGACGCTCTCTTAAGATATACTCACCGATGAGCATACCTGACATGTTTCCTGTAAATCCAACATATTCGCCTGTCTTAAGGTCTTTTGCATAGATTCCGAGACGATCCGCATCGGGGTCTGTAGCAAGGACGATATCAGCATCCTTTTCTTTTGCCAGCTCAAGAGCAAGCTTGAATGCCTTGGGATCCTCGGGATTGGGATACTCAAGTGTAGTGAAATCAGGATCCGGAGCTTCCTGCTCGGGCACTACGAATACGTTCTTAAATCCAAGCTCCTTGAGAACACGTCTTACGGGAAGATTACCTGTTCCGTGGAAAGGAGTGTATACGATGGTGAACTTGTCAGCCATCTCGTCAATAACGTCCTGATGAATGATCTGCTTCTTGAGCTCAACCATGTACTTGTCGTCAATCTCTGTTCCGAAAGATACATAGAGTCCCTGAGCGATAGCATCCTCTTTGGACATTGTCTTGACTTCGTGATAATCGGTAATAGACATTACCTCTTTGATGATTCCTGTGTCATGAGGAGGTGTTACCTGCGCGCCGTCCTCCCAGTATACCTTGTATCCGTTGTACTCAGGTGGATTGTGCGAAGCTGTTACCATAACTCCCGCGATACATCCAAACTCTCTGAGTGCAAAAGAAAGCTCGGGTGTGGGACGAAGAATATCGCTGACATAAGCCTTGATGCCGTTAGCTGCAAGGCAAAGCGCAGTCTCATCCGCAAACTCGGGAGAAAATCTTCTGCAGTCAAAAGAAATAGCTACACCCTTCTTGCAAGCATCGGGACCGCCGTTCTTCTTGATATAGTTGGCAAGACCCTGTGTAGCCTTTCTTACCACATACTTGTTCATTCTGTTTGTGCCCGCTCCGATAACTCCGCGAAGTCCGCCTGTACCGAACTCAAGCTCTCTATAAAATCGATCCTCAACCTCAGCCTCGTTGTTACGAATGGCCATAAGTTCCTCTTTGGTTGCGTCGTCAAAATACGAATCATTCAGCCAATAATTAAGCTGTTCTGTTGCTGTGCTCATAATAACACTCCTCTCTGTATAATCGTAAGAATTATACCATAATTCTAAGTTCGAAAGTACCTCACTAAGAATTACGGTAGCCTTATCGCTAAGCTCGAAAACACCTCGCTAAGCGAAACAGTCACTGCACTCTCAAACTCGAATAACCTTCGACATTTAAGCTGTAATCACTTCTGTCGAGCGAGAAATTCGGGTTATAGTACGGATCTCCTTTCTCGAGAACTTTTTTCCATTTCTCTTTAAAGTGGTCGGACTCTGCATCGTAGCGTTTAGCGTTCTCTCCCTCAAGATCGAGACCTCTTGAAAGCGACTCATAGTGGAAGAGCTCCGCAAACGGTGTAAATACATTAAGATATCCTTTTTCTCTGAGCTTCAGGCAGAAATCCACGTCGTTGAGACTTACGGCAAAAGACTCATCGAAGCCGCCTACCTCATCGTACTTCGCCCTTGAAACCATGAGACAAGCGCCTGTAACCGCGCTCACATCCTGCGCATAGCACAATCTTCCCATGTATCCGAGGTTCATTCCGGCCTGACCGTAATGAGAATGTCCCGCAGTTCTGTGAGCTCCGAGCCCAAGAACAACGCCCGCGTGCTGGATCTTTCTGTCAGGGAAGTAGAGCTTTCCGCCAACCGCTCCGACATCACTTCTCTGTGCGTACATAAGAAGCTCTTCCATCCAGTTTACGGTAATAACCTGCGTGTCGTTATTAAGAAGGATGATGTAGTCACCCGTAGATTGTGACACGCCGTAGTTTACAACCTTTGAATAGTTAAAAGATCTCTTTTCTCCCGCAGCAGGCTGATTAGCCGGATCCGCGTAGAAATCAACGACCTTAACAATGTCTTTTAACGAGCCGTTTCTAAGCTCCTCGTAATAGCCCAAAGTCTCTGAAGCCTTGCTTCCGTTCTCGACAACAATGATCTCGTAATTGTCGTAAACAGACTTCTCATAAATCGAATCAATGCATCTTCTAAGGTCCTCCGCATGCTCGCAGGTAGGGATGACGATGCTGATCTTGGGCGTTCCCTTAACTTCGTAAGTAATCTTAAATATAGTCTCGAAAGCTCTCGTGCTTGTGATCTTGAAGTGATCGTAACCGTGACGCTTTAAGTGGTCCGCAACCGCGCCCTTCGCTGCTTCGATCGCATAAGGCTTAGCACTTATATCCGACGCAACGGAAGCTGCGTGAGATCTCCAATAATACAAGAGCTTAGGTATATGCACGATATGCTGCGCACTGTCGGTGAGCCTTAAGATCATATCGTGATCCTGGCTTCCGTCAAACTTCGTTCTAAAGAGCTCTGTTCCTTCAAGCAGAGTTCTCTTGAATACGCTGAAATGACAGATATAATTATTGGCACGTAAGTTATCGATCGCATAATCGGGCTTAAAGTGCATGGTTATCATCTTGTTGATGTCATCACCCTTGAAGGTAGTCTCATCACAATAGATGTAATCCGCATTTTCTTCATTGATAGCCTTCACATACCAGTATAGGACCTCAGGATGAAGGATATCATCGTGATCAAAAAGACCGATGTATTCTCCTGTTGCAAGCTCGAGGCAGTGGTTTGTGTTACCTGCAATTCCCTCATTCTTTTCAAGCTTCATGTACGAGATCTTGCACTCACCGTTTTTATCAAGTGCACGTGCATCCTTCATGTACTCCGAAACTATTCTTGAAACCTCTTCGATATGCGCTTCATCGGAGCCGTCCGCAAGGCACAGCTGCCAATTTGCATAGGTCTGGTCAAGCACAGACTCAATCATATCGCGAAGGAATTTCTCGGGTGTATTATACAAAGGCACGAGGATCGAGATCTTTACCATATTGGCAAAAACAGCATTCTCCTGCTCTTTTCTTGTGTTCTCATCGGGAAAACTCTCCGTTCCGTAATGAGTCATCGCCTTTTTCTCGATCTGCTTGTACTTGATCTTGGCGATGACACCGCGAAGAGATCCCTGATTTCTTATACGGTCGCGCTGTCTGATGACCCAGTGCATAGTGTTACGCATGGGTGTACTAGCCTTCCAGATCGGATTATTCTTGATTCGATTGAGCTTAAACTCAAGCTCCGAATTCTTATCCTCAAGCTCCGCTATCCTCTCAGCAAGGTCTGCGCTCTTTAATTTTTCCCGCTCGTATGCGGCTTTAAAATCAAAATCTTTTTGCTCTGACATAATCAAAATCCATTAATTCTTAATATGTAAAATATTGGGAACCCAGTTGATAAGCTTATTTCTGCCCGTCTTATCAACAGCAAGCATTCCTATCTGATAAAAGCCGGGCGTAAGGTCGCCCTTTCTTATCCTTAGCTTATATCCCGTAAGATCGACGTTCACCTGATCCTGAAGTCTTACTCTGATATCCGGTCTGTACCAAACGTAGATCGGGAAGCTGTAGACCTTGGAATCAACAGGGCCTGCGCCGTCTTCATATCTTTCTACCAGGCGAAGGAGCAATCTTTTTTCATAAAGAGCATTGTCCGAACCGATAACAAAGCTGTAGCCCTTAAGGAAATAACCTTCCTCATTGCCCGTCGCATTCACGCCGTAGAGCCAGTTATCCATGGTTCCGTTGTACTCACAGCCGACTCTCAGACACTGATCTTCTCTCGCGCCCTTGATGCCCTTGTCGTGAACCGACACAGCCGCATAGTGAATATCCTCAACCGGTGTGTAATCCTCTCTCGGGATGATCGCAGATATCGTCTCATCCTCGGTAAGGTGCGGGCTGTAGAACGGATCTACATTGTAGAGATACGAATGTCTCCTCATCAGCGTATCGCCCTCAACCGCAAGTCTCTCCATCTTCTTGGGATCAAGATTGTCGAGACCTCTTGTGAGCGACTCGTGGTGATAAAGATATATGTGATTACAGCAAACGTTGTAATAACCTTTTTCAAAAACGCTGTAGCAAAAATCAACGTCGTTAAAGGCAACCTTAAGCTCCTCAGGGAAGCCGCCTACATCATTAAATTTCTTTCTGCTGATGAGAAGGCAGGCAGCCGTCACACCGATGCAGTTGTGGATACCTCTGTTATATCCGAAATAATGGCTCTTTCCGTCGTGCATCTTCTGAAGCTTGTGCACCGGACCGCGGCGCACGTTCGCTATTCCCGCATGCTGGATAAGATCCGTATCGGGGTAAATGAGCTTGGCTCCGACAGCGCCCACATGACGAAGCTGCGCCTGTGAAACCATCTCCGTCAGCCATCCGTCTGAAGTGGCCTCAATATCGTCATTAAGGAAAAGTAGATACTCGCCGTTTGAATTTCTCACGCCCTGATTGCACATAGCGGAGAAATTAAATTCTTGATTTTTGTATATGTAATTGATCTTGGTAAGACCGTTCTTTCGCTCTGCTCTTGAAGCATACACGCCGTATTTAACTCTGTTTGCCGCGCTGCTTCCGTTATCAATAACAACGATATCGTAGGTGATACCCGCATCCTTCGTTGTCTCGATTATCGAATTGAGGCACTGCCTGAAGATCTCAGGGTGATCCATCGACGGAATGATGATGCTGACCGTCGTAGGTTTAAGCAGCATATGCTTGGAATTATGAAATGGTCTTCCGTAAAAGACATCCTGTCCCGCGTTTCTGTGATACAAGATTTCTTTTATATGTCCGATCGGAAGCTCGGTTCCCGTTCTCTTTGCGAAAGCTCTTTCGCTTATTGCAAGCATACAGAAAAGAACATCCGCAGATAAAAGAGAAGCCTCAAGCCCCACCTGTTCGGGAGAATTCTTTTTGTTGGCTGTTCCTCCGAGCATCTTTACAGCATTGTCGTATTCAGGAGTAGCCGCATGAAGTGCGCTCGCTCTGCAGGCAAAAAAGCTGCCGATATAAAAAGCATTGAGATAAGCATCGGGTGACCAATCGGGCTTAAAATACGGATGAATGTATTTTCCACCGCTTCCCTGCTCATCCTCATCTCCGTAAACAACATTGTGCTCGGGATGAGCGATAAAATACTGCTTCACAACCTCGGAAGCCCTCTTTGTAAGCTTTCCTTTGGGACTTACAAAAAGATAGACCACATTCTCATCTTTTTTGGCATCCGTCATCTCCCAGACCTTGGCATAAGGAACAACCTTGACCTTGGGTGTAGGAAGCTTATGCGGTACAAGCTCGCCGTTCTCATCCTCTTCGTAGGACACGGGAGCTTCGGCGGTTATGACAGGCTGTTTCTCAACTTCTTTTTGCCACTTGTCATATGCGCCTGATTTCTTGTTTAAAACCTTATTGTATTTAGTTGTCCTCTTCAGAATAAGAGATTTCTTAACTAAATCTTTAAGCATCTGTCAGGGATTACTCCTCGTCTAAATAGTCGTCAAGCTCATCGTAATCGGCGTCTTCGCGGCGCTCTTTACGTTTATTCTTAATCTTTCTTCCGATCTTGCGGATGATACTGATCTTTTCCTTATCGTTATCTTCATTGGACTTAACCGACGCTGCGACTGCATCTGCGGCGTTCTTGGGGACAAGCGTCGTAAGAAGCTTAATCACCAGCATATTGTTTTCCTTAACGGAAAGTCTGCTGCTTGTAAGATCAAACTCGATATTCGGATCGTCTGAGTTAAAGACAAAAGAATCATCGCTCAGCCACTCGCCGTTGCCGGGATTAACCGAAATATCAGCCGTTCCGTCCTCAATCGAATCATCATTCCAAGTCGCATCAAGTATAGTCACAAGACAAGGTGAAAAAGCCGGATCCACACGAAGCGTCTTGCATGAAGAAGGCACCTCGATATTAAGTGTCACGATATTTTTCTCATCGTACTGCTCCTCGGGGAAGAACGAATCATCCTCGGAGTAGCCCGTTCCCTCGTCCATATAGATCTGTATGCAATCCGCAGCTCTTGCTGCCTCAGGGTTCATCGCAAGCTCTTTTGGCACGATGACCTTGCGTCCTATATCTTTCCAGATCTCTACCATGGACTTGCGATTGCCGGTCACATACTTCTGGAAAGCATACTCCTCTTCAAGGAGCACCTTCATCTCTTTGTCAGAAAGACCGAGCTTTTTAAAGATAGGCTTGGGATCGAACTTCTCTCTTTTCCTGTCTTCAAGTCTGTAGCAGTAAAGTGCTCTCCACACCTGCTCTTTTGCAGGGATACACTTACCGTAAGTCCACTCATAATCTATTATAGTCCAGATCGGACCGTTAACCATAATATTGCTGAAGATAAGGTCGTAGTCGGATACCGGATAATCCTCCTTATACCTGATCCTCTTTATATACTCGGAGATAAGAGCGTTGAAGCCCTCCATATCGTCCTTATCAATGCACTCATCAAGAACGGAAGCAAGCGGTACACCGTTGACAAAAGAAAATACGGCACAGCCCTCGTTCTCGTCTATCTGGCAGTCATTGATCTCCAGATCGCCGCCGTGGTACTTTTCTTTCAGTCCCGCGTAAGCGTCTCTGATGCTGTATACATGCTCTCTTGCGGCTTCCGTAAGAGGGAATTTCTTAATTACCTTGCGACCGTTTCTGCCGATAGCGATATCCGTACGGATCTTGAATTCATCAACTCTGTCGTTGCTGTACTTACTGTAGATCGTATCAAATCCGGGTCCGATTATTACTTCAAAAGAGTTTGCAAACTCAGGATACAAGCCGTCTTTAACGAGATCCTCGTATGCGTGCTTTTCATTGAACAAAACAAGCCTGTCTCTGTCGAAGTTCCTTACATTGTCCTGAAGCTCTCCGAACTTCGGAAGATATGAATCCGAGTGAAGAAGCGTCATAAGCTTGTAATCGGGATAAGGATAATAGAAATGATAATCGTTTATCCTGCATCTTTTGAATATATTGATAAGACCGCCCCTTGTGAAGGTCTTAGCCACGCTGTCTGCGGTATAGCCCTCGATCCCGGAAAAATACGTTCCGAGGTGATCCTCAGTACAGCCCGCAAAATACTTAAGACCGAGACGATTCTCGATCGCGATTACGATACGTCCGTCCTTTTTGAGATGTCTTTTAAGCATCAAAAGAAACTTCTCGTAAGGGTTCTCAGTGCCGATGTAGCCCTGTCCGTACTCAAACACACCGATCAAAAAGATAAAGTCAAAATCCTTATCAAGGTCGGGCTCAATGTCTCGGAAATTGCCGACGTGGATCGTAACGTTGTCGCAGTCCTTGTTCCTTGTCGCATTGATCTCGGATCTTCTTCTTGAAAGATCGCAGGATACAACCTGTCCCGCCTTACTTGAGAGCATGCCCGTGATGGCACCGCAGCCCGATCCGACTTCAAGAACCTTGGCGTCCTTGCTCATCGGGATCCACTCTACGATGTTCGCTCTCTGATCCGAAAGATGATAGAGAATAGGCCAGCTTGCGCGCTCCTCGATTATCTTCTGATACTCGTCTTTTGTATGATTTTTTACAATCTCAAGAAGGTCGTTCTCTATAGCACCGTCGCTATAAAGATCAACCCCTGAGTAATGTTTGAAGTTCAGCGTAACGCTTCCGATCTTAATCTGTTCCTGCATCTGCGTCTTTCACCTTACATGTTGTGTTCATGTCATAGTAGCCTACCGTGTTCTTGTCGGAAACTACCGTGATATTTAGTGCATCATATAACCTGTGATATACAGTAAAATCATTCTGTTCAAAGCCCGTAACACCAAAGCTTAGAAGATATTCGCCGCCCTGGAGAGTCATATTCTGGGTAAAAGAGATTTCTTTAACGTCGCCCTTCTTGACGGGATCAAGGAATGCCTTCTCCACCATGGAGTTGGTACCTGTAATCTCGATACCCATTATATTCTTGAAAGTAAGAGCAAAGATGGGCGCCGCAACGTCCTCATTGAACTTTACCTTCATGTGAACTGTAAAGTCTGTGCCCTTTATGATTGATGATGTCACTGTTCCGTTGGAATCGGTGACATAGAAATCTGTGATCTCTGCCTTGCCGTCGCCGTATTCGAGAGCGTTGGGGTTTGCCGCTGCATCTTTTGCCTTATTGGAAGCTGCGCCGGCATTGTCGCCAGCCTTGGCATCTGTCGCGCCCTTGTCGCTCTTGCCGAGCTTCGCATTGGCGCGCTCATCAGCTTCTCCTGCGGCCTTGCGGATATCGTCGTCGTCCAGAAGGTTCTCTCCTTCGCTTGAAGGAAGCTCGTACTGTCCCACAAGTACCTGTTTGTAGATATCGATCATCTTCTTGGGAGCTCCCTCTCCGATGAGAACACCCTGATTGAGAAGCACAGCTCTGTCGCAGTATTTGCTGATACTGGACAGATCGTGTGATACGAATAATATGGTCTTGCCCTGCTTCTTGAACTCCTCAAACTTGTGGTAGCACTTTGCCTGGAAGAACACGTCTCCTACGGAAAGTGCCTCATCGACGATGAGGATCTCAGGGTCGATGTTGATGGCAACCGCAAAAGCAAGTCGCACAAACATACCGCTGGAGTAAGTCTTAACGGGCTGATATACGTAATCTCCGATGTCCGCAAACTCAAGGATCGCGTCCATCTTCTTATCTATCTCTTCTTCGGAAAAACCGATCATCATACCGTTTAAGTATATATTGTCGATTCCGTTATATTCCATGTTAAAGCCTGCTCCCAGTTCCAAAAGAGCTGAGATATGGCCGTCTACGTTGACTTCACCTGCAGTAGGTGTCAGGACACCTGTGATGATCTTGAGGATTGTGGACTTACCTGAGCCGTTGGTTCCGATGATACCAACCGTCTCGCCCTTCTTGACCGTGAGGCTGACATTGTTCAGCGCAAGGTGTTCCTTGAACTGCTTTTTCCCTGCAAGCCCCAGAGAATCCGCAAGTCTGTCGATAGGCTTATCGTACAACTTATATAATTTGCTGAGGTTCTTGACCTCTATAGCTACATCACTGTTCATGTATTTCTCCGTGTCATTTATCACAATACGTCTGCAAAATGAGGCTTAGTGCGCTTAAATACAAGCGTGCCGATGCAGAATAATATTACAACGCATATCCAGAAATAAGTGGATGAATAGAAATGCTCAAAGAACCACGTCTCACCATAGATAGAGTTTCTGTAGCCCTCTACAATATAAGTCACGGGAATAAGCTTAACGATCCATCTGTATTTGTCCGGAAGCATCTCGATGTTCCAGAGAATGGGCGTAGCCCACTGAAGCACCTGCATAAAGATACCGATGAAATGAATGATATCTCTCAGGAACACTGCAACTGAACAGGTTAAAAAGCTAAGTGAAAGAATAAGAATGAACTCACAACCCATGTAATAGATTATCTGAATCCAATAAATACTCGGACCATGTCCGTTAATTACAGCCACAACAAACAGCAGCAGTATAAAGAAAACATGGATAAACATGGCCGCAATGACCTTGATGACAGGAAGAATGCTTATCTTAAAGAGCACCTTCTTAACAAGATAATTATATTCGAGAAGTGACGTGGTACCGTTGGTAAGACCCTCCATAAAGAAGAACCAAGGAACGAGTCCCGCTGTAAGGAACAACACCTGAGGAACCTGCATTGCAGCCTGCGCTTCTGCCAACTCTTCGGTTCTTCCGCCCTCGAAAATAACACCGAATACAATGTAATACAAAATAACTGTGACAATAGGCTGAACCAATGCCCAGATAATACCCCAGTTGGAACCTGCGTATCTCTTTTTGAAATCATTGATGGCAAGCTTCTTGATGAGCTTCCTATTCTGAAAAAGTTCTCCCGGGAGAACCGTAAGTTTGTCATACCCAAAAGAGACCCCTATACAGCTCATTGCTATCAAAAGACTTCCGCAAATCTTTTTCAGCATCTCTGTATGTTGGTCTGCAAGAGGATTCTTATGGAGCACAAGCAACAGAAAAAGTGCAAGTGCCAATACATAGAAAACGCCCAAGAATGCCTTCTTGGGGGGTCTTCTGATTTCTAATCCCTTATTCAATATTCCTTGATTCCTCCCCACTTGGTGTCTTTGTCGGAAAGATTGAGCTCTACGCCTTCAATGAGAGGCCACTCTACTCCAATATCGGGATCGTTCCAAATAAGTCCACCCTCGTCATTAGGATGATAAAAATCCGAGCACTTGTAAGCAAACTCGGCATATTCCGATAAAACATAAAATCCATGAGCAAAACCCTTGGGAATAAAAAACTGCTTTTTGTTCTCTGCCGAAAGAGTTACACCAAACCACTTACCGAAAGTCTTGGAACCCTTTCTGAGGTCAACGGCAACATCGAATACCTCACCGTTGATGCAGCGTACAAGCTTATCCTGAGGAAATTCTTTCTGGAAGTGAAGTCCTCTTAAAACTCCCTGCTTGCTTGCTGACTGATTATCCTGAACAAACTCTACATCTATTCCTGCTTCTACGAAATCGTTCTTATTGTAAGTCTCTACAAAATAACCTCTGGCATCTCCGAAAACCTGCGGAGTGATCACCTTCAGCCCTTCGATTTCGCATGTTTCTACTGTTATCTTGCCCATTTTACATCTCCGATTGATATGTTATTTATTTGATCGGTTCACGCCGCACAGCAGCTGTGTTATCCGAATTCTACCGGTTTCCCGATTTTTCAATTTCCCGCTGCAGATCCAACAGGTGTTCCCTCAACGGGAGGTAATGTACTTCCTGTCATAGGAAGCTCATCTTCATCTATAGGATTGGGATTTTCAAGCTCACCGCCCTTGACCTTGCCCATGCCGACACGCTTTTTATCGGAACCGTCATCTTCCGAAGAAGCTCCCGATGATGCGCTGTTTGCGGCATCGGACTCGTTTTCTTTTATCACGACGATGGCAGGAACCTGGTCGTTCTCGTCAAAAAACTCGTCATCATAAATGAAAGCGTCGAGATTGTCACCTATCTGATCACCCTCAAGCATTCCGTTCTCGGACACAAAAGACGCTGCGCTGTCCGCATCATCATTGTTTCCATTGCCCGTAAGCTTGTTTATTTTATCCGCATTAGTGGCGTATACGATCACCAGTACAAGGATAAAGGCACTTATGATCGTGAGGATCGCCATGGTGAATACACGTTTGTCCACTATTGTGCCCCCTTCACAAGGAACTTCCGCTCTACGCTTCGCTGTATGACATCTCACCAAGCTCGAAATAACCTCGCTAGGTGATCTGCACATCGCTTCGCTCGCCGGAAGACGTTCGAACTATCTTCGAAAAAACCTCAGCAAGTTCTCACAGCCCGTTAGCTACCTCTACAAGGTATTTTCCGTAGTCGGTCTTCATGAGTGGTTCTGCGAGCTTAAGGAGCTGCTCCTTATCTATAAATCCGCGCTTATACGCAATCTCTTCGATACAAGAAACGTAAAGTCCCTGTCTCTTCTGGAATGCGCACACGAAATCAGCTGCATCAAGAAGAGCATCGTGATTACCTGTATCAAGCCATGCAAAGCCGCGTCCCATTGTCTCAACGTGAAGTGTTCCTCTTCTGAGGTACTCATTGTTGATACTTGTGATCTCAATCTCACCGCGAGCTGAAGGCTTAACGTTCTTGGCTATCTCTACAACATCGTTATCATAGAAATAAAGTCCGGGTACCGCGTAGTTACTCTTGGGCTTCTCAGGCTTTTCTTCAATACTGATGGCCTTTCCGTTCTCATCAAACTCAACAACACCATACTCTCTGGGATCACGAACATAGTAACCAAAGATTGTTGCGCCCTTATCTCTTGAAGCAACATCTCTAAGGAGCTTACTAAAGCTCTGTCCGTAGAAGATATTGTCGCCAAGAACAAGTGCAACCGAATCACTTCCTATGAACTTCTCACCGATAATAAACGCATCGGCAAGGCCTCTTGGCTGATCCTGAACAGCATACTCAAAGTGCATGCCAAGCTGCTCGCCGGTTCCGAAAAGATCTTCAAAGATAGGAAGGTCTCTGGGAGTTGAGATGATAAGTACATCTCTGATACCTGCAAGCATAAGTGTTGAAAGAGGATAGTAGATCATAGGCTTGTCATAGACAGGCATGATCTGCTTGGAAATCGCTCTTGTAAGGGGGTAAAGCCTTGTTCCTGAGCCACCCGCCAATATAATACCCTTCATTTGTGTAATCTCCTATAATTCTACAGTTGGCGCATCACTGCGTCACCGCAATTCATACATTATCTATTGCTATACATTTTTGTATAATACTTCTCATAGTCACCACTTGTAACGTGCTCCATCCACTCATGATTCTCGAAGTACCACTTGATTGTCTTTCTGATGCCTTCCTTGAACATTGTCTCAGGCTCCCAGCCAATCTCGCTCTTGATCTTGTCGGGCGCGATCGCATATCTTCTGTCATGGCCCTTTCTGTCTGTTACGTACTTGATAAGGTCGTAAGAAAGGTGTGCCTTTCTGGGATCTGAATCGTCAAGCTCTTCCTTAAGAACGTCGATGATAGTCTTAACGATCTCGATGTTCTGCTTCTCATTATGTCCGCCGACATTGTATGTCTCGAAAAGTCTGCCCTGTTCCTGAACCATGTCGATAGCCTTAGCGTGATCCTCAACATAGAGCCAGTCACGAACGTTCTTACCGTCGCCGTATACGGGAAGATCTTTTCCTGCGAGTGCATTGTTGATAACAAGAGGAATAAGCTTCTCAGGGAACTGGTAGGGTCCGTAGTTATTAGAGCAGTTTGTTATATTTGCAGGGAACTTGTATGTGTCCATGTATGCCTTAACGAGCATATCGGATCCTGCCTTACTTGCTGAGTAAGGGCTGTGAGGATCGTAAGGAGTTGTCTCATAGAAATAAGCATTCGGATCGTCATCAAGTGTTCCGTAAACTTCATCAGTTGAAACGTGAAGGAACTTCTTTCCCTCCTTGAAAGATCCGTCGGGAAGCTCCCACGCCTTCTTGGCAGCATTGAGCATTGTAGCTGTACCAAGAACGTTGGTCTGAACGAAAATCTCGGGATTAACGATAGATCTGTCAACGTGGCTCTCTGCAGCGAAATGAACAACTCTGTCGATGTCGTTCTCTGCAAAGATCTTGTCGATTGCCTCTCTGTCTGTGATGTCGGCTCTTACGAATGTGTAGTTATCGCGATTCTCGACATCTCTGAGGTTCTCGAGATTGCCCGCATATGTGAGTACATCCACGTTAATGATGCGGATGTCGTTGTCATACTTCTTAAACATGTAATGGATGTAGTTAGAACCGATGAATCCGGCTCCACCTGTCACAAGATAAGTTCTCATTTCTTTTTCCTTCTTATTGTCCTTTCAAAAAAGATAAAATCACAATGAAACTGTCATGAAAGCATAATTTTGACAATTACACTAGCACAGTATACCACAAGTCAGAGTCAAGTAGAAGAGTCCCATTGTGTAACACATATATCTTGGCTGCGGAAATATCATAGAGCCCGTAACCACGCAGTTTACAGCGACTGCCGCAAAAGTTATAAACGATAAAAGCAAAAAAGTTCTTCGGCCGTTCGTCACATTTGTGCCCGCACCCTGCGCAGCCTTCAAAGCCAACATGATAAATATCGCAAGGTAAAAGAAATAGATCAAAAACGAAGCTTTTATAAGTGCCGCGGGTCTCATGTTTGCCGCCGATATTACAAAGGCCTTCAGTACATTTGCGGTAAATACGTATTTTACCGCGCCGCCTTTTTTATGGAAAACATCACTGATGTCTTTTTTCAAAAGAGTCTTAAAAAGAACTCCCTCTACCGCATTTTCTTTTAACTGAGCCTTGGTACCTTCCAGCTCAGGGAAGTTCTCCGCCACGTATTCATCGCACTTAACCTGCACGATGTCAAAACCGATCACATCGTAGCTGTCCGCATAGTGCGAAGCCATCGCCGCCCAGTCGCTGTTAAAGATTGTCGATTCTTCTTTTTTCTCATATCCGGGTGCAAAATCTATCGTCAGCTCTTTTTCCTGCAAAGTATTGTAGATCTCCTCATAGAGCCCAGAAAGATTCGGATAATCCTCGGATTCATCGTACTTGGTAAAAAGATCTTTATCCTCGGCGGACGCTGTGTAAAGAACCGTATCAAGCCCGCCCTTGCTGTTTCCGATGTGCTCCGCGAACTCGCCGCGCACACAATAATTGTAGATCCTGTCCGAACCGCTGATGCAAACATACGCCGCAAATATCATAAGGATCGTGGTAAAAAGCTTGTGAAGTCCGTTGTTTTTGACCTGCATAAGATAGACCACAAGCGCCGTTCCGCCCCAAACGATAAGCAGGATCAGCATCTGCTTTCTTATGCTCGCAGCAAGGATCGCAAGCAAAAATGTTTTGATGAGATTGGCGTTACTGAAATTCCTAAGAAGCTTCCACAGATATATGACGAACATCACTAGGATCGGCATTGCAAGCGCCTCCGTCATGATGCACTCCGAGTACATCGAGCCTCTGTTTGCCATTAATCTGTTGAGCGCAGAAACCGCGAGCTGCGTCGCGATCGCAGTGTAGCCCAGGAACAATGCCTTTTTTTCAGGAAGAAATCTTCCGGCTTCCTCATAAATTTCTTTTCCGAGTCTGGCTGTGACGTGCACCCAGAGCATAGTCTGGACCAGGATCACCGGGAAAAGATATGAATCAAGACCGTACATTTTTCCGGACCAATCGAATAATTCAAATATCTTTCTAAACAGCAAAAGGAACAACGGATAAACCGGTTCCCTTGAAAAATCCATACTCGTATAACTGGGAGAATCGACGCACCAAACCGGCCCGTCGAACAATGCAAATCCCGTATAAAAAATAAATGGCAAAACAAAGGACAACGTCTCGAAAGACGCATATCTTTGCATACTACGTCTGCTCATATTTTCCTCCGGAAAATAGATTCGGGGCGATAATGAAATTGCTTCGCAAAATCGCCCCTCACTCCTGTTTCATTTTCTCACGCCCGGCGCAGCGGAGTGCGCAGGGCTGTATCGCATTACCTGTACCAAGTGTTCATGTCTACGTTTCCTGAAATTCCGGATACTTTACCCTTGGATGTGTACTGCCACATATCGTATCTTGTGGCGTTGTATGTCGGAGTTGCCGCATACTGTGCAAGCCAGATTTTGTAGCCTGTAAGCTGACTTGTATTAATCTTACTTGTAAACCAAGTCTTGTTGGCATATACACCTGCCTTGTAGCCTGCGTTCTGAATTGTTCCGCAGAACGCCTTGATGTTGGCTGTACGCTGAGCCGTGCTGATTCCGTCGCCTCGTCCGTTAGAGCCCTCAACATCAAGATATACGGGATATGACAATCCGTATCCCTTGCAAAGGTTGATAACCATTGATGCTTCCTCAACCGCCTCAACTTCGTTGACAGCCTGAGTGAAGAAGTATACTCCAACCTTGATTCCTGCTGCCTGCGCACCCTTCATGTTGGCCCTGAAAGTAGGATCCTCAATAAGCGCACCCGCAGATGAACCTCTGTATCCACATCTTATTATAGCAAAATCGATTCCTTCGTTCTTAACTTTCTTCCAATCGATCGAACCGTTCCACTTACTTACGTCGATTCCTCTCGATCCCGAACCGCTTGAAAGAACACCGTCAGCGCCGAACGTATACTTCGCGCCCTGAATTACCTGCTCTCCCGTAACGTACTCATGATCCTTCTTGAAGAAGTATGTCTTTCCGTCAATCGTCTGCCATCCGGTGTATTTGTACTCTTTTGCCTTAGCTTTTCTGTAGAACTTTCTGTTAGGATCAGCCTGGTAGTCTGCGTATGTTGCTTCTACATACTTTCCGTCGGAATTCTTAATGTAAAGAATATTTCCTTCTTTATCCTTAAGAGGTTCATTGTCAGCTACGGTAATCTCTATTGTTGCCGTGTCATATCCGTCTGAAGAAATAGTTATCTTAGCTTTACCTGTTCCCTTAGCTATCAGAGTCTTACCATCTATATCCACAATCTTGGTATTATCGGATTTGATGTTTACTTTGAGGTCCTTGTTAAGTCCTGCATCAGTAAGATTATATTTCTGATCTTTCTTGAGGGTTATCTTATCGGTATTTATAAGTTTGCCCTTACCAACTACTGATATGGCTATCGTCTCAGTATTATATCCGGATGCTTTTACAAGAATCTCAACTTTACCATCCTTCGCTTTCAGACCTTTTATATTCTTTCCACTTAGTTCAACAAACTCTGAATCCTTAGAGTTCTTAAGTTCCAATGAATAATCTTTAGGATCTGAAACATTAATATTCATTGTCTGACCAACAGTAAGTTTATCTTTATAGCTTAATGCCATATTCTTTAATTTGGCATCTTCAATACTGATGGCAATAGTTTCTGTATCGTATCCATCTGCTTTAACTAAAATCTCAACGCTAGCCTTCGCTTTAAGTCCCTTTATATTTTTACCACTGATTTCAACATAGCTCTTATCATTGGCATCTTTTAATTCCAGCGAATATGATTTAGGATCAGTGACATTTACTGACATTGTCTGTCCGACAGTCAACTTTTTATTCCAGCTAAGCGCCATTTTCTTGGGTTTATTGGCTTCTTGTTTTTTCTTCTCTTCCTCTAATCGCTTCTGTTCTTCTTGCTTCTTTTTCTCCTCTTCTAAGCGCTTTTGCTCTTCCTGCTTCTGTTTTTCTTCTTCCAGGCGTTTTTGTTCTTCCTGTTTCTGTTTCTCTTCTTCTAAGCGTTTTTGTTCTTCCTGTTTCTGTTTCTCTTCTTCTAAGCGTTTTTGCTCCTCTTGTTGTTCTTTCTCTTTCTGTTCCTGAGCAAGTCTCTCCGCCTCTTTCTGCTTTTCTATCTCTTTTTGCTTCTCAGCTTCTTCAGCTGTCTTCTCTTCGTCTGTTTTCTCATTTTGATTATCGGTAGTGCCGGTTGAAGCACCTGAGTCCGTAGGATTATTTTTGTTTTCCGGAAGTGATGAATCATCTCCAACTGCTGCGAACAGCGCTGTTTTTACAAAAGTTCCGGGGGCAAATAAAGCATCATTCTTGCTATACTTTTTAAGATCAATTTCATCATTATCAATCTTTTCGTATTCACCGTCGCCTTCACCGTCACCGATGGGAGTTTTTGTGCTCTCTACCCACTCAACCGTATCTTTTAAAACAGATTCAACCTGTGTCTGAACAGCAGTATCCTCTTTTGCAGCATTGACTTGAGACTCTTTCTTGATCTCGTTGCTGACATCGACTGCCTTCATCTCCACAGTGTCTTTTACATTAAGAGTTTTGGATGTGGTGTCGAGATCGTACTTGGCGTAGTCGCCTGTGAGCGCAATGGGAGTAACTTTGTACTTGCCGGCCTTGAGCTCTTTTTTATAAATGATTCCGTCTTTGTCATCATCCTCGAAGGTTGTGCTTGAACCGTCGGGAGTTACAACGTCAACCTTGAAAGGTACGCTGGCAACAAGCTTGTTGGTCTTGGAATTTACAAACTTGATCTTCATGTCGCTCTTGATGGTAGTAAGGCTCATGTTGATCTTAACGCCTGCTGCGTCGTCTTCCTCTTCTTCCTCTTCTTCCTCGTCGCCTTCCACCATCTCGGCTGTCATGCTCTTAGCCTTCTCAGCGTCTGCCATAGCAATAAGTCCGCTCTGACCGACCACCTGTGAATCGCCCATGTTTGAACCAATCTCGGCAAAAGAGCCTATCTCTTTATTTCTGCCGACCACTGTGCTAAAGAAAGATACAGCTGCAATGATACCTGCCAAAATAACAACTCCGACAGCCGCAGCAGTTCTTTCAACCGCACTCGTTCCTTTTACAAATGAAAGGAAACGCGCAAAAGCGTTGTCTCTGTCATCTCTGTCTTTTCTATTTTTCTTTCTTGAATCTTTGCGAGACTTCGCAGATTTCTTGGAACTCTTTAAACTCTTGCTCTTAGACGATCTGCCCGCAAATGCAGCGCCCTTATTTCTGCGCGCAGAAGCAGAGGCATAACGGTCATCCTCGTCATACCTGTCATAATCGTAATCATCTTCATATTCATCATCCGCATAGCGGTCATAGTCGTAGTCATCGTCCGCGTAACGATCGTCGTCTTCATATTGCTCGTCATCCTCGTAGTGATCGTCGGCGCGGTAATCCTCATCGTCAGCGTAGCGGTCGTCTTCGTCATCGCGGTAATCTTCATCATCGGCGTAGCGGCCGTCTTCATCATCGCGGTAATCTTCATCATCGGCGTAGCGGCCGTCCTCGTCATCGCGGTAATCTTCATCATCGGCGTAGCGGCCGTCCTCGTCATCGCGGTAATCTTCATCATCGGCGTAGTGATCGTCGGCGTCACGATAGTCAGCGTCGTCATCGTAGCGGTCGTCCTCGGCGCGATAATCTTCGTCATCAACGTAGCGGTCGTCTTCGGCGCGATAATCTTCGTCATCCGCGTAACGGTCATCTTCCTCGTCCGCATAGTGATCGTCTTCGGCATCCTCGTAACGATTATCTTCATCACGATAATCCGCATCGTCATCATAGCGATAATCGCCGTCTTCATCCTCATAACTGTCTTCATCCGCGTAGCGGTCATCTTCGCGGTAATCTACGTCGTCTTCGTAGCGGTCGTCACGGCGTCTGTCATCTTCATAGTAACGATCATCGTCACGATAATCACGCTCGTCATCATAACGAGCGTCGTCTTTATTGTAATTGCGATCTACATCGTCATAGTCATCGCTGTAGTAATCATCATCTTCAGCGTAGTCTCTGTCGTCGTAGTCGTCTCTGTCATAGTCGTCTTCAAAGTCTTCATCTTCGTAATATGAGTCTCTGTAATCCTTGAAGTCGGTTACTTTCTCTCTACGTCTTGCACCGGCTTTTTTACCGGCGAACAGCCCAAATTTCTTCTTTTTCATACTCTCTACCTAACCCTGCCCGCCATATATTGACGAAGCATATTCTCCTCATTTACCCAAGTGCCATTACAAAAAGGCTTGAAACCTATATTTTTGTCGTGATCAGTTTCACTGTATTAGTCCTAGTAATACACTATATATTGTGATTGTATCATCAGTGTACTGAATAGACAAGCCCTTCACAAAAGAATCACAAAACATGTGTTGCACAACGTCCTGAAGGCTTGCTACGGGTTCTGGGCGCAACTTTCTTCTTCCCCCGTAAGTCTCAGGCAATTTTTACGGGTGCATGGCGCAATTATCTTATTCCCCCGTAAGCTCCCAACAATTTTTACGGGTGCTCAGTGCAACTCTCTCCTCCACCCGTAAGCCCCCGGTTATTTTTACGGGTGCTCAGCGCAATTCTTTCATCCACCCGTAAGGCCCCGGCAAGAAGTACCGCCCACAAAGCAAAATCTCTTCACAGGCGGTGCGCCTCAGCAGAAAAGCACCGCTCACACGACGAAATCTCTTCACAGGCGGTACGCCTCAGCAAAAAGGCACCGCCTACACAGCAAAATTTCTTCACAGGCGGTGCGCCTCAGCATAAAAGTACCGCCCACAAAGCGAAATCTCTTCACAGGCGGTACTCCTCAGCACAAAAGCACCGCTCACACGACGAAATCTCTTCACAGGCGGTGCGCCTCAGCACAAAAGCACCGCTCACACGACGAAATCTCTTCACAAGCGGTACGCCTCAGCAGAAAAACACCGCCTACACAGCAAAATCTCTTCACAGGCGGTGTGCCTCAGCATAAAAGCACCTCCCACAAAGCAAAATCTCTTCACAGGCGGTGCGCCTTCGCAAAAAAGTACCGCCGCAAGGGCTCAACCCCTCTCGCAGGCGGTACATACTACCAAAATTCCACATATATTAGATTTGTCGCGTCACTACACAATTCCTCATCGCTCCCGCAACGCACGGAACTCGGCCTGTAGCCGCATGAATAGCGAAAGTGCCGGGCCTGGCTTCCTCGCCCATTCTCAATCCACCCACACTGTGTAATCGTGGTCAAGGACGTAGATCGCATAGCCTTCGACATCATCCTCTTCGATAATCGTGGGCTGCTGCGCAGCCAGGAATTCTGCGAAGTCCTCATCGCCTGAATCGCTGACAATATAGCAGGTCGGGCCTTCGCTTGATCTGTACGGCGGATACCAAGTCTTGTCGGAAAGCCACTTGGCGCCCTGCATCTCTTTCATAGAATTAACAGCACGAACCTTAACCTTGTTATTGCTCATGACCGTTATCGGATTGGCATGATTGAAAGTGGAATAGCCATACTCATAACCATGGTCTTCCATCCAGCGGGCAACCTTGGCGGTAGCCCAATCAGAAGAATTGTCGTTCACGATAAGATCTTTGTTGAAAATATATGCCTTATCCGTTCCGTAGACTATAACAAGCGCAGCCACCGCAAGCACAACATAGCCTGCAATCGCCATAACGCCTTTGCCACTTCGGTTTCCGGCTTTCGATTCCGCAAGCTTGCAATTCCTCTTTTCAAGCAACTCTTTCAAGAAATGCATAAACAGCGCGACTCCGACGCCGACAACAAACAAGATCATGACATAGTAGCGAGGCGCGGCCTCGGCCGTAGTGAATGTCGAAGAAAGCATACACACGATAACTCCGAACGGAAACGCAAGCATGCTCCAAAACGGAGAACTTGCGGGCGCTCCCGCGCCGGCCAAGCTTTCTTTTCCGCCCGTCAAAAGCTCTTTTATCATGAAGAAATATCCGACCGCGGCGAGCACGCAGAACAAAGCAACAAGCACAGGCATATTTTCAAAGCTGATTACATCAAGGAAAAACGGCCACACGTACTCTACAAACTTCTCGCCGGCGTGCCTGATATTGCGGCTTGCACCGAGCGTGTACGAGCCGACGATCTTGGTCGCAAATACCGACAAAAACGCCGTAGACAAGAGCCATCCAAGTATCTTGAAATTGCTCTGCTTTTCTTTTTTTATGAAAGAAACAAATCTTCTTACAATCTCGACTCCGAGAAGCGGCATGTAGCAAAACAGCGCGGCATGCATGCCCTGCAGTCCGTTAAGGAACGACAACAAAAGCGTGAGCCCAAAGACCCACAGCGACACTTTGTCTTTTTTGATTGCCCTGTTATAGAGGATCAGCAAAAGAAACAGCGTAATGAAATGCACAACATAGTACGCCGCGTACAGAAAGATCATTTGCTGGATGTCGTCGCTCGTTCGCATAAGCGAAAACGACAGGATCATCGCAGAAATCACGCCGACATGCGACAATCCGACCTCATTCAGGCATACGTACATAAGCCATGCCATCAGAAGAAACAAGATAACTATCGCAAGTCCCATGGCAAGATTCATGTTTTTTCCGACAATAGGATAAATAAACGAAGCCAGATTCGGCGCCATAATGACATAGTTATGCGTCGAGACAACCCACGTATCGGGCTGTCTGAAGCCATTTTCAAAAATCCTGACTCCAAGAAGCGTCTCAGATGCGATATCCGCGTCCATCCTCGCCGTGTAGTGCCCAAGATCTGCGGTTGCGTAAGTCCACAAGATCAGCACCAACACCGTGTCCAGAAGCAGCAGCGCCACGTGACGAGCCACGCTCTGTATTCTGTTTTTTTTCGCATCTATATTAGTATTTACCATAACTCACCCAAGTACATTAAATACCGCGATTCCGCTGAGTATCAGCACAACGCCCACGAGCTTGCGCGCACTGATCTTTTCCTTAAAAAAGATTCTCGACATGATCATGACGATGATATAACCGACAGGCTCCATGACAACAACGCCCATGTAGCCGAGCGCTTTTTTTTCGTCGTAGCAAAAAATCGAGATCACCATAGACAGCACAAGCAACATGTAACCGCCGATGACAAGCGCGTTCAGATACTCTCTTACAATATTCGGATAATTTTTCTCCGCACTCTTTTTTAACAAAACCTGAGACGTTGAGGCAATCAGCTCTGCAAGCAGCATCAGGAAAAAGAACTTATTTATCATTTTCTTTTTCCTCCTCACTGCTCAGATTCATGACCATAACGCCGATCACGACAAGCACGACTCCCACAACCTTCCAAGGCGTGATACCTTGACTGAAGATCACGAAGTTCCAAAGCATAGACCACATGAGGGTCAGCGCCTTATTCGCATATGCGATCGAAAGCTGGAATTTCTTGATCATCTGCTGCCAGACGATGGCGTAAACGCCCAGAATAAAGAACTCCAGACCAAAAAACAAAATATATTTCCAAGACAAAAAAGCATGCTTGGATGCAAGATTTGCAGCAACTGTCGAGAGCGAGTAAATCACAACCGCGCTCTGGATCTGCAGTATGTCTACAATTCCGATCTTCTTTTTCATAACACTTCCTCCCGGCTAAAAGAGCCGGCTCTTTTTCCAAAATAATTCTTATACAAGTAAGATTACTCAGCTTCGTCAGCTGTGTCCGCAGGATAGATTGCTTCAACAAAATGCTGAGCCATGTGCTCATTGCAGGCCGCATTTACATGAACGTTGTCAAGAAGCCACTCAGAGCTGTTGTCCTCGTGGATCGTTCCATAATAATTGTCGATAAAAGAAACACCGGTGTCGCCGGACACATCGATCATAAACTGAAGGTATGTCGTGAGCTTACCGTTACCGAAATCAACTCTGTCGCCGCTTACAAGCGCTCCCGTCGAATCATACGCATAGCACATCGGGAATGACATGCACACGATCCTGATGTAAGGGTACTTCTCCTGGATCATCTTAATTCCCTCATAAAGCGCACCACTGTAAGTGATAACGTCGCTCTTGTCATCGGGGTTAAGACCGATCCTGCCGTTCAGATAATCCTGCGCGTTGTAGAAAACAACAAGCGTATCAACCTTGTCAAAATCAAGCGCCGCAAGTGCCTCCGCGCTCTTATCGTACGTCGAATCCTCAAACTTCTCGGCAGAAGAGAGAAGATTGGAATAATCTCCGTCCGCTATCGCCTTGGCAACATTGTAAAAGCTGAAAGCATCAAGCGGATATTCTTCGCTGTATTCTTTGTTTTTATTTGCGATCGTCGTTCCCGGGAAGCCTGCATTTATGCATGTTGCACCAAGTTTCTGCTGAACCTGTCCCACTACTCCAGACTCTTTCATATCGTAAGTGATCGCATCGTTACCAAGGAAAAGAATCGTCTCCTCGTCGTCAAATGTATGTCCGGCTTTCTTCTCATCGGGCAAAAGAAAAATCTGATCGAGGATCTCTACCTCATAGCTCTCGCCTGTGTTTCCCTCGATGATCGCCGTTCCCTGATTCCACTTCCAAAGCGCAATTGCTGAACCTGCAAGCACAGCTACGATAACACCTATTGCAATAAGGTGCGCCCAGATCGGAATCTTTCTTGTAGGACGCTCCGCGGGCTCAACGTAGTCTTCCTCGTCGTTGTAGTCCTCGTCGTTGTAGTCCTCGTCGTCATAATCATCCTCGGCGTAGCCCTCATCGTCGTAGTCTGCGTCATAGCCTGCGTCGTAATTCTCGTCGTCAACGACATCTCTGCTCTTTCTTACTTCAACGTCGTAATTCTCGTTTATCTCGTTCTCTTCGATCTCAGGATTGATATTCCCCTTATTCATTTCGTTCTCTCCCATGATCAGTCCTCCTTCCTAGTATTAACGATGGATTTAAGGCCATAGGCCTTGGCAATGTCTTTATTAAAATTGCTTGTCGGATCTTCCGTCAGGTAAAAACAATAGAAATTCCTGATCTCTTCCGGATGCGTCGGCACGTCAAGTTCAACGTCCTCGCCTTCCATATCCGCAAAGCTGTCGATCATCGCTTTTGTTTTATCGTAGTTTTCTTGGAACTCTCCCAAGTAGAGCTGCTTGTCCATCTTTAAAAAGATGTACTCTCTTATGTTATACGGTGTTGTGACAAATAGTGCAAGTAATACTGCGGCCAATGCGATAAGTACAGGCTTCTGAGCTTTCTCTTTTAACAAGTCAGACAAAAGAGCTCCGACCGCAAGCGCAAGGTTTCCAAGCGCGATGTCCATGACCACGATCAGGATGTAGAAGCATCTGTTCGGCATCCAGCCCACGCCGTAGCCCATAAGCACAGGGAAAACGGTCACGAACGGCGTAAACAAAAGCATCGCGGAAAGAATAGCGTAGGCGCGGGTGAAGCGCTTGCTCTCCTCCGGCGCCTGGGCGTCGTCATGCGGCTGCTCGTCTTTAGCTGCTGCTGTGGTTCTGCTTCGCCCGAAGATCACGAAACCCGTGATGATCAGTGCAAGAAATACGCAGCCGTAGTTCTTGTTTAAAAAGAGCCATTTAAGCGCGTAGATGAAATAGCCCCATGTATTGATGATTCCGTCGACAAGCGTGAATGACTCGCCGCTTTCAAGATCCAAGCGAATGAAATTGCCCGGCGCCGCCGCATTTATTAGCGCTCCGCCAAAGCACGCAAGAAATACCCATATATTCTTCTTATCAAGTTTCTTGTCTTTTACCGCGTAGAACACAACTATACTCAGCACAAGCCAGCACACGGTTCCCGTGATCGCAAGCGATGCTCCGACCGCGCAGAAACCAAGGATCGCGGATAAGACGCAGAAGGGCTTTGTGCTGTTTTCGCGGCCGTTTGCAAGAAGCAGGAGCGTCACCGCAAACATCCCAAGTGACATCGGGAAGCCGTAAACGCACGCGCCAACGAACCAGTAGAATATCTCCTGAAAGGCGTCAAAGCCTGTAATTACGAAGGTTGCAGCCGCAAGGATGAACACCCTTGCGGTGGCCGACTTTACTTTTAACTTGCCAAGAGCAACATATACAAATGATAAAATCGATGCAAAAGCCATCACAGCATTGATGAACATGACCACTCTCAGCTTCGGGAAACCGCCGTGAATAAGCGGGTTAAACAGCGAGCCGATGAACGACGTGAAGTATGTTCCCTGGTGATGGACATATATCTCATATGAAAATTGCACCGCAACGATAAACCTGTGCCACAGCCCCTTTGCGCCTATGCCGGTCCTTGCATACCAGTAATCATCCGATATCGGCACCGTGTACAGCGAAGTCACCAGCACCGTGCCAATCATGACAATCAGCGCCAGTACTGATAATATCAGCAATGCCCTTGATGCAATTTTCTTTGCCTTTTCTAAATTCATATGTTTCATACCTATTATTACTGCTAGATTTTGCAAATCGTATTTCCGGCAGATGTTTTTCCGGGGTTTATCTGCCTATATTTGCAATTCTTCGAAAGTAGCAGTTGTTTTTCACTGTGATTATCTGCCTATATCCGCAAATCTTCAATAGTAGCAGTCTCTCACTTCAGAAATCAACTGCCTATATCTGCAAATCCTCAAAAGTAGCAGTTATTTTCCACTGTGGTTTTCTGCCTATATCCACAAATCTCCAAAAGTAGCAGTCTCCTGCCACAAATCGAGCAGCCTCAGCCGTTCCGGCAGCCATGCCACCGCATCAGCCACAGCACCCGCAACCGCGGTCGCCTCGCCAACCGATTTCACCCGGAGCCATCCCGGAGCCGCAGCCTCAGCCGCACCGCGGCGCTCACCACTCCTTCGAGAAGAGCGCCTCGAAATCAAAGTCGCGCACCATCTCGTCCATCTTCGACAGCTCTTTTGCCATCTCATCTTCTGAGTGGATCTCGTGCTCGCCGCTCTTAAAGCATTCTACCATAAATCTGTTGATCTCGGGCTTGTAATGCGAGTAATCCGCGTAGTTGTTGAGGTCCAGCACCTCGTCAATATTCTGAAAATAAAACAGGCGCACATTGTCATATTCCAAAAGCCGCTTCGCAACGTACCTGTACTGGTTCATCGTCGCGTCGTACGTGTTCTCGCACAGCACATTGTTCCAATAAAGAATGCTGTAGGGCGGGAAAAAGAAATAGAACTCCGTGTCGGGATTGGCCTCAACAAACGGCAAGATATTTGCCTCAAGATTGCGCTCCGTTGCCGGGATAAAAGAGTCCTCGGATGCATTCTCAGCCACGGTTTCCGGCTTTTCGTAGTTGTGCATGACCCACTGAATATTGTAATAATCGGGCGTCCACCAGCTAAAGTAGATCTCGGAAAGGTCGGAGCCCTTGCCCTGGATCACGGGCTTCAAAATATATTCAAACAAAACATCCTTGTTGAGCACGTACTCAACATCGTTCAGGTAATTGTCGTCGTAAAGATACTCGGGGAGCGGATACTTGATCTCGTCCACGTCCGCCGTCATAGTCGGAATGTCCGCTGCAATGAACACCGCCTTCATGTCGCGGTTCCTGCGCGCATAAGTATTCCTATCAAAAACAATTGATAAAATATTGTTGTCGTCTTTGGGATAAGCCCCGCTGTAGCTAAGCTTGACCGTATCCCTTCCAAGCAGCTCCTTGAAATCATCCGTGTCAAAATTCACCGTCATCGAAGACCCTATAATGCATGAGTCGTAGAGCATGTTCTTTGCCATGCCCGGATTTTGGCTCAGCTGATTGTCGACAATGTAAGGGAAGCCCTGAATCGGCGCATGATAGTGGAAAAACGGATCCACGTAAACAACAAGCGCAGCCACTGCCACCGTCGCCGCCAGCAAAATCGCTATTAAACTGATGAAAAGATTCCTATACTTCTTCATCCATAACCTCTGTAAAAAGATTCCATGTATCGCCTAAGCACGCTCGGCTGCCGCACCGTCACAACATTCGCAACGCGCCGGCACGCTCAGAAATTCATATACAAATAAGTCGCCACGCCGCCGAAGCTCAGCACGCACCAGAACAGCAGGAACGCCGTAAGGAGCGTCGTGCGAATTCCGATCTTGCATTTCCTCGTATATTCAATAGCATTTGGGCAAAAGAAAATGATAATGACCGCAAACGCCGTGAACAGCCACAAACAAATGTCCCAAGAAAAGCTTAGCTTCATAAGCGGTGTCACTTTGATGAAATACCAGATCTCATCAAGATTAAAGCCGTCCGCAAAAGTGCTGTAGAAAGGTCTGATTCCGCCGAAGATCATACGGCCGAAAATGCTGATCGCATCCTTCACGCTCTCCGCCCTGAAGAACACCCACGCAGCCGTCACATACAGGAAGTTCGCAAGAACCGCAGCCGCATGGCCTATGCGAGTCTTCGGCACCTTATTCACCGCGCGTGTGATCACACTCATCACGCCGTGCATGAGGCCCCAGACGACGAACGTCCAGCCGGTTCCGTGCCAAATTCCGCTCACAAGGAACACGATCAGAATGTTGACGTACGTGCGAACCGCGCCCTTTCTGTTACCGCCGAGCGGAATATAAATGTACTTGGTAAAAAAGTCCGTGAGCGTGATGTGCCATCTTTTCCAGAAATCCATGATGTTCACTGACTTATAAGGCGAATTGAAATTCACGACAAGTCCAAAGCCCATCAGCATGCAGACCGCCGTCGCAACGTCGCAGTAGCCGCTGAAATCAAAGTAAAGCTGGAATGAATAAAAGAATGCAGAAAGAATAGCTTCCAATCGCCCAAGCACCGCAATATTAGAAAAGCTGTAGTTTACCGCCTTTCCGAAAGTATCCGCAAGAATCACTTTCTTAAACAGACCCATGGACAAAAGAAGCATCGCACGCATCACGTTTTCCCAATCAACCTTAGCTTCGAAGGATTTCTTTTGCTCTGCTACGAAGTCCTTGTAAGACATGAGCGGACCCTGAAGAATCTTAGGGAAAAAGAGGATGTACGAAAGATTCGTAAGAAAGTCGCGGCCATAGAAACCGCCACACGCTGCGTCGTCAGCCGCGTTACATCCGAGCACTGCCTCGCCCCTGTACACATCGACTATGAATGAAATCTGATTGAAAGTGTAAAAGCTTATCGCGATAGGCAGAATCAGCCCCGAAAATTTGAATACCAAAAGAAGAAGGACGTCCGCAACGATTCCGATCGCCAGGATAATCTTGGCCGGGCCGGAATTGCCGCAATCTCTTTTAACCGTGAGTCCACGCACGATCGCGGCGTTCCAAAGAATACTCGCGGCAAGAATCGCAAGATTCCTAAGCCCGAACAGGCCGTAGAAAACCAGCGATCCCGCGATAATCCATATATTAAGAGCAAGCTCTTTTGAATTAGAATCAGAAAGAGCCCGCCTGAGCAAACAAAAACCAAGTATGAAAATTGGCAAAAAAAGCATCACAAATCCATACGAATTAAACAACATGTTATTTTAACCATTCACTTCTCTTGCTGATAAGAAGCGCCTTGAAAATATCGATATCATCAACCGTTGTGAGTTTGATGTTCTTTTCCGAGCCTTGAGAGAAAAAGACCTTGCGGCCGAGCTCAATCATGAGCGTGCAGGAAGCAACTGAGCTTGTGATGCCCTTTTCGAGCGCTTCTCTGTGAAGGTCGCAGATCTCGCCAAGTTTAAAGCCTTGCGGAGTCTGGGTTCTCTTGAGGTTATCCCTGGGATAAGTCTCCTCGCTGTCTTCGCCGTTTGACGTTGTGAGCATGGCTTCCGCGCAGGGAATCGATGTGATCGCATTTCCGAACTGCTTGGTCTTCAAAAGACAATCCGAAATGATCTCAGCAGAGACCATAGGGCGGATCGCATCGTGAATAAGCACGATATCATCTTTGTCGAAATGTTTTTCCAGCTCATAAACACCGTTTCTGATAGAGCCCTGGCCGTTTTCGCCGCCGGGCACAACAATGTCGAGCTTGTCTATATTGAACTGTCTCGCGTAGGCTCTAAGCATCTGCTCCCAGCCATCAACGCAAACAACCGCAATCGAATCGATCTCGGGATGGTTTTGGAACGCCTCGAGCGTGTACACGATAACGGGCTTTTCGTTAACCGTAAGAAATTGTTTTGGGATGTCCTGGTGCATTCTTTCGCCGGTGCCACCCGCAATAATAAGTGCTACTGTTTTCATAAATTACTCCTTGTCGCCGCTGCTGCGAAGCGCAGCACGCGCCGTATTACTCCTTTATCACGTTCACATGCATCGGAACGCGTTTGTCTTCCGGAGGAAGACTCATGTAGTCGCCGTAAGTCTTCTTAAGCCACCTGTCGTGGTGCTTGGGAATCGGGAATTCCCTGCCGCGAATCTTCGCGGTGTCGGGCCCGTAGATCAAGTGCTCCGCGTCGAAGTCGAGGCCCCAATATCTGGGATCCGGCTGCTCATTACTGATGAAAAGAGTCGTCTCATCCGCGCCGGGCGCGCTGCTCATCCCTGATGAAACCGCCTCGCCCTGAGCCTCGCCCGCCTGCCGGCTGCCCTGCGCTGCGCTTGCCGCACGCTGCGCGACGCCTCCCAGCCTCTGCAGCTTCATGTACTTGCGCGCAATCACTTTAAACGGCACGAGCTTACCAATCGTTGTGAGGACGAAGGAAACAACCTTCATCGCGCCACTGAATTTGCTGTAATCAACGTACGGTCTGTGGCCCATCGCAAGCGCGTATAACAGCTTCATCCTGACAAGCTGCCACTTGTGATTGTCTGCCTCTTTATCAAACACGAAAAGATCCAGTGTCGGGTGCGAATATCTGTGATCATAGAAATCCTCCGCACCGAACGTCGTCTCCTCGTAGGTAAGTTCGCTGTCAGCTATCTTTGTAATAAAGTCAAAGAACTGCGGATACTGCTCAAATCTAAGGAGCTTAAAGCGAGGATCCGCCTCTTTTTCATAAACTTCCAAAAACTTCTCATAGTCTTCTCGGAGGAAGAGAATGTCCACATCGTCATCCCACGGGATAAAGTCCTCGTGCCTCACGGCGCCAAGCATTGTGCCGCCGTGAAGGTAATACTGAATATTATATTTCTTACAAATTCTGTCAACCTCGCAGAGCATCGCAAAGTCCGATTCATGCACTCTGTCGAGGTACTGCTGTACTTCTGGTTTCATATATTTTACTTCCATATAGTTTTTAAATGATGTTCTGCTCTCGCTAAGGATGTCACACTTCATTTCACTCAGTGTGACACGTTCGAACCAGATTCGACAATACCTCATCAGGTTCTCTCAGCTGCTGATTACTTATCTTCATAAATATTATACTCATCCACCGTCGCAACGAGCTTCAAGCCCAGCGTCGTGAGGTCGGCATCGATCTTGCGACCTTCTTTGAGGACGATGTATTTGCAGCGGACATCCGCATTGCCGTTGCCCTCAGGGTCACGCGTTGCTGCGACGAGCTCCTTGGCGTTTATAACTTCAGGCTTCTCCATCGCATCGTAAACCGGGTGGAAATAATCCTTATCCGTCCAATCCGTATAATCCCTGCCGTACGGCATCTTGATGTCAGTCGTGTACTGCCTTACAAAATAAACAAGCTCTGTCGGGAAAGCGACCACGACCTGGCCTTCGCCGTTTGCATCCTTTATCGCATCGCAAATATTGACGGCATACTGCGGGATGTGGTACATGTTCTCGGCTTTGGTCATATACCTATTCGTATAGATAAGCGAGCCCGAAAGCGCGATCACCAGCACCGTAGCAACCGCAACCACTGTCTTCACCGTATACCTCTTGGCGCGCGATATCAACAGGCACACCGCGTAAGCGATAACAACATATACCGGCACCAGCCATAAGATTCTGTAATAAGTCTCACCGACCGGCGGATCGATCTTGCTGACGTACGCCCACTTCGTCAAGGGAAAAAGAAATCCCGCAATAATCACAAGCGGCGTAAATCCCAAAAGAACTCTTCTTGCCACATTGCGCTCACGAACTGCGATGTAGATCGCCGCAGCAAGAAAAAGAACTATATACAAATACGCTCTGAAATTGTCTAAAGGTTCGCCGTAGCCGCCAAAATACTGGCGAAGCGTCACCCAACATTCTCTGAATATTCCGTACATATCAACCTCAATCTATACCGGCATCATCACAATGCCAATCATGCACACGCACATTTGACACCCATGCCTACCGGTTAAAAATCGTGTGCAACAAGCCGTGCGCCAGCAACTTATAGATTCCGACATACACAATGCTTGGAATCACCGAAACAGCCGCTCCCAAAACAACAGTCTTTCTCTTAGATACGATCAAAAGAATCAGCGTAAGGAGTGCTATGAACACCGGCCCCAGCCCTGCCCCAAGCGACGTACACATACCGGCAAACATATTTACCAAAGTCAGCATGATCCACCAAGGCGCCGTAACTTTCGCAGTTTCTTTAAGACCGCCCTGCACTTCTCTCACCTTTTCCACATCTTCAAACATAAGTAAAAAGATCCAGAGTATCATCGGAAGTACCAGGCTGCAGAACAGCGTCTTGCCCTGCCACGTCCTCATAAGTAGGAACGTCGCCGGCGTGTTTATCGACACATTTCCGAACATCATAAGGAGCGTTATGAAAATCATAAACACAGGTACAAGCTCTTTTTTCCCCGATTCACCATTCATATCTTTAAAAAGAACTTTCGCAATCTGATAGTAAACGAAGTAAACAAGCGGAATCACAAAGAGCGGCATAACACTGTGCGCAACGATCGTCGCATGCACTCCCGAAGCCTTCGCGATAAATGCGATCCACATCGTGATCACGGCAAGCGCATGTCTGTACTCATGACTTAGAAGATTCGACCTTCCAAGATACGGATTCACCGTGTTCATCACATCAAGCTGCTGCGCTTGAAGCGACTGCACTACATAATACGCATCGTCCCCGTCAAACGGCGCATAGACAAGAGTCATCACCATCTGCAAAAGAACCAGTGCGATAAATATACCAAAATAGATCTTGGTATCAATTTTCATACTCTTAAGATCACTTACATAATCAAGCGAAGTCTTGATATCGCGATCCGCCGAATCATCTTTTCCTGTAAAAAGAAATCCGAAATACTTGCACGCACCAAGAAGCGCGAGCACCACAGAAATCACTCCGTATATCCAAATGCAGTACTTAAACGCGCTGTATTTTATAAGTACCATGCATGGAATCGAAATAACTTCGAACACGGCGAAGTAGATCAAAAGCCCCAAAAGATACGTGATACCAAAGGTTCTGTGCTTTTTATCACTTGGCAATATGAAGTTAAATAGCTGTCCGATAAAAAAGGGAACTGCCAGCATCCAAAAGATGAGGCGTACCACGGACCACCCGATCTGCACCATGCTTTACTCTCCAAGCATCAACTTAAGATGCTGCTGCAAAATTCCGATACCCGTAAGGTTCTCGCCGCCGCGCGGGATAATTATGTCCGCGTACTTTTTACTCGGCTCGATGAACTGCTCATGCATCGGCTTAACGGTATCTCTGTACTGAGTAAGGATCGACTCGATACTCCTTGCACGCTCTGCCATATCACGAATAATTCTGCGCATAAGTCTTTCGTCTGCGTCGGTGTCGACAAAGACCTTGATATCCATAAGGTCGCGCAGCTCCTTGTTTTCAAGCACAAGGATACCCTCAAGAATTATAACATTCTTAGGGATGATATGAACCGTCGCATCAACCCTGTTATGAATCGAAAAATCATAAACGGGGATATCTACTTCCTCATTGTTCTTTAACTTTTTTACATCCTCGATCATTCTCTCGGTATCAAACGCATCGGGGTGATCGTAGTTAAGCCTCGTCCTGTCCTCATAGGAAAGGTCGTTGTGCGCTTTATAATATGAATCATGGTTGATGACAACAATATCGTCGCCAAAACTCTCCTTTATCTTCCTAACGATAGTAGTCTTGCCGGATGCGGTACCTCCCGCGATTCCCACTATACAGACCTTATTTGCCATAATTACCTCCTTTGGAAGTATAGTACTCGTGATCTATCACTTCACCGGTATTCTTATCAAAGATCAAAAGCTGAACATCCTCAGCCACATGATCCTCATCGTATAAATAGTTCGTTTCCTCGTCGTCCGTCTCATAGAAAAGCCTGAAATTCTTCTCGACAGGCCGGTAATTCATAAAGCCCATCGCCGTCTCGACATTATCAAGCGCCGCATCTCCCGAAGCCTCATAAACCTTGTTAAAGCCGGGATCGCATATCATGATATACGGCCCATCGGGTGTTTCATAGATCACATTTGAACCCGCGATCTCTTTTATCAGATGCTTCATGACTTCATCGGTAAACACCTGCGAATCCTCGTTGCAATAAAGCACAAATCCGTACTCGCCGATGGACAAAGCCTTTAACTTGGTAAAAAGACTATCCTCTGAAAGTATCTTTTCTCTGATCTCATCATAATACTTGTTGCTCAGCTTCTCCCAATATGCGTAAGCCTCATCGTCTCTGTGATCTACAAGACCTGCATTGGCCTTGAGCCAGTCGCCGATCGCTCTCGTCGTCTTATCAGCGCCCGTGACATTTAAGTGACCTCTGTCATTAAGGTCCGAATATATGTCGATCACATCACCATCAAGCATATTAAGATACGGCACTCCGTATGTGTTACATATCGCACCGGCTGTATTCGCCGCAACAATATCTTTTGTCTCCGGATTAAAAGGATTGAATGTCACAAGTATCCCGATCTCTCTGTCCTGACACTCCTCAATAATCTTGGAAAGATACTGCATTCCAACCGTTTCATCCGCAAAAACCTCTCCATCCTCGGGTCTTTGGCAGATATACGGCGCCGTCTCAACATCGTAGCGCATCTCCGCGCCAAAGAGCTCATTCCTTGACTCATTACCCACTATCGACTTGAAATCATCCTCCGTGATATACTCCCACCTGTTGTGATACACGATGAAATCAAAAAGAAATTCCCTCTTTAAGTCTTTATCCTGGACAAGGTCGTTCATCGCCTCGACTTTGAGCTTATTAAGCGGCCAGACATCCATGTTCAGATGCAGCTGCTCAATCGAAGTATTGATCTCGCTCGCGTCGGGATTGTTCTCCCTGTCATCAAGATAGCGATAGTTCTTTTCCAGCATGTAGGCATCTACAACCACCCACTCCGGCGTCTCGTACTGCAGCGCCTCCATAAGCTCCCAGTAAGTCGCCTGAAGGAGCGAGCCGTGACCGCCCATATTGTAGGAAGTATAGCCGTAGTTATTATATAGAACCGCCGGATTCACCGCATTTATCGTATGCGACGAACCAAGAAAAAGAACATCTATCTGATCTTTTTTTGCCAGCTCAAAAAAGTCCGCGTACTTATACAAGCTGTCTTTTCTCCTGAGCGCAATTGTAGCGCCGTACAAGATGGCAAACACGGTTATTATAAAAAATATGCACTTTAAAGCTATTATAATCTTTCTCTTCATAATTCCCTTAGAACTGCTTGTAAATAAAATCAGCCACGTTGTAGCCCTGGCCCCAGATTCCCAAAATAACAGTCAGCACGATGCCCGTGATCATGATGATCCATCTAAGCCAAAGCCCCTGCTTTAGGATGTTTTCCCTGATCACAACTCCTCTGTGGTTATACAGATCCACGATGATCACAAGCACGATTCCTGCAACAGCGATCAAGAAATTTCCTCTCGAAAGCCCATAACCGTACATACTTTTATCAACCAGTTTCCACGGTGTGAAGTAAAAAGAGCTTCCGGCAATCCTCACCGCATCGCCGATGCTGTCCGCTCTAAAGAACACCCACGCATAGTTTACAAGGAAAAAAGTGACTGCAGTCTTTACCACTCTGTGAGAAAAACTGTATCTTCCGATATTGAACAATTCTATGATCTTATCTCTTGCCGGAGTTAATGCCTTTCCGATCACCTGATACAATCCGTGCAGCAGTCCCCAGACAACAAACGTAAAGTTCGCGCCGTGCCACAATCCGCTCACCGCAAAGACTATCATGATATTTATGTACTTCCGGATTGTTCCTTTCCGGTTTCCGCCAAGCGGAATGTAGAGATAATCTCTGAGCCAAGATGAAAGCGAAATATGCCACCTTCTCCAGAACTCCGCGATCGACATCGCAAGATACGGAGATTCAAAGTTCTTCATAACATCGATTCCAAGAATCCTAGCAACACCTATCGATATATGCGAATAAGCCGCGAAATCGGTATATATCTGAAATGTGTAAAAAAGAATCGCAACAAGCGCCGGAGCACCGTTTATGCCAAGCTCCGTCTCCGTGTCAAAAACGGTATTAACAAATATCGCAAGCCTCTCGGCCACAACAAGCTTTAAGAAATATCCCCAGAGAATCTGAAGAAATCCGTTTCTGAATCTGTCGAAATCAACAGGCGTAGGATCTTTAAACTGAGGCAGCATATTGCCCGCTCTCTCGATGGGTCCCGCAACTATCTGAGGGAAGAATGAGATAAAAAGAGCCAGCATAACCGGATCTTTCTCGGCTTCAATGTCACCTCTGTATACGTCGATAAGATATCCTGCGGACTTAAGAATGTAAAAAGAAAGTCCGATCGGAAGTATCAGATTAAAGCGTATGTCATCAATAGCACCGAACGACACCAGCCCCACAATTCTCATAAAGAAATTAAGATATTTAAATACAAAAAGAATTCCAAGATTAAATACAAGGCATGAGATAAAGATCTGCTTGGCCTTGTCTCTATACTTACCAAGCAAAAGACCCGCCGCATAAACGGAAGCCATAGAGATAACCAAAATAATCGCAGCCCCTATCCCCGCCGTTGCATAAAACGCAAGGCTCACGATAAGAAGCCAGATGTAGCGGTATTTTCTTGGAACTATGAAGTTTATAAGTACTGCTATCGGCAAAAATGCCATGAACGCATACGAAATAAAGCTCATACTCTCTCCCGAACATTTATATTAGATACGCATCACTTCTGCTCAGTATCGAAATTAATGCGTTTTTCTTCGACCACGATGGGACGACCGATAACTCTCGTGTTGATGTTGAGAATATACTCGCCCATAAGTCCTATGAAAAAGAGCTGAACAGCCCCGATAAGGAACATTCCGATGATCATCGGCGCGTAACCTGCATGGAAGCTGTACCAGTGAGTAAGCTTAAGTATAAGGTAAACAAAAGCTACGATGATATCGATAAGCGCGCAGACAAAGCCCGCGATCGTACAAAGTCTTAAACCAACCTTGGTGTAAGATGTGATACTGAGCATTGCCGCATCGTATAAAGTATAAAAATTGTTGTGAGTCTTACCGGCTCTTCTCTGAGGCTGCTCGTACTCGACGGTAGTCATGTTAAAGCCCTCGCCGTACTCAGCAACGATACCTCTTATGAAAGGCACCGGATCATCAAGCTTACGAAGAAGCTGAATAAAAGTCTTATCGTAAAGTCCGAAACCCGTGAAGTGCTCGATCATGCGGACTTTAGACATGTTCTTTATCATCTTGTAGTACATCGTACGAAGGAAATAGATGAATCCGTTTTCCTTACTCGATGACTTAACGCCGCTGACAATCTTGTGTCCCTCTTCCCACTTCTTTACAAAAACGGGGATCATCTCAACGGGATCCTGGAAGTCCGCACAAACAGGGATCACGCAGTCTCCGTCAAGCGAACACATTCCGTGGAACGGCGAATTGAACTGACCGAAATTCGTCACGTTAAAGATTGCCTTGATCTTCTTGTTGCCTTCACAGATTTTTTCAATCTTGGCTCTTGTGCTGTCAGTTGATGCGTTGTCTATAAATACGATCTCGTAGTCGTAATTCGAAAGGTCTTTTATAAGAACCTGCTCGATTGCTGCCGATATTCCCTCGACGTTCTCCTCTTCGTTGAAGCAAGGGATTAAAATGCTGATTTTTTTCATAAATACTCCTACAGCACGACTCAAAAAACTGAGTCTGCTGATTACTTAAAAAATGCGGTGCCATGTTCTTTCAAGCACCGCATTGTGTTTGCAAATATATCTTGGGGTTTATACGCCCGTTAGTCTACTTCAACCTCTTCTTCTGCTGCATTATCTGCCGCATCAGTCTCATGATATTCCTTCTCGGTGTTGACGTTCCAGATATTGCTGCGGTCTGTCTTACCGCTTATGATGTTCTTTACAACCTCGAAAGAAGTACACATTGAATGGTCGATATTGTTATATCTATGCTGACCGTTTCTACCTACGCAGTAGAGATTGTCGATAGTATCGAGATACTCGATGAGCTTATCCATCTCTTCATAGGTATCAAAGTAAGCGGGATATGCCTTCTTAACTCTCTCCATGTGATAATCCATAACCTCGTCGGCGCTGCTAATGAGGTTAAGTGTGACCATCTCACCGATTGCCATCTTGGCGAATTCATCCTCGGTCATGTTCCACATGTTGTCGCCTTCAAAACAGAAGTACTCAAGTCCCACCCATACGGTGTTCTCAAGATCTTTTACCAAATAGGGAGACCAGTTGTTGTAGATCTGGAATCTTCCCATCTTAACTGTTCTGTCCTGAACGTAAACCCAGTTGTCGGGCACAATATTGCCGATTGTCTTGATCTTGGTCTTATTCTCAAGATTGAGCTTTGGAACAAGTACGCCGAGAGTCATGTAATCACGATAAGGAAGTCCTGCGGCGATCCTTGCGGGATCAGCGGGAACATCATTCATTCCTGCAACAAGATCCTTGATAGGCATTGAGCTGATAACGATATCACCGTCAATCTCAACCTCTTTACCATCCATTATGTAGGATACGCCCTTGATGTGATTGCCGTCCTTCTTGATTCCGGTAACCTTAGCATTCATAATAATCGTACCGCCGAGCTTCTTGATCTCATCGGCCGTCACCTCCCAGAGCTGTCCGGGACCGAGCTTGGGATAGCTGAACTCCTCGATAAGAGATGTCTCAACCTTACCGCCCGTCTTTCCGGAAAGCTTGCGGAAAGCATTCTTAAGAACCGCCATAATTGAAACGCCCTTAACTCGCTGTGCTCCCCATGAAGGGTCGATATCGGAAGGATGTCTGCCCCAAAGATTCTCTGTGTAATACTCAAAGAACATTGAATAGAGCTTCTTACCGAAACGGTTAATATAGAAATCTTCAAGTGAATTCTCTTTGCGCTTGAAAAGCATAGCACCTATATAAGAAAATCCACATTCAATTGTCTTGATAAGTCCCATGTTCTTGAAAGTCTCAGCCTTCAAAGAAATAGGATAGTCATAGAACTTACGGTCAAAAAAGATTCTGGATACTCTGTTTCTTCTGAGCATAACCCTGTCCGTCTTCTCCGGATCCGGGCCACCCTCATTCATCTGCATCGGTCTGTCTAGAACTATATCATCGTAAGTGGGCTTACCCTGACGAGGGAGCATCTTGTCCCACCACTCGTTAACTTCGGGAACCTTGGTAAAGAATCTGTGACCGCCCATATCCATGCGGTTACCCTTGTATTCTACGGTTCTGGAAATACCGCCAAACTGGTCGGTCTCCTCAAATATCACTACCTGATAATCTTTTGACTTGGTCAATAGCTCGTAAGCAGCTGTAAGTCCTGCAGGACCTGCACCAATTATAAGAGCCTTTTTCATATTGTTTACCCTCAACTTCTATAGTTTAAAATAAGCGGTCGCCCAGTGGGCATAGTACCACTAATATTAGTAGTATACTCTATGAGCCTAAATTCTTCAAGAATTACGCGAATCCCCCTAAATTTAGACAAGGAAAAACCCACAGACGTTTGAGGGAGTCTGTGGGCTTTCCTTTTGTTGGTTATTTTGTTGAAGGATTTACGCATGGATGCGAAATCCGTGCGTAAACTTAGTTATCGTCAGCTGCGCCATGCTCACGTGCCAAAGGGAATCCGCCTTCTCTAATTAGTTTATTGAAGTTAGCTTCCTTAAGCTCGGAATTGGGCACCATGAAGTATTCTTCGGGATCAAAATCTGCTATCTTAATATAATCTTGTTCCAAATACTCATAAGGTTCATTTTCTTCATAGAAATTCGGAATATGTGCAAGAAGTCTTGCAACCACCTGTCTTCCCTTGAGTGTAAGATGGGTTCCGTCCATAAGGTACTCATCTGCAGTATCAAGGTAAAGATCAAAACGCTTATCGTTCATACAATCAAAATCAATAACATCCATATCATCGGCAACATTAAGTGCCTTTCTTGCGTAGTTGGCAAGTGTATCCACCCCGTTACTTACGATATAAGAGTCACCGAGATACTTACCGTTACCGTCTGTATAAATTCCGTAAAAAGGTGTCATGATAACAATCTTGGCCTGGGGACTGATCTCCTTAAGAGTAGCAATACCTCTCTCAAGTCCACCATAGAATGTATGAAGATCATTGCCGTCATGCTGAGTATTGTCAAGCGGCATCTTCTGGAAGAAATCGTTGGCACCATATTCTATAAAATAATAATCAACTGTAGCGGGATTAATTTCTTTTATAGCATGTCTTACGTCTTCACGGTTCGCAAATACGCCGTCTACATCGATCTTGCCTGCAAGACCGTAGCAGATTCCGTTAAATGAAGGTGAATCCCAGTTGTCCAGATTAGTGTCTGAAGTAGACATCTCAACACAAGCAGTAGTTCCGCCGATTCCAAGATTATAAACCTTGGCATGAGGAACTCTCTCAGCAACCAAGTGCGCAATGTCCGTTCTCTCACTTAATCCATTCTCCATCTGGCTATCACCGATGAATACCATATAACATCTGTCAGGAGCCTTCTCCTCTTCAGGTGTCTCCTGTGCAGGCTGCTCTTGTGTGGCTGTTGAAGTTGAAGCTGATGCAGCTCCCTGCTCCAATGCAGGCTGTGTAAGATTCTCAGCCACTACAATTGAAGCGTCCTGAGATGCAGCGTCATTCGCCTGCTCTCCATTATTTAAAATGTCTTCGTTAACATATTCTTCCGCAGTGTCCGTTCCCTTCCCCGGAGCAGAGCACGCAGTAAGAACCATTGTAAGTGAAAGCATTACTGAAAATGCCTTCGTATATATTTTTCTCATTCCTTTTTCTCCTCTTATCTGCTGTACACCTTCTCTGTCTTTTGCTGTACACCAAAATCATTCTATCATCTTTTTGAGGGAAATAAATAGTCTTGAATCAAAATTAAGAATTTCTGCCGTTAATCTTAAGAAAGTCTTAAGGAGTTAACGAAATATCGATTAATTCATTATCTGAAAACACCTTTGCTATCACTTCCCATATGAGAAAACCTATACGTCACACTATCAATCACTGCATGCTTAACGGTATCATACAACACTATATTCATTCCGGATTCATTCCGAGAAACCTCTTCTCCGTCTATTTTGATTGAAGAATTATAACCGGAATCCCATCCCTTGCTTTCTATCGCATATGTCATACCACCATATTCGTCATTGTGATACAGTGCATCTATGCCATGTCCCTCTAACACTTCATCCTTTTTTATTACCGCATAATATGCTTCATGATCACCAATTGCAGAAAAATCAGACAACCCATTTTCTTTCATTACCTGAACAGTATCATCATCCTTCGAAATGAACATGTCATCCTTGACACTCATCAGAACTACAGTATCATCCAAAGACATACCATATGACAAATAATCTTCAAAACTATTCTTTAGAAGATTTAGATCTCCCTTCCAATCCAAATAGTTATGCTTCATTCCGTTATTATCGTAGCAGGTCACTTCGATATATGCATTCTTTACATCAATATCTTTTAGATCTGCTTTACCGTTAAAGTACATATATGAAAAAGATTCATCTTCAAAGTCTATTGTCACCGGATCCGTATAATGTTGCTCATCCCATATCTGAGCTCTGACCCTCCATATTACCAATTCGGAATAATCAATCACACTCAAAAATGCACTTCCATCGTCCTCAAATCGCATATCCACAGATCCAATTAGATTAATATTCCCGATATTATTAAGATCAAAACATGCCGAGTCTATTACACTGTGACTCTCATAATCATATACAACGCAGTTTATTCCTTCTTCATTAAGAGCGTATTCATCACCGTCAACAGTTATACTGCAGTTACCTTTTCCTTGTGATGCGCTACTCTCAATATGGTACTTCACATCATCACCTACAAACGCTCCGTCATATGATATTTCTTCATCTTCAGCACCGTACACCAAAGCAGGTATATCCCGCACAGCATAAAATCCTATATTTTCCTGATTCACAAGTTTTTCATCAATACCAAGTTTTTTAAACTCATTAAGATCAGTCTCACGAGCCTTAGCCGTAAAATCTCCACATGCCGCAAACAAAACCGCAATATTCTCTCTGTCATTTAGAAGGTCGACATAATCTTCAAAGCTCTCATGCGCCTGAAGACTGAGATCTCCGGATAACTCTCCGACCTTACATGCATCCTTTCCGATAGTTTCAATCACAACAGTTCCCACTCTGTCTTGAAGCACACCGATATTAAAACTACAGGAATATGTCCTGTCAACATTAACGCTCATCTCTTTAGAATCAATTACTGTATTATCAGGTCCGTATAATGTGGCATTCACGCCATCATAGTCTTCAACATTAATGATGTCATCCACCTCCACCGCTATGGTATCCGCAGCTTCATCATACTCGATCACATTTATATTGGCATCCGGAAGTAATCTGCGCTCTCTTTTTGTTTCCTCATCGGCAATGCCCGATAATTCATCCATAAAAGCGGAATGCATAGATAATTTCGAATCCAGTTCTTCACTTCCTAATCTTTCTATAAGAGTCTGCTCCCCCGAAAAAAGATTTGTTCCGAGTCCAAGCTTATTCCCTTTAATCTTAACTCCCATAGCCGCAAGGGTAGTAGGGAACATATCCAAAGATGAATACTGTATTGATTCTTTTCTTCTCTTATCTACAGCCGAATTAATGAATGCAGTGTATGTCTTCCTTACATAATCACCGTCAATACCATCACAGAACCCTCCATTCATTGTAGGATGGTCTCCGCAGACAACCACTGTTGTATCTTTATAAAAATCCTGCTTTTTGATCCACTCGACAAATTCACAGACCTGCTTATCAGAGCATGCAATAACATTTGCATATTTGTTATCTCCAAATGTATCTTCACACAGATCACAGACATATCCATCAGGATGATGTGTGTCTACAGTCAACATAGTAAGGTTAAACGGCTCATCTTTTTTACTAAGCTCAAGCAGTTCTTTCTTGGCATTTTCAAAAAGCTTGGTATCCTCATATCCCCAATAAACCTTATAGCCGTCCGGAATAATCTTATTTTCGAGAGCGTACCCGTAATCATGCATTTCATAATTTCCATGAATTGAAAAAAATAATTCTCTTCCTCCGAATACAGCATCGGAACCGATAAGTAGCTCCTGATAATATCCCTCTTTAGCTAAAATATCTCCGATACAAGTTATCTCAGGGAAAAATGTCTTTTGCTCAGACATTGCATTCCCTTCCACATAGGTCTTTAGCGGTAATCCCGAAGACTGCGCAAACATTGCCCCCATCGTCCATGTCGTTCCAACCGTAGAATATGCTCCGTTTAATTTATCGTCACCGGAAAAACACTCACTCTCTTTGGCAAGCTCTGTCAGCTCAGGGATCATATTGTACTCAAATCCGCCGCCATTATCGATGTCACTATAGGTCATCTCCATGGATTCCAGATAAATATATATAAGATTACGCTTTTTCTTGGGAAAAGTAAGCTTTACCTCCACGGGATCCACATACTCATCCTCAATAAAAGATGACTCTTTTCCCGAATTTATAAAATATTCAATTGCATTTAATTTGAATGCCAAAACAGCCAGAGAAATAACAGAAAATACCGCAGACGATATAATCCAGATACGAAAAAGAATCTTTTTCTTTTTTATAAGGATAAATAAGACTATAAATACAGAAACAGCAATTGTCGGAACCAATGCTCCGACTATATACCTTGACATCATGTCGCCCCCCGTCCCCTTAAGAGGCGCAGACAGCTCATATATCAATTCATCCATATTTAGTCTAGTGAAAACCTTTAGACACCATACTACAGAGAAACCCAAAAGGGTAAAGAACGCAGAAAATAAGGCGGTAATACCGCTTTTAACTATTTTTTTCATAATCCCCCTCAATCTTCCCTCTTCTAAAAAGGCCCGGACATGTTGTTATCCGGGTCTTTATCATTCATATTATTTCAATGATCAACAGCTTCAGAAAGTCTTCTTCTGATCTCCTCAACGCTCATCCACTCTGTGTTATTGCCTGAGCTGTAGTAGAATCCATCGGGAACTTTTTTGCCCGAAAGATCGGGAACCTGCTTGTCATTAAATGTAACCTGAGGATATACGATGAAGTGCTTGTCATACTCGTATGTAAAAGGAGCATCCTCTGTTGTTACCATGATCTCATCAAGCTTCTCACCGGGTCTGATACCAACTTCAACAGTCTTGATGCCCGGGCACATAGCCTCTGCAAGATCCTTGATATGGAATGAAGGAATCTTACTGATGAATGTCTCGCCGCCCTTAGCCTCTGCAAGCGCCTTGAGAACTAGCTCAACACCCTCGGGAAGGCTGATCCAGAAACGAGTCATACGATAATCCGTGATAGGAAGCTCTTTCTCGCCCTTCTCAATAAGCTGCTTAAAGAAAGGAATGATCGATCCTCTGCTGCCTGCTACGTTACCATAACGAACGATAGAGAAATTCACATCCTTAGTTCCCGAATATGCATTGGCAGCAATAAAGAGCTTGTCGGAAACCATCTTGGTCGCACCGTAAAGATTAACCGGATTAACCGCCTTATCCGTTGAAAGAGCAACTACTCTCTTAACTCCTGTATTAAGCGCAGCGTTGATAACATTCTGCGCACCCGTGATATTGGTCTTGATCGCCTCATCAGGATTGTACTCGCATGCAGGCACCTGCTTAAGTGCAGCCGCATGAATGATGTAATCAACATTCTCACACGCACGCTCAAATCTCGCTCCGTCCCTTACGTCACCGATAAAGAAACGCATCTTATCAGCATTCTCTTTGTATATCTTCTCATTGGCCATGGTGAACTGCTTGTACTCATCCCTTGAGTAGATGATGATCTTCTTGGGATTGTAGTGCTGAAGGACATACTCGGTAAAGCAATGCCCAAAAGAGCCTGTACCGCCCGTAACCAATATTGTCTTGTTATCCAAAATCGAATTCTTCATTATATTCCTTATCTCCATAAAATTCTGAAATCACTACCTATTATATCAGAAAAAATAAGTTTACCGATATATTATATTTATCAAAGGCAGGATTGGCAACTAGAAGTATAAGATTTATACAAAAGAGCTTTCGCTTAAGCAGATTTTCCCTTCAGTACTCCTTCTCCACTTTCTCAACCCCATACGCCTTCTTGAAATCCTCAACATCCTTCTCGTCGCGGATCAGCATTATCTCGTGGAACTCGCCTGTCACTAAATCCTTAAAGCCCGCAACTTGCTCGCCGGTGCAGATAGATGCTCGGATTATTGGCTTTTCTTTTGACGGGTCGTAATCGTAGGGTGGGACTGATGGAGTTTTCTTATTTTTTCCAAAAATGAAATCAAAAAGCATGGGCACCTGCCTTGGATAATAAAGTACGTTGGTAGCTTTTATGCTCTATTCACACATACATCATGCACTCTTTATGCGCAATCTTGAGCCCATCCCTGTTCTTCATGAAATACAGCGTCTCCAGCGTCTCGACCATGTAGCCGATGTAACGGTCGGAGCGTTCGCTGCCCTTGGGAACGGATAATTCCTCAACGCGCGCAAGCACAGGGAAAAGCCAATCACAGTAGTCTTTAAGCACCTGTTTCTTGGCAAGGATCACGTTGTAATTATACATATACTGCTGCCCCAAGACTTTCGGAAAATACTCGGCATACTCAGGCCGAAGTTCTTCCAGTGCTGTCAAAAGAGCCTTCCAGTCCGCATTCTTTAAATATCTTTCATGATGCTTGTTGATATCCGGCTCGTACATAAGCGGGTACGGAAGTAAAACATCGATATCATTGCAAAAGAGCTTTCGCAGATCATCCTCTGTAAGCTCAAAACTGCGCCTGTACTGCGCAAGTCCAAAGTAGTTCTCGTTATCTTTATCTTGCTCTTCTGCGCTGCTGCCATTTCCGGCTTCGCACAATCTATTCTTCCAGATCCAGTAAAGCCCCGTAATCTCGCAGTAGTTCCCGTTCTTTGCAGAAATATTGTCCCCGGTATCATCCGTAATATCAGCAATCCGCTCATCGGTATTTGCCGTGCCAACCTGGATAGCATGCATATATTCCGGTCTTACAATCTTAGTCTTAAGTTCTTTATCCTTATGGGATCTGGCGAAGAAGATATTCAATCTAAAATTATCTTTGTCAAAAGCTTTCACTGCCACGCCTGCGGACCTTGCCTTCGCCGTGCCAACATCACCTGCGTCAGCAGCTCCATCTCCCGCAAGCGGCTTGAATTTCCCACTCTTTTCGTGGAACGCATCCATCAGCTCCCCCCAGAGTTTGCTCGTAAGCCTACTGTGATTACAAAATCCATATCCATCAAGCGTCTCCTCTATCTCCTGCTGGACATTCTCCGGCGTAGCGATAATGACCTCAAGCTCTTTTTTCTCTTCATCAGAAAAAGACGCAGAGACATCCGCAATCTCTTTTACCGGAATCCCCGCAAGCACAGCCGGATTCCCCTCAAGACTCGAAACCATGAAGAAAGGAATCTCCCGCTCCGGATATAAAGTTTTCATCGCTTCACAGACGCCAAGTGCATAGCCTTGGGCGCCGTAGATGATAGTTTTCATATAGCCCCCTGCTCAATCTGACCTATCTACATAAAATCTTAAGATTTTTCGACGGTATTTCTTAAAATTTGTCTGATATCATAGAAAACATCGGCAGTCTTTCAATGACAATTCTAAGCCGATGTATGGCGAATCCGCCAAATCTACGTATCCAGAAAGGATTTTATTCTATTATGTCAAAAACAAATGACAATCGCAAAACATTAACCTACGAAACAGCAACAGGAGAAATCGAGTTCACTCTCATGAGCGACATGATGTTCCATTATGTCATGCAAAAATCCGAGAGAGCCTTAACCGGCCTTGTATGCGCCCTAAAAGGCCTATCTCCGGATGATGTAAAAAGTGTCATTGTCACAAACCCCATTGACCTCAACAGCGCAGGTAAAGAAACAATCATGGATGTAAAGCTCACTCTCAACAATAATGAGATTCTCAATATTGAGCTCCAGGTATACCCTGACAAGTATTGGACATCTCGTTCAATAATCTATCTGTGCCGCGCATATGACAACATCGGCAATGGCGACAATTATTCCCTAGTCAAACCCACAACTTTATTTTGCATCACCGATCAGGAGCTGCTCCCCCATGCAGAACCGGAATTCTATGCGAAATACCGTCTTATCAATCTCAAAAACCATCACTTGTATACTGATAAATTTGGTATAAATGTGCTACAATTAAACCACACAGATCTTGCCACACAAGAAGATATTACCAACAACCTTGTGTACTGGGCGAACCTTTTTAAAGCAACCACTTGGGAAGAATTTAAAACTCTTGCCAAGAACCATCCTGATATCGAGGAGGTAGGAAATTTGATCTTCGAACTTAATTACGACAATCAGGCAAAAGAAATTCTCGAAGGCCAGCGCCGTTACAGAGAGCAGATGAATTCTCAGTACACCGCAGGCTATACTGACGCTGAAGAAAAATACGAAGCTGAGCTTGCCGAAAAAGATATTGCTCTTGCTGAAAAAGACGTCGCTCTAGCAAAAAAAGATGCCACCATCGCTGATAAGGATGCTGCTCTTGCCGAGAATGCTGTTTCCCTTGCCGAAAAGGACGTTGCCCTTTCAGAAAAGGACGCTACCATCGCCAAATTACAAGCCGAGCTTGCCAAATACAAGGAGGTATAAATCTTGATCTTCGAACTTGATTATAGCAACCAGGAAAAAGAAATACTTGAAGGCAAGCGACGCTACAGAGAGCAAATGAACTCTATGTACACAGCCGGTTATACTGACGCCGAAGAAAAATGCTTAGCTAAGCTTGCTGAAAAGAACGCCGCCATAGCTAAGTTGGATGCTGAAATTGCCGAAAAGAAAACCTCCATTGCAAAAATAAAAACCGATCTTGAAAAAAAGATAAAAAAATAAAGTTTTCAAGATGCTTGATTTTCATCTCTCCCTCGCAGAAATGCGGGGGAATTTATTTGCAACATGCGTAGCTTTAGGCATCACGGAGGTTGCGTAATATCTACTATCTTCTCTACATAAAACAATTATAATATGTTCAAAACTTCTCAATTACGTATAATTGCCAAACTGCAATCATCTCCAATCGGTACTTTTATTAACTTTTCTCCTAGTTCATTTTCAAAATCATAAACTGCATCTTTTACTCGAATAAAGTTATCTGAAAAATAGTCATGTAATAAAATACAACCTCCTTCAGCCATCTTATTCCAAAAGAATTTAAGTCCTTCATACATAGGAATATATAAATCCATATCCAGATTTACGAATGCGAACTTGTCACTTACTCCCTCCATGCTCTCAGGAAAGTATCCTTGTTTAATAACAACTTTTTCCGGATAAGGCATTTTCTTCATAACCAAATCAACAGAAGTTTCCTCAAAAAAATTCCTATCCGCGAAGCGACTTTCTAAAAAATTTACATTACTGTTTTCAATCTCATTTTTTAAATCTGATTTTGAAAAACCCTCAAAAGTATCACACAAAAATAATTTTCTGTCCGGGAAATATTTATTTATATATTTTGCAGAATCCCCTCTGAACACTCCACATTCCGCCACGTTTCCCAAAATATTATTAGAATATATCCATTTTGAATATCCTCTAATAAAATTAATTCTTTGATCAATCAATAAATCAAAATAGAAATCATCACAAAAAACATCTATTATAGAAACACCTTCGATTCCCATTTTCTCTATACTTTCCATAATAGAATGGCTATAAACAGGATTACTAACTGCTACGAGAATCTGATCAACATCCAGATCCACAATTTCAGACGGTGAAAAAACTCTAAACATTCCTAGCTTTTTCCCCCAGTACATCTCATTACTATCAGTATAACCTACTATCTCAATATCATTCATTCGCATAAGCTGAGGTACGATTTTTCGACCATAGTCACCGCACCCCCATATCAAGACCTTCATATTATTTGCCCCCTATCATATGTAAATCTTATTTGTAATTTAAAAAGCCTCCATTACCAAATATACTTTCAACTCACTACCTGTAATGCGCTCCACGATCCCAACTTATATCAGGATTAGTTAATACATTATACTCTCCCCCTATATCGCCTATATCATCAGGAGTCATTCCCATAGACCACAGCGTATATATCAAAGCTTGCTGGTCTCTTTTTGCTCCTATTAGATATTCCATATACCAATTTTTATATAGCTCTAGAGAAATGGGATTCTTTAAATCGGTGACAATCATTCCGCATTCAAATAATCCAAAATGTTTAGGCACTCCTGCCCTTGCATATCTCTCAATGTCTTTAATAAGTAGTTCCTTATCCACTGCTCCAAGCCATGAAAGAAAAATACCTTCAGAATATATGCAATCTCTCTCTCGATGCCTGTGAATAGCCAAACCACTTCTTCCTACTAAGGATATGTTATGCGAAATAGGCTTAACTATCTGTATCGATCCATCATAATAAATAGAATAATCATAATCAGAAAAAATACTATGTGGATGCATCTTACAAAATCTATTTTTGTCTTTTGGAGACATATCTACAGAAGGAACCACTTTATCTATATCAATCCAAGTTACACTTTCTCCAGCTAGTTCACGATCATCTGATATCATGAAATAGTCACATTCATCTTCTAGAACCTTAGGTTCTCTCTTCTTGTCATATCCTCCGGCAACACACGAATAAATAGCTATTTTCACGATTTATTCCCTTCCATCTTTGAGATTTAAATACAGATCGTATATCTCATCACCATAAAAAGCTTTTATTATCTGATTCATTTGTGCCAACTCTCTAAGGCTAACAGTCAAAAGGTACTCATTCACCTTGAGTGATTGCTCTATCTGCAGATCATATGGGTCATCAACTAAGATAAAAACTACTGTCCGTTCTTTCATGTTCAGTAGTTTATCTTTGTGGATTGGTGTTATTCCATCTATACTGATCTCATCAACTTTTTTATCATCACCGTCGCAAATATAATCAGCTTTCACACCAAACATTTGAGGAATCTCAACGTATAGTTTCTTTCCAAGATATCCCCAGCCATATGTACAAATCTTTGAGCCGTCATAAATCCAATTTATGATTTTGTCATATTTATCCATTACTGACCTCACGCCTCCCAAACAACATCTGAAGCAGAGATGATAGGGCAATTCATCTTGGATTTAAGTGTTTCGTTTATTTCATTATAATATTGAACCACTGCAACAATCACCGCATCAACCTGCGGAAGTTCCTCATCGGGGCGATACATTTTCACTCTGGCAAATATATTATCTGCATTTCTGTCTATACAATACTTTACAGAAATTCCATTCCTTTCAAGTTCATCAAGAATTGCATATCCCACTTCACTCATTCCATAAATCGCAACAGTTTTATAATTGTTCTTTTCAAAATAATCAGATAATTTTTTCCCTTCTTGTTGAAGTCTGATCCATCGAAGTGTAACACCATATATGCCTACAAATCTTTCAGCGTTTCGTTCTATAAATTTACAGTGTTCCTGATATTGGCGTCCCATAAAGAATGCTCCGACAACAACACCTGCAATAAATATCAAAACCGCTCCAATAATATATATAATCATTCAGCTTCTCCTCTTATTATCTTCGCGTAATTGGTCAGACCAATTCCAACAAATCCTTTTTTTTCAACTTCAGAAAAAATGCAATCAAGATCCTCATACAATCTTTCTATCTGCCCTTTTCTCTCAAATGTCGGGCTTCCTCCGGGCATTAGCTCTGATGAATGAAGCATAAATTCTATATATCTATAATCTCTTTCCGAAATATAATCCAGCATTCCCAGCATTTCCTGCAGATTATGCCCATTTGGTCTAAACCAAGCAGGCTTACCGCGTCCTTTTGCAATACATGTAACCGGAATCTCAATTATATTGCTCTTTTTTACCTTTCCTTTTTCGGTATAAGAAAGAAATCCTTCTTTTAAACTATATCCGCTCCAATCAGTCCCTTTGCTTCCAATGCTCCACCCCGGCATATCGCTCCAGTCCATTCCGGGTGTACAAGTACAATCCACCAAGTATCCGAGCCTTTCCAATTCTCTCAGAATCACAGAGTTAAAGCACCATCTTCCACCTCTGTGTGATCTTACTTCCGTTTGAAAATTATCTTCCAATAGCTTGGTCAAGTATTCCAGCTTTTTCCTTATCACACGTCTGGGATATTCTCCCAAAAAAGGTTTCCCTCTGGTAATTGGACGCTTGATAAGCGGATAATACGGAGGTGAATTCCATGCATGCTCATGTGAACCTATTTCAAGCTTTTCATTTTTTAATCCCTCTCTAGCAAGTTCGATCATAGCCGGATCAATTGCCATTTCATAATTAGTCAGATATGTGGGAATAAAATGGTATTTCTCGCATTGTTCTTGAAACCTATATAAATATGAGGCATTCTTAGTCGTTATAGGTGCATGAATATCTTTTACCCCCCAAAGGTTATCTCCTTCAGTATCTATTGTAATAATAAAATATCGATTCAAGGCATTCTCTCCTTCTTCGATTATGCTTACCCTATCATGTAAATATTTGTATATTTGTTCCAATACTCTGTTGGAATTCTCTTTGTAAATTTAAAAATCTCGTTTCTTATTACCAGCTTATGACATGTAACTCCGCTGTATATTAATGTTATTGTGCGCGGCTTCCTTCTATAACTTTCCTCAATATTCTCAATTACTTTTATAAAAGTATCCCCATTAAATGGATTATACATATAAAAATAGTTATATCCATCAAGCTCTGTTTTTATATTTGATGCATCATCACAAAAGAGCTCATAATTCACCATACCGCATTTTTGGAAATTCTTTTTGGCTATACTATATAGGTCGTTATCATACTCAACCCCTCCAAGCTTTCCGCAGTACGCTTCTGCCAACAGTAATGTTCCGCCTTTGCCACATCCAAAATCAAAAAAACCATCTTCAGGCATAAATTGAAATTCATCCAAAATTTTGATTATAGAATAGTCATTCCCAAAAGAGTAAAAGGTCCCATCTCCACATTCATTATGTTTAACCGCTTTAATATCCAACTCAAATAAATATTCAAACCAATCATAATATGACAGTATTTTTTTTTCAGTGCCAAAAAATTCCGTAATAAGATTTAAATAAGAATTATTGTTGTATCCACATCGGTTCAATACACTTTTTGATTCTTCGTCTTCGTAAAAAGCTTCAAGCACAAAGCACTTTCCCGGATCCAATTCATCTAATATTGATGATGTGTATATACAGAATCTAGATGGGTAATCTTTAAAATTATCAATTATATAATCTATCCTTTTCCCTCTGCGATTTAGGATATGCTCAAAAAACTGACCGCTGTAACCATACCCCCATAAAATCAATGTTTTACCATTGCTTTTCTTTATAATTGCATCTACCTTCTTGTCAAACTCACTAAAAAGATTCATTTTCCGGTTATCAACTCCTTATCCCATAAAGCCATTACGTTCTTTAAAGAATATATGTCCGCTCTTTGAATTGAAGCCTTGGAATATCTGGAATACATATCATCATCATTAAGGATTCCAACCATAGCTTCTCCCAATAATTGTTCTTCTTTCTCAAGCGCTTCGTTTCTTTTTATATCTCCAATGATATACGGTGTAAGAATTCCATATCTGCAATACTGGATATCATCACTACTTTTTTCTTTACCCACAATTTCTCCGCAGCCTCCCGGTGAATCAGTTGTTATCACCGGAACTCCATAAGCCATTGCCTCTACCATTGCATTGGGAAAGCCTTCAAGCTTGGAGGTCATAACAAACGCCCTTGCATATTTCAGATAATAAGAAACATCATTCGTTGAACCAACAAAAACTACGCTATCACTAATCCCAAGCTCATTACATAGATCCACCAAAGAATTCTTTAATCTTCCCTCGCCAACCATACATAGTTTTGCATCTTCAACTTTTTTTAACGCATATGAAAATGCTCTTATTACCCTATCCGGTTGTTTAATCTGCTCTAATCTACCAACAGTTACAATCGTTTTCCTTCCATATTCCCATTTTTTATCACTTATAATTTCACGCTTTTGTGAAATATTCGGAATGGATACAACCTTTTTTCTCTTAATTCCACAATTATTACAAATGTCATTCCTAACATAATCACTTACTGCAACAATCTTATCGGCTCTGGAAAGAATCAGCTTTTGCCAAAAACGCTCATAAAGCATTCCTTTTCCTTCTTTGCGCTCAGTCAGCACCGTCCTTACACTTACCAAAGTCTTTCGCCCATCTTTTGATAATGCATTTAAATAATTCCATTCTTCCATAAACGAAATAGCAGCATCAATCTTGTATTTTCTTTTCAAGCAAATAAGTTCCGCTCTGGCATAAATAATTTCTCTTATACAATCAATAGTCTTCTCACATGAAAATGGTGAAAAGATATGACTGTTTATTACTTCGCCACGAACTTTATAAAAACGTCTTTCACTACTTACAAACAAAAAATAATAAACATTATGTCCTTCATTTATTAAGTTATCGCCAATAACAGAAGCTGCTCGCTCTGCTCCCCCGGCCCCCAGAGACGGAATTAAAATAGCAATGTTCATAGCGTCACCCTCAAGTTCTTACATCTCGTATACGATATCCTCTAATGAAAGAATATCGCAATCAAGTTTTTCTTTTAGCATTCGCCTTAGTTCCCAATACCATAAAACAGTTGTAACGATCACAGCATCAACATCAGGTAGATCATCATTAGGAGTTTTTATAACAACATCCACTCCTATATTCTCGGCATTTTTGTCGATAGCGTAGGGAACCTCTATATCAGTGTCCCTAAGTTTCAACAATAATAATTCTCCCAATTCTCCCATTCCATATATTGCTATTTTTTTATATCCTTTGGACGCCAGATACTCCCCTATGCTTCTATTATTTTCAGCCTTATTCAACCACTGCAGTAATATATAATAATTAGTTCGAAATTTCTTTACCTCTAATTCTTTTTTGGCGTAAGCTTTTTTTCTTTCACTACCAATAAGTTTTTCTCCGAGGATAATTCCAATTATTACACCAACAAGCCCTATTACGATGAACATTGTATGCCCCCTTAATCACTCATATAAACCCAAAAATCTCTATATAAGCAATATCGCCTTCCAAATCCTCTTATTTTCGTAGATCTAAATGAAGTATGCGGAATAGTAAAGCCATGTTTTTGCCTATATAAAAGTTCCTCAGACAAATCACCCTTATATGCCGTTTTTACCATCGCTTTCATCTCGCCGGCAGCATTACATTCTTCTTCCGCTAATGAGAATGCAAATTCGACCAACTTTTTGCTAAGAAAAGGTACTCTTACTTCCAAAGAAACTGCCATACTGCTACGATCTGTCTTCGGCAAAATATCCCCGACCAAATATGTTTTAAAATCAGCATATCTGGCTCTGGAATATGTAGGCAATTCAGTATTCCAATTTTCTCTTATAAACCAATATTCATCATAATCTTCATGAAGTCCGAGATCACGCTTTTGTATTTTTCTATATTTATCCGGAATACATCCATACATCGATGCATAGAATAATAATCCGGACTCAACGTCTTTTAATAATCCGGAACCCGAAATATTCTTTTCTATGCTGTATTTTATTTTTTCTTTTATCCCTCGTTTTTCCCAATCATAATATGTTTTTTGATGAGAATATCCTCCAAACAATTCATCATTACCGTCTCCGCTAAGTGCAACTTTTACATTCTTCACAGCCTGCCTTGATAGTAAATAAGTTGGAATGGCTGTAAGGTCATCATACGGTTCGTCAAACCAATCAGCATATGCCATATAGATTTCTTCATTCAATTCATCCATTCCAAGAATATCCAAGTGATTAGCGACATTTAATTCATTTGCAAACTTGGATATAAATGTATCCTCGCTATATTTGGACTCTTTAAAACCAATTGAATAAGTTTTTATATTCTCATGTATACTTCGGGATTCATAAGCGATTATGCTGGAATCCACTCCCCCTGAAAAAAACACCCCAACCGGGACATCAGCAACAAGTTGATCTCTAACGGACTCATTAACTAAAAATCGGTATTCATCTTGTATATCATTTATATTTCGAGTACCATGTTTTTTAGTGTTTATCTTAAAACCCCAATATGAATTCTTTTCAATAATAGTATTCTTCTTTAGATTATATTTTATATAACTTCCGGGATTCAGTTTAAATACATTGCAATATGGTGTCTTTGGATCCGGCACATATCCATACGAGAAAAAGTCATATAACGCGCTTTTATCTATTTTTTTCTCAGAACTATCCAGCATAAACCTTAAAGCTTTTAGCTCTGATGAAAACATGATTTTTTTTCCATCATAATAATAGTAAAGAGGTTTTATTCCGACTCGATCTCTATATAATGATAATATGTCACTTCTTTCATCATATATCGCTATGGCAAACATTCCATCTATATAATCTACAAACCGTTGACCGTAAATCGAATATAATGCCAAGATAATCTCCGTATCCGATGTAGTCATAAATTTATAATTATAATCTCTTTTCAGTCTATCCCTAAGCTCTTTATATCCATATATTTCGCCATTAAAAACAATATGTACCTTGCCATCATTTGAAGACATCGGCTGCATAGCGCCTTCCGATAAATCTATTATGGACAATCGACAAAAGCAAAGCGTCACATCATTATAACGCTCAACTTTAATTCCATCCGGTCCTCGATGTTTTATTATTTCAATCGCACCCGCATAATCTCTTTTAATATCATTCCCACCACATATACCGCACATTCAATTATCCCCATCAAGATCTTTTTCTCTTACACAACAAGTTCTTTTTCTATTAAAGAAAGGCTTTACACATTCCCCTTCGCAAATTTTTTTATAGTTTTCTTTCAAAGTAGTGATAATAATATAATAGTCATCGTAATCATTGAATTGTTTTAAGATTTCTTCGCTTTCAATATTATCCTCTTTTGAAAATAGCTTATTATCTATAATGCAGAACGGCTCAATGTTATATTTTTCTTTGAGTATTCTGTGAAGGTATTTTCCCCAAGAAGAATATCCATATATTACTACCTTGTCTGTTTTTATTTTATTCTCGATAATCTTCAGATTATTAACTATATTTTTTATTTGATCAAAACTTATCACAAAACCTGTTTCGTATTCAGTGATAACGCCACCAAATTTATCTTTGTACGATGAAATACTCATCCGTTCCAAATCAGTATTTCCTGCGTAATATCCTCCTAAATCATACGTTTCATACCCTAATTTTTTAAACATTTTCATCGCGGAGAAATGGAGATACCCATTCGCTCTTCCAATCATCTGTGACATCTCTTTATTGCTTCTAAAAAGAGAAGAACTGGAAAAATGTGAAACCATTTTCATATCATCACAAACAATGTATGCATTTTTAACAAGAATCTCTCCTAAATCACTTTTGGCTGTTGCAATAGCAAATGCGCCCTTCTCAACCAAGACCATTACCTTATCCAAATATAGCTCTGCTCGCCCTTTTTCTCGTGCAAATGAATTATAAAATTCTACATACTCATTTAATTTCTTGTCTTCTATTACAGGATAATCAAATTCTATACTTAAATTATCTCTTTCGCCTGCTCTTCTGCTCTCATAACGCATAGTCTTGCTAAATCCGGAAAATATCTGTTCTTCTTCCTGTAATAAATTAATAGCTTTCGAAAAAGTCCTGTCACCAAATGAGTACTCATCGCCCTCAATAATAGACAACACTTCGCCATATTCTTTAGCAATATCTTTATCAACTTTTTGGGGATACCATATCTGTATTTCATCGCAGCTATCTGACTCAATAGTTATATCCTCAAGACTGACATAATCAGCCCAATAGATTATTTTTATCTTTCGATCATTTTCTATCTGAAATGAAAATCCATTCATAGTAAATCCCCTCACCACTCTTGTCAGGTCATACACTCTCTACAACATGCTCAATAAATCCCAACAACGATCCATCTCTGCCTTCTAAAGCAGTTCCGATCATTAATACCTTTCCAAAAACGCCGGAAAAACTCTGATCATATCCGTCTATCTCATTTAACATAATTTCTTCAAGACGATTATTGCTGACTTCGTATTCAAAAAATCTACCGTTTCTTGATACGAAAATAATGGAATCATCAACAACACAAGTTCCTTGAAACAATACTCCATTTATTGAATCAACATCACCTATATCTATTAGGACATTTGTCTTATTCCCTTTAGAATCTTCCCTTATAAGCATATTCTTATTTGCATATATATGGCATACGCAATCATTAATTGAACAGCTAAACCAGCTTGTCATTTCATCGCTATTGCCACTAGTCTTTAATAATTTTCGAGTATTATCATCCCATGAATAATTCTCGTCTTTTTTTCCGATCAGAAAAATCCGGCCATCCTTTTCATAAATATCATTGAATCCATCTTCACCATCTTTTGTCACCGAGTATTCAGAAACAGAATAACTACTCATATCAATTTCAAACAAATAGTTTTCATTTCTGGAAGCCAAGTAAATCTTATCCCCATTAATCGCATGATTAAATGTCCAAAAAACACTATTGTTATACGAATACTCTTTCTCCATTGAGTAACCGTTACTCATATTGATAAATAATATAGAATGAATCTTTTCTCCAATTACGCAAGAAACATCCCCCATTTTTATAACTTTCAAATACTTCGCTTGTAAATTATTATCTATTGCTCCGGATAAATCGGTTAATTCTCGAACTGTACCCTTTTTTATATTGACTGCAAGAAATTTATCCGCATTATATGGTGCGAGGAACAGTTCATCCTCGTTGTAACAATAGCCTGTATAAGCTGATTCAATATTTCTGTCTATATTTAAGGAAACCGTATTGATATAGTCTCTATTTTTAGAAAAAGACAACAGAGTACCTGTTTTATCCGAAACAGTAGATATTATTCCTGCATTATGACAAAGAGTAAATCCCGCTTGCCATGAACACTCCCTATGATATGTTAAATTATCCATTTTATTGCCTCTCTTTATTTTATTTCTTTGTTCCTACATAGAATAAATGCGGTTTTCTTTTTAAACCAACATAAACAGAAAATAGATGTGAGTTTATATTCTTTTTTCCAATATCCTGTATATCAATCAACGACCTTTTCAATCGTCTTATCATTTGTCTGATTGAAAGATCTAATAGCGAAGGACAGTGTAAATATCTTTGAATATATTCATAATCTGTTGCATCACAGAGTATTGTTGCGTAATTATGCTCTTCCAGCATTTTTTCTATTGTTTCTTTTGAAAAACTACGAACATGTCCATGGACATGAAAGATGGTATTACACTCCGGGCAGCACCTCTCAGATTCCTCAATATTTTCATTATTTGGAGTTGTAAAAAGCACTATTCCTCCGGGTTTCATCACCCTATATAATTCATTGAGCAAATTGTCTATATGCTCATCCAACACATGCTCTATGACTTCTGTGCAGGTTATTAAATCAAATTCATTATCATTGAATGGTAAACGTCCGCCGTCAAATAATTTTACTCCGTGAAAAAACTTATTATCCGCGTATTTTTTATTAACTCTATCTACTTCTTCTCCGGACATATCAACACCGGTAACATGTACTTTCTTATCTAGAAATTTGCCAATAATATGTCCCATTCCACTTCCATAATCCAGAACGTTACACTTATTAATGTCTTCTACAAAAAACGTACAAAAATGAACTATTGCTTCTCCAACCTGGTATCCAAAATATGAATCTTCTTTTACATTGCAACTAGCAGTGTAATCCCAAAGCCTATTAACATTTTCAGAATTCCAAACAATATGATGCCTTTCCACGTTCGCCCCCCAGAATTCAATGGATAATCGTTTTTTCGTAATATATATTTATTTTATCACAATATATGTACCAGCGTTTGGCCCCCATATAGTTATTTATCGGCATAACAGTCATCTTTCTTTAGCAGTATCCATGCGTGTTTTCGAATTTCTTTTGCCGGATTTTGCCCTTATTATCAATATTCTTTGACTAACAAAAAGAAAAAGCGCGGAATCCACGGTGTTTGTGGCCCTGTGCCTTATCAAAATCGTTCTCTATATTCAACTCTAAGCTTTTTTATTAAGCATCATCTCTATAAACTCTTTTTTCTTCCCCTTTTTAGGGATCTCTTTTGCCTCATCTTTGTAGAAGTTTCCGGAACATATCAGCCAGAAAATCTTATCAACCTTATATGGTGTGGCGGTTGTATCTCCGGCTTCCATACAATAATCTGACATCCTTACTACAGCCTCAAAGGTTGCTATCTGATCTTTTTCACAAAGTCCTAACCCACTGAAAACATCTACAAGATGTACATCCGGCTTTGGATACCTTGAGTATCCGAGTTCTTTAAGAAGATTGCAGGCAAGCGCAAATCCTATGCCGTTTATTTTATGTGATATCAGGAGCGGAAGCGCCATGCTTGTGTGAACGTTATAATCAAAGCGACCTACAAACTCTTCGAAATCTGCTATTTTTTCGAATTCGGTCAAGAACTTGGCTGAGTCCACAATGGCGTTGCTCCACTTATACCAGCTGTTTTGTTTGGTATCGGCGCTTTTGACATCAAACTTTTCGCGAAATGTCCTATTAAGATCTTCAGGGTTCATTGTACTTACTTTTTTATGATCGAAATTATGCAGTATTTTCCCTATTTCTTTTTTTCTTTTATTAAAAGCAATTACATTGGGCATTCTTTGATAGTTCTGAGCAGAATAATTAAACTATATAAAAATGTCATCCAATGACTTATATTCTCCACGGTCTACAATATAATACTTTTCAAGATCTATTCCTGATGGCGTCATTGACTGTAAAAAAGCTTCCGCTTGCTTGTAAACATCAATGTAGTGTTTTTTATCATTCATATAACATGCCCTCCTTTCGTTGGATAAATCAATTCTTTCTCACCGCATCTATCACCCTATCAATCTCCTCATAACTTACATACGCAGCCTGAGCGTGAACCGGTATAGCTGCTGAACCTTCAGAATAGAGCATATCTCCGTTTCCAAGCAGTTTCTCGGCACCTGTTCTGTCAAGAATAGTCTTTGATTCACGCCAATCAACTACAGTAAATGAGGCACGACAAGGAATATTAGCTTTTATATTTGATGTGATTACATCTTTACTCGGACGCTGTGTTGCCAAAACGAGATGTATTCCTGACGCTCTTGCCATCCTGGATATTCGTTGTATCAGTTCCTCGAACTCACTCTCCGGTTGATACATTAATTCCATATATTCATCTATGATCATAACTATTCTTGGTGATTTGTTGTCCTCATCCGCTGCCATATTATAAGCATCAATATCTTTCGCGTTATATTTCACAAAGGTGTTGTATCTAACAACCATCTCAGCGTCCAACCATTTTACTGCATTTACAGCTTCACGAATATCGTAAATAACCGGTTTCGAAAGATGAGGAATTCCGTTATAAGCCCCAAACTCAACTCGCTTGGGATCAACCATCATAAGTTGCACTTCTTCCGGAGTTTTGTTTAAAAGAATGCTCATAATAATATCATTGAGAAAAATACTTTTTCCGGAGCCTGTAGTTCCGGCGACAAGCAAATGCGGTGTCTTCGCCAGATCAAATATAAGTGGTTTTCCAAGAACGTCCATTCCCGCAGCTATAGGTATCTCATAGCCGGAATTTATAAACTCATCAGATTCCATGATGTCTCTGAGACCAATAAGCGGTCTTTCCCAGCGTTTAACTACGATTCCGAAGACACCTTCTTTTTCCACAATATTGACTATCTCTATAGGCCACGCCATATGAACTTCCAAATCCACACGGAGTCTTTTGAATTCCTTTATACTTTCGCCGGAATCAGGGTCGACTACAAACGTAACAGCAAAAGGAGTCATGTAGTATTCAACAATCTCTCCATAAGCGCCATAGGACTTGAGTAGTTCTACGAGTTTTTCTTTCATCGTCTGAACATACTCATTGTCAGTGAAATCGTTTTGAATATTGTGATAATCCAGAAGGTCATACATGTTATTGGATTTGATCATATTGTTTCCTCCTTTAGCAGGGGAATCAAGCCAAATGTGCCATTTATCTTTTCCGGCTGAACATGTTGTGGATATTTCTATTTTATCACGGTTTTTCGTATTTCTTTTGGGGTGATTTGCGTTCGCCAATCGTTCGCATAAAAAGAAAAAAGCGCGGAAATTCCGCGCTTTTCGTTTCACTTCAAATATTTTAGTTCCTCCGCCCCCACAAGCCTTGAGCCCTTCTGCTTATTGCAGCGCTTGCACATAGGGATGAGGTTGCCAAGCTCATCCGTTCCGCCTCTGTACTTGGGAATGAGGTGGTCGATGGTTGTCTTTTCGAGCGGTAGCGGCCTGCCACACCTGGCGCAGACGCCACCGGTCTTTTCAAGAATTATGTGTTTTATGGTCAGTTTCTTTTGCTTGAGTGTTCTCATCTGATCCGCTCCCTAGAATAGATATGAGTATTTTCTCATCTGCTCAAAAATCACGTAACGCACGCGGTCAAGCACTTCGCTTCCGTACTTATCCGCTGCTTTTAAGATTTTCTCTACATCTTTCTTGATGAAATCAAACTTGATATTATTGCCATACAATCGCTCAGCAATCTCAAGCTGCTCCTCAAAGCTTTGGCAAACTGATTTGGCTTGAACCGTTTTCATTAATGCCATAGTATCTTTGCCAATCGGATAATCCAGTGTCGTGTCCGACAATAAACCTGCTCCGTTATCAAAAATCGGGCATTTCTTATACTCTCCCTTTCCATTCATGAGAACCGCAATATTGTGAGTATGCCTATCCTCATTAAGAAAAAAAGCATCTATCGCAAACATCTTCTGAATATACTGTCCAAAGTCCTCTATCCCTGTAATACGAACAACCTGATCCACCAGACTTTTTACTCTTTCGGTATGGTCTTCAATTGAATAAATTATCGAATTGAGCCCACGCCCATATATAGTCTTAAACAACCTTTCCAGTGTTACAATCTGCCAATCATCATGCAGAAAATCATCACTCTCTACTCCCTTAAGCACGCTTTCTTTATACTTAATATCAGTAAGTTCATATTTTACAAACTCATCCTCAGTTAAAGATGATTTAGTCAAAAGAGCTGATATCACATATTCTGCTAATCCTTCATAACCGGCGTAATCAGCCTTATACCATTTGCCATCTTTGCAACCCTTGAGCTGATTTCCCTTTGATGATTGCCTTCTAAAGCTTCTTAATTCTTCCTCCAAAAGTTCTATCATAATCTCACCTTTCAATCTTTATCCAAAAATCATCTTCCGCCATTCGACCGGCTGTTTTCTCAATAATAAGAATCGGATCGTAAAAGGGAATGCCCAGCCCCTCAAGCATAATCTTCATCTTGTCCCTCGTTCGCGGGAAACACCTTGACTCTATAAATTCTTCGTAGTCCTCATAAGAAGGTGATTCATTCACACCAAAAGCCCTGAACATGACATTTTTGGCGTAGTTCTTGATTTTAATCCGTCTCTTAGCTTCATCTACATCTATCACGGTACAGACAGTATCCTTGTAGTAATAATACATGCGGAGCGGATATTCTTTCTTCGGAAGTTTAAGTTCATCGGCAACCTCCGGATGGAGCATAACAAACTGACTGATCAGATTTATCGGACCTGTCACTTCTTTATCTCCCATTTCCCACCTTTCAACGGTGGGTTTGGAAACCGCGCAAAACTCCGCAAATTCCTTTTGTGTCATTCCAAGAGTCTGCCTTAACTCCTTTATTGATTTCCCTGATATTCCGGTTGGAGTAATGTATTTCTTATTCATAATCTATACCGCTCAAACATACTATAAACAACAATAATTATCTTATACAATAATTAAACCATCAAAATGATGGTAAATCAAGTGGTTTTTGCCATCATTTTGATGGTCGATTTCGGTTAAATCCATTTCGGTTATGCTAATCAGTTATTCAGTATAAAAACGCCACATACCCTCTCGGATATGTGGCATTACATTATTACCTTATTATTTTATTACACTATTACTTTATTACATTATTATCTTATTATCTTCTCAAAATCTTCCTTCGGGTGCTTGCAAATCGGGCAGATGAAGTCGTCAGGCATGTCTTCGCCAACATATTCGTAGCCGCAGATCGTGCAGCGCCAGATTGTCTCGCCCTTGGGTGTTTCGCCTACAGGCTGAGGCTTGGGCTTAATGTTGTTCTGATAATACTCATAGGTACAGGAAGGAGTATCAGCAAGAACATCCATAAATACAGGCTCACATATGAAAAGGGTGTGAGAGCCAAGGTCAACTTCTTTCTCCACATTCAGCGAAAAATACGCATTTGTGCCCTTTGTGATGTAAGGAATTCCGTTATCGGCAAGCTTGAAATCAGTATAGTCCGCAAACTTGTCGACATCCCTTCCGCTCTGGAAGCCAAAGTGCTTGAAGGTATCAAAAGATGCATCGGTGCTGAGCACAGAGATATTGCACTTGCCCGTCTCTTTTAGCATGTCGTGAGTCAGGTTGGCTTTGTTGATCGCAATAGAGATTCTGTTCGGATCCGAAGCAACCTGAATCGCGGTGTTGGTGATACAGCCGTTCTTCTTATCACCATTAACTACAGTGCATACAAATAAACCGTAAGATAACTTGTACATTGCCTTGGTATTCATAGATGAAATCTCCTTTCCGATACTATTTTATCACTTTATTGATATGCCTCGCCACGAAATTATTTGTATTTTCCGTAAAAAGAGTATGCCAAATAATCGATTACAATTTTTATGATATAATGTACAAGTACGCTTATTAAACGAGAGGTAGATAAACAAAATGAATAATTGGAAAACTATCTGGAAATAAAGAGGAATAGTATCATCTCAATTCTCGGGAAATGAATATGAGAGATTCTGCGAGCTCAAAAAAGCCAACGGCTTTGATGTAGCTGTAGAAAACGCCGGGAGATACTATAGAACATTTTATGATAGCTGGTTGACCTTCTTTGAACGTGTCACCAATCTGATCGGTCAGGACATCAACTCGGTATTTGAGGTCGGATGCGGCAGCGGAGTCAATCTCTTTATGTTCAAGAACAGACTTCCCGAAGCCGAATTTGGCGGATGCGACTACTCCGAATCCCTGGTGAGCAGCGCCATCATATCTACAGGCTGCCATGGTTTTAAGCACTGTGAGGCAAAAAAAATTTCTACCACTCCCAAATTTGATATTGTCATATCTGAAAGCGTCTTTCAGTACTTTGAATCGCAAAAATATGCTGAAACAGTACTTAGAAAGATGATCGAAAAAGCCAATAAATTAACGTATCTTGGCGAGATCCATAATAAGAAATATGAAGATGAGCTCATACAACATAGACGCAAGACCATTGAGAACTACGACGAAAAATACAAAGGCCTGAACAAGCTGTTCTTGCACAAGGAATGGATAACCGACATTGCCAAAGATTATGGAAAAAAAGTTATCTTCACAGAGGTAGACAACCCTGAATATCTGAACGGAAAATATGAGTATAATGCGTATATCTTTTGAAAAAATATAACAAGTTATTCTCTCATTATATGTTTTTCAAAGCTTCAACAAACTTGTTGTTATCTTCCGCATTTCTTATTGCAACGCGAATATAATTCTCTCCGACCTTGGTCGTAAGGTCTTTTATAAGGATGCTGTACTTATCCATTAGGATATTGGTAAGTTCTTCCGCATTGTACTTATCCTTGATCTTTATCAAGCCCGGTGTCGACCTAATAAGAAAGATATTCAAAGGCGATGAACACCATTGTGCACCGAGCGTTTTATGTTACAATAGACGAGTAATAACATTAATAACTAACAGGAAGGAAGAACTAATGGAATCATACAGAGACAATCTGGAAATCGATCTCAAGGATCTTGCCCTCAAGATTCTCAAGTACTGGAAGGCAATCATCCTTACTACAATTATATTCGGAATACTGGGACTTGGATATGCGCTCTATTCAGGCGGATACTTATCAGCGCCTGTGCCTGTTCAGGAAGAAGAGAATTTCAGCGACCTCACCTTGGAGGAACTCAAGGACGCAGTAAAAGGAGTACTCACAGCCAGAGAGATAAGTGATGTAGAACTTACTTACAACGCATATCTGGAATGCGAGAATCTGTACAACAAAATAGAAAAAAGCAGTGCAGAAGACAATACCGAGCTTGAAATAGAGCTTCTCAAGGCTACTCAGCAAATTGTCGCAGTTAAGAGCTATTTCTCAGCCGATCAGATGGCATATTACAATGCCCTGTTCGAAAAAGATGACAAAGAAATGAGCCAGGCATTCCTCACCCTTATGGAGACCAACCTCAAAGATTACAAAGAAAGAGCCGAGAAGAACAACAAAGTCACAGAAGAAAAGCCCAACTTTTCATTTAAGAGCGTAATACTTGCAGCGTTCCTCGGAGCATTTCTGGTTATCTTGCTGGTTTCACTTAAGTACATCATGAAACCGGTCCTCAAGACCGCCGATGACCTCAGGTCTGCTTTCAAGCTTCCTATCATCAGCAGCTTACGAAACGTCGACGACAGCTCACTCACCTACGTATACAGCAGCATCCTTGCTTCACTTAAGAGCACCAATGCAAAAAAAGTGTTCTTCTTAAGCGCAACAGCTGATGCAGACGTAGCAGAGTTAAGGCACAAGACAAGCGAGAAGTTCAACGCCGGCGACATAACCGCCATAGCAAGCAGCAACATACTCGAGGATTCCACAGTTCTTGATTCCATCGTAGATTCAGACGGAGTCATCCTCTTTGAGAAGATTGGCCGGTCCAAGTACGACGACATCGCAAGAGAGCTCGAGATTTGCAAGAGCCTCGGTATCAAAGTCCTCGGGGCTGTAGTAACAGAATAAGAATTGATTTCTATATACAAAGGACCTGCATCACTGCAGGTCCTTTCTTTGTATCTCAACGTATTATCTTCTCAAAATCATCCTTCGGGTGCTTGCAAATCGGGCAAATGAAGTCGTCGGGCATATCTTCTCCAACGTACTCATAGCCACAGATTGTACATTTCCAGATTGTCTCGCCCTTGGGCGTTTCGCCGACAGGCTGAGGCTTAGGTTTGATGTTGTTCTGGTAGTACTCGTATGTACAAGAAGGAGTATCATCTAGAACATCCATAAATACTGGCTCACAGATGAAAAGAGTGTGTGACCCGAGGTCAACTTCTTTTTCCACGTTCAAAGAGAAATATGCGTTGGTGCCCTTAGTGATGTAAGGGATACCGTTGTCTGCAAGCTTGCAATCGGTATAGTCCGCAAACTTATTGACATCTCTTCCACTTTGGAAACCAAAGTGCTTGAAGGTATCAAAAGATGCATCGGTACTGAGAACAGAAATGTTGCACTTTCCTGTCTCTTTTAGCATGTCGTGAGTAAGATTGGCTTTATTGATAGCGATAGAGATTCTATTTGGATCCGAAGCAACCTGTATCGCTGTATTGGTGATACAGCCGTTTTTCTTATCACCGTTTACTACTGTGCATACAAATAAACCGTAAGATAACTTGTACATTGCCTTGGTATTCATAGATGAAATCTCCTTTCCATCTGTCGTGAATTACGCTATGGCTACCCCTTAGATATTGGATAAATAATCCATGAAATTATTCTTGTTCTCAAGAGCTGTTGTGGTAGGTCTTCCAAGATCCTCTCTGGCTCCGATAGAACACTTAACTTCAATCAAGCAAAGCTCCTTAGATGCCTTGGCCCTTTCAAGTTCTTTATCCAAATCCGCAAAAGAATCAACTGACACCGCATAGGTATAGCCACACGCCTTTGCAATTGCAACAATATCCATTGAACCTGCAACAGTAGGCATGCCACCCACTGTTTCATGTGCTCCGTTATTAATTATAACATGTATAAGGTTTGAAGGCTTATTGGCACCGACAACAGCCATTGCACCCATGTGCATAAGCACAGCGCCGTCTCCGTCGATACACCATATCTTTTGATCAGGTTTATTTATCGCAACTCCGAGCGCAATCGAAGAACTGTGTCCCATTGAACCAACAGTAAGGAAATCATACTTATGGCTCTGGTCATTGGCAACTCTTGTCTCGAAGAGCTCACGGGAAGCCTTACCCGTAGTGCTTACGATCGGATCCTCACCCGATACCTTTACAATATGCTGGATGATCTCTTCTCTGACCATAGTATTCTTGTTTTCATACTTAACGGAAGGAGCATCCGTAAGCGCGCCTTTACGAATAACAAAGGCTACATCCTTACCTGCATCAAGAACCTTCTTGAACTTATCCATAGCTGCGACAACTTCATCATCGGTAGTTTCTTTGCCGATGATAAATACCTCTATTCCCATATCCTCAAGGAGCTTAACGGTTACTTCTCCCTGGTATATATGCTGGGGCTCATCATGAATTCCCGGTTCGCCTCTCCAACCAACGATAAATACCATCGGAATGGCATAAACCTTATCATTCAAAAGACTCGCAACGGGATTTATGATATTACCCTCACCGGAATTCTGCATGTAAACTACAGGGACCTTGCCTGTCGCCAAATGATATCCCGCCGCAAGAGCTGTACAGTTACCTTCATTTGCTGCGATCACATGATGCTTGGGATCTATTCCGTATCTGTCCATCAGATAATTACAAAGAGCCTTAAGCTGTGAATCAGGTACTCCCGTGTAAAAATCCGAACCAATAATTTCAACTAATTTCTCAACTTTCATCTCAATAACCTATTATCCTTATTTCTCAGTCTGTGGAAGAATTATCTCATCTATGATCCATTGTGCTGTCTTTTCAATATTCGCAAAAGGAACTTCCTTGGGAAGAGTCTTTCCAAATGCTTTCTGTGCCTTTTCTATAAGCGCATCAGTGTAGATAAGCTTACCGTCTACAACATCTTCAACACCGTCAAGTGCCATAGATGCTCTGTCAGCCTTGTTCATCTCCTCAAAGCTAAATACAGACTCATCGATCCAAGCATCAAGCTTACCGTCCTTGTATCCTACAAGCACAGGATATCCACCGATATTTCCGTCAAATCCGGGAGTGAATACTTTCTGATTCATACCACTTCTGATTGCATCAATAATCGCTGTGATTATCTGATAGTTACTTGATGCATTCATCATATTTCTGGTCTGATCTACCGGCATAGTGATATGACATGCCTTGTATATCTCATCTACAGAGAGATTCTTCTGCTCCTCACCCTTGTAATAAACCTTAAGAGGAAGCTCTACGCCTTCAGTCTGACCTTCCTTACTGATGCATACATCGTGGAAATGTCCTGCCGCAAACATAACGTCAACATTCCAGTAATCCTTAACGCCAAGCATATTTGCAACAGCAAACTTCATACGGGGAACCAGGTGATTGAGATTGCCTGATCCAAAATCGGGATAAGCCTTTCCTGCGCTCTTAAGCCATGGAATAACAGCATCGGAATAAGATGTATTGATAACGATCGCATCCGTGTCAGCCTTGTCACAAGCCTCCATTACATTCTTGGTAAATCTGATCGCAAGAGGGCTCCAGATTCCATAAGCTCTTACATTGGCCCAGCTTATACTTCCATACTTAAGTCCGGGATATGCACGGCTTGAATTAACAATAAAGTCAGGCTTATACTTCTCAACAGCCTTCTGAATGGCAGCTATATCATTAAGATCAACACCACCTTCAACCTCTATATGACTCTTATTAACACCGCGGATAAGTCCCGCAATTCTTGTGATATTTACCTTGGTCTGCATCTTATCTGCGTCACGTCCGACTACAACCACATTGATAGCAGTATCGTTTTTGCTGATAAGATAATCAAGAAGATACGCTCCTACGCTGCCAAGTCCGATTATCATGATCTTAATATCATCGTTTTTAACGTGCTTCTCTACAACACTAAGTCTTTCCTGTAAACTTCTCATTCCTCATTCTCCCAGTATGAAACTATTTTTCTATAATCATCCCGCGTATTGCAGTTAGTCCAACGCTTTAGCGGGATCAATTCAATATCAACGCCAAAGTCCAGATAATTCTGAATAATCTTTAGGTTGGTATCACCCTTTGCTTCATCAAAAAACTTTTGGTTAGCCGGTATAAGCTTATCTATCTCCGTAAATTTCCAAGTCTGACCGGAATTCAATATGCATGAAAACGGAGAATCTATTGTAAGCATCCCGTGGCTGCTATTAAAAGCATAGCGATATTTATCTTCACCATCCTTATAGAGCACAACCGCCTTATTGGCATAAATCGGCTCATAAGTATAAGTTAATACGCTCTTTGAAGAAGCTACCACTTGGGCAAAAGAGCTATCGTCTATATCAAGATCACCTTCAACAAAAAGTATTTCCGAAGGCTCATATTTAAACGCTTCCTCAAGTCCCAGATACAAGCTGTAGCCTGAGGCAAGATCGCTGAAATGATCATTAAATACAATCGTGATCTTATCCTTAAGCTCATCTTCCAGCGTCTTTACATACTCACCAAGCGAATCCGCTTTATATCCGCTCACAAGAATGATCTTATCGGCATACGAGCACTTAAGAAGCTGATGATAAAGCAGTGTACTCTTGCTGTCTTTCTCATAAAATATTGCCTTCAGCTTTTTATCACTTTCCGGAACACCTTCGTTAAACCTGCTTGATATCCCGGCATTTGTGATTATCGCAATCTTCATACAACAATCCACCCATTTCCCTAATTAATCACATTATCCTTTAAGATAATTGTTTATACACTCTTCCAAGCCTTTATCAAGACCTACAACCGGCTTCCAATTGGTTCTTGTCTTAATCTTGTCCGTGCTTAAAAGTCTTCTTTCGGGATCTGACTCACGGTATCCGTCAAACTCGATAACAGGGTTCTCTATACCCATCTTGGAAGCGCATAACTTCGCAAGATCTATAATAGAAATTTCCTCATCAGTCGCAACGTTATATACCGTTCCGTCAAGCGCCGAATCAGTGGACGCAAGCGCAAGAACCGCACTGCAGCTATCGTAATTATTCAAAAAAGTTCTCTTGTTTTTTCTGCTGTTTTCAAGGAGCACAACCTTACCGTTATCCTTAAAACTGTTGATGATAAAAGGAATAATGTGTTTGGGATAACGCTCATCCTTGGAATAAACGTTGGCAAACCTGATGCTGCAGCCCTTTATCTTACCCTCATCAACGGCATCCTTCATAAAGAATTCAGTAAGAAGCTTACCTGTAGCATAAGAAGTTCTCTGGCTATGCTCGGCAACCGCCATAGTAAGGAAATCACTCTCCTTGACACCACCATTTTCATTCCAGGAGTTCATGGAATAAACCTCGGATGTAGAGCAGTTAATATACTTCTGCGCTCCGACTCTTATAGCCTGCTGAAGAAATTCATTCATTCCCTCAACATTGGTCTCAAATGTCTCATAAACATGGTAGAAATGCTCTGTGTGAACAACCGCAGCGCAGTTTATATAAATTACCTCGTCGTAGTTTGACGTCTGCGCCTTTACCCTACTCTCGAAGTCATTCATCTGCTCCTTATTGTTTATGTCATATTCAAAAAACTCAAATCTGTCATCATCAATATGGTCTGCAACCGTATCGATTGATGAAGCATAAAAATTATCAAATCCAAGGATATGATCTGTGCTTCCGTCAATCAAAATCTGTCTTACCAGTTCGTTTCCGGTCATACCGGTAACACCGCTGATCGCATATAACTTACTCATACCAAAACCACCTTTCGTATATATCTTCAGACACCTCTTGTCAGCCTTGTCTTATAAAACTCATCAATCTCCTCAGGAAAAAGAGATTGCTCATAGGCAATATCATATTCCACCGCTTTAAGTTCTACGGACTTAGAAGGAAGTGTCAAAACCGCGTACTGTGCACAAGGATTCTGATTCCTAGGCTGTCCGACCGATCCCGGATTAACAAACGTAACAGCCTTCTTATTTCTAAGCTCCGGATCCTCAATAGGATAAAAATGTGTGAAACAATGTGAATAATGAGAATGACCTCCGAAAACAAGATCATACGCAGCATATTCACCGCGCAGATTGTCAGGTCCGATTGCTTTCCAGTAGTTGTCTTCCAAAGATCCATGAACAGCAAGGCATTTAAGACCGTAAAGTTCAAATTCCTGAATACCTGCTTTATTCATGCTTTCATTGATATAATCTATCGATTCACCGGTTAACTGCCTAGCGGTGTACTGTGCCATAACACGTCCTCTGTCCGATGAAAGGCGCTCAAGATCTTTATCAACTACAAGTTTTTCATGATTTCCCCAGATATTCACAAGAATCTTATCTTTCCATGCTCCGTTTTTCAATGCTATCAATTTTTGAACGATATCATTGGAACGCATGCCATAATCGATAAGATCTCCCAAAAGAATTACTCCGGTAAAATCTGTTCCGGAGCAATCCTGAAGTACCGCATCAAATGCGCTCACATTTCCGTGAATATCCGATAGGATTAAATATTTATCTTCCAATTGTCTCTAATCCTCTTTAAATCTCATCAATAAGTGTGATTATATCTTTGATTGACATAAGCCTGTCGTCTACTTCTTTAGCTCTGTGATATTTAAGGATATCCATTGCTGTCTGCTGCATAGCAGGGAATGCCGACCTTGTAAGCTGGTTGGCATAGATTACGATATTAACACCATGCGCTGCAAGCTCATCTTCTGTGATCACATTAAACGAACTCGGAACAACAACTATCGGTGTTGTCTTATCTTTAGCTCTGAATTTATCGCAGAACTCTACTATCTCGGCAGGATCCTTCTTACGGCTGTGGATCATAATGCCGTCTGCGCCTGCTTCAACGAAAGCAAATGCACGCTCAAGCGCATCATCCATTCCTTTTTCAAGAATAAGGCTCTCAATTCTGGCAATGATCATGAAATCATCTGTAAGCTGCGCTTTCTTGCCGGCTGCAATCTTATCACTCATCTCTTCGATAGTAGCCTGGGTCTGCTCAACTTCAGTGCCGAAAAGACTATTCTTCTTAAGTCCCTTCTTATCCTCAATAATAACCGCAGAAACGCCGAGACGCTCAAGTGATCTTACAGTATATACAAAGTGCTCGGTAAGTCCGCCCGTATCACCGTCAAAGATAATTGGCTTGGTCGTAACCTCAGTGATATCTTCAATCGTGCGGAATCTTGAAGTCATATCAACAAGCTCGATATCAGGCTTTCCCTTAGCTGTAGAATCACAAAGGCTTGAAATCCACATAGCATCGAACTGATCAAGCTTGCCGTTATCTCCTTCGATAACCGTCTTTTCTACGATAAGACCTGTAAGTCCGGAATGAGCCTCCATAACCTTTACTACAGGAGTCATCTCAATAAGCTGACGAAGACGCTTTCTACGATATTCAGGCATAGAAAGACGCTCCTTAAGCTGAAGGTCAATCTTACTTACTTCCTCGTTGTATGTATAAGGAACATCAATAATCTGTCCACCATATGCGGAAACAAGCTTCTCAACATGGCTGCGAATAGCTGACTCCACGCCCTTGGTCCAGTTATCGCCATGAATAATATAATCAGGATGAAGCTTATCGATAACGTCATCATAAAGCATGTCATTCTGCAACACTACAGAATCCACACCTTCTATATTATTATACAGTTCGATTCTGTCCTTCTCAGGAACCGTAGGAAAGCGATTATAACGAATAGAAGCCTTATCGCTAAGGCATCCTACAACTACTTTTCCGTATTTCTGTGCTTCCTTTATAATATTCAAATGTCCTGCATGGATAACATCCGTGCTGAAACAAGTATAGGCTGTTTTATTCATCTCATAATACCTTTCATTTATATTGCATAGCAAAAAACATCTATCACATTATACATTGAATATTTTCGTTTTGCTAGTCGTTTTGAATGTGATATAGTACTATATGTTCTATTTATAAAGCATTAATGGAGACAAGTCATGACATTATTACAATTATTACATACAATCATTCTGGGACCGCTCGAACTACTTTTTGATGTGGTTTATGCGATTGCGCTTAAGATTACAGATAATCCGGGATTATCCCTTATTTTTCTGAGTCTTACGATTAACTTACTGGTTCTTCCCCTATATCGCAGAGCAGATACCATGCAGGAAGAGGAAAGGGAACAATCTCTTAAACTCAAACCCGGCGTAGACCATATAAGAAAAGTTTTCAAGGGCGATGAACGCTTCATGATATTGCAGACATTTTATCGCCAGAATAACTACAAGCCTTACTATGCACTTAAGGGCTCTTTGTCGCTACTTCTTGAGATTCCGTTCTTTATAGCAGCTTATCATTATCTTTCTAACTTAAACCTGCTTAACGGAGCATCATTTGGTCCCATATCTGATCTGGGAGCACCTGATAATCTGATCACCATCGGTAGTATCAGCTTGCATCTGCTCCCTATATTAATGACGGCAATAAATATTGTCTCCGGTATCATATATACAAAAGGAATGCCTCTTAAGAGTAAAATTCAGCTCTACGGAATGGCTCTTATCTTCCTGATACTTTTATATGAATCACCCGCAGGACTGGTATTCTATTGGACCTTAAACAACCTGTTTTCACTTGTTAAAAACATTTTCTATAAGATACCCAATCCCAAGAAGGTAATCAAGATTATTTGCTCTATAACAGGAATTGCTGTACTGGTAGCCGGTTTTATATACTTTACAGGTATAAGAAGAAAAGCACTTTCACTGATTCTTGCTCTGGCACTTCAATTTCCTCTTATTAAGAATCGCATTATTAAAGAGTCAAAAGATTCATCAAACAACGATAAGCATATAAGTTCCGATACAAGCAACGTTATATTCTACGCTAGTTGCATACTTTTGACCGTACTTGTCGGTGTACTCATACCCACCGCACTTATCGGCACTTCCACCGCAGAATTTGTGGAAATGTCTGATTTCCATTCACCACTTAAATATGTTCTTCGTTCAGCCCTCATGGCAGTCGGAACCTTTATGGTATGGTTTGTGGTTTTCTATAAACTCTCATCCGATAAAGCGAAGAAGATATTCAGTCTTGGCTCTGTAATAGCAGTATTCTGTGCAATTACGGAATACATGTTTTTCGGAAAAGGATACGGAAATATCTCTTCATCATTAAGATATGATGTGCCCATTGAAATCTCAGCCAAGGACTATATTTTTAATCTACTTATACTCTGCCTTGTCACAGGTGCCGTATACTTTATATGGAAAAAAGGAAAAGGCGAATCATTAAAAGCAATATGTATAATCGGATGCCTTGCAATCACAGCAATGTCATTGATCAATGTGGTTAAGATTAAAAGTGATTCTGACAAGCTCAAGGTATTAGCCGCCCAAAAGAGCCAAGACACCCCTGAATTTACTCTCAGCAGAACCGGAAAAAACGTCGTTGTACTTATGATGGATAGAGCCATAGGAGCATTGGTTCCGTATCTGATGGAAGAAAAGCCCGAACTTAAAGAACAGTTTGCGGGAGTCACTTTCTACCCCAACGCCTTCTCGTTTGGTCTTTGCACCAACGTCGGTGTTCCACCGATCTATGGCGGCTACGAATATATGCCATATGAGATCAATGCAAGAGCTGATGAATCTCTCAAAGACAAGCATAATGAAGCGCTTAAGGTAATGCCTGTAATGTTTATGAATGCAGGATACAAGGTTACCGTATGTGACCCTCCTTATGCCAATTACGAATGGGACTCTGACATAAGTATTTTCGATGAATATCCGGAAATCAATGCTTATATAACAACCGATGCGTTCGGCGACAATGAAGAAGCTCGAATTGCGCAGAAAGAACAGACCTTAAACAGAAATCTGTTCTGCTATTCCATTTTTAAGATCAGTCCGGTATTTTTACATAAAGAGGCTTATAATGAGGGAATATACAATTTTGCCGACTACCGTAGTCTTAATGAGGATAACGACTGGAACTTCTATTATAGTCCCACCGACATCTACACTTGTAGCGGCGTACACGATAACTTCATTTCTTCCTACACGGCACTTGAGAATTTATCGTTTATGACCAAAATAACCGACTCTGAAGAAAACACTTATCTATCACTGGCAAACGGTGCCACTCATGATGTCACCATGCTCCAAGAGCCGGAGTTTGAGCCCGCAAACGAAATTGATAACACCGAATATGAAAAAGAACATGCTGTAAGAACAGCTCCCGGCATGAAGGATCTCAGACTTACAACAATAGATCAGGTCACGCACTATCAGAGCAACATGGCCGTCCTTATACAGCTCGGAAAATGGTTTGACTTCCTAAGAGAAAACGGAGTGTGGGATAACACAAAAATAATAATCACCGCAGATCACGGTCGAAACATCGGCCTTGATACATTAACCGGAGACGGTACATCATCTGTCGGCCTTGACCCGATGAATGCAAATCCGCTATTTATGATCAAGGATTTCGGAAGCAACGAATTTACTATAGATAACACCTTTATGACCAACGCAGATGTCCCTTCGGAAGCATTTAAAGGTATTATTGATAACCCCGTCAATCCATTTACGGGCAACCCCATTAATGAGGACAGAAAAAACGATGAAGTTCTTAACGGAATGTACACCGAATGGGCTTTAGAGAAAAACCATGGCAATACATTTATTGACCCTATACGTTACACATTAAAGAACCGGAATATCTTTGATATAGATAATTGGACGTACGGAGATTGAGAGGACTTATATATATGAATATGATAATGCTTCTTTATATTGATCCCGGAACGGGAAGTATGCTCTTTACGATACTTATAGGTCTCCTTGGAGCAGGCTATTACTTCCTGAGAGATACTTTTATGAAAATAAAGTTCTCCTTTTCGGGAGGAAACGTAAAAAACAGTGATAAAGACCATGTACCCTTTGCAATATTCACAGATAGTAAGAGATACAATAATATATTTAAACCTATCTGTGATGAGATGGACAAAAGAGGACAATCTCTTGTATATATGACAGCAGAAAAAGACGATCCTCTTTTAAACGAAGAATATAAAACAGTAAAAACCGAATTTCTCGGCGAAGGAAACAAGGCTTTTGCCAAGATGAACATGCTTAAGGCCGATGTTGTTCTTTCAACAACTCCCGGACTTGATGTATATCAATGGAAAAGATCCAGAGACGTAAAATGGTACACTCACATCCTTCATGCAGCCGGAGATATCTCCATGTACCGCATGTTCGGAATCGATTACTATGACTCTCTGCTACTTAGCGGCGATTTCCAGACACAGCAGGTTCGTGAGCTTGAGGCTCTGCGTAATCTCCCGGAAAAAGAGGTTAAGCTTATAGGTCTTCCTCATATGGACGGTCTAAGAGAAAAACTTCTGACCGCCGGCCCCGCCTCAGAACATGAGACCACCGTACTTCTTGCTCCCTCCTGGGGCGGCAATTCAATACTCAATAAGTACGGCAAGGCTATGATAGATGCCCTTATAGCAACAGGCTATAAGATTATCATAAGACCTCACCCTCAGTCTTTTGTATCTGAGAAAGAGATGCTGGAACCGCTTCTTAAAGCATATCCGGAAACAGACAAACTGATATGGGACAGAAAAAGCGATAACTTTGACGCATTATATCAATCAGATATTTTGATATCCGATTTCTCAGGAGTAATATTTGATTATTCATTGGTATTTGATAAGCCCGTAATCTATACGGAAGCAAAATTTGACAACGGAATCTACGATTCCTGGTGGCTTGGTAAGAAGGAGTGGACTTTCGAAGTTCTCGACAAGATAGGCGTAGAGTTGACCGACGAGAACATCGAAAACGTAAAAGAAATAATAGATCGTTGCCTTACGGACAATCGCTTCAAGGAAGGCCGAGACCAAGCTAGATCCGAATGCTGGGCCAATATAGGTAATTCCGTTACCGGAACCGTTGACTATCTTATAGAAAAACAAAAATCATTACATGCCTAATCTCTGTTCCTGCCGGTCTTAAAGCAATACGGCAGACCAACTGAACTTATAACAACGAGAGCCATCCATACTCCGACGTTCATGGCTCTCCTGTTATATTCATCGATTGCTATGTTTTCGCCGTATCTGTACACCGGTGTCTTCTCATCAATGTAATCCATGACAATATCACCGCTGTCTCTTATTCCGGCTATTTCACTTTCAGATAAATACAACGTATCCTCAATATACTCAGCGCTGTATACATCCTGTTCTCTAACACCGTACAGTGCTCCCGGCTTAGGAACGATGAAGTGATACAGACCCGTGCTGCAAATGCCGAGTAATGCACCTACCAGCACAGCTACGGCACCTCGTTTAACCATATCCACGGTAATACAATTCTTATATACATCTTCGCTATCGGCGGAATCCTTCGAATCTCTAAGAAGCTCATACAGCATCTTTCCAAAGAATACAAATAAGAAATTCTTAAATGACAGGTTATACATCAGAGGTTCCCATATATCTATAACCATCATTCCGGTAAAAAAAGCCAGCTCAGGAAGCATATTACTTCTGATAGCCCTATGAACAAAGAACATAGTCATGACTGTCATGACCACAAATGCAACTATTCCAAGTTGCAGCAGCAGATAAAGCTGTCCCATGTCTATTCCGTACGGAACTTCCCAGTCTGAAGGACGCACAAGCCTTTGTCCAAACAATGTAAGTGAATTGCACTCCCAAAAACCCCTTGCAAGCGATAATCTTGTCTGGAATACCGCAGAATCAACTTTTTCAAACAATCCGCCTTTTAATATAAACGGCAGTCCTATAGCAATAAAGCACACAAACGGATACTCTGCATAGAGTACGACCTTTTCAAACAGTCTAGCTTTTCCGGCAAGATGCAGCCATATATTAAACAGCATGAACACCAGACAAGCCAAAACTCCCGTCCTACTTCCCGAATACTCATGAATAAACAGGTTAAAAGAAAAAGCGACTACCGAGACAAGTATTATTCCAAGATTCGATTCTCTCTTTGTTATCTTCCCTGCCTTTTCCGCATATCTCTGGGCAGAAGTAAAGAGATACATTATAAGCATAGTCAAGATAAGGACATTCATCTGAAGTGTATTGGGATGAGCATAACCAAGGGCATGCCGAAGCATAAGTCCAACTCCCGCTCTCTCGATAGGGAAATAAACCTCACCGGTTAGTCCAAATGTTCCAAGGAAAATCTTTGCGATAACAATCACACCTGCAACCAGAGAAGATGTAATAAAAACCTTTTTTATCGAAACAGCCTTCATTCCAAGCATCATGGAAAAGCAAACTATAAGCCCCTTCTCTCCCGAGAACATATAGACAAGCCCAGCCACAAGCATTAAAACGACCATTGCAATATATTCTTTAATGCTATGCTCCGTCATGATGATCTTGCACACAAACAAAACAAGGCCGGCAACCAGTGCAACATTGTACAGCATCTGCCCTTCATAAAGACCTGCCGCTCTTGCCGCGACCATGACGGCAATGTAAACAAGATATATTATTTCTGCTATTTTTGATCTATTAAGTGTTTTTCTGTCCATTTTCATATCTTAATCTTATAACTCTTTAAGCGTCTCAATAAAATCCGACAACGATCCGGATATATTATAATTGTCGGAAATATACTTCTTGGCATTCGCCGATACCGCTTTTATATCTATTTCTCCGGTCATAATCTTACAAATAGTATCCGCATACTCTTCCGGTTCCTTGCAAAGAAAATAATCGGTTCCGTCTTTCACATCGATTCCCTCAACGCCAATGTCATTGGTGAGTACAGGAATTCCAAGCGAAAGGCCTTCCAATATCTTTATCTTCACCCCTGCACCAAGTACAAGCGGCGCAGCCAGGCACTTAGCATGCTTCATTATATCGGTTACGTCATCCACAAAGCCCGTTACAACTATTCTATCCGATCTATACTTCAAAAGCTGTTTATCGGGATGACCGCCTACTACATAAAACTTCAGATCATATTCGGAAGCCGGAAGAAGCGGCCAAACATTTTCAATAAACCATATTGCACTCTTCCAGTTCTCCGGTCTGTTCATTGCGCCATAGAAAACAATCTCGTTCCTATCTCCTATATACTCAACATCTGCATAGTTTTCAAAATAGGGCGTCCAAACCTTAATGTTTCCCTTGTCTTCATCTATATTGTTCTTAAGTAGTCTATAATCCTTGTGATTATTAAGTATTACAAGATCAGCTTCCGAAATACAGCGAAGTTCCAGCTTTTTAAGCCTCTCGTACTGCTTCTTTGCTATGGCTTTCTTGATCACATTGGTAGCACTTTTAAACTTTCTTTCAAACGATAAAAACGCCACATCCTCTTCTATCACAACGATCTTAGCCTTGGGGAAGTATCTTTTTATATCGGAAATAGATACAACAACCTCAGTCCACTGCATTATGACAACATCAGGTTCATATCCCGACTCGGAATAGCTTTTCGCTTTTTCTTTTATCATGTGCCTGATAAAAGGAGGCTGTAATCCACCGCTTCTGTCATATAAGCCTCTTCTTTTGAGTTCCCAAAGGATTCTCCAGAGAATCCCCTTTAGGTTAAACTTCCTTACTATCACATCAGCGGAAATATCATATTTATCATAATCAAGCTTTGGAAGTTCTTTCTCTTTGGCTACGGTAAGGAGTCTGATATCAAACTTCCCGCTTTTTTTGATTCCTTTAAGATAATAATTATGTATTTTCCCGCCGGCGTGCGGAACACCGTCATAAGGCACCAAATATGATATCCACAGTATTTTTTTTGCGCTTCCCATTAATTACCTATCCCTTAAAACGTATCTATTTTATCTCTCAGAACCTTTGCCCATAGAGGGAACAGAACAAATCCTGTTATCCTATTAAACCTTACAATATACATAAATCTGCCTTCAGGACCACGATACACATCAGGACTTAGTTTCCCTATCTTCTTATCAAAATCTCTTACTTCATCCAGAGCCTTGGCGTCATTCATGGAAAAATAAATCTTGTACTGATTGAGCATAACATAGCGCGTAAGTCTCAATATTACGCGGCTCTTATTGTCCGAAAGCTGAGCCTTCTCTCTTTCATAATACTCAGCAACATTGTACAGGACCTTAAGATGCTGTTCTCTTCTATCAATACGAACTTTTCTGTTCATACTCTGTGCCGGAGTACCGAGAAGATATTCATACACAGGGAAGTCATAGCACACAAAATCAGAAACATACTTAAGGGGAAACAATGTGTATTCAACATCCACATAAAAACACTTCTCATCGATGATCGGTCCCATTTTTTTGAGGACATCAGTCTTATATGTCGTCGAATGCATGAACAGCGTTACCTTTTCCGCCTCATCAACGCTGTGCCTATCACCTGTTTTCATATCATCGTTATACGGATATACGGTCTTTCTGCGCTCCAAAGTGTCGGCATCCACCTCATGATAAGGTGTAAGCACAAGATCGGCAGACTCATCCCTAAGGTTCTTAATAAGCTTTTCCAAGCCCTCTTTATCAACCCAGTCATCCGCATCGACAATCCTGTAATACTTACCCTCTGCGGCCTGCAAGCTTGCATTTATCGTAGAACCATGTCCGCCGTTTGGTTTGTCGATTACTCTGACTATTCCCTCATAGCGGTTTTGGTAATCCGTTGCCACTTCCAATGTATTATCAGTTGAGCCGTCATTGACGATTATAATATCCAATTCTTCGGAAACTGCCGTATTTACAAGTGAATCAATACACCTTGGCAGATCCTTGGCAGCGTTATAGGCCGCTACACTTATAGTTAAGATCTTCATACTATCCTCTGTCTCTAAATTACATGATCACAATTTATTAAAATGAACCTTGATCGCATATGTCAGATTCAGTCCTTTAGCGCAGAAATCGACATTCTTTTTATCCAGAAGAAGTGCTTTCTTCTTCCTGTCTTTCCTATATCCGCACACCCAGTCGCAGAGTTCTTTGTACGGCGATACCATTTCTTCCGAATAGCCTTTGGCCAGTTCTATCATCTGGCTTTCTACGTCATAAACAAATAAATATTGATAAACCTGCTTTAAATAAGCCAAAAGACTTCTGTTCAATCCGATTGAATTACCGCCATGCTGCCTGTAATCCATATGCATTTCGGGATCTACGATCACTTTGCCTCCGACAGCCAGACATATCTTCAAGATCCACGTATCATGCATAAGAATATATCCGGGGTCATATATCACAGTCTTTTCAAGCAATTTCCTGTTAAATACACCCGTACATCCGGCAAAATCCGATAATATAAATCTTGTTTTCAGATCACGCTCGGCATTTAATCTATGATCCCCGATCAGATTAAGATCTGCATCAACCAGACGCTGTCCGCAATAATACAGAGCAGGGCAGGTAAACTCCCTTATCTCGTTAATTCCTGCGGAAAGCTTATCATCATCCCATACATCATCCTGATCGGCAAAAGCAAAATATAAATAATCCGTTTTACTTGCCTTCTTCATCAGATCCAGATTTCCGCGGGAAACATTCAAATGCTCGCCTGTGTACCATTCAAGGTCACTTTTTTGCGCATATTCTTCCAATATCTCTATCGTTTTATCAGTTGAGCCGTCGTCTCTAACAAGTATTCTTACTTGAACGCCTATCTGCCTCAATATGCTATCTAATTGTTCTCTTAGATATTTTTCTCCGTTATACGTTGCCATTAGGACAAGTACTTTATCTTTCAAGCCAAATGCCTCCCGGATATCACTATCAGTGATGTATCAGTTTATTCTTGATATTCTTCATGTTGGAAATAAAAAATTCATCCCTAAGTACAGTCAGACCTATCATATAAGCCAACGCGCCGACCGCAACCATGACAACCGTATTGACAATCGAGGAAGTTAGTCTTACGCCAACCGTTTTAAGAGCCGCAAACATAGGCACTCCCGCAATCACATAATTACGGCTGCTACCTACGATCTTCCAAACCGACAATTCCTTTCGCACAAGAACAAGCTGCGAAACCGTCACGGTCAGCTCTGCCAATACAGAAGCTATTGCCGCTCCCAAGGAACCAAATTTAAATATCAGTATCATATTAAGCACAAAGTTTACGCAGGCTCCTATCGTAACGGTAACAGTAAGCAGATTCTGACGCTTGGTAGGGACCATATACTGAATCCCCGTAACATTACTAAGTCCGATTATTATGATAAGCGCTCCCAAGATCTGTAATAACAATACGACCATATCATAGTCGGGTCCGAAGAACCACGGTACAAAATTGGGCGCAACTCCCGCAAGCCCCAAATATAACGGAATACCCATAAACCATACAAACCTGTATGAATTATACATATAGTGCTTAACTTCGTCTGTCTCTCCACGCTCAAAATGATAACCTATACGCGGAGCAACGACAGCGCCCAGTGATGTAACACCTGTAAGCACCATCTTGGATACTTTTATTGCCTGCTCATAGTATCCGTTTTCAAATGCATTATGCGTTATCACTCCGATCATCGTCTTATCAAGCACAGTATAGATCTGTATCGCCACAGTCGGTAAAAAGAGTGTTATGACCGATCTTATATCTCTAAACGGTCTTATACTGCGTAAATCCGGCTTGTCGACATATCTGCCGATACGTACCCAAAGAGCCGCATTGCTTATAAACATGAAAAAAGCGACACCGAATGCATATTTGACAACATCGTCTTTGGTTTTTACAAACGTAAAAATATAGAGTATACTTAGAAGCTTGAATATGATATTCCTAAGTACGATCTGCCCAAACTCTTCCAGCCCCTGAAACAGCCACACTACATCAAATGTAACCGCAAGAATCTCAAATCCAAGCACCAGATACAGCGCATGATTATTCTGCAGAACGGAAAAAACAAGATAGACAATAAGCGCAGCCGTACTTGTCAATATCTGCAGAGATTTAATATCCCAAAAGACACTGCTACGTCCGGCTCTGTCATCCTGACAATAAGAGATCTCTCTCTGGCCCAAAATAGTGATACCGAGCGTTGCAAAAAGAACAAAGTAAGAAATAACAGACTCCGCATAACTAACGGTACCGACTCCGTCCGGTTCAAGAACACGGGAAAGATACGGTGTCGTAATTAGCTGTGCTACCAATAACAGAATCTGATAAGTTAGATTAAATACATAATTCTTCTTAAGGTTTTTCTTCTTCATACGCTACTCAAAAGACACTTCCAAGGTTTATTGCGCCCGGGTAAACCTTCTTCATTTCTTCCCATTCAACTATGAACCTATCCGTAACCGGATATACGAGTTTACCGGACATCGTAGGTTTGTCTATTCTATCAAAGACCTCGATATATATGCACTTGGCACCATACAACTTTCCGACATAGAAAAACGGAACCGCTACCGCAGCACCCGCCGAAATAACAAGATCGGGACGCTCCTTCTTAAGCACTCTAAATGCCAATACCGTATTGATAATAAGTCCCTTTATGCTCCTGTTTGTAGGATAATAACAAGGGATCATCCTCTCGTTTTCAAGTAAGCTCCTTGCATCTTCCTTATCGAAGGTAACCCAGAATCTGTCCTTATTCTCCCAGAATGGCTTTAACATATACAGATGAGTTAAATGTCCGCCGGAAGACCCCACAAGGCAAACCTTTATAGAGGAACTACTATCCCCGCGGTTCTCATCAGGTGTTTTGTCACCACCAATAACCGCATATCCCTGCTGAGACAGGAGGTTGTCGTTTGAAGACGAAAGCGTTACCTGTTCTTTCTTCTTTTCAAGCTTAACCTTGGCACATTCACCGAGAATTATGCCATATACAATCCAATGGAACGGATCTTCAAAGTTTCCGGTTGAAAACTGCATAAGCATACTAAATATGAAAAGCGCCACAGCTAGCTCGTTGCCATATAAGAGGCACTGAATAAGAAGCGCCATAACTATACCAAAAATTAGTATTATCCCAAGTATTCCGCCTTCGGACATCACTCTTAGGAACGAATTCTTAAATTCCAGTACAATGCCCAGGCTGTTACCGATATCAGATCCTACAAGCTGACCTATTCCGGCACCTTTCCAGCCTGTCATATCCATTATCCGGACAAACCAGGAAAACGGGCGCTTAAATGTGTATACAAAGCCATTATCCTGTCCGCTTAACAGAGGTATTATTCTCATCCCGTAAACAGGTGACAGTGATATGATACCGACCACTATGACAAGCAGGATCACTCCGATGGTCGCCCATGTTGCCTTTTTCAGCGGATCATCAAGGATACTGTTTCTGTTACTGATGACATATATCATCAAAAGAACAGGAATCGCAACGGCACAGGTTATCATGCCTCCCATTCCATAGGAAAGTATCATAACAGCCAGAAATACAAGACCCGAACCTGCAACCTTAAGACTAAAAGAAGTGCTGATTAGGTGATAAACTGTCAGCACGATCAAAATAGCGCACACATAAGACAGGTACGCGGGTTCCGGATAAAAAAGCCTCAACCTGAGCGGACCAAGTCCCGATTCATACTCCTGAGCTCTCCACAGAAACGAATTCTTAAACACAAAAGCCGCTATTGTCGAAAGTCCAAGCAGTACTGCAACTGCATACAAAAAAAACTTCAGCCTGATCTTACCGACATTTCTGCAAGTCCAGACCATCAAGCTGATGTTCAATATCGTATGTGCCGCAAATAAAGAAGCCGCCTTAAAATCATAAGAACCTGATAGAACCTGCACCGCGGCTGAATATATCAGCGTTATCCCCGAAAGAATAAAGATAAGCTTAAAAGCCTTATTCTTACCTATCAGATACCACAAAAAGGCCGCTGCGCCAAGCACATAGAACAGATCCAAACCGGTTCCGTATAATATTTTATGAAAGACCGCTAAAGCTGCCAGTAGTAATTCCATTACACAATCCTCTATTCTCGTCCAAGCAGATCAAAGACTATTTTCTCAAGATCCTCGCAGAACTTGGAGTTATTACTCTTCATCTCTGCCGGCATGGACGCTACAAGCTTATCGTAATCCGCTATCACATTCCCAAGGTTAATTATGTCCTTGACCAACAATATATTGCCCTGTCTCTTCTGCACCGCCTCACAAAACTCAAGCTGATGGTCATTGACATGCTCACCAAATTCAGATTGCCTCGGAACAACAATCGGAACCTTACCGATACGAAGCGGCGCAATAAAGCTGGACGGGCCGCCGTGTGTGATCACGATCCTAGCATTCTTAACATGCTCTTCCATCTGCTTGTAAGGAAAGAACTTGGACCACTCACAGCTAAGAGGTTCATAGGTGCTGTAACCGGTCTGTATGATCACATCTTCGGCTATCTTGCCGCTACTCTTTAATTCATCTATGTACTTTACCAGCCTGTCAAACTGCTGTTCATGCGTTCCGACTGTAACAAATATCATTACTGATTATCCTTATCTCTTTATAAGTTTCCCTTCAAGATCATAATATGATTTGTTGATAATATTATGATTATCATCAAATGTTCGTCTTATTTCAAATACCCCTGTTGAGTCCTCTACAGGATTATCATATGTATCATAGTATTTTATCACGTTCCTATTGTTATTGTCATCATAGCCATATCCCAAACCATGATACCCTCCTCCACGAACGACATTTTCACCCTCTATTCCCCAAAAAGACTCATAAATCACTCGCCCATTCTCATCGTATTTCCTTCTACACTCAAAATAATCGCCACCAACAAGCATGGGATTTCCATCTGTTCCGTAATACTTAACACTAATCACATTTCCTGCATCGTCATATTCCAGTCTGTATGCAGAATAATCGTCATTTAGTATCAGCCCGTTTCTATCATTGTCAAACTTTCCTTCATATATCAGTCTTCTCTGATCATCATACTCTCTCCTAATTTCAACATAGCTTGTAGTTTCAAGACCAAAATACAAAACGGAAGTGTTATCGCCATAATCGTCATATATCCTAACTATAGTAGCATATCCTTCATCTAATAGCTTAAGTTCTCCGTTTTCATCATAATATGATTCAACTGTAATATTTCCCTTATCATCAAATTCCTTATTAATTTCCGCATATCCAAGTCTTGTAATAACAGGCTCATCTTCATCATCTAGGTAAACTATCTTACTCCTATGTCCGGTTTTATCATAATCGTACCTGCAACCGGAATACCCTTCTTCCATGGAAAGCCTATCACCATTCTCGTCATAATAGGCTTCATAAATAACCAGGTTTTCATCATTATACTTCTTTTTAACAGCAGCATATTTATAACCGGTTATAGTGGGTTTCCCTTCCTCGTCATTGTATCTTATATAAGTAGGTCTTCCCAAGGCATCCACCTCCTGATCAAAAGACGCATATCCCATTTGATTGGCAAGAGGAGCCCCATCTTCTCCGTAATAACTCTCGTGTGTCAGGTATTTTAACTTATTATATGCTCTATGCACCTCCGCATATCCATCTGATGAAATTACAGGAGAATTATTAGTATCATAGTATCTAACAACAATAGCATTGCCATTGTCATCATACTCATATTCATAAGCAAATACGCCTTCATCTGTCAGAGTTCTATTACCATTCAGGTCATAATATTCGGAACGACTTATCGTTCCATCATGATTGTAAGTTGAAAATATGTCATAATCAGGTGTTTTTTCGACGCATACAGAATCAGACAACAATTCAGCTTCACCTACAGGCTCAATAACAAATGAATAATAGTCTCCCGGCGAATTGAAAACCGTTTCATAATCAAGCGTTCCAGTTTCGGAGAAGTCTCTTAAATATATATCTTTTGTCATTTCAGTCCCAAACTTAGGAGATAAAGTAACCTTACCAACAACATCAGCATTAATGCTTTCGTAATTAGTCATTTCCAAATGGGTCCTTAAAGTATACGTTCCCTCATAAACTTTGGTTTCTTCTGTTTCCATCCCGCACAGATGAGTAGCCACCGAAATATTTCTAGTTCCATCCACTAATGTAGCTGGCAAAGGAAAAATATCCGCATTACTAGTAGCTTCAATCTCAATGCTTACCACCTCATACTCCGTGTCAAGTGCTAGATTATATTTTATGGTTCCCTTTTCATTCACATCTTTTCTGCTATATTTTTTTTCGACAGAACCATCTGTCGAATAAAATGTCACTTTAACGACTTCCCCTTCAACCGTAGCAAATGTATCAACCTCTATCTCGCCGGAAATCTCAACATGTTTGGTTGATATAGGAATCGAGTCTGAAGAATACCGATTACGTATATCAACGTGTTCTTCCGGATAATAATATCCCGCCACGTGATATCCCGCATCACGAAGGGCTCCTATAACTGCAGGATCAGTTGTGTATACAGCTGAATAATCGGATATACGGGCGTAGGCAGCTCCTCTTGAAAAAAATGTAGGAGAATCTTTATGTACATCCGTGATGATAGTACAGTCAAACTTTCTCACCAAGTCGTCCCCAGACAACGCACTTCTCTTAATCTCTTTAAATCTTCTTACATACTCTCCTGTTAGGACGTCAGCGTAAACCGGATAATCATTGACATCAAGAATAATCTCAACGCCCTTGCTGTCGGCGTCAAGCCTATCCTGAACATTCTCATGTGTCATTGAATCGTGTATTGTCCTAGTAGCAGAAAAAATATAGGGCGAAAGCATCGTAATAACCAGCACCACTACAGCTGCCATAATCATCTTCTTTGCATTGGATTTGTTGTTCAGCAAGACATCGGCATCGCCGTCTTTGTCAAATCCATATGAAAATGGCAAAAATAACAGCGAATTAAACGCTATTTCCGCAAAGTGCTGTTCCAGATACGAATGGATCGAGATTAGTATTGTCGCTAGAATAATAAACCCATTTCTATGCTTTACTGCCTTTCGCTGTATTATGAACCACATAAACAGGATGCAAACAAATGCTATCAAACCATATCTAACGGGAATATTTACATATGATGAGTCAAGAAAATTATAAGTAGTCCCACTCTTAATGCCCGGAGCAGCCGCGCCAAACATATCATAATTCTCTCCAAACAAGCTAATGCCATGTTCAGCTAGTCCCTTATAAGTTAACATTACTCTCCTATGCAATAATTTATCAGTCATGACCGCCCATGAGCTCTCCTTGCCGTAGAAATACGCAAGCATCAATTGTAAACCCGTCAAAAAAGGTATGAGTATATATATTGCCACCTGTACCATGGTCTCAAGCCTCTGAGGAACGGTAAACTTATAGAACTTCTTTTCATACAGAAAAACTCCTATAACAGCTAAGCAAAGCAACCCCGAGATAATAGAAGATGTAACAGAATCAAAATAAAACCAGGAAAGAAAAAGTGACAAGCAAGAAAAAATAAATGTAATGATAAACGGACATATTTTACCTAAAATCATCAAGCAAAAGCACAAATACAAGACAAAACTAGCCGCATCAGTCGGATATTTAAGTCCCATAGTTGAGCGAACCCTATTAACATGAACATAAACTGAATTAATTCTTGAATTAAAGGCAAATGTATAAAGAAAAGTATATAGAATTGTGATACCAGCAGTAATAGCAGTGCATTTGATGACCTTTTTAAGATTAACCCCAATGCTACCAGCAGCAAAAAAAGCCATGTATCTCAGCTCGCCATAGCCATTTTTCAATGATACAGCAGTCATAATGAAGATAAGTATTAACCCAATTATAACCTCTCTCTTCTTAAAGGTGAGGTTTCTTATCAGCCACGTTACTACTATGATAGGAAGCGTCAAGCTAACCACTCGTTCAATAAACTCCACAAAGAAAAACGGTGCACTTGAAAGCACCGTAATCTGAGTAAAATAATATAAAGCGAAAATTATGATATAGACTATTTCATAATACTTATCAATAACAGAAATAGCCCTTTCTAACCCCGTATTCACCTGCAACTTCATCATGCTGTAATCACTTAATATAAAGCGCCTTTCTCCCCGATTATTTTTCTTATCTTACCGCCATGATAACATATTGCTCGATAATTGTCATCCGAAGCTCAGAATAAACACTTTAAAGGAAATCCCAAAACCACTTAGTCATATCACCAAATCAATACATAAAGATTTGGCTAAATTTGCACTCAGAATAAGTTCCATCTGTGCAGTCTACATCGCCTCCGTCCAAAATGACTGTTACATTTCCTCTAACGGTAGACAAATCCATCACATTCTTACACACTTCACTTTCCAAATCTGAATAGTTGTTCTCCACATATCCAACAATTTTACTCGATTCATCATAAACATATGCAATTCGCTTCTCGTAATCCATATCACTCTGAACATTAAAACAAAGGTAATTATACCCTGAATCCATATCTATATTAAACATTATGCCAATATATTCTTTGTTTTTTATTTGTTCAGATGTGTTCTTTGCAACACAATCGCTTTTCTGCTTTCCTTTACAATCAATTCCTGTATTTTTTCCATCTTCAACAATATACTCTGCTCCATTTATAACTACGTCCACATCTTCATTATTCAAAATATCTACCGGTTTTACCCCACTTAACTCTTCATTCAATAATGCTGCAGCATAATAATCAGCTTCATAATCTGTTTGTCCATTTAAGCTCGTATAATCAAACGTGGTGTAAAAATCATATTCTTTTCTTAGATAATCCTCGTAGTTTTCCTCAGTTAATAGATATTTACCATCATGCATCCATCTAAGCATTAAGCTGTTAATCCATGTACCATAATGATTTTCATCCTTATAATTATTTAAATCAGTTGTTAAATCTGTCCTATTATTGAATGAAAATAAATGTATGTTTTTATGCGGCAATATGAGTTCTGTAATATATCGCTCTGCTTCTAATTGTTTAAAAAGCCTTCCTTCATTATATTGTTCGCACCACCACACAGCACTATATGGCGTATAAAAATAATAGAAATCCACATCCGGATACTCATCCGCTACGTTCGTGACATTAGTAACTATATTCTCTTTGATAAGCGCCTTTTCACCGTTAGATAAATGCTCATCCTCAACAGTCTTATTGACAGCTACACCATCAGGTGCCACCGTATTGATTCCAAACACATACGAATCTTGCCATCTTGAATAATTATCAAAAGTTGTGATTCCCGGTTCAAATCCCTCTTTGTCATTATCTAATGTCATCTGATAAACTCTGTTAAATAGTATATCTCTGTTTAGCAAGTACTCAACATCATTAAAAACGTTATTATCATACAAATAAGTTGGATACTTTCCTAGATCAGTCCTCATCTCATCTACAGTTGAAAAAAATTTGCCCATGTCCAAACTTCTAATTATAATCCTCAAATTAGGATTAACTTTTAAGGCGTTTTTAATATTATCGTTTATTTCCTTATACGATCCACCAGAATACGCAACCTTAATTGAGTTACATTCAAATATTTCATCAACCTCTGATGTTCTAAAGTTCTCTGCCATAGATGTGCCTGATACTAGGGCATTATATTCAAAATGTTTAATTATGCCATCATTTTGGCTTCGCTGATTGTTCAGAGTATAGAAATAACTATTTAACTCCGGCTTATGATAATGAAAATAAGGATCTATCTTATAACACCAGTAAGCAAAAACGCTTAATGCTGATACCACAATTATAATCCAACTTATCAACCACAATTTTGCTCTCATAACACCCTCTTAAAAACCATAATATACAAATGTTGATTCTGCCCCCAAACATAAAACTCCCCAAATAAAAGCAAATGTAGCAAGAAGCAATGACCAAATGCTTAAACTTTCTCGTTTCCTATAATTATTTTCCGGAACAAAGCAAACAACACTTGCAATCATAATAAATATCAGCATATTAAACCCCCGAACATTGTTTGGAAGATAATTCAGCCCCAACATATTATAAATAAACTGATTTTCTACTAAGTTAAATGCAGAAATTATCCCATCACTTATAGAAGTGTTCTGCATGAACAAAATCTTAAATAAAATCATTTTCCACTGAGCAACGGACTGAGCACTAAATAAAAGCCATAACATATTTACTATTGCAAATGTGCAAAACCATCTAACCGGAATAAATAGTTTTTCTTCTACTTTGTCAAACATCCTGTCGAAGCAGCTAAATAATCCATGCAAGATTCCCCATAAAATGAATGTCCAATTAGCCCCATGCCACAATCCACTTACCAAAAAAACAATAAGTGTATTTACATAGGTTAAAATAATGCCTCTCCTAGCCCCTCCAAGCGGAATATAAATATATTTTGTCAAAAAATTTGTAAGTGAGATATGCCATCTCTTCCAAAAATCTCTGATTGAAATCGCCTTGTACGGGGAATCAAAATTCATCGGCAGGTCAATATTAAACATTGACGAAATCCCAACAGCCATATCACTGTATCCACTGAAATCAAAATAAATCTCAAAAGTATAAAACATAGTCAATAAAATACAATCCATCGCTGTTGCAGCATATATATTTGTATATGTCCACGTAACCGCTTTAGCAAACGTATCAGCCAGTATAACCTTCTTGATCAAACCTAAGCTGAACAGCTTAATTCCTATGGCTATATTGGTTATATCCACTTGTTTCCTAGTTTCCTGATTTATTTGCGAAATATAATCGACCGGATCCATTATCGGTCCCATTACAAGCTTTGGAAAATAAAGAATATATGCAATATAATCAATGATATTATTATTCTCCAAATCACCGCGCTCAGTTGCTACAATATAAGCAATTTGCTGAAAAGTATAGAATGATATTCCCAATGGAAGAATTATCTCCATAAACGGAATTTCTTTTCCAAAAATCATGTTTATATTCGTAATAGCAAAGTTTAAATATTTGAAATATAGCAACAATCCCACATTTACAATAATTGGTAATGCAAGGATTATTTTATTAGTAAACTTGAATCTCTTGTTCACCAGTACAAAAGCATAATTAATTAACATGCTTATTCCTAAGTAAATAAGCATGTTTGATTGCCCTAACAAACAAAAAACAATACTGGCAATTATTATTACAAACTTTCCCAACACTGGTTTTATCCTGTTTGCCACAAAATAAAGTAATAATGTTATCGGAAGAAAACACAGTATAAACGCATAGCTATTGAATTGCATACTAATATCACCCAGTCATCTTTGCCAAAAATATATTAAATATAGTTCTATATTGCTATTTTTCAATTATTCTTTTATGCAATATGCCATATGATTTGGAGCTTTTATGAAAATAGCTTTTTTCAATGAAGACACTTAGCATAATGCTTACTATTCTTATAGCTTAAGATTGATTTTTTTCTTATAAACGCCATAGCCTAAAAGCATTGAAACAACAATAATAAAAATATATCTAATAATTGAATGTGTTTTATACATTAGTAATGCTCCTCCCATCCCCAAAAAGAGCAAACACAAAGAGCACACTATTTTTTTTATATCATATACATCGCTTCCTATAATGTGTTTAGAAATAACATAATGTAAAACAGCTACAATTGCATATCCCAAAAGTGTTGTATATGCCGCAGCCTGATATCCGATAATAGGAATAAAAAGATAATTTAATGATATATTCACTAAAGCACCAAACAATGTAACCGGGAAAATATATTTTGTCTTTTCATACACAAACTCTATATTAGAAAACACAAAATAGAAAGATGAAAAGAATATTCCTACTATCAATGTGGGAATTATTGTCACGGCAGATAAATACTTTTTACCGCCAAGTAACATTATCCCTTCTGGTGCAAAAAGCATCATATAAACAGAAAAAACTACCGATAAAAATACGAGTGTGCTGGTCGACTGACTTAATTTACTATAGTTTTTTTCTTTTATACATTTCATCGACATCGGATTATACGCACTGTTAAGCGCATTAAAAACAATTAATGCCAGGCTTGAAAATGAATATGCCACTGTATATAACCCCGTGCTATATTGTCCATCAAGCCTTTGAATCATAACTTTGTCCGATGTAGCCAAAAGAATTGAACACAAATAATGTGGAATCAAGGGTAAATTAAAAAGGATCCCTGCTTTCCAGTATTTATAAGCACCTTTCCACTTGACATTTTTAAAAATAGCAACCAGCAAAACAACTGCCACAATTGCAGCTGGAATCGTCAAGCCTAATATTCGCCCCAGCACTCTGTCAGAAGATATCCAAAATGATAATAAAACACTCAAAACACTCTTCGCAAAAAATAAAGAAACAACCATAATGGCATATGCTTTATATGCGTATTCAAATCTCCTTGGAACAATCCAGAATTGAATAATAGCCTCTGCAACTATGCTCACAGCCATAATAAAAAGATATTTTCTATTTAGATTCAACAATAACGAAAACTGTCTTCCAAACACAAGGATAACCGACCAAATGACTGCAGATATTAGCAGGCTAAGTGAACAAAGATAACCAATAATATTATTTTTATTGTCTTCTTCTTTTGTTAAATATACTTCTAATACCCCACCAAACAAATTAAAAGTGGCTAATACGGAAAAAATTGCATTCCAAGAGCTATATGTACCAAATACACCAACTTCCTCTACCGTAAGAATTCGGTTAATAATAGGCTGCGTTATAATAGAAATGCTTTTATCGATAATCGCAACAAGCCAAAACCAAAAGCTGGCCCTTACTACAACACTTGAATTCTTATATTTTTTTTCAAATTTTCCTATTATATTTTTAATAATACAGCGCATTTTACATTCACTCTTGTAATAATAATTCTTTCATTTGCTCAAATATTTTCTCATTAGCATCAAAATGTTTTCCTAAATACATCAGTTTCAAGACAGAATCTCTTTTTTCAGCATAATAATCGATATTGGTTATTGATTTATCTATCTCTTCCAATAATTCTTCTGAATTATTTACAATCGGTCCTCCGCAAATATCAGAATATGGCTCATATGCAAAGCCTCTGACTTCTTTGTATTTATCATAATCGTACAAATTATATATGATAGGTTTATCCAACAACAACCAATCCAGTCCAATAGACGAATAATCTGTGATCATCATATCACTGGCTTTCATAACATCATAGAAACTGAACTCAAAATTCTCTTTATACAAAACAACCTCTGATGTTGCTTTATTAACAGCAGCAGCATTTTGCCAAGGATGAAGTTTGGCAATAACAATATAATTTCGTTCTTTCAAATACTCATTTATAACAGCATCATTATAACCAAATCCCCATATACTTCGACTATTAATTGAATCGCTTGATTCGTAATCTCTAAATGTCGGAGCATATAAAATCACTTTAGTAGATTCATTATGTTTTAAAGAATCTACCCATTTTTTACATTCATTGTTAATTGGTAATCTAGAATCAAAATTATCATTTCTATTAAGCCCCAGTGGATACAAGCACTGAATCGTAGTCCCAAATGCTGTACATCTTATGAGCGAATCAACAAAAGATGATGAAATCAGTCTCACTTTTTCTTGATGTTTCAAACACCATTTACGTATTTTTATAGTATCTCCTTGGAATACATAATCACCTTTACATGACGTAAAATACGTAAGGCATATCTGAGCTTGCGACTTAGTAGCATAATCTTGAAGATATGAAATAGTCTCTGTCACCCACACTTTACATCTAAAGCGACAGAATAGAACTTTTAACTTATCAATAAAACTCGCATCTTTCCCATGATACACAAAATGAAACTTTATATGACTATGCTCCTGTATATATTCTTTATATTTCTCAAGTCTTTCACGAAAATGAATAACAAGGTATATTTCTCCTTCAAAATCCTTTTTCTCGGATAGCCAATAATTTACAAAAGATAGTGCGCTATCAGCCGTATGATTAATCAAATCATACTTATCCTTTTCACAGTTTGAAAGAGGCATAAAAAACACTGCATTCCTCTTTTTAGGAATTAAATAATTCAATACCTTTAAGCAAATATCTTTCATCTTTATATATTTCCTTCTAAAAGAATAGGATTATGCTTTTTCCAATTGGCATACACAGGAATAGTACATAACGACAAAAATAGTAAGTATCCAGAATGTGTTCTAACAGAACTATTATAGAAAAAAAGCACAACCGTCATCACCGACATAACAAATCCAACATCAACAAAATAAGAGTATCTATTACTATCTTTTCTATACTCCAGTCCCATCTTAACAAGACTTACTAACATATATGCATAACTAAGTAGTCCCCACGCCCCAGTTTCAATAAAAGTAGCCGCATGAGAAAAAATGTAATATTCATATTTTTTATTCTGTAAATAAAAATCGCTCTGAAAAATAGTATTGTTTGGAGACATCTCACAATTGCCTAGTCCATAACCAAATATATTTTTCAATAAATCATTATGAAAGAAATATCGATTAATCTGCTCAAATGGATTCAATCGACTCACAGAATATGCCCCACCAACGTATAAACCACTATCGGTGTAGTAGTGATTATCCTTTCCTCCTAAATATGTGATAGCAGATTGTATACTGTATATATAATCAAATCTTTTCGGGAACAAAACAGCCAGGGCACCAAAACCTATGAGTGCGACCGATACACCAATTATAGCTACCACAATCTTCTTCTCAACATTCCTAGATAGGAATGTTGTTATGATCATTATCATTGCAATTTCAACAAAGAAGGCCGTTATTTCTGTAAAACCTGCTATTAAACAAGATGATCCAAGTATCCATAGTAATTGACTCACATTTTTCTGCTTTCGAAGATACTTAGTCATAGTATAAGTACAAATAACCATTAAGTATATGTTTGTATAGGCATTAGCTCCTTGGCGAATACCAAATATGCCTCCCAGCCAATCGCCACTGATATTTAAAACAAAAAATTCAAGCAAACAAAGAATTACATTCAAATACTGATACTTGCACAATATTTCCAATATATATTCCATTTCATGAGCGTCGAGAACTGCCGCACAACTGATAAAGAAGAAAAAGAAAATATACGTCTTCGTACTTGCCCACAAAAAAAGAACAGGCGACATCCCATTTATCAACCACCCAATTACTACTCCGGTTGAAAAAAAGACAATCCATCTAAATATCCACCGTTCATCTTTAGGCCTTTTCGCTCTAAAGTGAAGACTCTTAAAAGTCCAAACTATTAACAATATAGCCAAAATATGAATTAAATTTTTTATTGTTTCCGGCATGTGGAAAACATCAATAATCCAATTCATATTTAGATAGAACAAACATAAGTACTTTATGTACCTTTTCCTATTAAGTAGCATAATCGATCTCTCTTATCAAACCTTTCACTTCCTAATTTATTAAAAATCAAAAAAACATTTTCCTTGTAAATCTGTTTTTATAGAGTATTGTTTTTATCATATTCCTAAGCAAAATACTAGGAGTAATCCTCCAATATTTATTAAAAAAGGACTGCGATGTCATATCCACCAAATCTTCACGCATTTGAGGGAAATTATCAGAATAAGCTAGAGGCTGTTCCATTTCTGAAACATCTCCAATCAATTCTTCTACAGTACAATTTTCTAAATAAAAGTCATTTTTACAAGATTCGAATAAAACCTTTCCCTTTTCTGTGTTTACTAACATTTTTGTCGAGCCTTTATCATCATTATTAAGATGTTCGTAGCGTGATACATCCCAAGCGTCCCATATTGTTATATCGGCACCTCTATTCACACCTCTAAATGGACAAGAAAAGCACGATTCTCTAGCGAATGCATTAGAAAAAAAAGCCTTTAAATATGGATCATAATTCAAGGGCTTATAATACTGCTTTCCACTACTAAATGAAACGTTCATAGTCGAGTAATGATACCCATAATGCTTATCTCTAAATCGAATCTTGTTAATTATGTCGTGATTCTTTTTTTCCATATAGTCTATATATTTAGAGAGTAAAAGCGGCGAAACAACCTCTCTACACATGACTTCTACTGTTATTAGATTATCATGCTTGCCATATTTATTTTTTATACCATTTACTTGACAAGGAGTTCCTGAAAACAAGACTTTTCTTCCCGAAGAAATATCTTGTTCTATGCTCTGATCTTCAAGCATTCTTCTCATACTACTTTGAGTATACTTTGAATTTCTCATTAAAGAGATATCTTTAACATCAGTTGATCGAACATGCTGCGCATGCCCATCATGCATAATGACTCCATAGACTACCCCATCATCATCTATTATTTTCTTCGCCAATGGAGTAAAAGCGCCACCAGATGTACTATCAATTCTAATCATTTCATCTTTGCATTGAACTATATATCCCGTTAGCGGTTTATTTATAATGGTTTCACCTTGAAGCGGGCATACTTCATTACAAAGTGAGCAGTTAATGCATGTATCAACATTAACTTTAGCTCTTTCGAATCCCATTTCATCTGTTACAAGGTTAATCGATTTGGTTGGACAAACTGTGGTACATATCCCACATCCACAGCAATTTTCTTTATTATCAAAATTTATCATAATTCCTACTCCATAATTCCCAACATAGAAAAAAGACAAAGGATATTAGCACATCTATACTTTAGAAGAAATACAAAAAGCTTCTGCTTTATTCTAAGTTTTGAAACCGGATATTCTTGAATTATTTCTTTAAGGATGGCATTTGAACAAATTACGCGTATGTTTTCTATACATTTATGATATGTTTCCCCCGAGATTTTGGGAATCTCTTGTCTAATACAAAGTTTCATTCCTATCAAGTAATACTTCATAAATCTTAGCTTTGCATATTCATATATTCCAGCACTTTTAAGACGCTTACATCCTTCAATATATATTTTTTGCTTCATCTCAAACCTATCTTTCCGATACTTATGAGATAATGAAGTTGGATTTATCCTATATAAATAATCTCTGCATCCATTAAATCTGACCCCAATAGAGTACTTAAAGTACTCAAGGTTAAAAAATAAATCTTCTGAAGTGTATTCTCGCTCTGATTCAAACCGTAGATTATTGGCCCTTATGATTTTCATGCTATATAATGTATTGCATGCAGATATAACTATACCGTCTTGCTTGTCAGGAGAACTCCCAAACAATCTAGGCAATAAATTCTCCTTAATTTCCACACCACAATACTCAGCTATATCAGCTTTTCCATAAGATCCTACATCTTTCCCTTCCTCAGAAATCCTTTCAAATCCTCCAACGCAAGTATCAATTTTATTTTCATAAATACCTTCAACTAAATTCTTGATTAAATCCTTTTTAAAAACATCATCAGAATCCAAAAAAAGTACGTACTCACCATTCGCGTGCTCTATACCGGTATTTCTTGCATACCCCAAGCCCGCGTTTTCTTTCGTATACAATTTGATGTTTTTATTTTTTAACGCATATTCTCTGCATATTGCCTCACTATTATCAGTTGAGCCGTCATTAATTATAATTATTTCTATATCCTTGTAGCTTTGATTAATCAAAGAATCCAGACATTCAGGTAAATATTTTTCAACATTGTAAACCGGTAAAACTACACTTATCATAACTCCTACACCTATATGTCAATACAACATTATTATTTTAACGCTTGTATTAAATATTCCTCTGCTTTTGTTCTCTCTTCGTCAAGTATTAAATCTACAATGCTATAATCTATATTTTCCTCAATTAACGAAAGCAATTCATCTCCACAAGAATAACTCTGAACTCTCCTACTTGAAAGATTCATCATTCCTAACAACGAATCAATGCGAGTATTCGTTGACTGCGTATTCCCTGCTTGGAACCTATTAAAGGTTAAAAATTTCTTATGATTTAGGATAGAAAAACACGTTCCATGGAACGAATCAGTTAATACATATTCTGCATTTCTGATTAAATTTACAAACTCTGAAGGTCCCACTTTATACAACTGATAGTCCCCAAAATTTTCATCACCCAATACATATTCGTCCAGATGTGGCAAGGTAACAATCTTTAAGCCAGTCTTTTCCTTTAGATTGTTAGCCATCCTTCTATGTTCTTTATTCACCCCTAAAAAATAACAGAAGATATACTCTTCTTTAACAATAGGGCTCTGCTCTTGAATGACCATCCATTCCTCAGCAGAAAACAACAATGTCGGATCCAAAACAACCTTAGCCGGTTTGTTAACCCCCAATTCCTCTATGACCTTTACCCCTGATTGCTCTCTAACCGAAATTGCATTAAATCGGTTCAGAAAATCCCTTGCCTGTTTCCTTTGATACTTTGGGATAAACGTTGTGCCAAAACTTGTTGCATAAGAAATTCGCTTAACAGGTTCAGGCACAAAAGTCAAAGTAAAATAATCATGTTCAATATTTATAGGATGCCATAGCATATCACTACCAACCACCACAGCATTCATGGTTAATGAAAGTCGAGTTAAATCTTCTCTTGTTTTATTTTGTTCTGAAAGATGGATATATTTCTTATAAAAATCATCAAACTTCTCGTTTCGAATAATTAGATCACTCAAATATTCACTATTATTTACTGCTTCTTTTTTCCCTTTATACTGTCTAATTTTCGACTTTACTATATCGAGACTACAGAACTTATGAAAATAATATCTAACCTTACTCTGTGTCATATATTTAATCGGATTTAGGCACTGAAACGTCACTGCCTCATGTCCAAGTTTTTCTAATATTTTCTGCGTTGCGTAAGCTTGTAACATACTTCCGTAATTTCTATTATAATAACAGGACGCTATCCCTACTCTCATTTCTTCTCTCCAATTAGTCAATAAAATAATGGTGGTTTTCCTGTTTTATAATCCACCTCATCATTCCTTTTTCTTAAAATTCTAGCCGGAACACCTCCGACAACCGTCCACGCATCAACGTCTTTATTTACCACTGCGCCGGCGGCTACAACAGCTCCATCTCCAATCTTTACTCCCTGCAATATCATTGCACCAGTTCCTATCCAACAGTGGTGTCCGATATGTATTGGTAAAAAATCCGCTTTAAAATCGGGATCATCAATATCATGTGAACCCGTAATCAGTTTTGCATGGGAACTAATGTTAGTGTCATGACCAACTGCAATTCCACCCCTTGCATCTAACTCGGCAAACCAACCGATTGCCACTCTATCTCCTAGTTCCAATCCTTTAGGAAGCAATATCTCAACTCTTCTACAAGGAAAACAGTTTTCGCCAAACTTTGCTCCAAGCAGCTGATAAAACCACTTTCTAATATGTCTACTGGGAAGCTTATTTATTACTCTGTTCCCCCAAAGCGTAACTGCATAGTAAACTGCTTTGTGTAGCTTGCTCATATCGTTTCCCATACTCTTATGGTAGATACGTTTGCCCTCATCTGTATATTCTCTAAACGTCTTGCCATCTTGTACTTTTATTTGATAGCTTTCCATTTACAAACTCCTATAATAATCGGCATATGATTGAGCAAGAATGTCAAAGGAAAATTCTGTGTCAAATGTTTCTATTGCTTTATTTTCCATTACTCTTTTTTCTTCTGGATGCTCAATCAGCCAATTTATTTTTTCTGCAAGCTGTTTTTCATCTCTTGGCTGAACAATTAACCCATTCTCTCCATCCTGAACTATCTCAAGTGTTCCATCAACACCTGTAGCAACTATTGTCTTTCCAACAGAGAATGCCTCAATAGGTGTTAACGGTAACCCTTCCCACAATGAAGAAAGTACTACAAGATCAAGTTGAGACATTAGATTCTGAATATCGGTTCTGTATCCAAGAAATTTCACCGGAAGTCCGGCGCTCAACACCTTCAGCTTTTCCTCGTCCTCACCTGAACCAATGATATAAAATTGTGCTTCAGGATGTTTTTCCACTACGGCATGAATTGCCCTAACATAGTATTCAAAGCCTTTTTGCTCAGAAAGCCTCCCAATATTGCCTATTAAATACTTGCCGCTTTCTCTATCATTTAGTAATTCTTGATCTATCACTATTCCATCGGTAAATGGTTTTACCGCATTGTGAATTACAGTCACATCGCTTAATCCAAACACATCATATAAATTTTTCTTTACCATCTCTCCGCATGCAATCAATGAAGCTTTCTTATATGCATATCGTGTTAATGCACGGCTATTAAAAAAAGTATTATGACTTGTGTTTATAAATTTACATTTCCTATATAACCCTGTTATCCCTACATAAAAAGCTGCCATACGATGATGCGTGTGAATAACAGTAATTTGTTCCTTTTTTACTATTTCTTTAAGCGTCTTAGCAACCGATATGATTGTAGAAGGTGCTTTGCTCGCAATATCCGGAATAGAATAATGCTTAATACCAAATGGCTTTAACTTTTCAGACGAAAATCCATCTGCCGAGAGCACGACTATTTTATTAACAAGAGGATGAAATATCTCACATAGTTGCAGAACTACATTTTCGGTACCGCCGTGTTGTGTAGACCTTGAAAAGAATAGAATATTCTGGTTCTTTAATTCCATACTATTTATCCTTTCCTGTATTTCCACGCCAGTTTGAAAATCTTCATGTCATCAATTATATACCGTTTAAACATTCTCTTAGGATCGCAGAACAAGCGATATATCCACTCTATTCCATGATCAGTCATCCAACGAGGCGCTCTTTTCTGCTCTCCTGCGATAAAGTCTATAGTTGCTCCTATAGAAAATGACATTGGAATCTGATATTTATGCATGTTCTCATATATAAATATGTCTTGCTTTGGAACACCCATGCCAACAAACAATAAATCTGACTTTGATTCTTTGAGCATGGTATTTATTCTTTGTAATTCATCTTCATCTTTTTCAAAACCAAACGGAGGCGAATACGTTCCCGCAATTATTATCCCAGGAAAATCTTGTTCCAAAATCTTAGCAGCTTTCGCCGCAACACCTTCAGCTGCCCCCAAAAGAAATACTCGATATCCCTTCTTACTTGCCAATTCACATAAATGCGGAACTAGATCCGATCCACATATTTTTTCCTTTATGGGTTTTCCATACCATTTGGCAATCCACATAAGTGGGTGGCCATCAACCAAAAGTAATTCGGCATTATCACATATTTCTTTAAAATACGGATCTCTCTCAATACGAACAATCTGATCCACATTTGGAGTGATGACATGGCCTATCTTTCGATTAATGATACAATTTTCTATATGCGTAATGGCTTGCTCTTCGGTTATATTGTCAACATACGTGTTCATAAATGGCATGCGATTTAGAGCCATGTAATTCCCTCCAATATCAACAGTTTTTATCTAGTCAAGAAAGTTTCTCCCTTGCCAACTCTTTCTCTCCAATAATCAAGAAGGTCATGCATAGTCTGCTCAAAACTAATCTCAGGCTCCCATCCGGTGTGCGCCTTAAACTTTCTACAATCCGGAACTTGAAGATCTGCATCAATGGGACGAAGCCTCTCCGGATCAGTTACAACCTTAATATCATCTTTCCTTGTGCTGTAAGAAATCAGAGTGTTCAGCGTGTCGCCTACTTCACACGTATAAGATCCGCCAATATTGTAATATTCTCCGGCAATTGGATTAACTGTTACAAGCATAAAATAAGCTCTTACCGCGTCTCGAACATCAGCATATGTTCTAAGGCTCTTAAGATTGCCTACCATAACCTTGGGCTCAATAAGTCCTGCTTCGATCATTGCAATCTGCTTTGCAAATGTAGACTCATGGAATACATCTCCTCGACGAGGTCCTGTGTGTGTAAACATACGGGTAGTCATTACTGTCATTCCATATGCTTCTGCATAGTAACGTCCCAGCAAATCTGTACCTGTCTTAGATATTGCATAAGGGCTCGCAGGATGGAATGCACACTCTTCATTGATACCCTCCTCCGGTTTCTTATCTGCTGGTATACGTCCGAAAACCTCAGAAGATGCACATACATGTATTACGGGTTTATAATTCTTATCTTCTTGCATAGCAAGCCTAAAAGCTTCAAGCAATCTGCACGTACCAAGTATATTTGTATTAAGTGTATCGATAGGTGCTGTGAAACTTGTCTGTGGATAAGACTGAGCAGCTAAGTGGAATACATAATCCGGCTTAATGCTATTAACTACATTAATAAGACTCATCTGATCATTAAGATCAGCATATTCAAAGAAAACCCTATCCTTCTTATTAACCCTATCAAGAAGATGAGTCACGTTATCCATAGGACTTCTCCAACGGCAAACACCATAAACTTCCCAATCGGTGTTTTCTAAAAGAAAATCTGCCAGGTGCGAACCCACCATACCTGTAATTCCTGTGATCAATGCTTTCATAATTCAATCTCCTTTAATTCTTTTACTATCTTTTCTGTAAATGAGTTATCCTCAACTATTCCATATTTACTTATATACAAGCTATGCATCTGAGTTATTCGTGGACGGTTTGTGAAAAAATCTTCGCCAGGCATAGAAATAGTATACTTTAGTTTACCGCCAATGAACCTGTTCAATTCATCAGCCATTCTTACTCGACTAACTAGTTCTTTTCCTGCAACATTAAGAAATGTCGGCTCGTACTTATCCCATTCAGAGGCAAAATAAGCAACAATATCAACCACATCAGAAACCACTGTTGTATTTCTGTAAAATGGATGAAAAATATCAGCAACCTCATCTTTCCGTATACAATTCAACAGATATGTATAGTACTTATCTTTTGCAGATGCAACATATGATAAGCGAATCGCTTTAAAACAAGGATTCTCTTTGAATTCATCCTCGACTGCTTTCTTCATCTTACCATACGGCGTATAAGCCTTGGTTTCGGACTCTTCGTCATAAATCATTCCTGGAATATCTCCGAATACAGCATCTGATGAAAAGAACAATACCCTACAACTGCGCTTTATAGCTTCTCTAATAAAATAACTTGTCCCTGTTACATTGATTTTCCAGCAAGCATCAAATTCTTTCGCACATTGATCCGGTCCGGAAATGGCCGCTGTAAATACAATGTAATCTATATCATCCAAGATATTATAATCAAATTTCTCAGGTTCGCTCAAATCTAAATATGCATCTGCCTTATCATTACAATCTATTCTCAAAACAGATTCTATTTTGTTTTCATTTGAAAACCTTTTAAGAATAAATTCCGCAATATATCCGGAGCTACCCACAAGTGCCGCTTTCACATCACGCCTCCCTTGGTTCATAGTTTTCAGGTGTATAGTGAACAACCTGTGTTCCACCATCTTCAAAACGGAAAGGAACATATAATAAATCATTCATCGCTTCCATGACAGCGCTTCTTTTATCCTGTTGAACATAGAAAAGAAGGAAACCACCTCCACCAGCCCCCAGAAGTTTTCCTCCTAAAGCACCAGCCTCTATTCCCTTTTCATATAAGCCATCAATAGAATCAGTGGTAATAGCTCCTCCGGTCTGTCGCTTCAATCGCCATGTCTTATCAAGAAGCCTTCCAAAGTCATCTATATCCGAATTCTTATCTTCAAGAATTAACTCTGCTTCATCCACAAGTTGATACATCTGTTTAAGTTGGTTGATCTTTTCATTGTATCCAGCCTGATTTGCTTTCTGCATTTCAGAAGAAAATCTTGTAAATCCCGTGAAGAACATCAAAAGATTATCATTAAGCTGTTTCTTACGATCCGGATGAATTATAATGGGGTGAACATCGTATGTCCCGTCTTTATTGAACTCTATTCTATTCATTCCACCAAAAGACGCAGCAATCTGATCCTGCCAGCCACCTGTTTCTTTACATAGAATTCGTTCAAGATAAATAGCCTCATCTGCCAATTTCTTCTTATCAGCATATTTTCCTTTGAGGGCATAGAATGCATTGAGCATTCCAACTGCAAATGATGATGATGTTCCCAATCCGGAACGTGCAGGTAGATCAGCCTCGTATAAAAGACGTATTTCGTGCATGTCCAACATTTTCATGGCATTTTTTATTGCCGGATGCTTGATCTCATCAACATCTGTCACATACTCTTGTGCTGAATATGTTAAATGAGTAGACCAATCAAAGAATCGAGGCAAATGCCTTACCGTTACATAGCAATACTTATCAAATGTTGTACTAAGAACAGCCCCGCCATATTCGCGGAAGAAGTTCTCCATATCTGTACCGCCACCAAAAAAACTCATTCGAAACGGTGTTTTTGTAATTATCATCGTGTCTCCAATCTATATTATTTATTCATCATTCTTAGCACTTTTAATATTGCGTGTGCTGAACTATTCGGTTTGATATCTCCGTCCATAACCATATCAATAGCTTTGCTAATTGGTATTCTCAGCACCTCAATGCTATCTTCGGACTCTTCAAGACTCTGCTCGGATACCTGTTTACAATCCTTTGCCCAAAATAGATGCATTGTATTTGTTAGTTTAGATGTTGACTCAAAAGTCGGTCCAAGATAAGTCCAGTCATTACTTTCATATCCTGTTTCTTCCAATAGTTCACGCTTTGCCGTTATCAGCGGCCCCTCTTTTCCTTCAACCATGCCGGCCGGGCATTCTGTAACCACTTCTTTACACGCATATCTATATTCGCGTGTTAAAATAATCTGATCATCTTGTGTGGTTGCCACAATAAGTGCGGCATCATTGATCGCAACAGTATAGAAATCATCAATAACTGTTCCGTTTGGAAGTTCTACCGTATGCGATTCAACTGATACAAATGGAGTTGAAAGAAGCTTGTTTGACGACTTCGTAATCCACGGTTGAATTCTATGATTCATCTAAATCTCCAAAAAATCTATCTTCCAGCATAAGACATAAACAATGGTAAACCGGAAGATGAAGTTCCTGTATCATGTAAGTCTCTGTTTCAGGGACTCTTATGCACACATCGGCAACTCCCGCTAGCTCACCACCGTCTTTTCCGGTAAGGCCGATGACTTTTATTCCAAGCGCGCGCGCTACTACAGTGGCGCTCATAACATTCATACTATTACCGGAAGTACTTATTCCAAGGAAAACATCTCCGGGGCGGCCAAAACCATATAGCTGTTGAGCAAATACACCCAAGCCATCAACATCGTTGATATAAGCAGTGGTCAGTGCCTCATGAGCAACAAGTGGAATCGCCATAAGTCCTCGTTCAAGATTCTTAGCTAAATTATCGCCTCTTATAGGATCAATATCCACTAATTTCTTTGCAAAATCCGTCGGTACAGGTCTTAAAATCTTAAACCTCTTCATCAGTTCCCCTGCAATATGCTCACTATCAGCTGCAGAACCACCATTTCCGGCAATTAGAAGCTTATGGTCGCCTTCATATGCCATTTCCAAAATCTCATATACCTTGATAATATCATCTCGACATACAGACAGCTGCGGATATCTTTCAACTAGTATGTCAACGTGTTTCATCAATCTATGTTCCATTAGTATTACCTTTCAAATACCGGCATCACTGCTATCTTTATTTCTTACAAAATCTGCTCTATTGCTTCCTTCAGATTTCTCGCAATGATATCTGCATTGCATGTGTTCTCAAGGTCATTTGATAAGAGTATAGTCTTACAACCTGCATTTTCACCGGCACCTACATCATTATCTCCATCGCCAATCATCCAAGAAGCTGTCAGATCTATATTGAAATCTTCTGCAGCATGAAGTAATAATCCGGGCTTAGGCTTGCGGCAATCGCATTCAATCTTGAGCTCTTTCACTTCACCCTCAAACCCTTTATCCGGGTGATGGGGGCAATAGTATAGTCCATCAATGTATGCTCCTTGCTTGCCCAATTCTGTTTCCATCTTCATGTGTATTGCTTCAAGCTGTTCTCTCGTCACTTCTCCCCTTGCTATAACAGGCTGATTAGTAACAACAATACAAAGATATCCACTCTCATTGATTCTTTTAACTGCTTCTGCTACACCATCTATCAGTTCAAACTGATCAATGTCCCTTAGGAATCCGACATACTTATTGATCGTTCCATCACGGTCTAGAAAAATAGCTTTCTGTTTATGGCTTAAATTCTTGCTCTCAACCACACCATTGGCGTAGTCTCTGCAAACAGCCTCATACCGCTCCGGCGTTCCCATATCTTTAACGTATTCCGGAGAGTCGTAGCAATACATACGTCCTGTATTACACAGAGGCTTCAAAAGTTGTCTATCTAAGTCGACTTTTATAGTCTTGCCTGTCTGAGGGGATTTCTCTCCCACACTAACTGCATCAATGCCTGATTGGTCGAGTAATTGCGGATCTATGACATGTAAACCTGCATTAACTCTGTTCTTGTAATAGGTTGGTCTTGAATCTTCTTTTGTAAGCCATGAAATAACTCTTCCTAAGGAATCACCCACTATCAGGCCACTGTCATAAGGATGGCTGTTAGGATGCGTGAAAAGAGTTGCAAGCACGCCACACTCCTCTTTTTTCTTCATATGTGCTGCATAGAAGCGTTTGAAATCCACATCAAAAACAGCATCAGCATTAAGCAGGAGAAATGGTTCCGTAAGTTGATCTCTCATCTTAAACAAGGCACCGGCATTCCCTAGCGGAGTGTCCTCCACAAAATATGTTATGCTCGCTCCTAATTGCTCACCGTTTCCAAAATAATCCTGAATCTTATCAGCCATATGAGAAACAGTAAGAATGATCTCTTTAAATCCCTGTTCAACCAAACTTTGTATTTCCCACTCTAGTACAGGCTTTGATTCTCCGGCTTTATTCTTAATCGGTATTAACGGCTTAGGTATATCAGGAAACAACTCAGAGATACGAGTTCCCTTCCCTCCAGCCATAATAACTGTCTTCATCTACCAATTTCCTCTATATATTCTGACATTTTTCGCTTTGCATCCTACTTAAGGTGAATTAGTCGCATCATTCAAAAAAATAGAGAACAGAACAAACAATGCCTGCCCTCTACCCTCTCTCGTCCATTGCCCACAAAAGGCATCTTCTTATAGTAAGACGCTTATAACCCAGCATCTGTCCAATCATCATATAAAAATACCCCTTATATGTTATCTTATATATCCATTATTTTCAACCGAACATCCATTCCTTTTTATGCATTGTAACGCAGTAATTTTATACAGGAGAAGTATATAATATTTTCTGCTTTTATTTAGAATCCATGTATGCCTTTACCGTATTTTTGCAAAACAGCAGTAGCCGGTCACCCGCACTACTGCTACCTGTTTCATAAACTCTTTTATAGCTTTATGTGTCAGATTCTTCCTCATCATGAAGCATTACAATTATGTCTGCAAGAAGCCTGTATTTCTCTGCCCTCAAATTACGAAAAAGGACATAGAAATAGTCAATAAAATAGGCTGCAAACGCAAAAAATAAGAAAAAACAAACACAAATTCCCGATGAACATTGCCCAGTTGATCGTATCCTGAAACGAAGCCATGACTGCCTCGTTCAGTCTGGGATTATCTTTCAAAAAGGCTAATACGTTCGCATAGGAAGATGCAGAAAACTTATCCATGGCATTTCCAAACTGCGTGATCATAATTACAAATATCGGAATAGCTAGCGTTACCATCTCTCTGATAGTCGGAGCAGATGCATCTGCGGCTCTATTATTCCTGAAATTAAGATAAAGGAGTTCCTTGATATCATCCGGAAGATTTTTATAGGACTGCCGGATTGCCTCTATCTGTTTTGGCATCGTCTTATTCCTTTTGATCAATCTGATATAGTATTTAGTAAATTTATCGATTGATGTGTCATGGATATATTTGAAAGCTTTCGGAGCTTTTTCTTTTCGCCCCAACATCTTATGCGTCATCTGTCCCCTCCCGGTTGATTTCTTCTCATAAGTCCAGAACAGTCTTTTCAATAATTCTCACATCCAAGCTGGAAGTATGGTCTAGAAAAACGACTACATACTATTATACTATGACTACTTCACCGGTGGTATCTGTTTACGGGTACATACTTTCCCGCAAGCAATGCTTTCTCCACATCGAGCGTCTTAATTGGTACCCCATTATTATCATATTTGTAATTTGGCCGAACCGCATGTATATTAAAAGATCTATATCCCACTACTGTTTTCATCCATAAAAGGTCTCTATTTGTATTTTCCATAATAAAATCGCATACATCTTTTTTTAACTCATGACCGATTATAATTCCCAACAAATCTCTTTCTTGAAACTTAAGGTGTTCTTTTGTTGATTTAGATACTATTCGCCACTCTTTTTCGTAGCTCCAACCTATCGCTTTTTTATAAAAGCTTTTTTTAATAAGTCTATCTATTCCTCCCTCGGTCTCAGTAAATTCATCTTCTCTTTTTTTACAATATTCTATCTTGTTAATTCGTCCAAATACTCCTTGTGTTGAAAAGCACAAGCACACTCCCTTATATCCGCCGGCATAATGAGCCCATAATTGTGGATTATTCCATTCTTCAGATAAAGACAATATCCTAAATGCATCTTTATGCGCTTTAATGTACTGATCCTCTTCATCCGCAGCCAATGACATTGAACATCCGGCATAACCATGAGTTTCAATGTTGATTATTTGCCCTTCTAAAGGATCATTAAGCTGATTATATGTAGGGAGGTAGATCCTATTATGATTTAGTATGTTCATTAATCTAACTAAATCCTCAGTAGAACTTAATTGCTTGTATTTGTAGATAATAGACGGAATAGTCATATTTTACTCTTACCTCGCTCAATCTTATTAATTGTCTCAATCAAATGGATCTTATATAAATATATTTTTACACTTTAATTATTCATGTACTAATACCCAAGCTCCTCTATAATCTCCACCACATCACTCATCGGATTGCACTTGACACCGCCCCATTCAGTCCCTATCTGCTTGTAATATGCCTTAAGCTGCTTAATGCGCTTCTTAGCATCTTCTAGATTTGGACGAAGAACCTCTGCGATATCCATACTCTCTTTGTATCCGTCAATGTACTTAGCAAGCTCTTTCTTAGGTTCCTTACTGTCTTTAAAAGGATGTGTGGTGTAAATAAAGTGCAATATGAACCATACTTCAATACAAGGATTTGATGCTATGAATCTTACATTCTCTGTTTTTTTCTGAAGCCTTTTTACTGTATTTATCTTTTTCTCATCAAGGTCCATATCGAGAACGATATATGCTTTATCGCCATCTTTGGTCGACAGTTCATTCTTTTTCCAGTATGAATCCATGCAATTAAGCATTCCCTTTGGATCTGTGTCCAATCCGGTATTAGCAAAACGAATTACGTACTTTCCATGCTGTTCACGAAAAGATGCAAAATACGCATATTCCGTCTTATTTCTTCCTTCTGCAGCGATGACTATAACAGGCTTTCTTTGTCGTCTGACATCATTTCTCTTTTTCTTTTGAAAAGATCTATCAGCCATTTAGAGCACCTCCTCACCACAAAGGAACGGAATTGCACCATATCTTCCTAGCAAATAGCCTTTCTCTATGTTCTCTGTCTTTCTAACAGAAAACTCATCCAGTGAATATAAGTCAGTGACACCAGTCTGATAGTCTTTCTCTGTAAAATAAATCTGATCTCTTCTGAACATATCAAGCGTCAATATTCCTGTTTCATGAGTAGTTACGATGAGCTGTGATCCTTTGCTGTTTATATCACTGTCTCTAAACAGATTAATGATGAATTTTACAAGGCTGGGATGCATACTCTTGTCTATCTCATCCAGAACAATTGTCTTACCTTTCTCAAAAGCATCCTTAAGTATTGGACCATAGAAGAACAGAAGCTGTGTTCCTAAGGATTCTTCTTGAAGTGTCAACTTATATTCCTCTTTTTTTCCGTCTTCTTTGGTTATGATATGCCCGGTTGTGATTTCCACCTCAAAGTGCTTACTTTCTTCAGATGGAAATGGTTTGCCCTGCATGAGGATTTGAAACGGAATATTATTTGCCATGATTTCTTTTGCGTCAACACTGATGCTACTTATATTGATATCCGCCTGCCGTAAAAGTTTCTTGGTAAAATCCACATATCCTTTGCTCTCATCTGTGCGATATTTGTCAAACGCAAATCCACTAAGTGTCATTACATCGGTAAATGTATCGATAGAATCCGCCAACCACTCGAATGGAATCTTGGTACATTCCACATTCCAGTTCGTTGCAGTCGCCAAGAATAGCTTGTTCGGTGTATTCATCTCATATACTGTCTCAAGCTTGGTTTTATACGCCCTGTTAAATTTGGGTGTCTCACCCTCTTTTAGATCAAATAATAGAGTTGGCTTAGCGGTTCCATAGCGATACAGATACTCTTCCGTTATCTTCTCTGCTGTCGCACTAAAGCCATATATGTACTTCTTGTTATCTCCCGCAACAAAAGTAAACTCAAAAGATGTAGGTTTATTAACGGATTCTGCGTCAAACTTAAATGGAATAACCGGTAATTTGTCGGTTACCTGCACATTATTCGAGTTTCTGACCATTAGTATCGCGACAGTTATCGCCTTGAACAGGCTGCTCTTTCCCGAAGCATTAGCCCCATATATTGCCACTGTATTGACTGCGCTGCATTTGCCTTTTTCTATTATATTTTCAGGATGCTCAGAATCTTTTGACGGCTCCATACTAAGAAAAACCTTATCTCTTATAGACATATAGTTTTCAACAGAAAACTGAATTAGCATATTCTTTCCCCTTTCTAATGCACACTACTCTCATACCAATATGATAAACGTGTTGTATATCGTTTTCAACAATATTTTTGTGATTTTTGCAATTTTTATTCAAATTTTAGGTTTATTTTGTATCATAGGGACGATTAGAGTTCTTTTATAAGACATCAAAAAGCACGTTGCTGTATGATATGTACCCAGAATTCTGGACACATATCAACTGTCAACGTGCTTTTATTTATTACCATCTTCTTTCCGGTTCGGGAATATATGGTAAGTCTTCAAACATATCATCTATATGGTTGACAGGTTCATCGCCGGGATCCTCGTCTTCCCCCAGCATGTGGAAACAGATCTGTCTGCCGTCTGGTATTAAAAGATAAACATCTCTGTCTTTGGTCCTGTAGAAGGTAACTTTCGTTCCCTTGGGGAGGGTGATATCCTCCATGGAATCGGGATCTTCGGGTGTTTTGCTAGCTTCAAGCTCCAAGTCCTTCTTGGCAGTCATGACATCTCCGCTCTTGGCAATAGGCTCCCCATTTTCTCTTTCCTAGAAAACGGCGCAGCCTCAGCTACGCCGTTTTATTATTTAGATTGTCTTTAATAATTCTCTGCCTTGAGCTGGAAGTATGCCTGCGGGTGGTTGCAGATGGGGCAAACTTCGGGAGCTTGCTTGCCAACCACGATGTGACCACAGTTGCTGCACTGCCAAATGCAGTCGCCGTCGCGTGAGAAGACGATCTTGTCCTCGACGTTCTTAAGAAGCTTTCTGTAACGCTCCTCATGCTCTTTTTCGATAGCGGCCACGCCCTCGAAGAGCTCAGCGATCTCGTCAAAGCCTTCTTCTCTTGCTTTCTTTGCAAATGAAGGATACATTTCCTTCCACTCGTACTCTTCGCCTTCTGCCGCGTTCTTGAGGCAATCTACTGTTGTTCCGATGCCTTCAAGGATCTTGTACCAGATCTCAGCATGTTCTTTTTCATTGGCTGCCGTCTCGGCAAATATATTTGAAATCTGCACATATCCTTCCTTCTTAGCCTTTGAAGCGAAGAATGTGTATTTATTTCTTGCCTCGGACTCGCCGGCGAAAGCTGCCATCAGGTTCTTTTCTGTCTCGGTGCCTTTGAGATCTGCTGCTCTGCATCTCCATTTGTTGTTCTCTGCCATAAAAATCTCCTTTCGCGTTGAAACGTATATTTACACTTTTATCTTAACCTTATCCGGATTAGATACATATCTGTTTGCTCCCGATGCCGCCTTTTCAATCAGGAACCCTTGTTCAGATAATCTTCCGAGGACATTGCTCCTAAAATATGTAGATGGTGTTACGCCAATAGCATCTGCTATTTCCCTTGCTGTACGTGGTTTATTGAAACAAAATGACAAAACTTTCAGATCGTTCTTTCCCTCAAGCAACTGTTCAACATATACTTCACTCTACTTCACTGTGAACTTCACCGACTTCACTGTGTGTTTAAATAGCGCAAAGCCGGCACATTTATTAGATTTTCAGCCGCGCGTATTAGTATTCTACCATTATCTTGATATATTCGTCAGCCTTATCGCGCATAATTTCAAGTCCTTGCTGCATCTCGTCGAGTGTGAACCTATGGGTAATGAGGTTCTCGGGCGAGAATCCGCTCTTTCTGATCTCGGATAGCCTTGAAAGAACGTAGTTCCAGTCGTCGAGAGCAGGAGCGTTGGTGCCAAGCGGATTTCCATAGAATGAGGAATTCCAGGTTCCGACAAGCTTAAGCTGGTTGCGGAGGATCTTCCAATAGACTTCGCGCTTCAAGCTCATGTCCGAGGCGGGGTTTCCGACAAGAACGACGGTGCCGAGCGGAGCGGTTAAGGATACTGCGCGCTCGTAGGCTTCTGACGTTCCGATGCATTCGAAAAATACGTCGGCGCCGGAGGTTTTCTCGCGGACGAAATCCGCAGGGTCGCCCTCGCGATAATCCCAGAGGTTGCTGAGCGCAAAGCCCATATCTACAAGCTTTTCCATCTGGATGCCTTTGTTGTATATGCAGTAGATGTTGCGGTAGCCCGCGTCTCTAAGGAACATTGCAAGTAAGAGGCCGATTGTGCCGAGGCCACATATAAAGATAGACTTGTTCGCGTCTGAAGGCGTTGTATAGCCCTGTTGCGTACCCGCACCGGCGCATATTTCGAGACCGGCTTTTCGCATTGCATGAACCGCAACGCACATAGGCTCAAGCATTGCTGCTTCGCTGTCGGTTATTTCATCAGAAATTGGAAGCAAGTTCCAAGTAGGTACTGCCACGTACTCCGCAAATCCCCCGTCGCAACGCGATCCGAGGTAGTCATAGTTAGAGCACATCTCGTAGTGCTTGTTTTTGCACTGAGCACACTCCATGCAGGGTTTTAGCGGGAAGATGCCGACTCTTTTCCCTACAAGTTCTGGTGCAGTCTCGCATTCCTCTACTGTTCCGGAGAATTCGTGACCGGGAATGAGCGGCATATTGTGCGCGCCCGTTTTATATATGCGCGGGATGTCGGAGCCACAGATGCCGCACGCGCGCACCTTAACAAGAGCCTCGTTCGCTCTCGGAACGGGCTTCTCCACATCCGCGTAACTTATTTCGCCTATGTCGTATAGAACTTGTGCTTTCATCTATATCTGTCTCCGTGTTGCTGAGCGCAGAATTCACGCTCATTTTCAGTACTTCTCCCGGAAGATCTCCTCGGCGCGCTCCATATCGGCTGCGCTTGTGATCTTGAAGTTGCGCACGTCGCCGGGGATCATGGCAACCTTCATACCTGCCATGACTGCAGGCTCAGAGGAGCCGTGAACAACGAGGATCTTGTCGGGAATGAGTTTCCTGTTGGCGTCGAGATATTTCTTGTATGCAAAAGCTTCGGGTGCCTGACCCGCAAATATCGTATTTCTGTCAAGGAGCTCGTCGACCTGAACGCCGCCGTGGCTTAAATATACGGTATCGTTCATGGGAAGAACGGGCATAGCTCCGTCGTGGTCCGAAAGCGCCTCAAGACACGCTGTGATAAGCTCTTCGGTTACGAAGGGTCTTGCCGCGTCATGTACTATCACGTTGTCGGTCATGTCGCCAAGTCCCAGAAGCTCGATAGCTTCAAGGCCGCTTAAAATCGAAAGCTGGCGGTTCTGACCGGGATCAGCATAGCCAAGGATCTTCTCGCTGATGGCAGGGTAATCAACAATTGCATTTTCGATGTCTTCGCGCCACTTATCCTCCGCAACTATTATGATGTTTTGAACTATGGGGAGATTTCCGAAGGGCTCCAAGCTGTGCACGATCATCATCTCGCCTGCCAGATCCACAAACTGTTTGGGGACATCGCCGCCGACTCTGCTGCCGACGCCGCCCGCAAGAATTATAGCTACATTCATACGCTCACACCTCTACATTTTCAAGCATTACAGGTATATTTCTGCTTGCGCAGTTCATTGCGGCAACTCCTGTGTCGCCGTAGTACGCACTCCACTTATCTATGAAATCAAGACTTCGTCCCTCTTCATCAAAGATAACGCCCGGCGTGTTCTTTGCCTTCTCTACAAAAGCAAGATATCTTTCGCGCACCGAAGGCTCTGCCTTGTCAAGATTTCCGGTCAGGTAATCCTGAGGGACAAAGACCGATACGAGCTTGTCGTTCTGCGCACCTGCGAATGTCTCGAGCACGCGCTCGAACTTATCTATAGCCTTTTCACCGTGATAGATAACGGTGCTGATAGTGAAGTAATAAATGACCGCCTTACGGCCTGCATATTCGCCAAGGAACTCCTTCCACTCGCGATCACGTGCCTCTTCTTCAGGGGAAACGGAACTTCCGCCATGGCCGTGCGCGCCGGTATCCGCTCCGCCATTCACGCCGTCCGCCGAGTCGCTTGCTCCGCCGCCGACTGCAGCGCTCCAGTCCTTTCCGACATACGGCGAAACTTCAATCTTCTGCTCCCAGAAGGCACGGGTCTCTTCGCCGGAGAGGGAGATGAGCTTCTCGAGATAGAGCTCGCGCTGCTTCTCCGACTTAAGCAGCACCTTATCCGCGTAGACAACGGCGGGCTGTTCGGCGAGGATCTCGATGCCGCGGCAGGCTTTGTCATCGCGGTCGATGGGGTCGTCGATGTCAAAGCAAGGGACATAGACGAGCTCATCGGTGAAATTTATAAGATTTGATGAGTAGAAGAATTCATGCACGGTAAGTGCCGTATTCTCTGCATCGTAGGGAACCTGGATCACAATCTTGTCGGGACGGATCTGCGCAAAATCAAGCTCCTCGCAGTTTTCTACGCCGACATAATCGGGGAAGAGCATACGCTCATCATGCATTTCACCCACGTTTCCGTAGTAATCGCAGTCATAGAAATTTATGGGATATACGTGAACATCATGGCCATCGGCCTTATACCTGTGCCACAGGCCTTCCATGGTCTCCCACCACATAGCTCTGCAAGGAAGGAACACAATTGTCTCCTTTTCCTTTACCGGAGCCGGAGCAAGCATTTTTGTCATGTATCTTTTTACCGATACAAGCATGTGATTTGCATCAAAAGTATATCTGTAAGGATTATGCTCAAGTTTCTTCTTAAGCGCTCTCTCCTGGCTGATATAGCACGGATACTCATGCATACCGCCGCCCTTACGTATCTCCATATAGTTTCCGTAGTTGCTTGACAGAATCTGGTCATAGCAGCACGGAATCTGGATTGTCGTATTTTCAAACTTCATCTCAAAAGTCTTTTCAAAAAACTTCTTAGGAAAAATATGATTGCCGTACATCATATAAAACGGCATCAAAGCAACCCTGTCGCCGTCGGAAACAGGGCACTCCATATAAATTTTCTCGATAAGAAGCTCAAGCTCTCTTTTTAATTTTTTGCCTCTTTTAAGATGAACATGATTTTCTTTCTCAACATCTATGAGCAAACTTTCAATGTTCTTGGCAAGATCTCCGAGTTCGTCCTTGGCCTCAACGGCGTTGTGGACGAGGATGGCTCTTTTGGCCCTGTCATAACGCTCTTTTTCCTTAGCCTCGTCGGCAAACATTCCGTCCATGGGGAAAATATCGACACCGACCGTATACGGGCAGCCGCTGAACTCATCCATATGTTCCTTGGTGCAGTCGATGGAGCTGCAATTAACTATTCTTCCGAGAATGTTGTCATAACCTTCCTCAATATCTCTCAGCGAAAGAATGATGTACTCCTTGGGAAATTCTTTTTTGGCAATCTCAAAAAAGCGCTCGTAATCATCGCGCATCATGCAAATATCAAAGTCATCGTCCCACGGAATATATCCGCCGTGCCTGACCGCGCCGAGCATCGTTCCGTAGTCGCCAAACCACTGAATATCGTGCTTTTCACACAGCTTAGCGATCTCAGAAAGGATCTGCAGCTGTCCCGCCCAGTAACGCTTGATCATCGTCGGGATATAAAAGCCGTTCCTGACCTCTTCCCTAAAAAAAGAAAGCGGAAAGCTGATCTCTTCTAGTGGTACCATCTTCATTTCTTCATCGGGATTAGTATTCATCAAGCTCTTTTAGCTCCTTATCATCGGGATTAGTATTGATCATCGAATTGTACAGGCTCCTTATCGAGGTATGAAAAATCAAGTTTCCTTACAGCCGGGATAATATCGGCGTATTCAGCTCTTTTGCCGAATAAAAGAGTTGTTCCGAGAACAAATCCGTCCATCTTCTTTGGCACGTACTCGCGCATTCTATCCGCTCCGCAAGCCCCGTCCCAGTAGAGCTCGAAGCCCATTTTTTTCCTAAGATGCAAAAGAGTGTCGATTTTCTCGCCAACGAACGGCAAAAACATCTGACTGGCGTTGCCGGGATTGACCGCCATAACAAGAACTCTGTCGACGATGCGAAGGAGCTCTCTTATAGATTCCACGCTGGTTCCGGGGTTTATCGCGATGCCCGGATGCAGACCGTAATCAATTATCTTAGAGATTGTCGTTGACGGGTGATACTCCGCCTCGGGATGAATGTAGACGGTATCGCCCTTTCTGAGATATCTGAGGAAAAGATCTATATTATTCCTCGGGTGCTCGATCATAAGATGCACGTCGAGCGGCTTCTTACTGATCCTAGCAATTGAGATCATGTCATATAAAGACATGGCAAAATTATGGACATAACGACCGTCCATGATATCTATGTGAAAAGAGTCTATTCCGGCCGCCTCAAGCGCCTTGACCTCTTTCTCAAGATTGCCGAAATCGGCGCACATCATTGACGCCGTAAGAACAAAATCACTCATATTACCCCCTCGTCAAGTCAAAACATTACACTGAAAAACCACTTCTATTTTACCACAGAAATGCGCTATAGTGGCGGTTTTACAGGCTTTTTTGCCCGCAAAATTCTTAATGTATCTTTGCAATCTCAAGCCACGGGTTTATATACACCGAAAGGTCGCACAGATCAAATATATAGCCGTTTTTCCAAGTCACATAATCAAAGCTTATCTGATCCCTCGTGTGCTCGTAGGACATGTACTCATCCCACCAATCCTGCATAACCTTCTTAAGCGCCTCGTCGTGGTGATCGCGGACTATGCAGGTAAGCTCAGCGATATAGCCTTTTGCGGTATATCCGTTTTTCTTATAAACCTCGAGCTGCGTATCGAGAGCCGCCTTATCGGCCTTTCCGCGCTCGACGATAAGAACCGCCTCATCCATTATGCTTTCCGAACAAAAATGAGCAAAGCATATCATTCCGCAGTCACGCCTGTACGTATCTATAAAGGTGCGAATATCTTTTTTTATGATCAAGGATCCGTCGATATAGACCGAATAATCATATTCCGGGAAAAAGATATGAGGAAACATCTTGGGATAGCGCGAAAGCCTCACGCTGCTTAAGTTATCGGGATTGTCGATAACTCTTATCTCCCACTTGCCCTTATAATCCGGTCTTTCTCTGTCTGTTAAAAGAACATACGAAAGGCCCGAGTCTCCCGTTTCAGGTTCATTTATCTCGTCATAGTCCCCGGTGATGACCGTGTAAACAACGCCCTTTCCCTCAAACTTATCCGAAGGCGTCGGGTATCTTAAATGATATTTTTCTCTGACGTGATCGACCTGTCTTATATATTCAAGAAGGTTATCCAGCTGCATACTTTTCTTTTCAAGATGCGCCGCCGCTTGCTTCAGACTGTCCGCAACCTCTGCGGATACTCCGTCGTCCGGGCTACTGTATGCATATTTGATGATCGCGTCCATTGAAAGAATCCGCAATCTGTCGACATCAAGGATGTTCTCATCGGCCTCTTTGTAGAGTCTTTCAAGCGTATCTTCATTTTCATCACACAAAAGATTCGCATTCAGCGTCTCATATACAGACAAAAAAGCCTCCCGCACGCCGTCTTTGCCCATAGTGCCTGCGTTCTCGTATAGGTATGACAAAATTTCGTTTATCTGCTTGATCAAATCCGCGTTCTTCATAAATAGTCTCCATGCTCAAAAATACAAGGCATATATGATGTATGGATTGCTCCGACTCGTTTCCGCAATTTTCACAATCCTATATCAATTATAGCAGATATAGTGCTACAATAAGTCTATGAATGTGATAGTTTACAGATATGACAGCATTTGCGAGCCAGATTATATCGATGCTCTGAAGGCTGTCGGATTAACGATAATTGAAGACAACACCGGAAGATCTGAGCATGATTCCATGACTCTGGATGAGAGGATCACCAATCTCGGCAATTTGATCGCCGAGCACAGGCCTCTTTTTATCTTTTCCATCAACTTTTTTCCTTTTATCGCCATGCTCTGTGAGAGGATCAAGGTTCCGTACGTCTGCGTTTCCGTGGACTGCCCGGTTCTCGAGATCTATAATAATGCGATAAAAAGTCCCTACAACAGAGTTTTTCTCTTTGATAAAAAGCAGTACGAATCCGTCGCGTACGCCAATCCGAATTGCATTTTTCACCTTCCGCTCGGCGGCGCCGTGGACAGGATGAACGCCACAACGAAGGGTGCTGTCGGCTATGACTTCGACATCTCTTTTATCGGATCTCTTTATACCGAAAAAGACCCGTACGCCGCGCTCAAGCTTCCTGCGGATATTGAAAGCAGTCTCAACGAGAAGATGCAACGGCAGCTGGATGAAAAAATTTACGGACTTGAATACGTGGAAAATACGCTTACGGACGAAGAGATCAACGCTATAAAAGATGCCGATCCGGATTTTTATTCATCAAAGCTAAGTATCAGAAATCTTGACAGGCAGATAGTTCTGGATGATTATCTCGGATCTCATATAACTGTCTTGGAGAGAAAAAATATCTTAAACACTCTTGCCGATAGCATCGGAAGCTATAAGCTGGATCTTTTCACAACAAGTGACACGTCGGAGCTTCCTTCATCGATCCGAAATCGCGGCATCGCCAAGTCTTTTACCGAGATGCCGATCATTTTCAAAAAGAGTAAGATCAATCTCAACACGACCATGAGGTCGATAAGATCGGGACTCCCCCAGAGGATCTGGGATATCCTGGCTTGCGGCGGTTTCCTTCTAACGAATTATCAGCCGGAGCTTGATACTTTCCTAACTCCCGGCGTTCATCTTGAAACCTATCGTTCCATAGATGAGCTTGTCGAAAAGGCTAATTATTACTTGGAGCACGACGACGAGCGCGAAAAGATCGCGCAATCCGGATACAAAAAAATCTGTGAAGAAGACAGTGTTCTTCACAGAGTGATGGCGATGATAAAGATAATAATGGAAACGCAAGCACATTAAATAGAGTTTTGCTCGCAAAACTCCCGCGCCCGAGCGGAATTGCGTAGCAATTGAATTCATCTCCGCGAGGTGCGCATCCCCGCGGAGCTTTTTCTTGTAATAGGGGTGTAATCCCTATTACAAGAAAAAGGGCCCCGTTTCCGGGACCCTTTTTGGTAGTTGCAATTATGCAAATGACCAATTTTCCTTGTGAACCATTTAGAATTAACCGAGAAGTGAAAGTACACCCTGGTTTGTCTGGTTAGCCTGAGCCAGCATTGACTGTCCAGCCTGTGCAAGGATGTTGTTGTTAGAATACTTAACCATCTCGGTAGCCATATCTGTATCACGGATAAGTGATTCAGCTGCCTGAGTATTCTCAACTACGTTGTCAAGGTTCTTGATTGTGTGCTCAAGTCTGTTCTGGATAGCACCGAGATCAGATCTCTGCTGTGATACTTTCTCAAGAGCTGTCTTGATTGTATCCATAGCTGTACGAGCTGTTGCTCCTGTTGAGCCTGCTACTGTAACTCCGCTGACACCGATTCCTGAAGCAGTCATCTTGTCGATGCTTACTTTGATAAGGTTCTTATCATTGTTCTCGGAACCAACCTGAAGGTTCTTGTTCTTAAAGTTACCATTAAGAAGCTTTGTGTCGTTGAAAGATGTAGCCTCACCAGTTCTGTTGATCTCCTCTTTAAGAGCTGTGATCTCAGAATCAATGTAGCTGCGATCCTTTGTTGTAAGAGTGTCGTTAGCTGCCTTTGTAGCAAGCTCGTTCATTCTCTGCAACATATCGTGTACTTCGTTAAGAGCACCCTCAGCTGTCTGAACAGCTGAAATACCATCCTGAGCGTTAGCAGAAGCCTGTGTAAGACCTCTAACCTGACGTCTCATCTTTTCGGAAATTGCAAGACCTGCTGCATCATCTGCTGCTCTGTTGATCTTGTAACCGGATGATAACTTCTCACTTGACTTAGCCTGAATACCAGTTGTGATTCCAAGCTGTCTGTTTGCATTCATTGCTGTTACGTTGTGTTGTACTACCATAATATAATTCCTCCTTGAATTTGTACGGCAGCTTCCTTGCTGCTCGTTTGCTCGTTTTTGGAAATAGCTCTTAGTGCTGGCCTAAAAACTATCTCTGTTTGTTTACACTATTATTATCGACCATAAATCTAAAAAAATAACCCCCTTTTTTGAAAATAAATTATAAATTATTTCTAAAATACTAAAATCGCTCCGGATTTTAATCTCCGGAGCGATCCTAGGCTTAATTGGGTTATGTTTTTTATTACTGAAGGAGTGAAAGTACACCCTGGTTTGTCTGGTTTGCCTGAGCAAGCATTGACTGGCCGGCCTGAGCGAGGATGTTGTTGTTAGAATATCTAACCATTTCCTCAGCCATATCTGTATCACGGATAAGTGATTCAGCTGCCTGTGTATTCTCAACTACGTTGTCGAGGTTCTTGATCGTGTGCTCAAGTCTGTTCTGGATAGCACCGAGATCAGATCTCTGCTTTGAAACCTTCTCAAGAGCTGCCTTGATAGTTCCGATTGAGTTTCTTGCATTAACACCGTCAGTACCTGTTACGTTAACCTTTGTTCCGTCGATCTCAAGTCCTGAAGCTGTAAGAGCTACGATGTCGATCTTGATAACGTTGTTGTCAGCCTTGTCGGAACCAACCTGAAGGTTCTTATTAACGAATGTTCCGTCAAGAAGCTTTGTGTCGTTGAACTGTGTAGCCTCACCTGTTCTGTGGATCTCGTTTACAAGTGCATCAACCTCACTCTGGATGTATCTACGATCTGATGTTGTAAGAGTATCGTTAGCTGCCTTAACTGCAAGTTCGTTCATTCTCTGAAGCATATCGTGAACTTCGTTAAGAGCACCTTCTGCTGTCTGTACTGCTGAGATACCGTCCTGTGCGTTTGCGGAAGCCTGTGTAAGACCTCTTACCTGACGTCTCATCTTCTCGGAAATAGCAAGTCCTGCTGCATCATCTGCTGCTCTGTTGATCTTGTAACCGGAAGAAAGCTTCTCACTTGACTTAGCCTGAATACCTGTTGTGATACCAAGCTGTCTGTTTGCATTCATCGCTGTGACATTGTGTTGTACTACCATAATATAATCCTCCATGAACGGGGCCCGCGTCCGTGCTGCCTTTTCATCCTTTTACTATTGTGCAGCTTACGCGGAGTCCCTTCCATGGCTGCTTGTTTTTTGTTTGTCACTATTATTATCGGCAGTGAATGCGCGTACTTAACCCTTATTTGAATTTTTTTTCAAAAAAAATTGCAAAAATGAAATTTTATTCGATTTTTTCATTTTTGCTATAAAGTATTTGCAAAACCTTGCCGATATATGGCAAACGCCCTCTTGGAGGTTCTGCTCTCGCATTCGCTCGCCAGAACTAAGTAGTACACCAGGACTCGAAAGAACCGAGTCAGGTGATTACTTAAAAAAGGGATCGTAGGACTTTTTATCCTACGATCCCGTGTATTGTTTTTTCAGTTCTTTTGATCCAAAAACTGCGGTGGAATATCTTTGAAGTTATTCATGGTTCGATAGTAATTAAATGCCGCGGCGGATGTCTGCTTACTTACATTCATCTTCTGCCTTGCGGTGTCAAAATAGGTTTCGGCAAGCTTTTTATTCCTGCGCTCTGCCGCTTCGATCGATGCGCTCTTGGCAGTTACTTCTTCTATAAGTGCCTGCATGCGTTTGATCTGATCGGCAAACTTTTCTCTGTTTGAACCCACTTCCTCTTTTACTCTGTCGAAAAGTGACTGGAAGCCGTCGTCGAGTGCGACAAGCTTGTCAATAAGCTCGCCCTTCGTATCGACTGTGGCGTCAAACAGATCTTCGTTGACACTGTCCGGATTGGAAAGAACCTCTTTTTGCCTCTCGTTCTCAGCTTCGATCTCGGTCATTATCTCGATCTTTTTCCTAAGGCTCTCTTCCAACATATCAAGGCTTGAAGCTAGCATCCGTAAGTCCCCCTTAATTATGCATCCTTAACAACAATGTTATTGGCTCTCATGACTTCTACCCAGTTATCTCTGATAGCGTGCATGTGCTTGTTGACTTCGGCGATGATCTCTCTGTCTTTTGAGATGTTCGCCTCAACAAGTCTTCTTCCAATATAAGAATACATATTCTCGAAGTCCTGTGCAACAGCATACTTCATATCCAGAGTGTTTCTAAGATAATCAATGATACGCTCTGTCTTCATGATGTTCTCATGGGCCTTGGGGACGTCGTGCTTTTCAATTGCCATGTCCGCGATATTGAGGAACTTGATCGCTCCGTCGTAGAGCATCAATGTAAGTTCCGGGCCGCTCGCACCCATAACCTTATTGTTTTTGTACTGAGCATAAGCTTTTTGTGCTGTTGATACCGGCATATGTGTTCCCTCGCATTTCTGTAAAATTATATCCGTATGATTAGTTTTATATTATGCCATTACTGTCCGCCGCCAAAGAAGTTGGCAAGTGACGAACTGCTGCTGTTGATCTTGGAAAGCGCGGTCTCCATTACGGAGAATTTCTTGTAGTATTTATCCTGAGCCGCCTCAAGTGCTTTCTGTGCATCGGAGATCTTGGTGTTGTAAGCGCTGTACTGTGAAGCCATGAGCTTATCTTCATAGATCGTAAATGCACTGCTGTACTGAGTTCCCTTCATCATATCAAAGAGCTTGTTGTAAAGAGTCTTTGAAAGCTCTGAGAAGAAGCTCTGTACAGTATCGGGATCATTGGCGATCATACCGCTGAGAAGATCGGTGTTACCGCTGCTTACGGAATCATCCGCATCTCCGTCGATATGGAATACGTCTCTCTCGTTATCTTCTGTTGAGAAGTAACTTCCTGTTGAAATACCGAAGCTTGCAAGAGAAAACTTACTCGTCTTACCGTTCTTGTCAGTGATCTCGAAGGACTGGTTCATGATCTCTTTAAGAGCGTTTCTTACGTTTCCGATAGTCTCGTCCTTGGAAAGGAGTCCTTCTTTGATCTTCTTCTCCCATTCCTCAACTTCCTTATCGGACATCTGATCCTTCTGATCATCTGTAAGCATCTTATATTTCTTGGCAGGATCTGCATTGTAAAGAGTAGCGAACTCTTTCATAAGGTCGTTGTACTCTTTTATCATCTTCTTGATGTTGTCGTAGATTCCGCTTGTATCCTGTTTGGTCGTAAGAGTTATATCTGAAGCAACCTGATTGGCAGTTATCGTAAGTCCGTTGATCTGGAAAGTATTGGAGTTGGATTCGTATTTTACTCCGTTAAGGTAGATCTCTGCGCTGCTGCCTGCCTGGTAATTGGATTTACCATCAATCTTTTCCTCAACAAGACCAAGTGCAGTCATAGCATTTGTACTTACCATGCTAAAAGAGTTTGCTTCGCCCATTTCCTTTGATGAAATATAGAATCTTCCTGTTCCCTCATCAAAGTTGGCGTTTAATGTCTTTCCAGTGGACTCACCGGTAGTCTCATCTATTGACTTGGTACTTCTTAACTTACTAAGAACACTCTCTATAGTATCGGAAGCAGCAATGTCAACGGTGATATACTCATGTGAATTATTTCCGCCGATCTTAAACTTAAGCTGTCCTCCCTCTTCACCTGTTGCGGCGCCAAGCTCTTCCATTGTTGTGGACATGGTAGGTCTCTTAGGGTTCTCTCCTACAGTCTTAAGCTCTTTTCCCGTAAGATAAGCAGCCTTGGCAAGCTTAGTTATATCAAGAGACTGTGTGGTATTCATTGCGCTGTCGCCGGTTATAACCGTAGCGGCATTGGCATTTGATGATGTAGTTGTCTTTTTTACATAAGCGGAAGCAAATCTCATGTTGCTGAGTGTTCCGTTATAAAAAGAAACTACTTTTTTATTAAGTTCTTTCCACTTATCCTGCTTCCAGGTAAGCTTCTTCTGGTCTCCCGTAAAAGTATCGACCTTATCTTTCTTTTTCTGAGTAAGGGCTGTGATGATACTCTCGGTATCAAGACCGGAATTCATTCCTGTTATTCTGATAGGCATATCATTTCTCCTTTCTCAATCCGTGAGATGTGATCGGAAATCCGTTTCCTAATTAAACAGATATACATCGGACAGGCAGCCTATCCATATGCCGTCGTGCCGATAAATCTGCGTGTTACCTCTTTTCGTCAACCATGATGCCTGCAACTTCCCAGATCCTTGCGATCATATCAAGAGTCTCATCAGGCGGAAATTCCTTAATAACTTCCTTGGTCTCTTTGTCGACCATTTTAATGGTAACTCTGTTGGTCTTCTCATGTATGCCAAAAACAGCTTCGGCGTTGGACCGAACCTTCTTGGTCATCTCAGAGATGGCTTTCTTGATCTTGGCGTTGTCAGCCTGGATCTGTTCCTCAGTCTCCGCTCTCTTGCTCTGATTCTGGGCAAAATTCTGCGCAGCTGACTCGTTGTTGGAGCCGGCAGAATTATCTGCTGCCTCTACCTTGAGATCCATTCCCTGTACAGCACCGTTTGCCTCATATTCAGCAATCTCGCTCTGAGACTGGCTCTGTTCTTTTATCTGTGTTCTTACCTGTGGCTGCGTCTGCTGAACAAGCGGACTAAAGCCGTTAATTGCTTCCATTCCCATAATCCTATACCTCCGTGTCAGAATCAGGAATCTTACCTGTATTTATCTTGTTTACGCGTTCCATAAAGCTTATTTGGACATAAGCATAATATTTCTTACAAGGTATATCGGACAAAGTTCTTTAATCTTTAGTCGCATGACAAAAGAAAATGCTAAATTTAATAAAAAATTTAGATTTTACACGTTAAAAAGATCATTCTTCCAGTATCTTAGGTAGCAATTTCGTATATGCAAACTCTTCATACACTTTTTTCTGTCCCGCTTTAGCTATCTCTTTTCTCTCATCCTCATGTTCAAGGTAATATTCCGTAAGCTCAACCATTTCTTCCGGAGTATGCGCTATCACAAGCTCTTTTCCGTTCTCGAAATACTCCTCGATCTCTTTTTGATAAGTTGTGATAAGAAAGCCGCCTGCTGCCAAAACATCGAGAACCCGCAGCGGAACGCCTGAGATGATTGATCTAAGCGTTATATTCAGATTGATCTTGCTGCGCCTAAATATAAGGGGCATTTTGGTCTGATAATCCGCAAGTCCCATGTTCTTTACGCCTTTAATGGGTCTTGCTCCGGGCGGTGTATATAGGAAAGAATCGAATCTTTCGCCCATCCGCTCGAGTATATGTCTTCTTTCGTTGACCGTGACCTTGATGCGCAGCATATCAAGAATGATGCTGTCGTAGTTAAGGTCGTAGTTTCCCGTATCTTCGAATTTTATATACTCGCGGAGCTCTTTTACATGCTCCGGAGTGATAACCTGTTCATCGGAAAAAAGATCTTTTCCGAATATCTTTTCCTGATCGTTTATAACGTTATCTATATACTCTTTTAGATCCGGCGGTAGGCTTTGTACCTGATCGTAAAAGTTGAATTCATTGTCATATAAGTTCCCGAGAAAGCAGACATCGTGCTGATAGACCATAAGGCCGTCCGTCTCGGCATCGAGTTTGTCGCAAAACTCGGAAAGTCTCTTTTCGTTTACTCCAAGGGGCGAGTATCTGACAGTCGTGGTTCCCTTGGATTTCATCTGTCTGTATCGCTCTTTGTCAAAGACGAAGACTCTATTCACGGGATTTGTGATCGTATGCGAATCAAGCGTATAGTGCGGGCAATCGAAAACCCAGGACACATACGGAGTGTTGTATTTTTGGCATGCATCCGAGATGCAGGGGTAGTAATCGAAGCTGTAGACTATGTCGTAATATCTTTTGCCTGAAAAATCTTCCTTGGTCAAAAGAGCTCTGAACCTCTCGTCAATCTCCGGAGTAAGTTCAAAGCCTTCAAGCTGCAGTCTAAGCATATCGACTTCGTGGCCGAGCCTTCTCATGGCATCCATGCAGTCTTCGCCGTTAAATTCGTCCCAGTAGTAATATAGTATTCGCACGCTGTCCCTCTTTAAATCAAAGTTCCGCCCAAAGCAAAACCGGCCGCCCTATTCCGGGCGGCCGACGTAAGTTTAGATCAAAGCAATTTCTTAAGTTCCTCAATTCCGGATACATCTGTTGCTTCTTTATTCTCATTCTGGATCTGGATGTATACTTCTTTTCTGTAGATCGGGATATCCTTGGGAGCCGAGATTCCGAGTTTGATCTGATCTCCTCTGATATCGAGTACTGTGATCTCAATGTTGTTGTTAATTACAATTGCTTCGTTCTTTTTTCTTGATAATGCTAACATGTCCTATCCCTCCCCGTGTATGATTTAAGCGTTGGCCTTGTTCTTCTGCAGAATATCATAGATCGGGAATTTTACAGGATACTCTTCATTATCAATGATAGTCTGGGTTGCCTTCATCTCTTTTGTATTGATGATGAAAGGTCCCTTGAGATTAACTGTCATCTGCTTAAGGTCGTGCGGAACGGTAACCGTAACAAGCACGAGCATCTCATCGTTGTCCAACTCGCCGATATCGGAAACTGCTTCCTTATCAACCATAGGCTGATAATCGGGGCAAACAAAGAGCGGATCCATAACAGGCATTGCGAATCCCGGCTCTTCTATTGACTGAAGCCACTTGATCGTATTTGTTCCCTGCTCTTCGTCATGCATAAGTGTAAATCTCTTAAGATCAGGAAAACCGATTATTCCATTTGGAAAAGAAATGATCTTATTGTCTTCAATCTCAACCTCTCCAAAAATTCTAGTGTTTAATTTCATGCTGTAACCTCCATAATCCTGATAAAAATATACATTGTTATCACTTTATTTAATTATATACGTAAAAACGTACAATTACCACATTTTAATTATTTGATCAGATATAATTCATAAGAGAATTCTGACTGATCTTACCTGTAGCCATAAGGCTGGCCTCATAAGTAACCTGAGCCGATGTAAGCTGAGTAACGGTCTCGGCAAGGTCGATGTCCTCGTTTTCAGACTGAAGTGTCTTAAATGTTGTAGTCTGAGTCATGAGTCTTGAATTAACAAGGTCGAGTCTCTTACATCTTGTGCCGTTGTCCGTAACCGCGATGTTGGCTGTATCGAGAGACTTCTGAAGCGATGTTATCTTGTGCTCGAACTCCTTTTGGATGTTCTGTCTCTGATAGTTAAATGCCTTCTGTGCGGCGTCGATCTCAACTTTGATCCTGTCTTTTTCGTCTGTATTTGAAGAAGCGCTGAGCTTGTCCTCTAAGATCTTGATCGTTGCTTCCATCTGCTTAAGTTCGCCGACCATAGTGCTGAGATCATCGACATCTCTTTTAACACTTGTTGTGAAAACCGCATCAGCTGTGGTGTTTACAACCACCGACTGCGCGAATCCCACGTCATAAGCGATGTCATGGGATGCTGAACCTTTATTATACAGCACTGTCTTGCCATTTTCATCCGTATAATTGCAATTAAACAGATTTTCAGGCTTGATATCACCGTCTTCCCACTCTTTTTTGTTATAAACAACATCAATTGAGTTGGCGTTTATAAGATCGGGCAGTGTAGAAAGCTTATCGGAAAGCTCCTTGTTAAGGAGCACCTCGCCTGTAGCCACGTTAAGGTATGCAAGTGAGCCTGTCTTGTTCTCATCAAGCTTTCTGTACACGCTATCTATATCTTCCTGAGATGTTGTTGTAAATATAAGGTTGGCGCCGCCGATCTCAAGAGTTGTTTCTTTATATGAAGAATGTACGCTTCCGTTGGCTGTAACGTTGATGATGTTCCGGCTTATCGTTCCGTCGGAATTAACCTTATTGGAGCCGTCGGTAACTGTGTAGGTTCCGTCGCTGTTGACCACTGCGGTAGCGGTTCCTCCTTCGTACTCGAGCTTCATCTTGTAGGACTGTCCGATAGCGGGAACGAGAGGAAGCTTAAAGCTTACTCTGTCACCGTCTTCGTTTGTAAAAGAAAGTGTGGTCTTCTGAACAGTCTCTCTTGAAACCTGTCCGGAAAGAACATTCGCACTCTGCCGGGTCGTATCGTACACGCCGTTACTGTTGATAACGAAGCTGTAATCGGCTGAAGCTTCTGATGCCTTTATGATGTAGGAGCCGTCGATATCTTTTTTAACATCGTAAGATATTCCTTCGCTTGTAACCGTATAAGCCTCGCCCTGAGCAAGATCGTCAGGTGAAGGAAGCGCTATTCTGTGTGTCTCTCCCTTGGTTGTTGTAAATGTAAGGTTGATTAGATCCGAAGTTCCTTCAACCGAGCTTGTTGCGGGCTGAGTGAGCTGTTCTCTCCACTTAAGTTCGGGAGCTGTGAAATTGGAATCACCCTCTCTGTAATTAAGGTTGTCATAGGAAAGTCTGATCTTTCCTACGGAATATTCCTGAATGTCGTTCTCTCTTACTTCCTGCGCATTCATGTTGAGGATGTTGGTAGAGTCGAGCTTGCTCATTCCTGTAACTCTGCTTGACCAGCCGATGCTTGAAGCGTTGAACTCGTCGTTGATCCCCTTGTAGTCGGCTGTTGTTGTTCTGTCAAAAGTAAGAGCCGTGTCGGTTCTGTAGCCTGTGAAGATGTATCTTCCTGCGTAGTCGACATTTCCCGTTGAATAATACTCTTTTGCCAGTGCTTCCATCTGTGTAACTATGGTTGAAAGATCGTCTGACGTAAGGTCCATGTTGGCGCCCTTAGTAGCCTGCTTAACACAATCTGTAAGAACGGACGTAACTGTAGAAAGAGCATCGGCTGTGACATTCAGCCAGCTCTCTGCGTCCTTGGCGTTCTTCTCATAATATTGTGAAAGCTGAGTAACATTGCTGCGAAGGCGCAATGCTCTTATAGCGATAACCGGATCGTCCGAAGGTCTTGTGATCTTCTTGCCGGTTGACATCATGGTGTTAAGCTGATCCTCGGAAACCTTGTTATTATTGATATTGTAAAGAGAATTATTCTGCATTATCTTGTTGGTGATACGCATAGTTCGACCTCCGTGTGTAGACCATCCTTAGTCTGAAAAAACAATGCGCATCCGTGCACAAGTGTATACCATATAAGTTTCTCACATTGATTATCGGCAGCTTCCATCGATATCTTTAGGGGGTAAAAGAACTTTCGTATAAGTTTATTGACAAATAAAAATACCCCTTTCACTGTTTGTCCAGTAAAAGGGGTACATATCACTGTAATGAATGAAAAGAGCTTTTCAGTATTTGAAATATTCGGTATTACTATTTTAAGCACTGCCTCCAATTTATCTCACTCAACTACTCGATCAAAAATGGTAATATGTGAAATGTCATAGTTAAACCACACTTCGTAATTCTAATCTGTCAGACGAATGTCATTATTTTCAGCTAAGGAAATGATTTCGTCTAACATTTTGCAACTAAAAAAACTCAAAAAATCATTTATATGAACTTTCTTCTTATCCCCATTCAACATCATGATTCATACACGAGTTCCATCTTAAAGCCTTCAAGATTATTATTTATAACATAATTATAAAAATCTTCAGAAACAAACACATCTCCGCGTGGCAAGTCAACGATTTTAAAAATATTAGTTCCAATAATCATTTCATTTCTAAATACATATTTCTTAAATGCCATTATTCTTTTGCCATCTCGAAATGTTCGATACTCAGACAAATCATAATTAACCGCGTCAATTATTTTTAAAACATTTATCCCATAAAGTATTTCATCACCTAATTGTAACTCCAATAATTCAACTTCATCTTTGATTAACGGAAACAATACTTCTAACGCTCTCTTATTAAATACCGGAATATTAAATCCGGGAGCATCACCTTCTTTTAATTCCTCATCTTCCTCATAAAATTCAACCTTACGTGTAGTCCAATTATCTTTTAAACTTGTTCCATCAAACATATGATAATAGTCAAAATCCGCTTCTTCACATAGCTGAATACCTTTATAATTATTTACATCAAAGTCTAATCTATAAATCTTCATAGTCCCTTCCTCTACTAAAATGATCCATCCAACAATCCATTTACTTTTCTATAGTACTCATTAGTATGTAAGCTAGGATGATAAGCTGCGCTAGAAACACCCTTTTTCATTTGTAGGAATATCATATTCAGATTCAAATGTTCTACCCATCTTCGCAACATCATCTGAATTTTTTGCAGCAACTTCTGCCACATCATCCGAAGCTCCTGCGGCGACTTTCGCTCCTTTGGCGACTTCTCCGAATTCTCCTCCAACGACCATGGTTCCTATCGTTGTCAGAAGGTAGCCTGCTGATTCATAAGCCTCTTCTTTTTGACATTATCAACAAATACCACCAAGTTCCTACCATTCAGGTGGATTCTTTATGGTGTCAAATAAAGCATTCTCATTAAATATCATTTACAGGAATCTCATAAATCGATTTCACATTGCAATCTGTTGGAACTAATGCATAATACTGCTGATCGTTATCAAGAACGAAGCTTACCACTTTCATTCTCTTATCTTTGTTCCAATAGTTTTTCAGTTCTCCTTCATAATCCTCAAAGTCTTCTTTCCAGTCAATCTGAAGAATATAGCCGAGCTCTACGAGTTCAAAAACAATCAGCATTCCAAGCATTTCTTCTTTCTTCCTATCTTCAGAAAACTGTTCGCATTCAAACCAAACTTCCCTAAGATTGTATTTAGTCCAAAACTCTTTATCTGAAATAGCACTGTAATCACTGATAAGCTCGTTTATCCTATCTTGGAAAATAGGAGGAACAATACCCTCAAGCTCTCTGTTGTTTGTTATTCCATTTGTTGCAACATCAAGATTGATTTCTTCCTTAACTGGCTTGATTATCTCTATATTATGAGCTGTAATCTCACCATTCTTATAATGAGCAAGATCATAGGGATAATTCATATCACCCTTAAGTTCGCTGTCATCAATCCCAAAGAGCTTTGAGATTGCTGCCGCTTCATATGACCATAGTCCCTTGTAATCCGCCCAGTCTTTGGCAGCCTTAGGCCATCCCATATCTGAATGGGCTTTAAGGTAATTTTTCATATACTCTTTAAGCATCTCTTTTGCTTTGGCTTTATCAGTTACAGCCTCTTCACATATCAATGCCGCATTTGCGTACGGTGTCTCTCTATAGAACTTTGTGGATCTGAATGCTCTTTTAAGTCCGTAGCCTTCAGCAAGATAGCCAAGCAGTATATCATCTATCTCGTCTTTATCAAGCTTATCAACTAACGGTTTTAACTTATCCTTGCCAAGTTCAAGCATTATTCCTAATGAGAAGAATCTCAAAAAGACAATATATCCTATATTCTTAAACTCAAGCTGTACCGCGTATTCTACAAACATATCAAATAATTCTTCGTAACTGATATCAATACGATTCAGCGAATACTGTGCATCAAGGATATCTCTAAAATCAACTATTAAACCTTTTTTAAAGTTATAGATTACTTCAACATTTTTTTTGGGATGTCGTTGAATTCCATTCTTTTCGCATTCTTCTAAATCACATATCTCATTCTTAAGCTTTGTTATATGAGGTATACTTACCTTTAATACAACTTCCAAAAATTTCGAAGAACATCTAGTATCTCTCATGTATTTCTCCCTTAAGGCCATTCGCCTATTATTTTTCCAGTTTCATCAAGTCTAAATGTTGTTACTTTTCCAGTCTCATCTACTTTAGATAAAACCGAATCAACATGACCAGACAAATATGCATCCTGAATATCTTTTGCCTTGAAAAAAGCTTCTTCTTCGCTCATTCCACCTTTAACAAGTGAATCATATACTCTGCTCTTTTTAATATCTTCCTCTACACCAAACAACCAAGGTTCAGACATCTGCTTACCACTTTTAGTCATTCCAAGTTGACTTTTTCCGTACTTAGCCTCATTAAAAGCATAACGGATATCTGATTCCAAGTTTTTGTTTTCTAAAACATCATCAATTCCCTTCTGTATTTTTTCATCTAATCCCTCAGGCACCTTTCTTCCTATAGAATCAAACTCATATCCCTTTTCCAACACCTCTGCACCTTCAGTAATATTCTCATGGGCATAGTGCTCACCGAAATTACATTTTTGAATATTATTTGCCTCTTTGGGATTGAACTTTTCAAATGCATTTGCAACATCATCAGCTTTATCAGCTGCTTTTGCTACATCATCAGCTTTATCTACTACTTTCTCTAAATCATCAAACTTATCGACTACTCTTTCTACATCGCCAAGCTTATCAGCAGCTCTTTCGATATCGTCTAATGAATTAACTACGGTCTCAGTAGCCTCGCCTGCGACTTCTGCTCCTTTAGCCACTTCTCCACCTTTTGAAGCTTCTCCGAATTCGCCTCCGATAACCATGGTTCCTATCGTTGTCAGAATGTAGCCTGCTGATTCATAGCCCTCTTCCACCGACATGGTGTTCACTTTATTTGTGACTTGATCTTTTAAGATATTATAGAGGTTTACTACCTGTTTCCCTTTATCGCCTGCCCATGCAGCAAGGTCGTCCGGAAGGTTTGATGTACCGTTGTCCTTTATATAATTGGCCCCTTGCTCTATTGTACCACCTATTCCTTTTCCTATCTTTATTCCCAGTTCAGGAAGTTTTAAAAAACCTGTTACTGTTTCGACAGCGCAGTTAAGTCCTCCTCTCTGAAAAGCCTTATAATTAATCTTTGCATTCTTTTCAGCATCAGTAAAGCTTCCAGTCTCAAGATAACTCTGCACACCTCCCGCCAATTCAAAGAATGTATACATTCCCATGGATGTTGCTCTTAAAAAAATAGCATTATTCGGCTCTAATTTTATAGCTTTATGTCCAAGTTCTTTCAGCTTAGGCTCAATATAATCACCAAGCGCGGAAAGTATCTTGGCTCCCTGCTCCATCCTTTGAAGCTTTTCTTTCCCATCATATGATCTAAATACATCATGGATATTTGTTTCTTTTATAGCCTTTGGACCACCCATACCGATCACTTTGACCAGAGTATCTTCCATCTCCGGCTTGTATACTTCCATCTGATCAAGGCCCGCAGCTTTGGCGTTTATATCAGCAGTAAGCTCATTGACGTACTCTTCAAGACCTGACCTGTTTACATAATTCCATGCATTTTCATCGAATCTTTCAAAATCCTTTATACACTTATCTATATATTCTCCGTCGCCGCACAGCTCTTCATATGAGCGTCTTGCAGGGTCATAATCAGGCTGTGTGAATGTGAACTGGTAAATATCACTGAACTCATCCGCCTTCTCCTGCACATATGCCGCCTCATCTTCTATGCATCTTCCTCCATAGTTCAGGGCATCATAGAAGTTCTCGACATCTCTTTTTATACCTTTAAGGACATCTGTATCTATACGTGCCTTAGGAGAAGCGTCAACAGCATCCTCAAACTCGCCTTGTATCGCGCCATACATATTGTAAAGCTTGTTCTGGATATTTTGTTGTTCATAGTGAAATTGTAATTGTTTATCTCTGATGAATCTCTTAGATGCTTCCGCTGCCTTACCTACAAATGTCTCATTATTGACATATCTATGATAATCCGATTCAAGCGGAGCTGCTTTTGTCAGATAGCTTTCTATCTGATCATAAAGATTTTCTATGAATCTGATTGATTCTTCCGAATCGTAGCTCTTTCCCATTATGTTTTCCCCATTTATCCTGCTTCCTGATTTCCGGACTCCTGCATACTTTCTATCTCATCTTTTTCCGCCTCAAGATGCTCTATTCTCTCTTTCCATTTTTCAATGAGTTCATCCAGTTTCTCTATTGCAGCATCAAGTTCCGAAATTGTCGAAGCTGCCTGTTTCTGTGCATTCTTTGTATGCTCACTTATCGTCCTTTTCATGTCGGCAGCTTTGTTTTCTCTGTCCCCTCTCCACTTGGAAGCTCTCGTTATATCATATGCATTAAAAGGATCATAAGCATCGGTCTTGACCATATCTCTTTTCTTTACTATGCGCCCGCGTGAATCAATGAAGATTGCTTTCAGATCCTCCGCTCTTCCTATCTTTTCCCAAAGCGCATCTATCTCTGTTTGTATATCTTCTATAGATCTCATATTTATTCCCCATCATCTTTTACTTGTCTCGACTTTTATACTTGAAGCAGCTTCTCTATCTACATTTATCATGCTGTCTCGCATCTTGATATAAGCCGATGGCAAAGTTGCTGCTGATTCCGCATTATAAGCCTTTGATGACTGAAGGACATCCTTTAAGAGTTTAGTCATCTTCTTGCCAACAGCGGTATTATCCCAGGTTTTTACGTTATTAAGTACAGCATCGGAAAGGACACAGGTAGACGCGGAGGTGCCGATAGAATCGACTATCTCCGTAAAGACATTCGTGTCCATAAAGACTTTATTTTCAGACATTTCCCCTATCCTTCCTTTTTCTTATAAGCGCATTTGTAAACAACTAATTAACATAATAGCACATACTTCTTTTTTTGCATAGTGCAGGAATTTTCCCCCGGGATTCACAGTATTATTTTCTGAGATGCGCTGTTCTTGTACGCATGGCTGATTTGCTAAATGAAAAAACAGGAAAATGTCGATTTCCATGAGTAACACGAAATGAGACATTTTCCTGTTTTTGAATTATAAGCAAATCGCTATGCGGCGAAAACAAGCATCTCAGTAAAAATACTGTGAATCCGGGAGCTAAAAGTACTCCGTACGGCGCCTTATTATACTCCGGTCTGGAGAATTAGTCTGTCGTAGATCTCAGTAAGTGTCTGGATCATCTTGGATGACAATGTGTATGCATTCTGGAACTTAACAAGGTTTGATGCTTCCTCGTCTTCGTCAACGCCCGAATCAGATAATCTCTGGTTCTGAATTGTTGTATCGAGTGCTTCGTATGTATCCTGAAGTGTTCCGGAATTGCTTGAGTTAAGGGCTACGTCAGCAAGAACCTTGGTAAGGTACTCACCTGATGTTGCTCCTCTGAATATCTTCTTGGTTGAGAACATATCTTTTAACTTGGTAAGGTTACCGAATTCCGATTCACCCTCAGTCTTGTCGGCCTTGGTTGAAAGTCTGTTAGCATCTGCCAAAAGTACACTGTTAACTGCGAAGTTACCGCCGCGAAGCTTGTAGTAGCCCTTGTTCTTGGACTCTGATGTGAGCTGTTCGTAGCTGTACTGAGCTGCGGAGTTCATGTCCATGGCTCCTGTCAGCATGAATACGCCTTCCTGAGAATCGGATGTGTATCCGCCCTTTGTGATCTCGTTTACCGCATCAGAGAACTGTCTGATGAACTCGTTCATCTGCTGAAGATAATAAGGAATTCCCTGATAATCGTTGGCATATCCGATGGATACGTTGGTAAAGCTGTCGGGAACGCTCTTAAGGTTCTCTTCGTCTATCGTAAATGTATATGTATTGTATCCGTCATACTCCCAGCTGTCATACTTGTAATCCTTGGCTCCGATGTGGATAAGGCCGTTTTCGGGAATTGCGCACTTGGTCATATCCATGAGATGTTCGTCGGTAACCTCAACGGTTACTTTAAGAGGGCTTGCGTTCTCATCGACAAGTCCGCTCTTTCCGTAGAAATAACTGCCGTTGTTTCCGTCTCTCATTGCAAGAAGACCCTGAAGCTCTCCTCCGATGAGCTTAGAATCCATTGCGAAATCCGAAAGCTCGTTTACGGGGTCGCCGTCCTTGTAGCTTGCACTTCCCCATTTGATGTCGTAAAGACCGTCTATATCGTTCTGGCCCATTCCGCCGTCGTCTTCTCTGGCTACACAGATCATTCTTCTGTATTCGTATGTATCTACAAGCTCGTATCCGCCTGAGATCCATACCTGGAATCTTGTTGCGCCGCTTTCTCTGTCGGGCTGTGTCTCATCTATGATGGGAGTCTCTTTTGTTTCTATGGAGACCATCTTGGAAAGGTCATCCAAAAGAACATCTCTTTTATCCCTGAGTTCATTGGCAACAGTGCCTGTCATCTCGATGACGTTGATCTGCTTATTAAGTGAAGCAACTTCCTGTGCGATGGAGCTGATTCTGTCGGCGCAGAGCTTAACTTCCGAGTTGATGTCGTCCTGTAAGCCCTGAAGGTTATTGTATACGTTGTTAAAATACTCTGTGATGGAACGAACGTTTGAAATGTACGCTGTCTTACTCTCTGTTGTTCCGGCTGCAGTCATTACTGACTGAAGTGAAGCTGTCATCGTGTTATACAAAGATGCAAAGCCGGTTGTTCCGTCGTCGTTAAGATACTGCTCAACAAGCTTGTTGTAGTAGTTTTTCTGGGATACGTTTCCAAGGAGCTGTGCGTTGTTTCTGTACTTAATATCGTAGAAATTGTCTCTTACTCTTTCGATGGCTATGGTGTCTACACCTGCACCTGCGCAGCCGTATGTAGCAAATACTCTTAAGGCGTCGTTGGCTTCCTGCTTAACGGTCTGTCTGCTGTAGCCTTCGGTATTTACATTGGATATGTTGTTTGCTGTTGTGTTTAGGGCTGCATTTGCTGCTCTAAGTCCCGATGCAGCGATGTTTAGTCCAAAAAATGTAGATGTCATAGCTTGCTCCTTTTCCCAAAATAACTAGGTCCGTGAGTGTTTCATTTATTGCTCGTTATGAGCCGAGTGTGTTAACGAGGTGTTCAAGCATCTCGCTTACAACGTTGATATATCTGCTTGATGCGTTAAACGCATTCTGGAACTGGATCATGTACTCAAGCTCTTCATCGCTTGATACTCCGACTATCTGTTCTCTTGCGGAAGAAATTGCGGTAACTGTCTGCTCCTGTGCTTCCGCGATACTGTTATTTACATCTCCGGAGTTGGCAACCTGTGAAACAAGTGCGTTGTAATAAGTAACGAAGCTGTTTCTTGTGCTAACGTTGGGGTTAAGAGTGTACTTTTCCGATGTAAAAGCCTCTTTTAACTTGGTCATCGTCGCTGTATCTTCGTTGCCCTCAACCGTTCTGAATCCGAAGATCGTGGGATCCTGCAGAAACTTGGGATTGATCTGTGTGTTATTGATCGTGAAGCCTGTATAAACCGAACCTGCCGGATGCTCTTTTCCCATATCGTAAAGGACTCTGTCCTCGGGATTTGCAACTATGAAGAGGTCGAAATCCTTAACCGTTCCGAGTGTGTTGTCGATCGTTGCGGGATTACTCTCAGCTTCTTCAAGCACTTCGTTGATGGCTGTCATGATGTTGTGGATCATCTGATCGAACTCAGCCTGAACGTTCATGATAACCGACTGTGCGATGTTGCTGTTGTAGTAATCTTCGCTCTCAACGATGTCGTGGTAGGTTGCGTTGTGATCGCCTCTTGCCAAAAGAACTGACTTAAGCTTTCCTATATCGGTATCGGTTGAAGTCGAGATTGTCTGTGTGAGGTCATAAATGTGAGCTCCGTCTATCGAAACCACGATCTCATCACCGTCTTTATCGATCTCTGTACGTGCTGCGTACTCCCAATAAGGAGTTGCATATCCAACCGAGCTTTCAAGCGTTGTATCTATTCCGATGTGATTGACATGGTCTGTTGTTATAAAGCTTGATCCCTCGAAGTAAACCGATACGTTTCCGAAGATGTCCTCGGAATAATCTATCTTTCCGTATTTTCCGAGCTGATCGAGAAGGTTGTTTCTCTCATCTCGAAGGTCGTTTGCTTTTTCCTGCTTGCCTGATTCTATATCTACTATCTTTTCATTGAGCTCTTTTATCTTGTCACCGATCTTATTGATGTTCTTAACGATGTCGTATACTGTTGTGTCGAGGTTTTGCTGATAAGAAGTAAGTCCGTCGTATACGCTCTTTGCTCTTGTAAGGAATTCGTTTGCTCTTGTTACCATTGCGCTCTGCGTTACTGCCGAGCAAGGATCTTTTGCAAGCTCCTGAACCGCTGTCCAGAGGTTGTTGAGTGACTCAGCGAACTCTGTTCCGTTCATTTCCTGGAGCTGATCTTCAACTTCTTCGAGTGTCTTTTTAGACACGTCATAAAAGGCGCTTCTTCCCGACTCTTTCCTAAAGGATTTGTCGAGGAATTCACTCCTTACCTGCTTACAATTATTATAGTTAACGCCGGTTCCGATCTGTTTCCAGGCGATACATTCATTCTTTTTTTCCAGAGTCTGGTATGCTCTGGTTCCCTGTGATACCTGCTGTCTTGTATATCCTTCGGTATCTATGTTTGCCATGTTGTGAGCTGTGGTGTTCAATGCGTTCTGCGAAACCTGAAGTCCCGAGCTTCCAACATATAAGTTAGCCATAAGTGACATGGGCTTACCTCATTTCTTTTACAAAAACCACTAATTTTGGGTACAAAAAAGACACTACCGCGATTATCGGTATTTATCGGTGGGTTTATCTACATGCCTTAGTACCACCGCTGTACTCAAGTGGTACATTATTGCTTTGCATCAAACCCGCCCGATGTGTAACCGATAACATCGCCCGTAGTGCCTGCAGCTCTTGAATAATTTGCCGTTTCCGGAGCTCTTTTTGAGGCTTGGATGATGTTCATCTCAAATTGCACCATCTCCAGTGAACTCTTTAACAGTTCCTGGTTCTGGCCATTTACACGTCTGACATTTCCCGCAACGCCAACGAGTCTATCGCGCTGCAATGCCAGGTTCTTCTGATCCTGCGGTCTCTTCTCAAGTACTGCGATCAGATCGGTCAGTTTTAATGAATCAACATCCTTGTTAAGTACATTCGCAATATCCTTCATAGCTGCTTCGCGTTGTTTTTCGAGGGACTGGATATTACCTATTATGTACTGCTCCTCATCCGTGATTTTAGCAAGTGCCGCCAGATCGCCTTCAACAATGATGGAGGTCTTGCGGCTAGATAACCCCAGCAATTTCTCGTAACTTGCACATTCTCGGTCGAGCACGTCAACCAAGTTTTCCATAAGACTTGCCACTGGAATCATCCTCCGTTATTTTCATTTATCTTTTTATTTAATTAGACTTGATCAGACGAGCCCGTTTGCTTCGTCGTACTTAGCCAGTAACTTATTAGCAAAATCCTCTCCGCTAACATCGTAAGTGCCGTTCTTAATAGCATTCTTAAACTTTGCTACGACATCTTCCCTAACATCGGGAGTTGCCTTAACAGCCTGCTTAGCAACCTGGATATCTTTACCTATAGAAGAGAAAGAAACAGTGTCTCTTACGTCTCCGGGTTTCTTGGTCTGCTGAGCCTTATTTACTTTGTTGTTCGAGTAAATCTGCTGTACCTGACTGTATGCTTCTATACGCATATCTTTTTCCTCCTTCCTTGGAGCATTTACTTCTTACTATCTTTATCGGAAGAAGTTGTCATTTCTTTAGTCTTTTTTCCTGAAAAAAAGAAATGGCTTAAATACCCAAGGTGTGCATGCCTTTTTACACTTTACATTATCTTTATCGGATAATTTATAAAAAACTTTAGATTAATTTTATAAAAATAAGCAAAAACCTTCAAGAAAAAATGAAAACGGCGCGCAGAGCAGGTTGACATCCATTCGCTAAAAAATATTTTATATCGCGGATAGGGAAATGACCATCTCAGCGGTCTCTTTGAGACTCGTTCCGGAGTCCATAGCGCATTTTTGCAGATATTTATGCGCCTCGGGCTCCGTCATATGGTGTCTGTCCATCAGGATCTCTTTTGCCTGGTTTATTATCTTCTTATCTTCATCGGATCTACCCTGCTTTGCTTTCTCTTTGGCCTTCTTCCTACTTCTCGTAACGCCCTCGAGCATGAGTTCAAGGGTGGAAAAGAGATCGGACTTCTTGAGAGGCGTCGGCAGGTAGACGAGCTTGTCGCCGCTGTTGTCTATCGGGGCTTTGTCGGGTGAAGCTATCATGAGCATCTGGAAAAAGTTGGGGAGGTCTGCGGCAAGCTCAGAATAGAGCATGTCACTTAAGCGGTAGCCGCAAATAACGACTCCGCTTCCAAGGTCTTCCATAGCGGAAAGAGCCTGCGCTCCCGAAGTGCAGGTTACCATTCCGTCATATCCGCCACGGCTCAATATGCTTTTGAAATTTTGCGCATCTTCCGATTTTGCAAAAGCAATGATAATGTTCACTGATAAGCCTCAGACTTCCTTAGAAAATGTTCAGGTATCTACCGATCTCCCACTGTGTTACACAGGTGCGGAAGTCTTTCCACTCCTTGCGCTTTGCGTCGAGTATCTTATTAAATATGGAACATCCGAGAACTTCTTTTACAAATTCATCGTCCTGGTATGCGTCGATTGCTTCGCCGAGTGTCATGGGAAGTGTCTCAAGTCCGCTCTCTCTGAGGTCGTCGTAGGTTGCGTTCTTGAGATTGTCGCCAAGCTCCTCGGGAGGAGTCATCTTCTTTTCGATTCCGTCCATGCCTGCTGCGAGGATAAGTGCGATCGCAAGGTAAGGATTGCAGGTTGAATCGGGGTTCCTGAGCTCGATTCTTGTGTCCCTGCCGCGCTTTGAAGGTATTCTGATAAGAGCGCTTCTGTTGGCGCCTGAAGATGACCATGAGATGTTGACCGGTGCATCGTAACCGGGAACAAGTCTCTTATATGAATTGACGATAGGGTTTGTGACAAGTGTCATTGCCTTAACGTGGCTGAGTACGCCGGCGATGAAGTACTTGGCTGTATCTGAAAGCTCTCCCTTATCGTCTACAAATACGTTATCTCCGTTCTTGTCATGTGCGATTATGTTGATGTGCATGCCTGAACCGCTGATTCCTTCTGTGGGCTTAGGCATGAATGTTGCGTAGAGGCCGTGCTTCTTGGCAATTGTCTTAACTGCCATTCTGAAAGTCATGATCATGTCTGCAGTACGCTCGGCGTCTTCTTCTCTAAAGTCGATCTCGTGCTGTGCGGGTGCGATCTCATGATGTGAAGATGAGATGTCGAAGCCGAGTTCCTCGAGATTGAGAATGATGTCTCTTCTTACGTTCTCGCCCTGATCTGCGGGAGCAACGTCAAAGTATCCGCCTTTTTCATGTGTCTTGTTTGTCGGTCTTCCTTCGTCGTCGTAATCAAATAAGAAGAACTCGGGCTCGGGATTAAGCTTGAAGCTAAGGCCCATTTTCTCAGCTCTTTTTACAACTTCATGAAGAACGTTTCTTGAATCTCCCATGAAAGGCTTGCCGTCAACCGTATATACGTTGCAGAACATTCTTGCAACCTTGCCGGACTGCGGTCTCCAAGGATATATCTCGAAGCTGTCGAGATCGGGATAGAGATACATGTCGCTCTCATCGCTTCTTACAAAGCCTTCTACGGACACGCCGTCAAACATGCACTCGTTGTTAAGCGCAAACTCAAGCTGGCTTGCAGCGATCGCGATGTTCTTGGGTATTCCGAATATGTCGCAGAACTGCAGTCTTATGAAAGCTACGTCCTCTTCCTCAACGATGCGGAAAATATCTTCTTTGGTATATTTGCTCATACTGACCTCCATTTATATATTGTTTCACCATTTAGATCTTCAGTAACAAACGTCTGTCTTATCCTAGTTCCTCAATACGTGCCTTTATATATTCTTCAATTATATCCACGGTTTTATCGATGCCGAGCTTGGAGCTGTTTATTGAAAAATCGTAGAGTCTCGAATCGCCCCATTTCCCCTGACAATGATAGTTGTGGTAACGCTTTCTCTTTTTATCCTTCTTAAGTATGAATCTCTTGGCGTCCTCTTCGCTTAATTCGTATACTTCCTTGACGCGTTCGATCTTTTTATCCATGTCACCTAATATAAAGAAGGAAATTAGTCCCGGATACTTCTTGAGTTTGGTCTCGGAACATCTTCCGATCACAACAAAGGATTCGCCGCTCTTTGCTTTATCTTCAAGAAAATCAAACTGCATCTCGGAGATATTGTCCTCGATGGAATTGCTGTATCCTTTAACCCGTCTTGATAAAAAGACATTCTTGGGGGTTTCGTTGTATTTTTCCACGGAATCGATTGTCATCCCCATTCTCTGTGCAATCTCCGTGATCAGATGACGGTCGTATATAGGAAGCTCAAATCTCTTAGCCAGTTCCTCGGCGATAACTCTCCCGCCGCTTCCGAATTCACGTCCGACTGAAATAATAATCTGTGACATAATCACCCTCCCATTGATGCCAACATGTAAGCTTTTATGCGCCCTGTCTTTTGACACCTATATCATAAGTATATTACAAAAAGATAGATAGTTGAAACCAGCAAAATTATTACTGTTGCGGGTGCAAGTTTCTTACAGTAGCGTCCCCATGTTACGGGGTGTCCGCTCTTGGCTGCAACTGAGGTTCCGACTACGTTGGCAGAGGCTCCGATAGGTGTTGCGCTTCCGCCTATGTCGGTACCGATAGCAAGTGCCCACGCAAGCGTTGTGATGGGCATTCCGGACGCTGCTGAAAGGTTCTTTATGACGGGAACCATCGTTGCCGCAAAAGGAATGTTGTCCACAAAGGCGCTGGCGATAGCGGATACCCAGAGAATGATGGCAATCATAAGTCTCTTGTTTCCGCCGCTTATGCTCTCGATAAACATAGCGATCTTATCGAGAATCTGTGTCTCTTCAAGTCCGCTTACGACAATAAATAATCCGATGAAAAAGACAAGAGTCTTGTAATCAACTTTTTTGAGAAGTTCAAGCGCATGCTTTCCCGCTGTAAGGAGAGTGAGCGCTCCGATAAAAAGCCCTATCGTTGCAACGGTAAGATGAGTTGTGCCGTGCGTTACGAGAAGTATTACCGCGCATGCGAAAATAACACTACTTATAATGAAGTCTTTTTTATTCGTAATTGCTTCCGAAGGATCGGGGAGCTTGCTGATATCTATTTTCTCTGCTTTCTTTGAAACAAGCTCTTTTCTGAATGCAAAGTACAGGAAAACGATAGCCACAACAAGGCCTATTCCCGCTGCAATACCAGTGTTTGTAAGGAAATCAAAGAATGATAAACCAAGTGAAGTACCGATGATGATGTTCGGGGGATCTCCGCACATGGTCGCACTTCCGCCAAGATTGGCGCAGAAAATCTCCGAGAGTATCATCGGTAGAGGATTGAAATCAAGGAGCTGTGCGAGTTCGACGGTTACGGCCGCAAGGAACATGATAACCGTGATGCTGTCGATGAACATCGAAAGAACAGCGGCCATTATAGTAAAGGTGATAAAAATCGGAATTGTTTTGCATTTGACAAGAAAAGCTATCTTCATGCAGAGCCAGCGGAAGAATCCCGCTTTCGCCATGCCTTCTACCATCACCATCATTCCGGCGATGAATAAGATGGTCGCCCAGTTGATACCTGCGCTTTCGCTTTCCTCAAGCTGATACCAGAAATCTCTTGTAAAGAAATCTTTAAATGCGAGTGTATTGAGTATGGCATTAAGATTGCCCATACAAATTCCAAATACGACGGTAAGTGTGAGAATACCACTTCCCAGTGTTACGTAGTGCCTCTCAATCTTATCAAGAACAATCATAACGAACATTCCGATAAAGATGATAACGGCAAAAATCTGTGCTGCTAACAATGTATAACCTCCTGCTGTCTGAAGCCTTATGTCTTATCGGGAATTGCACCAAGCTCACTTGAACTTACGCTTTTGTCCCGTATAACATAAGATAGGCGTCCCATCTGATTTTTCTAGATGAAACGCCCTTGTTTCAAAAAAATATGCCTCCATGATAACACCGCAGGCAGAAATAGACAATGTGCAGGATGACCAATATAATTCGGTGGCGGGGCGGATTTGTCTTATATCTTGACAGCGTGGAGGGCGGAGTTTGATAGGTATTTGCTTTTTCGGGTTGACACCGGGCGGGGCTTGTCGTAATATAATGTTAAGTATATGAAATATTTATTTCACAAATATAATGCATAAAAGGAGAGAACATACATGAGATTATTAAATAAGTTGCCCCAGAGCTGGCAAGATTTCTTTTGGAATTGTTTTATCATCGCGTAAGGCTGTAATATTTATTAACTAATGCCATTTTTGTTTTTAAGTATGAGGCTGTCCATCTATATTGGTGGGCAGCCTTGTTAATTTATCTTGCGCCGCTACTTTTTACGGGCTCGTGAGCACATTCTCTTTTCACCCCGTAATCCCTTAACTTCTTTCTTATTTTCCACGCTGCTCTCTTAACTTGCCGCGGCCACGTGCCGATATATATTATGAAATATCACCGCGCCGGAAGTCTTCTTCCGGCCACGGTGTATTGGGCTACGGAAAGCATGGATCTTCAAGGAGGATATCAAATCTTCAGCTTTGAAGGTTCACTTTTTTTGCGCAAAATGTGCACCTTCAGGGCTACCGATCGGAGGTAAGAACCATGAAAATTGCACAAAGTAACGTCAACCTGGTGTCGACTTCGAAGCACTACGAGAGTAATCTTGCAGAGTTTTCGAGCGGCATCGCAGTCTACGGAAAATTCCAAGGGAATCTGGAAGCGCAGCAAAAAAAGACATTGGATACAATGAACTCGATTTCCCTGAAAAACACGGAATTATCCGGGGAGGGCACAGCGCTGGAAAGCGAGAATTACAATTCTCTAAAGCCCACAAAATTTGCGCAGCTAAGCCCAACCGAACAATCTCTTGCCGAGCAGTTAATGGCGATCAGGACATCTCTTTTGGATCAGATCCTGAAGTTCATGCAAAGGCTCGGCGGCGACAGCAAGTCGGCAAGCTACAATGATATGCTCGGAAAAATGTCGGGACTTATTCAATCAGGAAGCCTGCTGTCTGTGACAACGCTGACGCAAAGTCACATCGAAGAAGAGGAGGTTTTATTTGAAGGCACGGGAACCGCATTCACGGAAGATGGGCGCATCATCGATTTCGGAGTCAGTTTTTCCATGTCATCAAAGCTCGTTGAATCGGCAGGATTAAGTTTCGCTCAGTCGCTTAACTTCCTTGATCCGCTCGTTATCAATGTCGGAAGCGATGTAACTACGATCAGCGATCAATCCTTCTATTTCGATCTTGACTGTGACGGAACAGAAGAAAAAATCGCAAATCTCGCCGATGGCTCGGGATTTCTTGCCCTTGATATTAACAATGACGGCAAGATAAACGACGGCTCGGAGCTCTTCGGAACGCAGAGCGGCAACGGTTTCAACGATCTTTCCGCTTATGACAAAGACGGCAACGGATGGATCGATGAAAACGACGAGATCTATAACAAGCTAAGAGTCTGGATAAGAAATGAAGACGGAACAGACACTCTTCTTTCATTGAAACAGGCTGATGTCGGCGCAATATACTTAAGAAGCGCAATGACAGATTATCAGCTTCGAGACGGCTCTTTTAACATCGCAGCGAAGCTTCGCTCAAGCGGAGTATATCTGAAGGAAAGCGGCGGTGCCGGAGTCGTTCAGCAGATCGATCTGGCAGCAAGGTAAAAAAATGGGCGTCGCCCGAATGAAATACGTTGATTCATTCGGTGCGGTCGCCCTTATTTAATGCAATCCTCGCTCCGCTCACAGCTCGCGTTCTCTTTCCCCGTAAACTTCGCCGCTTAAGAAGTGGCGTCTGCAAAGTGATACGTAAGATTCGTTTCCGCCCATCATAACCTGCTCGCCCGTGCGAACGATCTTGCCATCGGCCACTCTTGCATTGAAATGCGCTCGGCGCCCGCACCAGCACACGGTCGGAACTTCTTCTATATAGTTGGCGATTTCCATAAGTCTTTTTGATCCGGGGAAAAGATGACTCGTAAAATCTGTACGCAGTCCGTAGCAAATAACGGGAAGATCGTACTTATCAACGACCTGCGCCAAAATATCAACCTGCTCCTCCGTCAGAAACTGCGCCTCGTCCACGATCACGCAGTCGAGCTGCTTCCAGCCTTCAGACTTTTTGGTAAACCACTCGTTTTTTACTTCATCAATGAAATCCTCAACAAATGTTGCCTCTGCGCTGAGTCCCATTCTGGATTTAACGACTTTTTCGCCGTCCCTGTCATCGGTCTTGGGTTTTAAAAGAATACACTTTTGCCCCTTCTCGATGTAGTTGTAGCGCACCATCAGCGCATTTGCCGTCTTGGAGCTTCCCATTGCTCCGTACCTGAAATATAACTTTCCCATACCTTCTCCACTTTAATTTTCTTCCGAATTGATGACCACAAGCTTGTTGTAAGGAATCTCGATTCCTTCCTGTGCAAATCGCTTCATTATCTCAACAAGGCAGTCAGAGCATGCCTTCGGATTTTCCCTGAAATCCCTTGTCTCAACAAGCACACGAAGCGTCACACCGCTGTCGTCGCAGCTCTTGCAAAGAACGGTAGGCCTTAATCCGTGATGTGACGGATGTGATTCCACAACGTCCGCCATTATGTCCATCGCCTTTTGCATATCCGTGCCGTAAGCAACCGAAACCACAATAGGAAAAGAAAAAGATTGCTCCTGCGTGTAGTTGATAATAGTCGCCGAGCCCACTGTTGAGTTGGGTATATAGATTATCTCGTTCTGATAAGTCTTGATAACGGTGTGTCTAAGCGTGATGTTCTCGACAAAGCCGGGATCAATGTTATCAATCTTTATTCTGTCGCCGATATCAAAAGGCCTTGATTTCGCCGCTGAGATCGCTATTCCCGCAAACACATTGGATAATGTCGACTGCGCAGCAAGACCGAAGATAGCCGCGATAAGTGCTGATGATCCTGCGAATGTCTTCCACGCATTTTTAAATAAAGGAATATTTCCGGCGATCGTAAAAAAGGCCAATCCCCAGATGGCAGCGATCAATATGCCTCGCAAAAAGACAAGGTGTATCTTGCCGCGAAGCCTTTCCTTGCTGATATATTTGTTGATCAAAAGACTTATGAAATATGCCAGAATAAGCGGGAATGCATATTTAAGAAAGTATTCAAGTATCTCCATCGTCCATTTCCTCAAATGCGATCATAGAATCAATAATGTCTTCAAAATCTTCGCGAAGTTCCTCGAGAGTGTCACCCTCATATGTATATATACGCCCGTCGATCACGACTTCACCGGTGTAGTAATCACAGTTTTTGTCGTAGTTTACGGTCCCTTTGTAGCCTTCGTATTCGAATTCTTTTTCCATGGTGCTCCGTTTCCGCATGATATTTGCTCATTTTATATACATGTACATTATATACATATATTTTTTGTACATGTATTTGTAATCCTTATAAGCATTTTATATCATTGAAGCATTAAAAAAAAGGGTCGGTTGCTGCCGACCCTTTTCACTCTTATTCAATTCTTAAATTCAATCCGGCGCGTCAGTCCTTAACTTCGATCTTCACAGCTTCTTCCTTCTCGGGAATCGCTTCCTTCTTGGGGATGCTGACCGTAAGAACACCGTTCTTGTACTGAGCTATGATATCCTCAGGCTTAAGTCCGGGTGTACGGAAGGATCTCTGGTAAGATGAGCTTCTTCTCTCGCGGCGGATGTACTTGCCGTTCTCATCCTTCTCGTCCTTGTTCTCATTGTGAGAAGCACTGATGGTAAGGACTTCGTTCTTGAGATCGATGTTGATATCTTCTTTGTTGAATCCGGGCAGCTCAGCCTCGAGCTGATATCCGTTTTCTTTCTCGATGACGTCAGTCTTCATAAGACCTGATGCCGGCTCGAAGTTTCTCTCGATAAGTCCCGTATCGCACAGGTCACCGAAGAATCTGTTGTTAAAGAAATCATCCATCTCATCAAATAAGTTATTGTTACTCCATAACATAGGCATCAACATAAGTCATCACTCCTTTTTATATAAATTTTTTGTTGTAGTGTTTGGTTGCAACCGATTATGTTGTGTTAGCACTCTCATGTCTCGGCTGCTAATTTTCTTTTCAAGTATGTTATAGAACAAATAGAACAAAAAATCAAGTGTTTAATTATAAAAAAAATATTAATTTGAATCCGAAAAAATATTTGCCGTTCATCCTTATCGTTAGATATTTTACTGTCTTTTTGTGAACCATACTGTTATAATTATGGTTAAGAACTAATACCCCCACCTCACATGTAAAGGTAATAAACCGATGAACTCAAGATCCATCTTTAAAAAATCGATTGTAGTCATCCTCATATCGGCGTTTTTTATCGCAGGATTCATTGCCTGCTTTCGCTTTTTCACCTCGAATTCAAAGAGCGGAAGATCTTTCGACGCCAAGTCAGTCCCGCATTCACAGATTCCCTATGAAATAACTTCAACCATCACTCTTAACGGCAAGAAAGTTAATTGTGATAAAAAATATGTTTCGCAGGTCAGCAATGTAGCTATGATCACAGAAGGCGGTAATTACTGCATCGAGGGCTATCTTGATGATGGACAGATCAGAGTTTTCACAGCTGATGAAGAAGTAACTCTGATCCTAAACGGAGTCGATCTTCGCTGTTTGAACATGGCTCCGATCTACGTTGAATCCGCAAGTAACGTAACGGTCTATGTTCCCGATACGACCACCAACAGTATTACTTGTGCTGAGATCGGCACATATGAAAGCGCCTTGGAAGCGGCCACATACACTAACAACTCCACAAACGAAGCATCGGCCGAAACTTCCGAAAACAAGGATACTCCCGTTACCAAGAAGGGCGTTATCGTTTCGGAATGCAATCTTTCTTTCAAAGGCGGCGGTACACTTGATGTATTCGGATATATGAGAAACGGCATTCATGCGAGGGATTCCTTATATCTTGAGGATACGACCATCAATCTTACAACGACCAACAACGGTATCAAAGCAACCAACGACATTATCGTCACATCGGGTCATTACGATCTGGCATCTGTCGGAGACGGACTTCAGGCTGACGGTAATCTTACGATAAACGGCGGCACCTTCAATATCACCACGGGTCAAGGCTCCGCCTCTATAGAAAAAAAATCTGAAACTCCACCCACATTTGACGGAGCAGGGATGAGTCCTGATGCCGCCTTCGGTAATTCGGGAATGCCTCCTATGCCTCCCGAAAATGCAAACTTCGGCGATTCGGGAATGCCACCCGCACCACCTGCAGATGCGAACTTCGGTGATTCCGGAATGCGCCCCGAGCCTCCTGCAGATGCGACCATCGATGAATCCGATGGCTCCATGTCTTCCGATGATTCAGAAGATTCTGCGGATTCCTCCGGATCCGGTTCTTCAGAAGAATCCAAGAAAAAAACGAAGAAGTCCGAAAAGCTTAGCAGAAAAGCCATCAAAGCAAGTGATACACTCATGATAAATGACGGTTCTATCACTATAGACAGCGCAGATGATGGCATCCACGCTGATAACAGCATCGTGATAAACGGAGGAAGCATTCAGATCGCATCCAGCGATGACGCCGTTCACGCCGATAACAGCCTTATCGTAACAGGCGGAAAGCTCAACATTACAGATTGCTGTGAAGGTATAGAATCAATAAATATAGATATTTCCGGAGGCGATATCAGTGTTGTCTCAACCGATGACGGTATCAATGCATCCGGCAAAAAGGCCGAGCCTATAATAAATATCTCCGGAGGTAAGGTCTATGTAAATTCCGAAGGAGACGGAATAGATTCAAATAAAAATATAGTTATTACCGACGGAGAAGTTTACATTGACGGGCCCTCCAATTCCGGTAATGCCGCAATTGACGTAGGAATCGAGGACGGCGGAATACTTGTTATAAAAGGAGGAATTGTAACAGCAGTCGGAATGTCCGATATGCTTGATGTTGCTGACGAATCCTCCACGCAGCAATCACTTACGTACGTATTTGATGAATACCTTAATGAAGGCGGAATCATCACTATTATTGATAACAGCGGTAAGCTTATATCTCAGCTGACTCTCAAAAAGAACTGTGACAGTATAATTTTCTCTTCACCCGATCTTGTCGAGGGCGAGACTTATACTTTTACATGCGGTGATGTTGAAGGTACTCTTGAAGCCACAAAAATAAATGCAACCAACCATGAGAGTTTCCAGATGAACTTCCCGGGACCTACTACTACGGATGCTTCAAAAAAGGATTCGAAAAAAGAGTCTAAAAAGGAATCCAAGACAGATTCCGATTCAGAATAAAAGCCGGTAAAAGCTATTGCGCCTCACGTAGTTATATGATATATTACATGTAGTATTAAAAACTACATTGCGTTTCACAGATGTGGGGAGGCATATTATGAATACAAAAGAGCTTAAGAGATTTTTAAAGGAGCACCTTGTTCCTTCTAAATTATACAAAGTGGGCGGACATCACAAGAACAGAATCTGCCTCGACAAGACCAAGAACGGCTGGGCAGTATTCTTCCAGGATAAAAAAGATCGCATCGGCGAGATCGACTTCGTTGACGAAGCAAGTGCCTGCGACAAGATGAAGGACGAGCTCAGAAAGCTCATGGAGCAGATGTACGGCATCACATGGGCTGTAGCGAAGTAAATCGGTCAGCAAAAAACTCAAAATAAAACTGCTCGGATAAAATTATCCGGGCAGTTTTTTATGTCCAATGAAATTGTGGCGAGAACCGCGTCGTATTCAGTTCGCCTTGGCAAAAGAGATAGCGGCGAGAACCGCCCCCTGTCCCCAGGGATAATTGCCGTAGGTCTGATAGTGAACGCCGAAGTCATCGCATGAGCTGAGCGCATCGAGAACTGCGCCACCGTCGATGTGATGTTCCATACACTCTGAAGCCTTCTGCTCTGCTTCTTTTATCTTAGTCTGCTCTTCTGCGGAAAAGATATCACTCTTTAATCCCACTGAAAGTGCATATGCGATCATTCCTGTAGCGGACATGTCAATGTGTCCGTCAACGGCCTGAAGCTGCCAGCTCCATCCGCCGTCTTCGCGCTGATAATCCAATGCCGCCAAGGCAAGCTCCTTGAACCAATCACCTGCGGCTCCCATGATGAGCCATCCGAAGGCTCTGCCCCAGCACATGAGACCTTTCTTCTCTGCATAGAGCTCGGTATGTCTTCGCTGCTCTTCATTATTCACACCATCGATCACGTATCTCACATTTTCCTGTAATTCATACGCGTGATAGATAAGTCCGCTCTTAGGATCTCTTCCGAAAGTATAAAAATTCTTTAAAAGATTGTCCTTGACAGAACGCATGCCTTCGACAAACTTTTTCTGTTCTGCCTTGTGCCTGCTCTCTACGCCTTCGCCTGAATCTGCTGCAGCTCCGAAAACTTTCGCATATTCCGCTGCGAACATTGCTACTTGCCCTACTCCGTCAGCGAAGATATTTTTGTTCCCGCGAGATGCATTGTAGATAACTGAGCCCGCCGAATCCTTGGGGCTTTTAATTATAAACTCCGCGAGTCTGTCAGCGGCATCTTTGTACTTGGTGTTGCGCGTTCTCTCATACATCTTGATAAAACAAAAGCCTGAAAGCGCGTCGTCGATATAATCAATCTTGCCGCCGTATCTTGAAAGCCACATATCAAGATGTTTGCCGATAACGGATTCGATTCGCTTACGCAATCCGCGCGCTTCATCATCGCTCATCGCATCAAGATACTCAAGTGCGCTAACGAGCCCCAGCATCAGCATTCCTGCAGGCCAAAACAGCGGATCTTTTGTGCGCACGCTTCTTCCGAGCGCCTTTTTCACCGTGTCTTTTGCCCTGTCTGAAATGCTCACGTTCATGATATTTTCAAGCTGATTCACAGTCACTTTTACGACTTCGAAATATGTAGAATTATCCATTTCACACGCCTCCTCAGTCATATATCAAACGCATTCTTCGTCTTAAGAATAAAACCAATAAACTCCTTTGCTCTAGCCGTCCGGCGCCAAACTTACGCCTTCCTGTTCTTGATCTTACCAACGAGATACTTAAACTCCTCTGTCCTTCCGTACAGAAGCAGATATACTCCGTTAAATATAATCGTGATGATCACAACCATCATGACAAATCCTACGATGTTGGTCGTCGGCATAACGCGTCTCTTAATAGCATAACATGCCGCCATAACAGCTATCAAAGATCCCAAGTATTTGAAAGAGTCAACAAAATAGCTCCACGCGCTTTTATCAAAGCATGCCTTGTAAATAATGATGGGCTTGGTTATATTGGCGATAAGTCCCGACACAACGGTTCCGACATATACACCGGCTATACCTGAGATACTCGAGATATCACGCCATGCAATCGCAAGCCAGATCGACAGGATGAGATTGACAATACCCTGAATAAGCGCAAGGTACTTATCCTGCTCAAACACGCCCGCAGCCGTCTTGAAGTTCACAAGAACCTTTCTCTCGCCCTTAAAATAAAAATCAGTTATATACAGAAAAACTGCGATCGGCGTAAGGAGCCATGCAGTATCCCATTTAGCGCCCTTGGCGCCCTTGGTCCATATTTCAATAAGCGGTGAAAGCAACAGCATGAAGCCTACTCCTGCAAAACCATAGATCCAAGAAGCAACAAACCTGTATATCTTGAACATGCTGTACTGCTTATCCTTGCTTTCTGTTGCGATGAGATTTCCAAAGCTTGTAGTGATCGAATTAAACAGCGTATCCACAACACCCGATACAGACCCGACGACCATAGTGTACTGACCCACATATCCGACGTTGTCCGTTCCGATTATCTTGGAAATGATGAGGGCATCCGTCTGAAGTCTGAAGACATCCCCGACCCTATGAAGGACAAGCGCTTTGGTCTTGGTCCATATGGTATCTTCCTCGTCCTTGCTGAGCCGCTCTACATTTTTTTCTTTTAAAAGAGGATACTTGTTATCCAGATATCTTGAGATAATAACTTTCTGAATGAGCTGAATTATCGCATCCGTAATAAGGAACATGTAGAAACTCTTTGTGAGCACCACTACGATGATCTGAAATATTACAGATATTATCTTGGTTCCGTTGTATGCATTCTCCTGGATGTAGCTCTTTTGCTCTGCATTGGCAAGGCTGTATTTGTACGCCACAAAATACGAACTCACCGTATTAAAAAGAAATATCAGATAAAAGAGAATGATATCCCTATGCGGGATATACATATTATCCGGAAGATTAACTATCTTATCAAGAAAAGGAACAAGGGCAAGTCCCACAACCGTCACTACCAGCGCAATATAGCAATACGCCTTCTTATACAGCTGCATATAGGACTTTATCTTCTCTTTTTCGCCCCTGGCAACGGGCCCGTAGAGGCTGAAATTGATGGCTGTTCCTATTCCCAGCTCCGCCATATTAAGGAACGAAAGAATCTCGGTGTATAAGTTGTTAATACCGAGATATTTGTCCATATCAACTATAAAAAGAGTTCGCAGAATAAAGGGCAAGATCAAAGTCGCGATCTTTCCCGCCGTACCGAACAATATATTCTTTTTAGCTGCCTGAACTCTTCCCATTAAACTATGTTTCCTTTGTTGTCCATTAGTATCCAGTCTTTCCAGTAATCATGCATGATCTCGGGAGTAACCGGCTGATTGTTTCTCATCTTATAAGTTCGGATTACTTCATGATCCTGCCTGTCGCTTAGCCTTGCGCCCCAGAAGCTGAAGGTTGAATTTGCACAGATATTGCCCTTGCAGTGACTCATCAGCATAAGGTCATACATGCTGTCCTTACCTGTATTCCAGTCAACCAGCGTGTACTTGCTCTCATCGCTGTAGTGCTCCCTTGCGTACTCATGGTCACTTGTAAAAATATAGAAATGAACATCCGGATATTTTTTTTCAAAATATTCCATCGCGCCTTTATAATACTCGTCCGTCGCGATGTTTCCAAGTATCGCAAAGTTGGACGGATCGAGATAATCGCCGCGCCTTATATGGACGCTCACGCTGTTTTCGTCATCCATCTTTTTCGCAAGCTCGCTGTTTTTCTTCTCAAGCTCAGCATTCTCACTCTTAGGAAAAACAAATAATTTCCTAAGTCCCGGCATAATATCGCCGTAATACTTCTGGCAAGCGAAGTAGCCCGTGATGTACTTATCGTCGAGATCAAAGATCTCATCATGGTACATCTTACTCTCTTCGAAAACCTTGGGATTGGATGACTCCCATATTCCAAGCTTCTTGAAAATCTTTCCTATAACCTTGGACAAAAGACCTTGCTTTAAAAAGCGCTCCCTCTCTTCATCCGTGCAGATCTCATACGGAAGGCCTTCAAATAAAGAGAGCTCGAATTCTCTTTTTGCAAGCATGTTCTTCTGAATGTCCTCGGCGAACCAAGACAGGTCAAGCTTAACCTCCTTGCCCATCTCAACAAGCTTTCTGTATAAAGAATACTGCTGCATCTGGTTGCCCAGACCGCCCGCAATCTGAATGATTATCATGCCAATCTCTCTTTCAAAAATTCATAAGCCTTAATAAGCGAATCTTCCTCTTTCAGCTCCTGTACAGGAAGAACGTAGTTCTCATACGTGCCGAAAAGATCAGTCGCAATGCCCCTGCTCTTAACGGAATAGCCGATTACAAGCGTCGGAACCTTGCTGCTGTACGCCGCGATCGTGCTGTGCGTTCTCGCCCCTATAAAGAAGCAGCACTTTGAAATGTAGCCCTTAAGCTCCTCAGCGGAACAATCGTCAATCATCACAACTCTACCCGTATCCTTATACAGGGAAAAGAGCTCCGAAAGCGGCTTCCTGTCGTCGTTTGTAGGCCATACAACATGCGGAATAAGCGCAATGTTAAGGTCTGTCTCTTTAAGCACATGGTCAATGAAATTCGTGTAATTCTTCATTGTGATACCGGGCGTACTCTCCCTATCCTGCACCATTGGACTTAAGTTAATGCCGATGGTCTTTCCGGGTACAAAGCCCTCTTTTTCCTTGGGCTCCTTGGTATCAAGCTTAAAGGCCGGATCTTCTTCAAGGAATAAGATCTCTTCCTCGATTCCCGCAGCCTTAAGTGCGTTGTATGTGATAGATTCTCTTGCGTATATCAGATCGAATGCCTTCATGTCATCCAAAAGGTTCTTGTCCTCAAGCGAATCCGGCTCTATAGAGCAGCCCCAAAGGATCGTCTTAAAGCCCCTGTCAATGAAGACGTTGTGAGCAAGGATAAGATCAGAAAGCATCTCGGGATAACAGTAGTTGTCGCCGCCGATGGAGATTGCAAGCGGTCTGTGAGTATTGTCCCATTCCCCTTCACATCTCTCCAAAGCCTCGTTAAATGCGATACCTGCATCTTTAAACCTGTATCTTAAAAAAGACTCCTCATCGCCCGAAAGCTTTCTGTAAATATAGTATATGAGGTGGTCAAAAAAGTGTCTGTCGATGTGATTTTCTTCAACGATCGTGCAAAGTCCCTTTTTCTCAAGCTTTCCAAGGGAATACTTTCTGTCTTCCTCTGCGGAATTGGTCACGATAAAAACAGGGAGCTTAGTTGAAACGCCTTCCTGCCTTCTCTTTTCCGCGATCATCTTAACCGTCGTGTTTGCGATCGCTTCGCAGCCGTGGTTTCCGCTTCCCGCATGCATGTATAAAACTATAGGTCTGTTTACGTTTATATCCATATTCCGTTCATACCCTTTATCTAAAATATTGTCTGTGCCCGGTTCGTACGCACTTTAGCCGCGCTTATAATTTCCATACAGCTTAAGATACAGGTTCGGGCTGATCCTAAAGATCATCACCTTAAGCTTGTGTCCCATTGAAAGCCCTGCGAACACGCCTCTTATCTTAAGTGCGTGAAGTATCTGTTTCTTGGATTCATCTATCGCAAGTCTTGATAGGTCGTTGTCGCGCTCTTTTTCATCCAGCATCGCAACCTTTCCGACAACAAGAAGTGCCGTCAAAACCATCGATACTCCGAGGCTTACATGAGCATATCTCGAAACGTATTTACCTGCGCTTATCAGCCTCTCCTCCGCAAGCTTCCAACAGGTGAGCTGGTCTAAAAAGCTTTCTTTAAATGCGGTCTTCATCGCGCCGTTTTCATTGTCGGTATAAATATAATCCGCTTTATCTATGCATTTTATCGTATGCTCTTTTCCCTGAGAAAGAGCTATATCCATGAGAAAAAGAAGATCCTCTCCGATTGTGAGACCATCCTTAAATCTGATGTTCTCATCGCTGATTGTCTTTCGTAAAAAGAGCTTTCCCCAGACGTGGGAATTACCTGTTATAAGATAATTCTCCAAATACTGATAGCCGCTTAGCTTGCCTGCTCCGATGCCTGTTCCGATCTCATCTACCAAAACAGTGGCATCGTCCAGGACACGCAGCATATTTTCGAGATATTCATCCAAAACCTTGTCATCGGCATCGACAAATGCGATATATCTTCCCGTTGCCTTCTCCATGCCGAGATTCCTTGCATTGGAGACACCGCCGTTTTTTATATGATAAGCAAAAACCTTGCCCTCATATTCGCTTGCAAGTTCATCGCAAACTTTATCGCTTCCGTCCGTGGAACCGTCATCTATAAGAATAATTTCAAACTCGCTCGCATTTACTTCCTTTTGGTTCAAACAAGATAAGACACACTCACGCAGTGTGTCTTTTGCCTGATAAACAGGGATTATTATGCTCACAAGCTTTTCGTTGTTATCTGTCAATATTTATCCCAGCCTTCTCTTGATACGCCGTCTATTGTATCGATCTCGTAATAGTCCTCATAGGCTTTATTGATCCAGCGCACAGGATCATTAGGATTCTCGGGGTCAAAAGGAACATCCGAGATATCCGATTCATAAGCCTTACTAAACCTGTTTTCCCAACCGGGTCTAAGTAGCGGCGCTGTTATTTCTTCTTCGCCTCTCTCTGCGCACTCTGCGAAATACGTATCTCTTTCATCAAACTCTCTTTTGATCCTTGCAAGGTTAGCGCCCTGCTTGATATAAGTAAATAAAAGTAGTATACCCATGACAACAGTGCAGGATGTGATAAATGCCTGCATTAATCCCTGCGGGATCGTGTCGCTGCTATCAAGCATGACCGTGTTAGCTACAACTGCGATCCCATTTAGTACAGCTATCATCAAAAAGATACTTGCACCGTAGAACGTTCTAAGCTCAGGAGTTCTGGGAACCGCAACAAGCACATATACCGTCACAAGGGCGATAAATCCCATAAGTCTCATGTATCCTGTCATCTCAAGAAACTTACTCTTAGAAGCCATCATATAAGCGATAACCACCAAAAGCACAGCAAACATCAAAGTAAGAATAAGATAATGGTCTTCGATATTAATCGTGATCTTAAGGAATCTCGCCGCCATTGCAGTAATTCCGGTATGAGCATCGCTTTCGACAGTTTGCTCTGCCCTGCTTGAATTACCGGGCGCAAGCACAAGAAATCCCAGACCTATGATACATCCTACAAGTCCCGTGATCATCCATGGTTTTACAAAGCTGAAGTTCTTATTTTCTCTGTATTTGAGATAGAGAAGTATCAGAAGAAAGAGGATCACACCTCCCGATGTATTTTCATTGCACCATCCGGAGATAAGTCCCAAAAAGAACATGCCTACAGCAGTGATCGGTTTTTCCTGAAGTCCCAGCAACAGCTTTTTCCTGTAAATTGTTATAAACGCAAGCATTATCGTTGTGGTAAACAGATAATTGCACGCGCCCGTCTCCCAAAATACCGAATCACTCATCGTGGCGTCAAAAAACCACAAAAACAGGATCACAAGAGAGTACATTCTGATGTCGTACTTTTTCCTGTTGTCGATATTGGCATATATAAGGAGTGTCTGGATCGTAAACACGACTCCGGCAACGACGTTAAAGAGCCCCTTTGATCCGATATACAAAAAGATCCTAAGTATGATATGAGCCACACTCCTACCTGTGTGTGTCATGTAATGCTCATATTCTTGTACGAATAAATCAAAAAAGTTATTGGCTCCCATGACGGTATGTCCGTAAAAAAGATCATCGGACATGGCCGGTGTTAAAAAGCAAAAAACGGTAACGGAAAGAAAAGCCAAAAATACCAGTCCGTAAAAAATTTTCTTTGTGTTTTTATCAGGCATCTTGTGCTCCTTTTCTGTCTACGATCTTATGATCGTTCTTCTTTTATCTTATCCCGGGAAAAGAACTCCCAAAGATATACCGCAGCAATCGGGAATATAAATAAACGTCCGATAAATCTGGATACAAATGTTGCTTCAACGACAGTGTAGATCGAAAGTGATAAGATGATCACCAATGTCATTGCATCTTTTTTCTTATAGCAGATGTAAATAAGCAAGATCACCAAAAGGCTTATGATAACGGCCGGTATTATTCCATACCAGTAAAAAAGCCTTACCCAGCCCATGTCGAAAGTCTCTTCGCTCATCTTGTCAGAGAAAAGCTTCCAGGTTTCGATCGCACCGGCGTGCCTCTCATTTCCTCTGTAGAGATCGTGAATCCTGTTTGTCAGAAGTTCATCGATCCTCCAGATGAAATCGTGGCACTTCATCTCCTGATGATATCTTGGTATGTAGCTTACGCACGCAGACCAAACAGAGAACGCCACGCAGAATACCGGTGTCACAAGTGCTGTTAATATATATATTATCCTACATTCTGCGATCTTATTCCAATATCGAACCAAAAGTCCCGTCGCGAACATGATGATACATATCGCAAGTGCGGTCTTGGACTTGGACAAAAGACATATTGCTACATTAAAAGCTAAAACAAGCAGCCAGCTTATAATTCTCGATTTCTGACCGTAGATCCACATCCACATTGCACTTAGTGCAAAAACACAGCCGTAGAGCGTGTTGGGATGTCCGAATCCAAATACGTATCTAAGTTCCTGCGCATTATCTCTTCCGTAGTCAGTTATCATATAGATGTTGCCGAGTACCCCGACAACAGACAAAAGAGCTATCAGCGCAAAGCCCGCAAGTGACACGTAAAAGATATATTTCATCACTTTCTTTAGATCTATATCTCTTGCAGCTATCATAAACATTGAAAATCTAAGAAGCTCATTCTTACCGGAGAAAAACCTCCAGCAGATAAATGTAAACGCCGCAATGACGCCGATCGCTATCCATTCGCGCTTTCCATGCTTCATGATGATGACAGCCAGGACCGTCAGCGCAAAGGTACATTTGAAGACCATGCTCTCACAGTCATGTAAGCTTATCTCGCTCTTTTCCGCGATCATAAGGACAAGCTCAATCGTGAGTGCGATATAAAATATTAAATTGCTCAGCTTGGTTCGCTTATCTTCGCTCAAGTCCGATCATCCTCTTTATTTTGTGTATGGCCTTTCTCATAAATCTTCCGGCCGTGATATCAATATAATGATAAGCCTTGGAAAATGCCGTGATCTTAGGCATCACAAGGTGTCTGTATTCATCAAGGTGTTCAAGGAGATACTTTGGATAAGTATCATCCACTTCTCCGCGCTCGAATCTAGCATTTCTTCCAAAGATGTCCTGTCCGAGAACAAGATGGTCCATTGTCTCTGCAAGAACTTCTCTGTCGTTGTACTCCTGATGCGCCGCAGCCTTTACCTTAACTCCGATCCTCTTGGCGGGATTGCTTTCCTTGTAGCCTCCCATATATCCGAAATGCCAACCGCCGTCAGCCACTCTGACAGATCGTTCATCGGTAACGGAAATGAGGTCGCGGAGTCTTACGATTCCCTCCTCAGGAATATTCTTCATCGAAGTGATCTTTGTTCCGAGCCACTTTCTATCGGATTGAGGGACATCCGGAAACTCACCCGTGATAGACTTGAGAGTTCCTGACTTCTCCTCGTTGTTCATGTATACGTAGAAGTTTCTCTGTGCAAGGTGATAGACCTTGTTTTTATCAAAGTTATCTATTATCTGAGTAAGAACCTCGGGATTGGGGATCTCATCAACATCTCCGAAGATGATCACATCATCCTCAGTAGCCCCGACCTGTTTAAGGCCTTCTATGAGCCTGTTCTTTTGGAAATAATCTCTCTCGTGAGACTTGGCCTCAACGGGAGTATCGTCAACAACTATATATGTGATCTTATCAAGATGATCCTTAAAAAGCTCTTTGTTCTTCTCAAAGCAAAGCTCTTTCTCTTCGCCCGAAAAAGTCATCGTGGACTCTTCGATGATAAAGCGGTCCACGTAAGGTTCAAGCACTCCGAGCCTCAGCTTTAAAATATCCAGTTCGTTAAAAAAAGGTATGAGATCGTATACCATAATATCCTCTTTAGATTCGCTTCTTCACGGCTGCTTTGATGTCATGTTTAACCGCTTCCGCAAGTAGCTTGATAATAGCTCCGGCGCCACCTCCGATTGCCTTCTCGTGCATGTTTATATCCTCGATGGGCGCCCACTCCGGAAGATCGAAGCGCGAATATTTCTTGTAAAAAGCATCTTTAAAAAGCTCTTTTAGCTTGGCTTTCTTATCCATTACGGAAAGCGCCGAATAAACTATCCTTACCGCCGCGATAGCGCAGGTAAGAGCCTTTCTCTCATTGAGCGGGGAATCATCCTCCTGCCACTTTGCGGTAAGCTCATCGACCTTTCTCCAGACGATCTTCTGATTATCAAGAAATGCCTTGTTATAGCTTGCGGTGAGACTTACGCCGCTCTTTCTGTACAGATACAAAACCTTGTCTATATAGGCTATTCCGGTAGCCCTGTCTACGTACTCAGCAGTCTGATAAAGGTCTTCGCCGTAGTTGAGCCCCTCGATCCTGTTATCAATAAAAGCTATGTCTTTGCGGATGCACTTGATCCACATGGCGTTTAGTTTATCGCCCTTTATGACCAGCTCTTTAAATGCTTTCTTATCAGCGCCCGAATAGAGCCTGCCTTCCTCAAAAGGGAAGTCTCTTAGCTTACTGCCGGGCTTATCCATATCGGCTGCGTTGTAGAAAATAAGATCGGGTGCTTTTGTCAGATCATCAGGACCTGCATAGCCTCTTATCACATCACCGAGCGTTTCCAGCAAATCCTCTTTTAACTTATCATCTGCATCAAGCGCAAGAATATAGTCGCCCTTGGAAATCTTGATACCTTCCTGCCTTGCCTGATAAAGTCCGATCCTGCCCTCATGAATGACGCTTACATTGTCATGGGATGCCGCATACTCATCACAGATCCTCGGTGTGTTGTCGGTTGAACCGTTCTCAACAAGGATGATCTCAAACGAGTCACCTGTATGAACTTTTTGACAAAGCGCGGAGTCAACGGCTTCTTTCAGGAAATCCTGCCCGTTGCACACCGGAACAATGATCGAAAAAATCATGTGATGTTATGCTCCTCTTTCCACTTCTTGGTCTTTCTCCAGAAAAGAAAAGGTCTGACCGCCATCTTAAATCTCTTTTTAGGGCTGTAGAACCTTGGGTAATCTGCGTTCTCGCCCCACCATTTGTGGAAGATAAATGGCTCAACTCCCTTATTTTCGGGAAGCGGATGCTCTCTTCCAAACTTAAGCGCAAGCTCAAAAGGCGCCCACTTTATGCCCTCTTCTTCCATTGCATTCTTGGAATGGCAGCAGATAAAAATATCTTCATTGTAGAATCCGTCGTCAACTCTGACCCACGGAAGGTTGTGCTTTGCCGGGAACTCAAGCAGTCTTTTGGACCTTATCGAAACGCTGTTTCCGACTCTGCAGATATTGCCCTTACTGTCTCTGTACGCGTAGTCGTTCTTGGGAAGCGGCCACGGTGAACCGATGTAATCGTAGTTAAGAAACTCATCGTTCCAATTCTCGGGATGAATGACAAATCCATCCGCGTGAACGAGCAGTACGAAATCTGTATTTATGTGGTCTTTAAGCTCATAGACCATTTTGTAATTGAATTTGTCGATGCTGTCGAGCCTATCTGTATAGCTGAATCTGATGTTCTTCGGAAGATAAAAAGGCTTTTTATCCGACACCAGAACGACATCTCCGAACTCGATCTCCCTCATGCTGTACTTAAGCGCCTGTACCGTCTCGTAGACGTTGACACTCGTCAAGGCACATAACGTAACCTGCGGGAGCTTTATCTTTTTCTCCATCTTAATACTCAAACCTCTTGATAATCCCTACTCTCTTCTCCAGACTGCGCACGATCTTCTTAAGGTAAAAGACTCCGTACAAGCATTTTCTTCTGATCACCTGGAAAAAAACTCCTACCTTGCCGGGCTTTATATTCCTGCGCGCATAAAGTCTCGATCTCTTTTTATATTCCTCGAGTTCTTTCCTACACTCGTCGGCTTCAAAGATCCTGCCTTTTCTGTCCTGATAATGTAAGAAGCTGTATATGTTCTGCTCGGAAGACCAGAAGCCGTCCGAGATATTGTGTCTTGCCCAGTACTTTGGAGCTATCGCATACTTAAGCTCTGTGCTTGAAAGGACCGGCATGATCGAGAAGGATGAATTAGATAGGATCAGATATCTGGCGTTCTTGATCGTCACATAATCCTTACCCATGTCGAAGTGGTGACACTCGTACTCGGGAAGTATTTTCCTTGCGGCCTCTTCATCCTCGGTCACAACCATGAATCTCATGTCCTTGTTGATCTTCTTCATATGCTCTATCGCGTTTAAGAAGTACTTCCTGTCGAGGTAGAGCTCCGGATGGTTGGTGTACTCGCCGCCTCTGATATTGATGATGCAGAGGTCATCCGCCGTATATTCATAGGACTCCGCTTCGGGCTTAACCTTGAGCCAGTCCTTGATCTTGTCCCTGTATCTCTCGAAATAACTCTCGTCCTGAAGGTTACCGTAGATAAGAGTGTTGTCGCTGATATCGAACAGCTTTGGATCCGGCCCGCTAATATAACAGCCGTTATTCATATCGTGCCTTGAATTACCCATGTAGAGGCGATCGTCCTGCTCATTGAAGATTGTGTATTTATCCTTATCTTCCGCAGGTATCTCGGTTCCCATGTCAATGTCCATGAAGTACATGCCCTTCTGAGAATGAAAGACATTGCCCACCTGGCCGGGATTAATAAAGCCAAAATCGACGCCTTTATCAGCCGCCATGCAACGAGTAACTATATAAAAAAATAATTGATTGCCGAGACCGTATCCCGGAATAAACTCTGTTCCTATCATAAGTACTCCACAATTACCTGTTGAATATCAATTAATATATGCTATAATCAGAGTAAAGAAGGAGCGGGACCCCGCTTCTGCATAATAAGTTATTTAGTTACAAACAAAAGTAACCGCCTGACTTTTGCTGAAGTGTGGGGCGGTTATTTCTTTATCTCAATCACCAATGTGATAAGTGCAATAAGCACCAGAGTATACGTAAACATTTCCGTATATGTCACCATCGGCATCACCTCCCTGCTGCAAAAGCAGGGCACCGCTCCACATCATATATTAGCACAGTTTATCTTCTATAACAAGAACGTATGTTCGTATTTTGTTCTACTGTATTATCGTCTTGCCATCCAGCGAAGTTTCCCTAATGGTCTCATCTTTAACTTCATAGATAATGTCGCAATTCGCAATTGTATTAAGTCTATGCGCAATTATGATCATAGTCTTCTTGCCGTGGAAGCTGTTGATGGCCTCCATAACTGCTGCCTCTGTCTCGTTGTCGAGAGCGCTCGTTGCCTCGTCAAATACGAGGATCTCAGGGTTGTGATAAAGAGCTCTCGCGATACCGATACGCTGTCTCTGACCGCCGGAAAGTCTTACGCCTCTGTCACCGATCTTGGTATCAAGACCTTCGGGAAGGCTTCGAACGAAATCGGCAAGCTGAGCCTCCTCCATAACTTCCCAGATTCTATTATCATCTATCCTGTCAGCATCGATACCAAAGGCAATGTTCTCACGGATCGACTCATCCACCAGATAGATCGACTGAGGGATGTATCCGATCTGAGCAAGCCAGGAATCATAGTTACTGAAGATATTGCTTCCGTCGCAGAGGATCTCACCCTTCTGAACATGCAAAAGTCCCAGGATGATATCAACAACCGTTGACTTACCTGCACCGGAAGGTCCCATGATACCAACGGATTTGCCCTTGGGCACAACCATGTTGGCATTTGTAAATATATTGGTATCAGCGTCCGGATAAGCAAATGTGATATCTTTTATCCTGATCTCTTTTTCCAAATGAAGCTCAGGACCTGCAATGGCAGCGCGCTCTGCTCTCATTTCCTTGTCGATCTTCATAGACTCTGTGAGATTGTTGTAAACAAAATCAAGACTGAACTGATTATATGCGATCTCTGTAAGATAAGTATTTATCCTGTTTACGGAAGGCATAAGTCTCAGCGCCGCAGCCGCAATTGCAGTGAGCTGAGTCATAAGAGTCTCGGGCATTCCGCCACCAAGAATATATATAAGAATATATGAAAATACCACAACTATGAACATAGTCTCGATAAGGAGTCTTGGAATATTGTTCATAACAGTGTAGTTTCTTGCAATGTCCGCGCCAACCTTACCGGATTCATAGTAATTGCGGATAAAGAAATCCTGTCTGTTGAGGACCTTAACATCCTTGAGGCCGTAAATAGCCTGGATTCTCCACTTGGCGATCCTGGACTGTGTCTCCTGGTTCTCACGTCCTATTCTGTTGAGCCTTGGCTTTAATACCTTGGTAATGATCAATGTAACGATCAGGAAAACGATAGTCATAAGAACTGTCATCTGCCAATTGATCGCCAGCACAACGATACTAAGACATACCGTTACAACTACCTCTGTTGCCAGCGACAAGATTGACAGCATAAGCGTAAACGTCTTGGGAATATCGCTGTCTGTAATTCTGAAAACCGTAGGAATATCAGCACCGAGATAATCCTCGTAGGGTCTGTTTAGAAACTCTCTCATAACCCTGCTGATCATGTCGTTTCTGGCCCTTGTGATAAAGGTGTTCTGTTTGTAGATAAGGAACAAAAGATATAGATTCTTAACTACGAAGAATACGATCAGAGTAATGATAAGGATCTTGATCATATTGCCTCTGTTCTCATATCCCAGATTGAGAGTATCAACAATTCTCTGCAAAAAATCAAACTTGGCGATCTTCTCATATACGCTTTCAGGATTTGTAATAACCCCCATTACCGGGAGCAACATTCCGACACCGCCGGTCTCAAGAAGACCCCCAATGACTATAAGGACAGCCAGAATTAACAGCTGTCCTTTTTGTTTTTTATCAAATATATAGCTCAGTTTCTTAAAAAGACTGACCTTCTTAGTATTGTCCGTATTGCTCATATTACTGTTTCTTTCTTGTATCATATATTTCCGACGCTACCGCCTCAGACTTCCACCTTCAGCATTCGCTCTGTATAGATATCGTCCATATCTTTGTTGTTGATCCACTTGGCCGGAGCGATGACCATCTTCTCGGGTGCATCGTTGAGCCATGCGGCCCACCAGCTAAAAGAGCTGTTGGCGATGATGTGGTGCTTACACTTACTCATAAGCATCATCTCGGCGATATCGGTCTTAGGTCCCTCTTCAAGCTCAACTACGCTGAAGCAGCGGCCCTTGAAGTGGTTCTTACACCATTCCTTGTCATCGGTGAAAATAAAGAACATTGCCTTGGGATAAACTTCCCTGATCTTATTGATGGCGTTCTTGTAATATTTCTCCGAGCAAAGATTGTGAATGTGCTTGTGCTCTTCGTCTATATAGTCCGTTCTTCTTACGTGAAGACTTACAGATTCACAGCACTCTATCTGCTGGAGCAGCGTCCAGCTGACTGTATCGTTCATAAGCTCCTGAGGTCTTCTCTCAAAAGCCTCTCTTATCTCATTCTGTACGGATTCGTCGGTAAAGTACTTCTCGCTCTGCCAATAGCCTACAAGGTAAGCATCGTCGAGTTCCAGGATCTTTGGATCGAAGCGTCCCGACTCCTCATCTATTCTAAAGGTCTTTCTACCTGTAAGCTTTCTTCTGATGCGGCTGAAAATATCCATCTTGGAATCGGTCAGTGCAACGACTTCTTCCTTACTTGCTTTCTCATACTCAAGCCCGTATCCCGCAATAACGGGTTTCCTTAGCTTGTCATTGATAAAGCCCGTCACATCATCTATCTTTACAACTTTACCTTTTTTCTTAAGAGCTCTGTAGAGCGCATACTGGAACATCTGATTTCCCAGTCCGCCCTTAAGCTGAATTATTATCATATCCCCTCCACCTATAAACGTCTCGTTATGTGAACGCATACATGGTTAATTATACCATAATTCTAAGTTCGAAAGAACCTCCGTCAATCTTCTTCATCGCCTTGCAGAGTACTGTAGTCTCCGTTTGCGATTCTTTCGCGGATCTTGTCCTCACCGCGGGAAAGCTCTTCCATCCAAAGATCGTAGGACTTCTTCCAGGAATTGTACTTATGCCCGTGCCTTCTGTCATGCTTACCGAGCTTACCGGTCTTTACATAATTCTCTGACAGGTATTCTTCAAACCACACCGTCACCTTATCGGCGCCGACAATATTCGTATGTGTTCCGCCGTCTTTGTAATCGGCGGTCTCATCAAAGCCTATCTCATCAAGATGCCGGTTCATATCAAGGAAATTATAGCCTCTTTCGGTCACATAATCCCTGATGTAATTGATCTTACTCTGCTCCTCTTCGTTTACGGTAAAAGGAGTGATGATAAAGAGCGCATCTTTATTGTGCTTCTTAAGGCATGCAATCAGATCGTCCAAATACTCCTGCTGCTCGGCAGGCATCTTCTCAACATCCGATACACTGTGGAAATTCTCTTTTTCCGCGGGTTTCACCTCATCTGAAGCAACAAAGCCCTTCAGATCATCGGGATAAGCGTAAAAGAACGTGCGAAGCTGGCTCCACATTATAAGCGTCTTCCAGTTGGAATGATACTTGCATATATCAAAATAAAAGTTAAAAGGCTTATAATCGGAGATCATTTTGCCGTCTTCGTCATACTCCGCATTTTCCGGCGTAACCATCGCATTTATGGTCTTTATCCTATTAAGGGAATACTTCATGTTATCCGTAACTTCCCTCGTATGGCCCATGTGCTTTTCTTTATCGGCATTAATAAGAGCCTCATCCTCTGCCTGCCACATCTTCATCTCAAAGATAAAAAGATCCGGATCCTGCGTTTTAAGCGTCTCCTCAACAAGATACTTGGCCGCAACGGGGCGCTGCATATTTGTTGAAAGAGGATACATGGTTATACCCATATCGCCGTAGATCCTAGGCGTCGCAATGCAGTAAGGAACAGGGCTTGAGCCGATAACGACTGCGTCTATCGTGTTTCTTTTTTCTGCGTAAAAACCGACAAACCTGTCCTTCACATCACCGTTGGTCCTGATACAGTAGGTGATATGAGGGATAAGCCACATGACTATCAGTATGAAAATGCCAATCTTAATTATCTGTTTCTTAGTCATTTTTATCTCAAATCCTTATACCATCATAATAAGCCGGGTACTCGGCATCAAAAATCATCATAAATAGAATCCGCGGGATTGAATCCGGGTCCGTACTCCGCAAGTAAAAGCACTGTAAAAAACAGCGCCAGGTACACGATCCATCTGATCACAAGCTTCTTGGAAGCAATGTACTCTCTTATATTTGAATAGCCTTCAAAGCTGCTGCCCGTGATCTTACCGTCACGCGATAGCTCCATTCTGTACTGAATAACGGAAACGGTAATGAACACCGCCATTGTAACAAGCAGTATTCCCCACTCGTAGATACTAAGCCCCAGATTCAGCAAACTGCCGTCAACAAAGATCTGAGGGTTAAAAGAGCTGACGCTTCCCTTCAAAAGACTGAGCGCATGCGGAATGTTTTTTGACCTAAAGAACAAGTCACCTATGCAAACAAAGAAAAACGTTCTCATAACCCTGAAGCCGTTTGCAAACTTGCTCTGCATATTGATGTGGAGCTTTTTCTCAAAAAGCCATGTAAAGAACGGAAGTGTCACTTCTCCGAGCACGATGTATGCCCAGTGCAAAAGACCCGAGCCGATAACGAACGTTGCCGCTCCTCCGTGCCACAGACCCACGGAAAACCACAGGATAAACATAGCAACGTAAGTAGTGATCTGCTTTCCTTTCTTTTTACCAAATACATTCTTAAGCTTCTTGCCAAGCCCCATTATCATCTTGGTCCTAAGAAGCGGGTAAAAGACATTGTCTTTCATCCAGATTCCGAGCGTAGCGTGCCATCTTCTCCAGTATTCGCTTATGTTCTTTGCAAAGAAAGGAGTCGTAAAGTTTTCTGGAAGAATAATTCCGAGCATCTCGGCAAGGCCGATAACGATGTCGATTCCGCCCGAGAAATTGGTATATAACTGAAACGCAAAACACACAGTGCCCAGCCAAATATACGCTCCCGGGTACTGCGCATTGTTGTTGTAGATCTCATCAACTATTATTTTGAGTCTCTGCGAGATAACAAGCCACTTAAAGAAGCCCCAAAGCATCCTCTGCGCTCCGAAGGTAAGATTCTTGTAGTCAGGCTTATGATATTCAAAGAACTGATCGCTGTGTTCACGGGTCTTTATGATAGGTCCCTGAACCATCAGCGGAAAGAACATTCCGACAAGAGTCGTCTGAAGAAAGCTGTCTCTTCTTACGCCAATGCCGTTGTAGACCTCGATAAAATACCCAAGCAAAATAAATGTATAGAAAGAAAGTCCCGTAGGAGGGATAACATCGCCTCCTGTTATGAACTTATAGAATTTAAACACGATAAGTATTCCGAGAAGAACCGCAAGCTCCGCCGCAAGTATCAGTCTTCTTTTTACAAGCTCTTCTTCGCCTGTCCCGGCCAAAAGCTTTAAAAGTCCCCAGGTCACAAACGAAGCCACTAGCGGGAATACTATCTGAACATAGTCTCCCTTTACGGAAAACAAATAGAAGATGATGCTCGAGATTAAGAGCACCACCCACTGACCTCTTTTCTTAAACAAAAGAGGCACCGCATAATATGCTATTAAAACAAGTGCAACGAAGCACAAAAAACTAAACGAAGTTATACTCATAGATTTTCTTTCTTATATTCTTTTTCATACCACTGTCGGAACATAAGTATATACCAAATCTGGATTCTGTAAATCCCGCGCTCTGTAAAGTCGGTCCAGATCTTCTCAACGACATCGGGATCAAGAATATCCTGCTGCCGCATCTTGTCCTTATCAAGAAGGTCTTCAGCCCACTGCCTGATCTCGCCGTCCATAAGCCACTTGGCGATCGGAATCGAGAAGCCTTTCTTGAGGCCTTCCATAAGCTCCTTCGGAACATGTCTGTAGAGAACGTCACGAAGAACCTGCTTGCCGACATTTCCTTCTCTAAGATACTCGATAGGGAGCGACCACGCAAATTCCAAGAGGTCTCTGTCGAGCATCGGAACTCTTGTCTCAAGCGAAACCGCCATCGCGGTCCTGTCGACCTTAACCAGTATATCATCAGGATGATACACAAGCATATCCATAAGCATGGCGTTATGAATGGGCTCTGTCAAAAGAGCTTTCGCCATGTCGTCATATTTGTATAAAAGAGGCTTGTCTTTCTTGATCGCGATCTTTTTTACCAAAGGATCGGTCTCATGCTCAAATCTGTGAATCTCGCCGGGGCCCTTGGCTCCAAGATAAATAGCCTTACTTCTTCTTACCTCATCCTTGGGGTTAGTCGCAAGGATAGCGGCGCTTATGGGCTTCCTGAGCAAATACGGAAGTTTTCCGACCTTGCCCCAGACTCTGTCTACGGATTCGTAGGATTTGTAGCCCGCAAAGAGCTCATCTCCGCCGTCTCCCGAAAGAGAAACCGTCACATGCTTTCTCGTCATCTTGCTTACAAGATAAGTCGGAATCTGCGATGAATCCGCAAAAGGCTCGCCGAACATAAAGGGAAGCTGCGGAATAACAGCCTTGGCGTCCTTCTCCGTGATGTACTCTTCCGTATGTATCGTGCCGAGGTGCTTAGCAATCTCTTTTGCCTTAACTGCCTCGTTGTATTTCTCGTCTTCCATTCCGATCGTGAAGGTGCGAACCTGATTATCCGAAACGGACTGCATCAGCGCTACGACCGTGCTGCTGTCGATTCCCGCCGAAAGAAAAGCTCCGAGCGGAACATCCGATATCATCTGGCCCTTAACAGACTCTTTTAACAGCCTCTCAAGCTCAAATGACGCCTCTTCTCTGCTGCCCGTAAAGATATTGCTCTGTCCCTTTATCGCAGCCTCTGTCATCGACCAGTAGGTCTCTTCCTTGGTCTTTAATGTATCGATATCAACCGTTATTATTGTGCCCGCTTCAAGCTTGTAGATACCTTTATATATCGTGTGCGGCGCAGGAATATAACCTTCCGTAAAATATATATCAAGAACTTCTCTGTTGATCTCGTTGTCAAAGCCGTCAATAACGCGCAGGCATCCGATGTCGGAAGCAAAGGCAAAAGAGCCTGCTACCGTTCCGTAGTACAAAGGTTTCTCGCCGACTCTGTCTCTTGCGAGAGTGACCGTTCCGGCTTCCTTATCGTAAACCGCGATTCCAAACATACCCTTGCAGAGCCTGAGAGCCTCTTTCATTCCGTAGCTCTCGATAGCTTCAAGAAGGATCTCGGTATCCGATGTTCCTCTGAAGGTCGTAGCCTTGCCGTCTTTAATAAGCTTGTCTTTTACTTCGCCTGCGTTGTAGATCTCGCCGTTATATACAATAACGCTCTTGCCCGAATGTGAAACCATGGGCTGAGCGCCGTTCTTGGATAAGTCCACAATAGAAAGGCGCCTATGTCCAAGCGCCACTTTCATATCATCACTTATGTAAATTCCTTCATCATCGGGGCCTCTGTGAAGCATACGCTCGTTCATCTTGGCTATAACCGCATGTCTGTCACCTTTGTACCCGATAAGACCGTTAATTCCGCACATATATGTCTCCGAAGCACCGTATGTCTAATCCGGTGCCTATACTCAGTTCACTTTGATAACTTTGTTCTTGGGTTCGTACGCCGAAAGCTCCAGCTTGTACGTTCTGTTGCCGTCACCGTCTTCCTCTATCATATCAAAGCCGTGCAAAGAATAAAAATCTTTTACCATCTTATTCTTGGCAGTCGGATAATAATATCCGTAAATTGTCTTGATTCCTCGCTCTAAAGCCTTCTTACAGAGCTCATCCATCATGGCAAATTCCATATCTCTTTTAAGGACGCGGCAGCTCATGAGCCAGAGGTCTATGTGAAGCTCCTCGCCCTTGACGTTACCGATCACCAGCGAAACGATTCCGTTGTCTCCGAATTTATCCGTCAATCTGCCGTAGAGCGTGATGTTATTGTCATCGGCCGCCGTCTTTTCGATGTCGTCCTGTGTATAGCGCTTGGTAGTTAAGTTAAACTGGTTACTCTTATTGGTAAGCTGCGCGATACGAGGCATATAGAGCTTTTCAAAAGGCGCGATCACAGCTTCCATCTCAAGTGATTTAAGGTACTCGGTGTAGTCGGCAAAGCTCTGCTCCAATTGAGTACGCTTTTTGTTTGCCATATACATCTCGTTACGCTTCTTATCATCCTCTGAGATTGCCGTTGCCTCAAAGAATCCCGAATGATCGAGTATCCTGATATAGTGCTCGGGTGAATCTATGGCGGGCGCCATTGCACCGGGGATCTGTCCCTCTATGATAGCTCTTTCCGCAGGGTTGTCATCCACAAATACAAGTGACTCGGGAAGGACGTTAAGCTCTGAAGCTATTGCCTTCATGTTCTCACTCTTTGGCTCCCAGTTGGCCTTTATCATAACAAAATCATCGGGAGTAAGTATTCCGTCGGGATGCTTTAGTCCCGCGATCGCATTCTCTTCATCGTTCTTGGAATCAACCGTAAGGACTATTCCAAGGTCCTTTTGCATTTTTACATACTGCTGGAACTCGGAATAAACCTGCCCCAAGTTGGTCTCCTGGCCTATCTCGATTCCGTCGACGCCGTCGTCGCCTACAACGCCGCCCCAAAGTGTATTGTCAAGATCGAGCACAAGGCCCTTCTTGTTCTTTCCGTAGATTGACTTGATGATATTGGCAATATTAAAGCTGAGCGTTGGAATAGCCTGAATGCAGAGCGCATACTTGTACATGTGCCATGCAAGAGGATCTGACCACTCATCAAGACCGTAACTACTTGATACGTAGTTGATATCGTTTATAAAAAAGCTTTCGCCGGCATCTGCTTTTTTGGCAGCATAGTCCGCGAAGGCCGCATTTAATCTGTTTATGAAATTAAGTCTTCCGTGAATGTCGTAAGCATCTCTGTTTCCGAGAAGTCTGTAGAAAGGCGCCTCGAAATTGTTCTGTATTACGGGACACTTATAGTTATTTGCAAGGTTATCCCACATTGTCTCAAAGTGCTTGAAAGTAGCTTCAAACTTGGCATCAACGTCTTCTTTACTGTCAGACATCTCCGGGAAGTTTGTGATGTTGCGGTTTGATGTATGGATATAGATAACATCGGGCGCAAACTCTTTTAACTCATCGGAAGGAAACATGGCATCCTGCCAGTACTGGCCGTATTCCGATTCGTAAAATGAAGGTTCTATTCCGTAATTTAGTAAAAAAAGCTCCAGTATCCTTATGATGTCATGGGTCGTGGAGCCTCCTAGTACCGCTATTTTCTTTTTGATCCTGTCCGCACCGTCAGAAAGAAGAGTCTTTTTGATGGTCTTGGACTTTTTCATTATGTAGCTGTTGTCAAAAGGATATTCAAGTTCTTTCATATAGTGTCCTTTTAAAATTTACTGTCATCCGTATTTCCGATGATCTTGTCAAAATACTTCTTCCACATTTCATTCGTAACCTCAGGGCTGCACTTTTCCTGAATCTTGGCAGCTTCGGTTCCGATCCTGTCGGCAAGCTCTTTATCTTCAAGGAGCTTTCTGATTGCCTGTGCCATTGCGTCTTTGTCTCCGACGGGAACCAGAAGTCCGTTCTCTCCGTCATTTATAAGGTCCTTGGGCCCTCCGCAGGGGCAATCCGTCGATATGCACGCAAGTCCCAGTGACATCGCCTCTATAAGCGAGTTTGGCATGCCCTCGTGGTTGGAAGCTAGTATAAAGATATATGCCTTCTCTATATGCTCGGCGACGTGCTTGACGTTACCTGCAAATTCAACTCGTGAATCTATTCCGAGACTTGCCGCGAGCCTTTGCTGCTTGGCTCTGTCGGGGCCATCTCCGTAGAGTACGAGCTTATAATCCTTAAATTTATCTTTGGTAGCTTCCTTGAAAGCTTCCATTACCATAGCCTGGTTCTTGTTTTCGTTAAGTCTTGCGACCATTACGATCTTCTTCTCACGCTCACCGATATATCTGGGTCTGATAAAAGAGGGATCGATCGCGTTCGGAAGAATGATGCATTTCTTCCTGATGTATGCAGGGAACTTGGCTTTGGCGCCGTTTGACTGAACAACGACTCCGGCTGCCTTTCCGAAGTTTGTAAGCATCGCAGCCTTCATTGATGTGCTCGAATACTCCATAGAAGGGTCTGCTCTTACGGATACGACAACCTTGATCTCTTCTTTCGTTGCCGTTGAGAGCGCCATAATATTATTCTTTCCCATGAAGCTCAGGATCATGTCGGGTCTAAGGTCCTTCCAGATCTTTACAAGCTTCTCTGATCTTTTTCTGAAATTCTTGATACGACTCTTTTCCTGCTCGTCCTTAAGAAGTGCCGAGAAAATGCGCTGTATTCCGCCCTTCTCGCCGCCGTTTGGATCAACCCAAACAGGATTTTCGTCAAGGTCCGCTACAAGCTCAGCACTGGGCGCACCTGCGGGAACACTCTTCCAGGCTGCGTGTTTAACCTCGTATTCGTTGGCTGCAAGGTACGTGGTAACAAGAGTAACTTTATAACCCTGCTCAAAAAAATAATCCGCAAGATTAGCCATTACCCTCTCTGCGCCGCCCTTTTGAAGGGAGCCTATATACATAGCGATATGCTTTTTACTATTAACCTCAGAATTCAACAAGCTCGATTATCCCCATGCTGTTATTGTATAAAAAAGCGACTTTCTTGCCGTCGATACAGGGCGCGATATTGGGCTCGTGTATCACGGTGTAGCGCTGCGCGGAAAGCTCCTCCACAGCCTTTTCTATATCTTCGACTTCATAGCAAAAATGATAAGGCGTGTTCTTATAGCGCGCAAGCAAAGGATACATGGGAGAGTCCTCGCCCATGGGCTCTATGAGTTCAACCCTGTAATCGCCGTTTACAAGAAACTCGATGTTGATGTTCCTGATCTCGTCGAACTTAACCGGGCGCTCGATCTCGTATCCGAGCTCCAAGAATTTCTTCTCGGACTTTGCTATGCTCTTTGCAAGATATCCAACGTGATGTATCTTCATGCGTTTAGCCCTGTAATTTGCTCATGATAATGTCTGCCATCTCACCTACATTCTTCATGGAAACGATCTGTCCCATGTTGAACTTGATGTCAAACTCCTGCTCGATGGCATTGATAAGATTGATGTGCTCAAGTGAATCCCATCCGTCAACATCTGCCGCTGTTGTAGCGTCGGTAACGGTAAGATCGTCCTCCTCGAAAACATCTCTGAATACTTCATTTAATTTCTCAAAAACTTCTTCTCTTGTCATTTAAAAAACTCCTTTTAACTTCAAACAGGAATACGCACTCCGCTTACCCTGAATCATGTCATATGGTAATTGTACCACTGCTGAAATATGTAGAACGACCACGCTATCTTACTGTAGTTGGCTCCAGTTGCAGGGCCGCCATCGCCGTTAACCACATAATTGTTGATAAATGCGGATACATAGTCAACATCAAATATATCCTGCTTCTTAAGGAAAGACGTGCTGCTGTAATCAAGAAGCTGTTCCTTCAAAGGACCGCGTAGCCACTGATCCATCGGAACGCCGAAGCCTGTCTTTGGTCTTTCCAAAAGCTCTTTGGGAATATAGTCATAAGCAAGATCTTTAAGAATATGCTTTTTATCTCCCTTATAGAACTTGTATTTATGCGGTATTCTGAACGAATACTCCATAACTTCCGTATCCATTATAGGACATCTCGACTCAAGTGAGTACTTCATGGAAGCTCTGTCCATTTTAACAAGAATATCCTCGGGAAGATAGGTGTCCATATCAAGGAGCATTCTCCTTACCTGGAAGTCCCTTACTCCGTAGAGGCTCTCAACAGGGAAAAGAATCGGCTGCTTGTTGATACCAAGGTTGTAATCCGTGGCGATATAATCAAGCGCGCTCATCGGAATATCCGGCTCTTCTTTTCCTGAGATAAATGCGTGACAGGACTTGATATAGCCCTCCGAAACAAGCTGTGTCTTAGTCTCGGGATTGCGGTTATTGGCAACGACCTTGACTCTGAAAGGCATCTTATCAAGAAGTTTGCCGCTTCCCACGGGGATCTGTCCTATTCCGTGCACGATCGCACCCGGAATATCGAGAAGCTGCGCCTGTCTTACGTTTTCATATATGTTATAGCCGCAGAAGAACTCATCTCCGCCGTCTCCCGAAAGAGCAACGGTAACGTCCTTCTTGGCAACCTTACTTACGAGCATTGAAGGTATCTGCGAGTTGTCCGCAAAAGGCTCGTCGTAGTACTGAGGGATGCTGCTGACAAGATCAAACATCTCTCTTTCCGTTATGTAAACCTCGGTGTGGTCCGTGCCGAGATGCTTTGCGATCTCTTTGGCGTACTCGGCCTCGTTGAACCTTGGAACGTCAAATCCGATACAGAAGGTCTTAACGGGCTGATCCGATAATTCCTGCGCTATAGCGGTTACAAGCGACGAATCGTATCCTCCGGAAAGGAACGTACCGAGCGGAACGTCCGCGATCATTCTGTTCGCAACGGACTTCTTTAAGCGCTCCTTGAGTCCCTCTTTAGCCTCTTCATAGCTTCTTACGGGATCTGCGCTCATCTTTTTATAAACATCTTTGATGTTCCAATATTTCTTTTTACTTATCTCGCCGTTATGGAACTTAAGATAAGAACCGGCTTCAAGCTTATAGACATCGGTGAACACCGTGTCGGGCGCCATGATGTACTGCTGAAGAAGGAATCTGGATAACACCTGTTTTCTTATTTCAGGCTTAAAACCGGGGCATTTCATGATAGGCTTAAGCTCTGATGCGAACACGAGATTCTTGCCGTCTACCCAATAGAAAAGAGGTTTCTTACCGATCCTGTCTCTTATAAGATAAACGTCATCGGTCTCTCTGTCGTAAAGAGCGATCGCAAACATACCGTGAATGTGATCGACCATGTCGATGCCCCATTTAAGGTACGCGGCGATAATGACCTCGGTATCGCAGTTCGACTTAAAAGTGTAATCCGAAAGCTCTTTTTTGAGCTCAAGGAAATTGTAGATCTCGCCGTTGTAAACGACAGAGATCCTGCCGTTTTCCGAGTGCATTGGCTGATGTCCCAAAGGCGACAGATCAAGGATCGAAAGTCTTCTCTGGGCAAAGCCTATGATATAATCGTTCGCACCCTGATACAGTTCAACACCGCTGTCATCGGGGCCTCTGTGATACATGGTATCGTTCATGATGCGAAGCTGTTCTTCAGTTATTCTCTTTTTAGAAATATATCCGCAAATTCCGCACATTGTATGTATTAAAGCTCCACAGGAAGTTTTTCGAAGTTGTCACGAAGTGGTCCGAAGTCCTTACACTCATTGTCGATGGAATCAATGAGCTCAATGTACTTCTCGTTTACAAGTGTCTTGTAATTATCAAGGTTGTCATAGCCCTTCTTGGTCCATGCAAAAGGATGTGTAAGGATCTGCACTCTCTTGTTGGCCTTGATGGTCTCCTCGTCGGGATAGCCGTATCTCCAGATGTGGTTGGCATCCGACATATACTTTACATCAAGTTTGGAATCGGGCTTCGCCTGAGGGTCAAAAGAGAAGAACTCGTCCTGATAAGCATTGATAATACCGGGAAGCTTGATATTCTCTGCAAGAACGTCAGGTGACGGTCTGTGGATGGAGAAAGATGTGATATTAAAGCCAAGCATATCGCTGAGCATATCGATCTCCTGCTTGATCCTCTTTCTTATGAGCTCCATATCCGTCATGCCGTTAAGCGCAAAGTGAAGACCGATGTGCTGTCCTCTCTCGTGCATGTCGGTAAGGATGTCTCTGTTCTTTCTTGATAAGATGTTGTAAGAGTTGTTGGTCCACTGGAAAAAGAATGTGGATCTCATATCCATGCTCTCTTCAACCTTTGAAAGGGCGTAGGCTCTTTCTACAGAATACTCAACATCGTGTCTTAAGATGATAAAAGAATCTCTGTTAAGCGCTTCCTCATATGTGGCATTAAGCCCCGTCTCTTTTACGATTCTAAGTATTTCTCTGTAATCATCAAATGAAAACATTACTTCTTTTCTCCTATTACTTTTTCGAGATAATCTCTCCACTGTATAAATACCGCCTCTGCATTGGCGATCTGTTCAATCTTTCTTGCCTCGTCTCCGAGTCTCTCGGCAAGCTCTCTGTCTTCGATAAGCTTGCAGATGCCCTCCGCCATCGCATCGGGATCTTTTATCGGAACAAGAAGTCCGTTCACACCGTCCTGCATAACGGTCCTCGGGCCGCCGCAGGGGCAATCCGTCGCAACAATGGGCATTCCCATCGCCATCGCTTCAAGAAGCGAATTGGGCATTCCTTCCCAGTCGGATGAAAAGGCATATACCGCGCCCTTCGGGATCTCTTTTTCCAGCTCGTCGCTTCCGCCCATAAGAAGGATGTAGTCCTCCGCGTGGTTGTCAGCGATTATCTTATCGAGTATCTCTTTGGTTCCGTCAAAAGAGTCGGGACCGTAGATCTTAAGCACGTAATCGGGGTGCTTTTCGTGAACCTTTATAAAAGCTTCGCACAGCATGGGCTGATTTTTGAAGTCGACCAGCCTTGCGTGATGAACAACAGACTTTTCGCGCTGCTCAGGCTTTTTTAACCCGAAATACTTGGGATTGATCGGATTGAGTATGATCTGCGAATTGTCCTGAAGATGGGGCTTAAAGAACTCTTTTTGTCCCGTCGTCTGGAAGACGCAGCCCGCAGCTCTGTCAAACAGCCAGGCTATCTGTATCTTATCCGAAATAGCATCGTAATGTCCCACCGGGTCTGTCCTTATGGAAATGACCACAGGAACATCGCTCTTACCTGCCGCCATGAGTGCTCTGTAATTGGCTCTCTGTGCAAAGGCGATAAGAACGTCCGGATGATAGTTCTTAACGAATTCTCTAAGGTATTTGATCCTTAAAAAGAACTTGGCTATTCTGTTCTTCTTTTCATCACCCTCACGCAGGCCTACATGGACTCTCGTGACCTTTTCGTCAAGGGCGAACTCGTTCTCGTCCACCCATTCCGTTGCCACGTATACCTTGTAGCCTTCCTTGGCAAACTGATTGGCAAGATTGGATACAACTCGCTCCGCGCCGCCCTGCACAAGGCAGTTGAGGTGAAATGCTATTGTTTTCATAATTATCTGAGTACCATTCCTGTAACTAATTCCTTGGCGGAATCGTATTTATCAATGATGAGTGAGCCGTCCACGGTCCTTACGATAGGCTTACCGTCAAAGACATCGGCGATCTCCCCGGGCGCATATCCCGAGAAATCTATCATCTCATCAAAAGGATGAGCCTGCCAAACGGTAACTTTGTTCTCATCGCTCTCCTCGCCCGCATAGCAGAATGCTCCGGGGAAGGGCGCCGCAACACCTCTGATGAGGTTGTAGATGTTTCTCGTTCTTTCGTGAAAATCTATTTTACCGTCCGCAGCCGTACGTTTATTGTACCATGAATCAAAGTCTTTTGAATCTGTATGAATGGGAATTTCTCCCTTTTCCATATATGTTGTCACGAGCTTCCTGATAAGGCTCTTGGAGCAGATCATGTTCTTGTACTGCGCGGTCCTTATATCGTCGTGCTCGTTTATCTGGAACATCTCCGTAGCAAAGACGTTGGGGCTATCGGCCTTCTCGTCGTATCTGAAGAGATTGAGGTTAAATCTGGTATCTCCGAGGATCATTGACCAGTTAAGGGGCGATCTGCCTCTTCCGAAGGGCAAGTATCCGCTGTTTCCGTGGAAGCCGTAGATTCCGGCCTTAAACGCATCAAGAACATGCGGAGGGATAAGTCTCTGCCAGCCCATTACGATTCCGAGATCGAAGGTGTTGTTCTTTATAAACTCTACCGTCTTGTCGTCATTAAGGAAATAGCTCTCTGCTTCGTAAACGGGAATTCCGTATTTCTCAGTCAAAAAAGAAAGTCCCTTAAAGCCGGAGACCTGATTGTGCTCAAGAACCTTGGGCGCAATGGTCATGACAAGGTCAACCTTGCAGAGCTCCTTTTCTATGAAATCTATTATGTTTTCCGATGTATCTTTTACACCGAAGACTACTACCTTGTAATGCATCACTCATACCTCTTGAATATCTCATGAATACTGTCTTTGTATTTATCGGGAGTATAGAAAAGAGCTCTCTCTCCCGCTTTTTCCGAATAATGAGAAAGCTTATTGTCATCAGTCAAAAGAGAAAGAATCTTGTCCGCAAGTATCTTCTCTCCGTCCGTGATGTTCTCGGGGTTCATGTCGACCTCTTCGCCCATATCGGGAACGAGAATGCCGTATTCTCCTTCGATAGCTTCCTTGGTGCTGTCTCCGTTAGGAATCCTTGAAATAAGATCCTCGTACTGCTCAGAGCTTAAAAGGATCTCTCTGGGCCCTGTCTTACAGTCAGCGGAAACAACGGGCTTTTTAAGTGCCATTGCTTCAAGGACCGCATTTGGAAAGCCCTCGTGGTTGGAGCTGCAGACATATACGTCGGAAGCCGCAACGTAAGGGAACGGATTCTTCTTCATTCCGGTAAACGCAACCTCGTTTTCTATGTTGAGCTCATTGGCAAGCTCCTTGTAAGCACTCCAATTTCCCGCACCGGCTATTACAAGCCTTGCATTCGGGCATTTCTCGTGGACCAGTGAAAAAGCCTTGACGAGATGCCAGATTCCTTTGATGTAATCGTTTCTTCCCATGGTGGAAATGACCTTGAGGTCCTCTCCCTTAAAAGGGAAATCCTCGACAGGTTCGCTTCCCTTTTCGCAGATATCATCCGTATCCAAAGGATTATAAATATATGTGCTCTTATCGTAGTTATAGTCTTTAAGGAGCTGTCTTACTATCTCTTTTGAACAAGAAAGAACCTGATCTGATCTGCTGCAAAAAAGCTTTATCTGGTCGCTTCGCTCCATATCGGTCTGACAACGAAGTCCGGTCAGAACCTTTTCTTTTCCCCTGGATAGAACGTTGACATAGTTGGCCGAACTTCCGAAGCTGTAGGAAATATCTATTCCGAGTTCTTTCTTGATCTTTTTTGTCTTTTTGACTCTTTTAATAACATTTATTATTTTATTTACAACGCCTTTTTTTGAGAGTACATCTATGTCTATGACATTCAGCCCCTCGATGTCGAAGTTGATATCTTTTGAACTGAAAATAAGAATATAAACGTTGTAAAAGTCCTGCATGAGTCTTGCAGTCTTGATGCACACACGCTCAAATCCGCCCTGGTGAAGCATCGGAACCATGAGCATCAGGTTCTTTTTATTATTATTCATCAAAAATGTCCTCTTTCGTAGAAATAAGCCATCATCTTGGCCTGGCTCTTTACGTCAAAGCCTGCTGCGCGGAGTTCATTAAGTATGTGCTCCGATGACTCTTTTCTGTTTCCTATGGAAAAGCCGGAATCGATATGGCTTATCGAATGCTTGGGCGCCGTGTTTATCGTATCGAATCCGGTACCGGCATCAAGTAAGTCAAAATCGGGCGTATCCTCGTTTTCAAAGACGCTCTCTTTTCTCTCACCGGCTATCTGCGTAAACGTCTGATTGAGCTTGATCTCTTCACTGAAAATATCCTTATCGGCGTCTCCCTGAAGCATGAGATCTTCGAGTATCTTCCTCGCCCAATCTCTGGGGTCCGAGTTAATGCTTCGCATTGAAACAAGCTCAGTTACATTAACTTCGGGAGTAACCTGATCTGAAACCAGGCACTGAAGTCCCGCTGCCTGCGCCTCTATGACACTTCCGGGAAGACCTTCGTATCTTGAAGGGAAGCAGAAGTAATCCATCGCCTGGTAATAATCTGAGGCATTACTCTTATTGCCTGCAAAAATGCATCTGTCGTATATATGTAGTCTGTCGGCAAGCCTTCTCATCTCATCCATAAGAGGACCCGTGCCGAGCATTAGAAGTCTTACTCTCATGCCGTGGAGCATGCTGTATTCGTTTAAGTCGTCATTATCAAGAAGTCTGCAAAGCTGCGTAAATACCTGTAGCAAAAACTCGTGGTTCTTGGCGTATCTAAAGCTTCCGACATGTCCTATTACAACGGCATTGGAAAGTCCAAGCTCGCCTCTTATCTTATTTCTTGTTTCCTCGTTATAAGCAAAATTCTTGAGGTCTACGGCATTTGGAATGATGCGAACGCTTCCCTGATCCATGAGCGTCTGTCCGAACACCGAATATCCGGCCTCTTTTGAGCATGCGAAGTTGTAATCGCAGATGCCCTCTTTTTGAAGGGGTGTCCTGAGAAATCTTGTCGCAAGGCCTTTTACGCCTTTGTCTACACCCGCGCTTCTTGCGTGAGCAACGCAGATTGGAACTCCGTTCTTTTTGGCGATAGGAAGATAAATCGCTGCGGTACTCGTCATGTGGCCCTGTACCACCTTCCACTCGTCTTTATGCTCGGCAAAAAATCTTTTTATGGCCGCTTTGTACTCGGCGTAATTGGTTCCTACAAATTTCGGAAGGCAGAATATCCTTCCGCCAAGCTTATATACGCTGGAATCAAAATAGTCCGGCTCTCGAACCTTCATAAGTTCGTCAGAAGTCGGACTCTTTTTTCCTGTCTTTTCAGGTGAACAATGGACAAGAAAATCAAACTGAATCCTGTCCCTGTCCATATTGCGATATAGATCGATGATCCTGCACTCAGCGCCGCCAACTCCAAGTCCTCCGAGAACATGTAAGACTCTTATCTGACCATAGTTATCTTCCATTTTATCCCCTCGCTGCGCTTCGGTCAGTTTCCTTTTCTGCTCCGAAGCTTCATTACCGTAAATTTGGTCTTAGCTGTTATAAACTCTGCCAGATTCCCAAAGAAGCTGCGTTCTGTAGGTTCTACATTCATAAATTCGGAAAAAGAAACTACGTCGGCCTGTTCAAAAAGCTTCTCGAAATTCTCAAAATCCTTGTCGTTCATGGTGTTTACGTGATAGACAAAGGTTGTGAAGCCGTCTCTTTTATCCTTGATACTGCTGCTCTTTTTAACCGAGATCGGATAGAAGGTCATTCCGAATCTGGAATAGGGCGCTCTTCCGAAGCCGTCGGTTATCTTGTATATTCCGTTTTTCTTAAGAGACTTGATCGTCTTCTTGTCAAAGGAATGAGAAGGCGCCATGAAGATATCGGTGTTGATATCGTGGCTCTTAAATATCCTTCTTGCTTCCCTGAGCATGTCGTCCTGAACGGAATATGGCTGTCCTGCGAATTCAGACTTTCCGCCAACGGGGAAAAGGCCGGGTTCCTTGGTGGTATAAATGTGATTAAAGCCGTGAAGTGCAATGACCCATCCGCTGTCCCGGAGCTCTTTTATATAGTTCCAAAAGTCCTCACGAAAAGGTCCACAGCTTAATTTCTCATCCTTATTATCGGGAACAACACCTATGAGAGGCTTGATATCATGCGCATCGAGCACTTTCTTGAATCTCTCGAATTTGTCCCAATCCATATCAGGTGTTATGTCATCCAAACGAACAGTTATCTTCATAAATTCTCTTTGTACCAATCAATGGCAAGCTTGATTCCTGCCTTGAAATCATATGAAGGATCGTAACCGAGATTCTTTCTTGCCTTGCTGATGTCGGCGTTGGAATCTCTGATATCACCGGCACGAGGAGGGCCGTAGATAGGCTCTACATCAAGTCCGAGTGCATCTGTAAGGTGATGATAAACATCGATAAGGAACTCTCTTCCGCCCGCACCGATGTTGTAAGCTTCACCTGCTGCCTCTGATGAAGCAAGACAAGCTCTGAGGTTACCCTCAACAACGTTATCTACATATGTAAAGTCACGAGACTGCTTACCGTCACCGTTAATGGTAGGTGTCTCGCCGTTCATAAGCTGTTTGAGGAACTTAGGGATTACGGCTGCATATGCACCGTTGGGATCCTGTCTTCTTCCGAACACGTTGAAATAACGAAGTCCGTATGTATCAAGTCCGTAGAGCTTCTTGTAAAGCTTACCGTACTCTTCATCAACTTTCTTGGTAAGAGCATAGGGAGAAAGAACATTTCCTTCCTGTCCTTCCTTCTTGGGAAGGATTGTGGAATCACCGTAAACAGATGAGCTTGAAGCATAAACGAACTTCTTAACGCCGTTCTGCCTTGAAGCTTCCATCATGTTAAGTGTTCCGCGGATGTTGATCTCCTCGTACAAAAGAGGCATCTCGATACTTCTGGGAACGCTTCCCCAAGCCGCCTCGTTGAGAACGTAGGTGACGCCTTCCGTTGCCTTAAGGCAGGCATCAAGATCTCTGATGTCGTCCTGAATAAAAGTAAATCTCTCGTTGCTCATAAAGGGCTGGATGTTCTCGATGTGCCCTGTTGAGAGGTTATCCATGCATCTTACTGTGTAACCCATATCAAGAAGTGCTTCGCAGATGTTTGATCCGATGAAGCCCGCGCCTCCGGTTACGAGGAAAACGCTGTCTTTGTCAAATTTAAGTTCTTTGTAGCTCATTACAATTGCCTCTTTTCAAAATTATAAGGAAGTTCCGCTCTCGCATTCGCTCGCCGGAACAAAGTAGTACACTAAGCTCGAAAATACCTCGCTAAGTGATTACTTTACAGCCTCCAGTAGTCGAACTCAGGCGCTTTATAATCGTTCATATCGTAGATTCCCTTAAGATCCATGAACACTTTGGTCTTGTGGGAAGCATTGAAGAATTTCGCGATATCAGCGGGCTTGTAGCTCTCAAACTCCTTGTGAGCAACCGCAACGATAACCGCGTCCATATCCTTAACGGCATCAATGCTGTCAAAGTCGATGCCATAGAGTCTTTTAGCTTCGTCAGAATCAGCCTCGGGATCGACAACAACGGGAGTGATTCCGTACTCTCCGAGCTCGTTGTAGATATCGATAACCTTGGTGTTACGTGTATCGGGGCAGTTCTCCTTGAATGTGAATCCGAGGATAGCAACCTTGGCATTCTTAACCGCGATGTCGGCTGAAATAAGGTTCTTTACAAGGGACTCGGCGATGTACTTACCCATATCGTCGTTAATTCTACGTCCCGAAAGAATGATTTGTGAGTGATATCCGAGCTCCTCAGCCTTATATGTGAGGTAGTAAGGGTCAACGCCGATGCAGTGACCGCCTACAAGACCGGGGAAGAACTTAAGAAAGTTCCACTTTGTTCCGGCTGCCTCGAGAACGCTCTTTGTATCAATGTCCATCTTGTGGAAGATCATTGAAAGCTCGTTCATGAAAGCGATATTGATATCACGCTGTGAATTCTCGATAACCTTGGCTGCCTCTGCAACCTTGATAGACTGTGCTTTATAAACTCCGGCAAGAGCAACAAGGCTGTAAACCTTAGCTACTTCCTCAAGAGTCTCTTCGTCCATACCTGAAACAATCTTGGTAATAGTATCAAGTCTGTGCACCTTGTCACCGGGGTTGATACGCTCGGGTGAATATCCTACCTTGAAATCAACGCCGCACTTAAGTCCTGACTCAGCCTCAAGGATAGGCACGCAGATATCCTCAGTTACTCCGGGATATACAGTTGACTCGTAAACTACGATGCTTCCCTTTGTAAGGTACTTACCAAGTGTATGGCTTGCTCCCTCTACAGGTGAAAGATCAGGTGTGTGATCGTCGTTAACAGGTGTAGGAACCGCTACTACGTGGAACTTACACTCTTTAAGCTTCTCAGGATCAGCGGTAAACTCTACGCTTGTCTCCTTGATCGCATCATCTCCGACTTCTCTTGTGGGGTCGATTCCTTTTTTATAAAGTTCAACCTTATCCGCATTAAAGTCATATCCTACAACCTTGATCTTCTTGGCATATGCTACGGCGATAGGCATGCCGACATATCCAAGTCCTACAAGTGATAATTTCTCTTCTCCCGAAAGGAGCTTTTCATACAAACCCATTGTGATTCCTCCACAAAATAATATCTTTAGATAATAATCTCTTTTATCTCATTAATATACGTCAATATTATACTACTCCTGTCAAACTTCTGCTCAACATAGCTCCGAGCCGCTTCTCCCATGGCTTTGCGCTCATTTATATTAAGTGCCATGAATCTGTCCAAAGCCTGTAAAAGAGCTTCCTTATCCCTTGGAGCAAACAGAAATCCCGACTTGTCTTTATCAACGATCTCTCTGCATCCGCTGATATCAGAAGCAATGACGGGCCTTCCGGTCGCAGAAGCCTCCATAAGGACGTTTGACATTCCCTCGTGATAAGAAGGATGAACGATCGCATCGCTTTCTTTTATATAAGGGTGAATATCGGGCTGATAAGATATCATCTTGAAATAGCCCTCTTCCTGCGCTTCTTTTACCTTATCCTCGTACTCGTCGTCGAAATAACCGATTCCGGCAAAAGAAACTCTGTCACCGTACTTCTTATGCAGCTCTTTTGCCGCATAGAGGTACTCGTCCGTCCCCTTTTCCTTCATAATTCTTCCGATATAAAGAAATCTCGTCACATCGTCCGCGTGTCCGGGATAGTCTTCTTTCTTGTGCTTATCAAGATTAACTCCGGAGCCGTTCACAACAACGTGCTTCTTGGCCTTAATGCCGTGACTTTCGAATACGTCTTTGTTATGACTGTTCTGGAAAAAGAGACAGCGGCATTTCTTGAGCGCCGTCTTATACATGAACACTATGAGCTTTAGCAGCACTCCGCCTCTTTCAAAGGTAGTTCCGAGTCCCGTGACCGTTGACACATAGGGAACTCTTAAGAATCTGCAAGCCACGCCGCCGTAGATATTGGGCTTTATGGTATATGTGATGACCACGCTCGGCTTTTCTTTTTTTATTAATTTGATATAAGAAAAAAGAAGTCCGAGGTCCTGGACGGGATTGACTCCGCGCCTGTTAATATCGGTGTGGACCACTCTGCAGCCCTCGTCGTTTAATTCTTTGTTCTTGAGGTCATCGGGAAGACTTACCACAACCTCAAAGCCTTCATCCATGAGCCCGAGCAGCAGCTCATTTCTAAAGTCGTACAAGCCGCTTGATGAATTTGCAAGTATCAGTGCTTTTTTCATATCAGATAAGCTCACTCTCCGGAAGCACCAACAGATCGTTGTATTTCATCATGTAGATGCCTTCTTTGTATTCTCCTATCGATGGAGCATTTTCTTTTCCCTCAAGGTTATTTATAACAAACTGCGGGAAGTTGACGCCGCACTCGTATGCGTGAGGATATCCGCCGCCGAATCTCGGATTGATCTCGGAGAGGTACCATTTGCCGTTATCAAGGAAAAGATCCGCGTCGATCATTCCCCTGTATCCGCTCTCCTCCGCAAACTGCGCAAGCTTATCGAAAAGCTCGGGATCCCTTACCGAAACGGATTTGTCGGTCTCGCCGGCTCTCATCTTGATCTTTTTCTTAAGGAATATCGAAACACACTTGCCCGAGATCATGTCGATGTAGATGTCGGCGCCGTACTCCTGTCCCTTCATGTATTCCTGGATCATGAGATCGTCGTATATATCAAAAAGAGTGTTTATCTCCTCGTCGGTATTAACCATGTTGATGTTCAGGCTGGCACTTCCAAGTCTTGGCTTAACGAAGACGGGATAAGCAATCTCGCCTGCTGCCTTTGCCTTGTAAAAGCTATCCTTGTCGATGTAGCACTTTCCTGTTGAGATGCCCTTTTCCGTAAGGAACTTGTACATCGCGTACTTATCAAGGCTCATCTCGCAAAGGTCGTAGCTTGATACGATCGGCGTAGTTCCGACTTCTTCAAACCGCGCACGCTCCTTAGCGATAAGCGAAAGCTCGGGATCTATCAGTGAAAAGACTCCGTCTATTTTTTCTTTTTTACAGATATCGATGACCTTGTCGATGTAATCGGGCGCATCAATCCTGGGAACAATGTAAGCCTTGTCGGCGTCATATATCGCAGGCGCTAAGTTGCTGCAATCAGTCGCGATCACGTTTCCCTTGCCCTTAAGGGTCTCCTTAAAGTATCTGACAACCTTATCTCTTGTTCCTGCGCTTAGTACCAAAATATTCATTTCTATGCTCCATTATCAGTATTTATCTTATTTCATTCCGTTCAGGAAATCGAAGAATAGCGGCGTTCCGCCTGTATGGATAAAAAGAATTTTCTTATCCTCCAAGTTATTCTTTTTGATGTAGTCTTTCATTCCGCAAAATGCCTTGCCTGTATACGTGGCATCAAGCGGCATTCCGTATTTTATCATGGATTCTTTTATAATGTTCTCTATCTCTTTGCTGTCCTTGCCGTAGCCGTCGCCCGTGTAATCATCGATAAACACAGTCTTTGCTTCGACATCGCTCTTATCATAAGAAAAAGCCTTGGCATCAAGATACTCATAGATGCTGTCCAGCACAACATCGCGGCCTCTTGGATTCTTTCTTGCGATGCTGATCCCGACGATATGTCTGTCATCCTCTTCCATCAGCTGTCCACAGACGAGTCCTGCCTGAGTTGTGCCTGTTCCCGTGGCAAAAAAGATATAGTCGAATTTTATTCCCGTCTCTTTTTCATAGGACTTTATCTCTTTGTAGCATCTTACGTAGCTCTCGGTTCCGATGTTGCCGTGCCCGCCGCCTTGGATAAAATAAGGGTTCTTGCCCTCGCCTCTTAGGCGCGCCAGCTCTGCTTCTATAGTGTCATGCACCTTGTCTATGGGAACCGTTATGATCTTGGCTCCAAAGAGCTCCATAAGCACGCTGTTGTAGGTCGTATCACTTACTTCCTCGGGGCCTATAATGATGCAGGGAATGTTCCTTGCTGCCGCCATATTGGCTACGACTCTGCAATGATTGGAATGGCTGCTTCCGTAGGTTACAACAACGTCCGCGCCTTTTTTGTCTATCTCTTCAAAAAACAACAGAGCTTTTCTTGCCTTGTTGCCGCCAAAAGAGTAAGGAATCATGTCCTCTCTTTTGACATAAAGGAAAGAAAGCTCGTTATCATCAAGTTTGTGTATCGGTGTGGGTTTGATGTTTCCTGTATTCATCAAAATCCTCCAATGCGTTTAAAACGACTCCCTCGCTGTGAAGTACTGCCTTTACGGTATCTATTATAACCCTAATGTCTGTAAGGAACGACATGTGTTCCACATACCAGACATCGTATTCAAATTTCTTTTCCCAAGAGATTGCGTTCCTGCCATGAGCCTGCGCCCATCCGGTAAGTCCGGGCCTTATGCTGTGGCGAAGGCGTTCCCTTTCGTTGTAGTAAGGAAGATACTTAACAAGAAGGGGCCTCGGGCCTATGAAGGACATGTCGCCTTTTAGGATGTTAAAAAACTCGGGAAGCTCGTCCAAACTGGATTTTCTAAGGAAGCTTCCGAACTTGGTAAGTCTTATTTCATCGGGAAGAAGCTCGCCGTTTGCATCTCTCTCATCCGTCATGGTCCTGAACTTGAACATGTTGAAGATCTTCTCATCCTTGCCCGGGCGCGCCTGCCTAAACAGTACGGGGCTTCCGAGCTTAACTCTAACAAGTATCGCCACGATCGCGTACAGCCAGCAAAACAGCACTATAACGAGCAGCGACAGGATTATGTCGATGAGTCTTTTTATGTATTTGGCGTAAAATGAATTAGACATCCGAATGCATCCTCACATATTCATCAAACCTGGGCAAAAGAAGCGAAATATAGCCGTACTGCGCCGTGCTGATAACGCCTTTTCTCTTGAGCCTGTCTCTGTACACTGAAAACTGCGGCGTTGTCATATCAAGGTGCTTTCTTATCTTGCCGACATTGGTCTCACCGCTTGTTGCGATATAGGCGACAACTTTTTTGTCCGTCTCTGACATTTCAGACCATATTTTATCATAAATATACTCATCAAGGTACTGATCGTACTCGGGAAGAAGCTCGTCTATATCCTTGTTCTTGCTCTCCCACATAAGATATCCGAGTACCTGGAAAGCAAACGAATAGCCTTTTGTGAGCTTGGCCATGTACTCCGCCTTGCCATTATCAATATCAAATGTTTTCTTATAATGCGAGACTATTGCTGTGTAATTGAGCGGGTCCATTATGATTTTCGGTGCTCTGTACAGGAATGTAAGTGTCTTTTCATTCTGCAGATCGTACAGGTTATCATAGAGTCCTGTCATGATCAGGAACACATTATATCCGCGTCTTAGATATATCTGAATAGCCGCTGCAAACACCTTTACATTGGGATTATTGGTCACTTCATCAACTGTTATAAGGACTCTCTTGCCTGCTTTTGTGATATGCTCAAGCATTCTTCCGACAGCAACATCAATATCCGTAACCGGAGCAGCGCTCTCGATGGACACTCCCAGTCCCAAGGCTGAAAAATCCAGCTTCGCTTTAATAAAAAGAGCATGTAGTTCAGGAATTGCATAAAGCGCAGCCGCCAAACTCTCGAGCATATCCCTCTCGGGACTTATCTCCACTACGATCCAATCTTTTTCTTTTCTGAGCTTCTCGGATATGTCCGTCATCATGACGGTCTTACCCGAACCTCTGATGCCCGTAAGCATATATACGTGATTGGCAGGCTTATCTGCACGGAATGTATCAAGTATCTGATTAGCCTGCGTAAGTCTTGAAATATATTGAGTTGGAAGTGTTCCGAATGAAATTGAAAACGGATTTTGCATTTTTACCTCCACTTGTTTCTTTTATATCTCTTTATATCTTTGAGATTCTTTTATATCTTTTTATATCTCTTTATATCTTCAAAATTCTTTTATATCTCTTTATATCCTTTTATATCTCTTTATATCTATTAATATACACCAAACCAAGGAGAAGTCAATGAAAAAGGAGCAATCGGCGGTTTGGACCGATTGCTCCTGTGTTTTATTCCAAATATATCGTTTCTTTTTCACCGGACTTTTTTATTCCGATAAGTTCGGTAACCCTTCCATCATCTTCTTTTTCACCGATGAATTCCTCATATTGATCGGACTCAAACAATATTTTTCCATCTGATACGGCTATTGTTGTATACTCATAGTCACCTGTGTATTTGTGAAATGTTTTTACTTGAGTACCTTGTACCATAAATGAATACAAGCCGTCCCACTCATTGCCGTCCTTGTCCATCAGATGATATAGCCTTTCACCGTTATCGGTTTGGTATATATATTTATCATCCCATGATTCAAATGCAAAAACACCTATGTCACTAGAAAAAAGGTAAAAATCCCAAGACCTAAAATTAATATGCTTTATAAGCACCTTCCCATCGGAATTGATTACTCCGTGGTTTCCTCTTTTATCTTGTATATAGGCCAAGCTGCTATCATCATTAGGTTCTAGCCATCTATATACAGGCTTCGCAGCAATAGTCCCGTCTTTTCTTAAAAGCCCATAACAATCATAAAAACCACTGTAGAAAACGGTTACTCCGCTTTGAAAAGCCGGGGTAAAATAATCTGAATTATTAAAATATTTATCGCGCAGTTCCGACATTGAATTCCAGTAATCTATACAATCATCGTGATCATCATATGCATGTCCGTAATAATCATATGTATATCCATCCAAAAATCTGGGACTGTTAGTCACAAAATACCTTAAAATGTGCTGCCTATGCGATGTGGTGATCAGTGCAGCAAACGGTATCATAGTAATCGTATTGCCATTTCTGTCAATGTACTTATCATCGCCATCCCAAGTTATTCCGGTTTTATCGAAGTCGATACTTTTAAACCGAGCACCCGTATCCATTCCGGTCTCATTATTGGTAAATCCGAATTTTTCTCTTCTTAAGCCTGTCCACTCGGGCATCTTATTAGAGACATAATAACAGGAAATACCTTCGGTCTCCCGATATTTTAACTCTTGCTTACTCGAAAGCTGCACATGGTCCATATTGTCATCATATGAAAAATACGCATATAATCCCAAAAGCAATATGATTCCGACAGCTCCAAGCAAACACTTTTTCAAAACAGGATTGCATTTTTTATTCTTCCTATAAAAACCTGTTCTATGGATCATCCAGGTAAGTGTCTTATCTTCAACAAAGACCTTGGGCCCTTCGTAAAATCTAAAACCGAGAGAAGCACTTCTGATTATCAAGATCTCATACACAAATCTGACAATCAGCATGAAAACTGTAAAGAATAAAAGAAGTGGTTGTTTAGAAAAAAAAGCTGCACCAAAGCAAGTAAGAATGAATATATTGAATTTGATCCAGCTATTATTTTCCCTGTTTACCAATACCTTTTCGTAATCGCGATCAACAAACGATTCCTGCATCGCGATACACTTATATTCCATGAATAAAAGGCAATCGAGTATAAATTTAAACAGAACAAACAACAGCAAAATATACGAAAAATTTCCGTTTCTCATGTTGGACATGTATAATTCCGCCGCATCCAACACTATTGTTGCCATAATAAATCTTTGGCAAACAATAAAGCAATTTCCGAAATTCTTTTTAAGAAACAGATATAAAGCCAGATATATCGAAATCTTAGCTATGTAAAGGCCGTAGTCCAACTGCAGGAAAACAACAGGAAAATAGCAGCTGATAAAATGCAGAATCAGATTCGCAAAATTAAAAACCACTATAGCCAAAAAAGCTTTTCTTATTGTACCTGAATTAAACTTCGACCTTTCCATTTATTACTCTTCCCTTATATTACAATCAAAACTTCGTGCCGCAGCTGGGGCAGAACAATGCGTCTGAAGATGTTTCGGTGCCGCACTGAGCGCACTTTTTCATCTCTACATCTTTGACGATCTGCACAGGCTGAGCAGGCTGTGCGGACTGTACAGGCTGTGTCTGCTGAACATAACCTCCTCTGATAAGGCTCAAATTCTCAGGTCTTACCTCTATGGGTGCTCCGCTTGCTATTGCCTTTCCAACCTCTTTATCGAGCGCATACAATGCTCCGCAGCAAGTTGACTCTGCATAATACTGTGTACCCCATCTAAATGTGGGAATAAAGAAAAAGAACGTCAAAACCGTGTACGTTTTAAAAATATTGTATCTTCCGTAGCTTCCACAGCTTGGACAGATTACCGGTCCTACTGACTGATAATCCTTTCTTTTGGTTTCTGTGCCCCATACTATAAACATATCTCTCTCCTTTGTATTTAATCTATTTTCATAGTTTATTCTTCGTTATCCTGCTTATTTATCCAGTCTTTAGGCGTTTCATTTGTAATCTTAAATGGCGTATATGCGTCCATTTGAAGATAACTGCTGATTAAGCTCCATGAGCTTACAACATACCACTTATCCCCGTAACGAGCCACTGTCGGGAAATAATAAAAAGTTTTATCTCCAACATCTGCAAGAGCTGCCAAGCTCACAACCTCATCCGCTCCATAATGCTCATAATTTATCTGAGCTTTCTCATTATATTCATCCATTGAACAAGCATCTCCGAGAACCTCTTCAGGAGAGACAAATCTTAGATTTTTTATCTTGGTGAAATCCTTATATCTTTCATTATCATATATTGAAAGGAAATCATTCATTGACTCTTCATCTTTTAACGGAATCACCATTCCCTTTTCAACATCATCTTTCATAAGATAATAAGCTATAGAGCAATAAAGCCTGCGACATTCAATGCTTTGAAGTCCGGACGCATTCGCAGAAATATAAAAATCATTGTCTGAAGGCATCTGAACGGGCATTGTTGGAATAAAGGAATCAAACCTGTCAAGTTCGCTCTCATACTTATAGTGTTCTGCCTGCGTCTCCCATGCGTATGATTTCAGCATCTTGTTGTAATCGAGATCTCTTAATCCCTCCACAAAAGATGTTGCTGCTGCCTCTGCAGTCTTAAAGCCATCACCTTCATATTTGGCTTCCGAAGACCTACCGGCTCCATTTAAACCGCAACCCGTCAAAAGAGTGCATGTCAGCACCGCCGCTACAGCTCCCCTAAAAAACTTCATTTCATCTTTCCTCCTTGGATATATTTATCTAAGCTTGATATATATGTATACAACCGGCAGCACCGAAATGCTGCAGCTAATACTCAAATAATCTTGATCATGTCGTTGTCATGGAAAAAAGAATTGTATTTCCGTCAATCCATACCGAGCCCGGATAGTACTCGGGAATTATATCTTTGCAGAAATCCTCCGAGTATTTCCAGTTGCCTTCACGCTCCTTAATGTTTTCAAATGTCACATCCGGCTTAGCCTCTGTGAAATCGTAGGATGAAGCGTATTTCTGAGCCACATCGTCCGACAACACTATGTATCCTTGAAATTTATAGTCTGTCGGTCCGGGAACTCTGCTATCTCCGCTACCCAAAGTAACCTGCTCCCACTCGATCTCCGTAGCACCTTCCAATGAAGGAAACAGCTTCTCTACGGCACTTATATCAGTGCTTACGCTAGATTTAGCCTCCTCGCCGGCTCTTTTACCGTTTGTGCATGCCGTGGCACAAACGAGCAGTGCCAGCACAAGTATCAGTGTAATTATTGGCTTTATACGGATCTTGTTCATTTTACGAAACACTCCTTGAATCTAGTTAGGCTTCTTCTCTTCAGATATCTTTGCAAATTCGCCATTTTCATATTTATACGTTAGTTCTACGTGTTCGCCTGGACCTGATCCGTATGAGCCCTTAAGAACATTCTCTTCCTCATCAATAAAGTAATTTGGGACTATTTCAAATGATTTTGTATATACGAATTCCCCAGTATTGTCATATATGTATGCGCAATGTACTTCTTCTCCTGCAACGCCTTGATGTCCCAAGGAAATGACGACGTCTTTGTGTCCATCAAAATTCACATCAACATATGCAGCATTAAAATCACATGCGTCAAACACGTATCGCTCACTATACATGTAATCGCTTTTTGAAGGATAATCCACTATAAATGAAATTGTTTTTTCATTATTCTTTAAGAAAAAATAGTCCCTTAGATGAGCATATTCTCCTTCTACCTCTTCTGTACGCTCTATCGAAACGCGGTATAAACTATGTTCTTCATCAACCCATGCGGCGGATTCTACTTTTTCTCCTCTGCGAATTCTCACATCTTGCATTAGCTTTTCATTTATAGTCTCATCATCAGATAAAAATCCCCCTTCTTCCTCAATTATAACCGGCTTACCATCTGACCCTGTCAATATGTATTGCCTGTTATCTTCCATAGTAAGCAGGTACTTGTTCGAGTCAATCATCCGGCAATATATAATATTGTCTGCTATTATATTTCCTTCATAATCGACCACTCTAAGATAATCATGAGCATTTTTATCTTCGGTTCCTGTTTTGGTATTGTCATAGCAATAAATAACGCAATCCAATTCATGATCATTTTTGATGAATTCTAAACCGCTATAGTAGCTCTCAAGTATTTTTCCGGTTATATCCTTACCATCATAGTTGTAGATATATGCACCGTCATCCTTACGAAACATACAGATTTTTTCTGTTTCCAATCGAGATCTTGTGTAATCAATCTGTTCAGGCTTTACAATGATTTTGCCATTCTTATCACACATTCCATAGCTTCCTAGCACTTCGGAATAAAAAATCGCAGATCCATTATCTGCCAGCAACCTTTTAGAACCATTTTCTCCTAAGACTACGACTCTATCTGTTCCATCTATTTTACCAAAACTAATTTGTCTTCTTTCTTTTGCAAAAACCTCTCTATAAAACTTAGTTTTTGCCGAAATGTGGCTTAGGGCAATCTTAGGCAACGTCAACACCACATTTCCGTGATAATCGATTATATGTCCGAGTCCATCCTCGGTTAAACCCTTTTCAAAGCTTATTTTGACTGGATATTTAGCACCTGTGTTCACACCATCATCTGTAGCAATCCCATACTTTACTTTATGAATCTTACTGTTAACGGGAGTTAGATTATCCTTTGAGTATCTATACACCTTCAAACTTCCGTTTTCTACTTCGGGACAGCCTATACACGGATCAGCATTAATCGCTTGACTCGAAGAAATCTTGGAAAGCTCTTCTGTTGGTGGATTATCGATTCTGTATTTACCACCTACATATATTCCGTTGCAAATAACAGTCAGCAACATCAACGTGGCAGATACAGAAATAATAATAGTCTCCCTTTTTTTATCTCCAAATAAGATCTCTGCAAATGCGGACAGCACTCTGTCAATTATCGAAATGGGATTATATCGATCCCACTCCCAATAAAAGAACCATTTTCGGGCATATGGCTCCTCTTCAGGGCTTAAACTGTTGACATATCCGGACATGCTTTCTCGCAGCAAAAGGATATATTGTACTAATCCAAGTAAATAACAAATGAATATATATCCGTATATAATATTAAAATTGCGATGTCTTAAGTCTGCGACATATAAATAATTAATAATCACAGGACTTATCAGAAAAATTATTCCCAGCCGCAATTTTCTCATTTTAAATTTCACACTCTTGTTCTTTGCGCCGTTTTTCCAATAAATCTCCGCCAAATAATCCAATATTCTTCTGATCAATGCAATTGCAATAAAAACTTTGAGGATGATATTCATCCATATGAAAAAAAGTGAAACGTCTTTCCCGTACAAATACTGAAGAAACAAAGAAAAAACATCGCAGAAAGCAAAGCACTTAAGCCCTTTGATAAGGAATATACGAGGTTCGCTTATGCGGAATAGCCCGGCGAAACACAAAAATATCCCTATCATAACAAGCACGCAGTCCAAAGTGCTTGTCATAAAAGGGTTCTTTGCGTCCATCATATGAATGACAAAATATATTCCTGAATAGATATAATAAAAAATTATAAATAGTAATGTTCTGTTCTCTTTTAGTTTATTCATCCGTTCAACACCCAACAATTTATTAACATACATCTTAACATTGTTGAAATTATCTCGTCAAGGCAACTTTATGAAAACAGCCTGTAATCAAGTAATAACCTTTGACAAACATTTTATGATATGGGAAGATTATTCACAACAAGTCTTCACAAATTTATGAAATCAGGAGAGAAAGAATGCAAGAAAAATACAGAAATATGGCACCTGAAGAGTGTGCGGCACGTTTTAAAAGAAACAGAATCCTTAGTTTTATTATATATATTTTGGTCTTAATCACTATTGGTGCTTTTTTTCTAAAAAGAGCCTTTTATATATTCCCGCTTATGAACTGTGATCTTGAAATTGTAGAAATATACCACGGGCTTGATAAGGCTAATTTTTCTTTATTCTTGATAAGAGTAGTCGTATGTTTTCTGGTAATGGCTATTGTATTATCCATGCAGGAATTATTCTTTTTCGGAATATTTATTACCTTGTGCGAACCTGATAAGTATATAAATGCCGAACAGATCCTTAGTAGGCATAATTTCTTTTTTAGAAGGTATTACAAATTTGCAATCATAAACCTTGGACTAGCTTATTCTTCAATTGAAGACTATGAGAACGCCTGGAATTATTATAAAAAAATAATTCCGGCCAGCCCTGAAAGATGCTCTAACATACGTATTTTAACTGCACTGGCCTCTTATTTTTATGATTCAGGCGATAAGGAAAATGCAACCCTTTATAGAGCCAGACTTGATAATATAAAAGCTTCCAACAAAAAGAGTCTACAATTGGATCTTACACTGGATAACTTTATAATTCGGGAAGCACTTGATAACAAGCAGTTTGACGAAGCGAAGGAATTGATCAACAAATACATAAATAACCATCGCGTTTCTCAATTAACCAAAATTCATTATCAATACTATTTGGGCCTAATAGCATACGAGACCAAAGATTATCCGGAGGCTATTTATCGCTTTAGAACAGCTCTTGAAAACGGCAGCAAACTGCCTTTTGCGGGCGACGCTAATGCTAAACTGGAAGAGATTTGTAAGTCTTACCATGTATGATTAATATAAAAATCCGATGGCAGCGCTTTTACGCATCGCCATCGGATTATTTATGTCTTATTCAAAGCACTTCTTAACAGCCTCGATTATCACATCCTGCTGCTCAGGTGTCATCTTGTTGTCGCTGGGAAGGCAGAGGCCTCTTTCAAAGATGTCTGCTCCGACATCGACCATTCCTGTCTCTTTGATGTAAGCGTTACTTCTTGCTCGTCCGCTTCCGTGAACCGTTACAAAGGCATTGGTTCTGTAAATGGGCTGCATGTGCATAGGTTTCCAGATGGGGCGTCCCTCCGCATTGAGTGCCGCGATAGCATCAAGGATCTCTGTAGGGCAGCTCTTGCCGGGTTCGCTGATATAAAGAACGTCCTGCTCGCCGCGAACCTGCTTACACATAGCTTCTTTATCGATGATAAGGCATGAGAGCCAGAAATTGGGCTCTGAGCTCTTTTCATCATATGGATTCATCTTAACGGGAAGGTTCTTGAAGCCTTCCTTGTATCTCTCATAAATAGCTTTCTTCTGAGCGATATGCTCCTCAAGATGAGGAAGCTGACCTCTTACAACTCCTGCAATCACATTACTCATGCGGTAGTTGTAGCCAAGCTCTTCGTGCTGGTACCAAGGTGCGTCTTCTCTGGCCTGTGTTGACCACTTTCTTACCTTGTCGGCGTCTTCTTTGCTGTGAGCTAAGAACATTCCTCCGGCAGAACCTGTTATTATCTTGTTTCCGTTAAAAGAGATTATGCTGTAATCGCCAAAAAGGCCTGTCTGCTTACCCTTATATGTAGCACCGAAGGATTCAGCCGCATCTTCAACGATAAGAGCACCGTGTTTATCACAAACTTTTTTGATCTCGTCTGCTTTACCCGGAGTTCCGTAGAGATGCGCAACCACTACAAATTTAACATCGGGATATATCTCAAAAGCTTTCTCAAGCGCCTTAGGGCACATATTCCAGGTTTCTTTCTCTGTATCGATGTAGACAGCCTCGCCGCCTTCGTAGGCAACGGGATTGACTGTCGCATCAAAGGTCATATCCGAGCAGAATACTTTTTTACCTTCGAGTACTCCGTGACCAACCTTGGGCTGACCGTAGAGTCTTTCTCCTGCGAGCTTAATGGCAAGATGGAGAGCCGCCGTTCCGGATGAAAGTGCAACCGCATCGGTGCATCCGATCTTTTCACAGACTTTTTTCTCTATCTCATTTAAATTGGCGCCTACAGTGGACATCCAGTTAGTCTCATAGGCTTCCTGCATGTATTTAAGCTCGTCGCCGTGCATTGTAGGTGATGAAAGATATACTTTTTTCTCAAATGGCTTAAGTTCCATATCCTCAATCCTCGTTTATCTTCTCTGCTGCTCTCTTAAGAGCTTCCATATGCTCCTTGGTCCTGTCGGCCTTATTGTCGGTCGGATGATAGGTTGTAACTATCTCCTGAACAAGTTCTCTTGTCTCGGACGATTCCTCTCTTGAAGCGACATTGAGCTTTTCAAGTTCGGCAAAGAACTTCATCTCATCGAGCTCAATAGGCTTTCCGATGTGGATCATCCTATTGGACGTATCCTGCAGTCCCTCTTCATCCATAAGCATCTCTTCATAGAGCTTCTCGCCGGGACGAAGACCTGTAAATTCAATCCTGATATCCTCACCAACCTTATAGCCCGAGAGCTTAATAAGGTTCTCCGCAAGGTCAAGGATCTTGACGGGTTCACCCATATCAAGGACAAATATCTCGCCGCCCTTGGCAAAAGCACCTGCCTGAAGCACAAGGGAGACCGCCTCTGATATAGTCATAAAATAACGTATGATATTAGGGTCGGTTACGGTAACAGGGCCTCCTGCCGCTATCTGCTTTTTGAAAAGAGGGATAACGGAACCGTTGGAGCCAAGTACGTTACCGAATCTAACGGCAACAAATTCCGTGTCATAGTGCTTGTTGAAGGTCTGTACGATCATCTCACAGATTCTTTTGCTTGCTCCCATGACGTTGGTCGGGTTAACAGCCTTATCCGTCGAGATCATAACAAACTTCTCGGCGCCGTTCATCGCTGCAGCCATAGCTGTCTTCCAGGTTCCGAAGACGTTGTTCTTGATAGCTTCGTTAGGGCTGTCCTCCATGAGAGGAACGTGCTTGTGAGCCGCCGCATGATACACGATGTCGGGTTTATATTTTTCAAATATTTTGTTGATCCTGAGCGTATTTCTAACCGATGCTATAAGCACAATAAGATTAAGCTCGGGGAATCTTGTCTTAAGTTCCTGCTGAATATCATATGCATTATTCTCATAGATATCCACAATGATAAGCTTCTTGGGCTTGTGTCCGGCGATCTGTCTGCAGAGCTCTGAACCGATAGAGCCGCCGCCTCCGGTTACCATAACGGTCTTGCCGCTCACATAACCGGCGATGGAATCAAGATCTACCGCGATGGGATCTCTTCCGAGAAGGTCTTCTACTTCTACGTCACGAAGTCTTGATACGTTGACCTCTCCGTTAACGAGCTGATACATGCCCGGAAGTGAACGAAGCTTACAGTTGGTGTTCTTACAGATATCAAGGATCTTTTTCATTTCCTGCCTTGATACCGAAGGAATCGCAACTATGATCTCATCTATGTCGTAGAGATCGGCGCATTCAACTATTCTGTCTCTTCCGCCGACAACTCTGATGCCCTGAATGTACTTGCCCCACTTATTGGAGTCATCATCAATGATACATTTGATGGACATCGTTGAGTAATTGCTCGTAATGATCTCTTTTATGATGATGTTGGCAGCCTCGCCGGCACCGATTATCATTACCGCCTGGCTGTTGTTTCTGTTCTCAGCCCTGTGTTTCTGGCTTCTGAAAAATCTGTACGAAAATCTGCTCGTAAAGATAAATGCTATAAGCAAAAACGGATACAGGAAATAACAGGTCAGAGGAACCGCCTGCTCTCCGGGATATTTAAAGAACTGAAGTCCCACCGCATAAAGAATCGATGAAATAACGCACGCCATAACAAGGTTCTGGAGCTCTCGTTCTCCCGCATAGGCCCATAAACTGTCATAAAGCTTGAAAATAAAGAAGATAGCAAGCGTAACAAGTATATTTATTGGCAAGAACTCGGTTGCAGGCATCATAAAGTGCTCAGGTATGTTCGAGATCTTGAAATCATGCCTGATTATAAGCGCAAGATAATTGGCTATGATAATACTTAAGATGTCGTAAATGATAAGTCCGGTTCGCCTATACAGTTTTTGATAATTAAACGGTTCTTTTTTCTTGTCGTTCATATTCTTATTCTCTGCCTGTATTTTTAAATAACAAAGGTGCGATTGAAAGTAAAAGTGCCATAGTCATGGGATTTCCGAGATCGAACACCCACTCGCTCAAGCTTGCTACGGCAAAGCCCAATATAATCGCAAATGCAAGAAGCGACAGAGGCTCTTTTTCCTCATTCTTCTTGTAAAAACGCGCTCCTACAACCAGTCCCGCGATAATAAATATAGTGAACACAATTCCTGTCAAAATGCCGTGGTCATAAGCCACCTGAAGATACGAATTGTGAGCATGGTAAATATCCGTTCCATCTGCGAACTTGGCAGGTTCTGCATGTCCCGTCATATTCAGCTCATTTAAATAGATCTTGAACAACGTTATTCTGCCATTTGTACGGATATCCCAAATATTATCCTCATCTATGTACTGCGAAGAAACATCAAGGAGCATCGCAAGTTCCGCTCTTGTAATGCCGGTCGCCGCAAGGAGATTCTCAGTAGGTAAAAGAGCCTGCTCATCATCGTCTTCTTCCCAATCCTCTTCACCGTCATCCGGATTACCGTACAGATCATATATATATTTGCCGTTTTCAAAGTCGTAATTGAGAATGTCATTGGGATAGTCATATTCCCCGACATCCATGCTGAGGACTTCACTCTCAAAGAGATTTACAAATCTCTCAACACACATAAAGTTGCTGTTGCCCCACGCAGCTCCGCCTCTGACGAACTGATCCGCGTCGTCGCCGTACTCGTGGAATACCGGTCTTGCAACAATTGTAGGAACGATCCTTTGAAGCGTAAACACAGCGGGAAAACATATAATAACAGCCGCTATCATTGTCGCAAGTATTCTTACAAACTGCTTTTTATGGCGTGTCGATACTATAATAAGCACCATGAGAACAACCATAAACAGTGATAAATATGCTGTCTGTGATACCGTAAATATCGCATATGAGGAGATCCATCCAAACAGGATCATCTCTTTCCAAGCGGATTTAAACAGCTCTTTTACCCCAAGATTCTTAGGGAACGCAACTATCTTGGCAGCCAAAAGAACTGCGGCGGTTGCATCCATAAAGATCAGGTATTCCGCTCCGACGGTAACCGTGTGGAAGAGGAAGCCGAATCTTCCGCTGACATAACCCGTAAAATATCTGTGAAGCAGACAATATACAAGCGAAATAGCAAAGTTCATCATAAGTCCGCCTGCAACGATACGGATAAAATGCTCTCTGCCTTTCCAGTAGGTAAGTCTGATGTATAGGCATCCGAAGATAGCCACCAGCACGATACCCCACAATTTTTCATTTCTGAATATGATCATCAGTGCAAACAAGACGATCGTCAGGATGCCGTATCCCGATATCTTAACGTTTCTGCTTGTTTTATCCGTGATATATCTGATCAGTATCCTTATAACGTTTATCACAACTATTCCGCCGAGTACAGCTATGATAACGCCGTATTTGAGAAGCATATTCTTAAGGTCATATTCCTTCTCGGTATCCGCAACCATATTAAGTCTGTAATATCTAAAGCCCGCAACTGCCGAAACCACGAGCCATATAAGATTCGGAACATTTATTATCTCGGATGTCGTAAAGGTAAGAAGTATCATGACCGCGAACCAGATCACCATCCTACGCTGCGACAACCATCTGAAAATATCATAAGCGCCGTTCATGTAGTTACTTGCATGCCATACAACCATGGCCATGGCAAACATGATGGCTACGTATCTGACTTTATCCGCAAGCTCAATTCCCTCAAAGAAAGATATTCCGTTGGGGAGCTTTACAGCCTTGTGGTTAATTGCATAGAACACGATAGCGGCACTTATTATAAGTCCTATCTCATAAAAAATGATATCGGGTACTCTCAGATCAAAGACTCTCAAAGGAAAGACCATGATCATAAGTGTAAGGAAGAACACAGCGGCGATGGGATTGGCAACAACCTTTATCACCTTACCCACGGTCAAAAGAGAGTTCTTTTCCTTGAACTTATTAAAGAAAATGCCGATCAGTGCGTACAAAGCAGCCGTAACCGCCAAAATAGCCGCAATAATTATAAGTGAAAGCTTCTTGGACATCGGAAGTCTGTAATTAAACTTAGCATCAAGGTGCTTACCGGGTATCTCGCCCTCGTTGAGGTAAAGACTTCCGAGATACTGCGAATTATCCGGAACATCCGTGAACTTAACGTTGTATTTGGATCGGCAGTTTTTAACGTACATGCTGTACTCTTTTCCGACTTCAACATCAAATTCCATAGGGACACGTACATATCCGGGCAGTTTGGCATTGCTTATATCAACAAATGCATTGAAATAGCTTGTCTCGAAATTCTCACTGATCGAAACAAACACATAATGTCCCTTTTCAAGTGAATCCACATATATATCAACCGAACTTAATCTGTCATACTGAGCCACAAACTTCTGTGAAATACTGTAATCATAGTTAATTATCTGCTCGTCGGGAAGCCTGTTCCCTCCATCATTGGTCTCAAAAACGTTCGTCCAAATACGGCAAGGAAAGATGCTCAATACTGCGATGAGCGCCAAAATAAGGAGCACAGCTCTGAATGCAGTTTTTTTATCAACAATACTTCTCATAATTTCCATTGTACTTTCCGATTTATTTGCCTTTTTTAACGCAAAAATCCATCATTAAATATTAACATACACCCAAGGCTTAATCAAACCGCCTGTCGCCTGTGATCATAAGGAGCGGGAAGGCCAGCCAGAGTATCACGACGTACCTTACAAGATAGGTCGGACCAAGGAGCACGGTAAGCCATGTAAGTATCATGGGCAAAAAGGGTATAATCCCGCTGTAATTCCTTCTGTGGAGCCTGTAAAGGAACACAAAAAGATAGATAAGCGCAAGAAGTCCCGGAGAAAAAAGATATGCGAGAACAGGCGCATCCTTGTGAAAGCTGCCTATGGAAATATATCTGTATAACTTATCTATAGGCGGAATAAGGCTTATCCTCTCTCCCGGAAGCTCCACCTCGTAGCCAAAGTACGAGCTTTCGTCGTAAGTAAACGTATAGACCGTATTTCCTTTGTATACGTTAATATCCGCAGGCGGATACCAGTAACCGTAGGAAGTAAGGAACCACGCATTGACATATGTCATCGGATGCTTTTTAAAAAGAGTGGCCCAAAGCTTCCAAAAGTTCTTTTTATCCTGCTCGTAGAGAGCATTGTTAAAGCCTACCTTTACAAGATCCGAGACTCTCGGAGTGTATTTAACAAGGTTCTTTTCGGGAATATAAGCGGTAAGGATTGCTTTCTCTTCCCCAGTCATTTCATCGTCGTTATATGCATAGACACGAGCCATCTGCATGATGGGTACGGTCAGCATCTCCTGATTGTCTTTCCTTCCGGATGTAAGAGCCGCAGAAAGCGCTGTTGACACTATCAAGTACAGGACAACCGGAATTATCAAAAGCCCCACGAGTTTTCCGGATATCTTTTTCCTGAAATAAATAAGCGCAAACGGGATAAAAACAAGGTATGCATAAAAGCCGTTGTGGCGCATTAAAGGCATGAGTACTGCCGCAGCCATTAATAACAGCTGTTTCTTTTTATCTGACATAAAGCCGTCTGTATCACGCACAAGCTCTGTCAAAAGAACTGTCATAAGAAGTAAAAATGCCGAAAAGAGTCCGTCTTTGCTCGAGCACAGCGTATACATTACGATAGTCGGAAATACGCCGTAGTAGATTGTCCAGGCAATAACAGAATTCTTGCCGATCCCTCTTTTTCTGAGATAATCAAGGACGTAAGTCATTATCAGCGTGATAACCAGCATCTGGATAACGATATAGGTAAATATCGCAATATTCCATGAGCCCGTGAGCTTGTGAACAAGTGCAATTGTTCCGCCCAGCAAAAGCACGTGCATAAGCGGATGATGCGTTGTAAAGCTTCTTGTCAGGACTTCGTTTAATTCGTCCTGTGCGTCATATACGAAAAATCCCGGAAACTCCGCCAAAAGAACCGGGAGATTTAGAATGATCAAAGAAATGAAGGTTCTTTTGAAAAAGCCTTTTCCTTCCATGGGCTTAGGTACTGCGTTAAGGTCGATGAATCCAAAGAGCTTACGGCCATCCAGCGACATTTCGTAGCTTCTCCAAACATATCTCGTATCGATGGTAAGGATCACCATGATAAAGAACATGATCATTGGCATATTGCCTTCTAATTTAATGGAATCGAACTTCTCAAGACTGTATCCGATGAATAAAAAAGCCCCCGTTAAAACGCCAAACAAGCCTGACAAAAGCCAGGCTAATACTGTTTGCTTTATGCTGTTGTTCTGTGATTCCGGCCCCAAACTACTCTTTGTCATCTCTTGTCGTCTCTCGAATAACATACTGTGGATTCTTGTTCTGTGAGATGTAGAGTCTTCCTACATATTCTCCCACCATTCCAAGCATAAGAAGTATCATTCCGCCGATAAATACAAGTGCGGACATAAGTGCATAATATCCCTTAAACCGGGATGCATCCGGATAAACAAATTTAAGGATAACGGTGTAAACACCGAACAAAAAGCCGGCAACTGACAATAATCCGCCTGCCAAAGTGGCGATCCTAAGCGGTTTAATACTAAAAGCGGTAAAGCCGTTGATCCACAGCTTCATGAGCTTGCTGAAGGTATAGCCGCTCTCTCCGACTTCTCTTTTTCTGTGATTGACATCAACATTGACAACATTACTTGTTGTTCTGAGAACAAGTCCGATAACGTACGGATAAGAGCTCTCATACTTGATCATCTCGTCAACCACGAATCTCTTGACTGCGAAGTAGCTTGAAACAAAGAGATCCTTGGGTTTTCCGAGCATCACATGAGCCATCCATTCATTCATGGCGCTTCCGAAGTTTCTGAATCCGTTGTGCTGCTTATGAGCATATCTTGCATATACGGCGTCCGCTCCGTCTCTGAGCGCATTCAGAAGTTTATATACTTCGTTTGCGGGAGTCTGTCCGTCATCGTCAAGACACACCACATAATCGCCCTGCGCCGTGTTTAGTCCGGCCATGAGAGCCGCATGCTGTCCGAAGTTCTTGGCAAAATTGATGCCTGTGACAATATCGGAGTGTTTATCCGCTATTTCTGAGATCTTGCCCCAAGTATTGTCGGGGGATCCGTCATTTATAAGCACGATCTCATAGATGTACTCTTCGGAATCCTTCATTGTCTCTATGATCTCATCTACAACAGCTCCGAGAGTATTCTCGGATCTGTAGCATGGAATTATAAAACTGACTGATTTTTTCTGCATTCTTATCAAAACCTTTCGCTTAGTTCGGGTTTTACGATTATATGTTCAAACTGCCGTTTATAAGAGTTTTTCCATAAGTATCATATCACTTTTTTGACCATCACTGCACTCTACCTGTAAAAGATCCTTGGTCTTTACAAATCCGGCCTTGGAATAGCTCCTTATGGCTATTTCGTTATAGGCAAATGCCTTGAGATAGACTCTTTTAAGCCCAATCTCTTTTGCATAGGAAAGAGCAAGAAGCACGGTCTCACTGCCGTAGCCTCTTCCGACAGCGTCGTCCTCGCCGATGAATATTCCATATTCGGCTGTTCCTTCTTCTCTGTCGATATCCCTGAAATACACGCTTCCGACAGGCCTGTGATCGTTATCGTTCTCGCAGATAATGAACTGCTCAACCTTGCCTGTCATGATCTTGGTCTTAAACCAGTTTTCATGAATCTCTTTGGTAAATACAACCTTATAAACGAAATTATTACGTACTCTCTCGTTATTTCTCCACTTTACTATAAGCTCCGTGTCATCCAAGGTTATCTTTCTTAGGGACACCTTTTTCCCGATGACATCAAAGCCCTGTGTCTCTTTTTTCATAACAGGTCTCCGTAGTCTCTTGTCAGTCTTATTTTTCCCTGATCTCGTATATTGCGAAGGCATCGGCCACTACATCCTTTTGTTCAACCGTAATGTCCAAGCCTTTGTATTCATAATAATCTTTTATCCATTCGATGCTCTCAGACTTATTTTGAACGAAATATGCCTTATCTGTCAAAAGAGCTGACTGCATATCGTCAAATCCCGCCTTTGCAAGCTTCTTTTTCGTAAGAGGGCTGTTAATTCCCCAGCCGCCCATAAGGTCGTGGTTTGCAAAAGAGTTATCGACTCTGTCAAAGAGCTTTTCAGAGAACAAAGCTTCGCCCTCCGTCATGTCTTTTCCGCATGATACGGAGGTATAGGTATCTACAAAGTAGAAATTGTCTTTATTGTCCGCAAAATAGTCATAGAGCGCATCATAATGCATCCTCATAAGCTCTCTGGACTGCTGTTCCGCAGTTATCACTGCCTTTTGATTCGGAATAGACAGAACCGACAGTACTGCAGCGATAAATAATATCTTATACGGGTAGTTGCCGCTCTTCTTGGCTCTTTTAAGCAATATGGCAAACAGGATCATTATCTCGATAAATAAGAGCGGATGCGAGATCCTGATGGGAACTCTTCTTCCCATGATCATGTATATCCACAGTGTTGTTCTGCAGGCAAATAACAGGGCAAGCGCGCCCACAACGCGGAGGGTTTCCTTATTACTGCTGTTCTCCCTCGGAATAAGGTATGATATGAGAACTCCGAGATAAAGCGCTATCACTATAATGTTCCACGGAAAATAAGACTGTGGCTCAAGATAGCTCTTTTGCTCCGAAAAATTGTGAAGCTCATATATATACTCGGAAAAAGCTTGTTTCAAACGCGAAGGAAGCGGCTGTTCATCGGATCTACGTGCCTTGGCGTACGCTGATACTTCAATTAAAACCGATGTATCTATCTTGTCATCAAGGCCGAAATTGTAATTCTCCAAAAGCATGTACTCGCTTTTATCGAGTCCTAGCTCATCATAAAACTCTTTGTTCTCATCATATTCGGGAATGTACTGATAGTCGTAAAGCTTCGTTCTTGCTTCGAAAAAAGCATTATATTCTTTCCATTCCGAAGGTGAAAAAGCAATTTGATGTATGACAAAGCCGATCACCAAAGCCGTAACGATCGCACCGAATAATCTGAGGCAGTCGAAAAACTCTTCTTTTGTCAGGTTTAAAAGCCATCTGATAAAGATAGCAACGCACACCATAGGAAGTGTCAAAAGAAGCATCTCGGAGCGAAGCAGAAATGCGATAAATATAAGTATCAGCGCCGCTTCGAAGTTTTTATCCTCGCCTTTTTCATGCATGAGTATCAAAAAGGCAGCCGTTCCGGATATGAAGCCGGTCGTAAACGTGTAATGAATAAACAAAAAGTGAGCACCAATCGCTCCCAAGGAAAAGAGCAGCATAAATAATACTACTGCGCTCTTATTTTCAAGCTTTTTGCATGTCTTAAGCGCGGTGTGAGTGATAATAAACACGCACAGATACTGCGCTCCGCACAAAAAAATGCCATACCAGTCTAAGCTTCTTACCACTCTGTAAAGGAGCGAGAAGAAAAAGCTTATCGGATACAGCATCTGTATATTATGACCTTCGGGAGCGCCTGTATAGGCTCCCGAAAGTAGATCCTTTATCAGGACGTCATCATTGGCTTCAAACCAATAATCACCTATAAAGCCCATGAAAAGAACCGCCACCAGCACCAAAACCAAAGAGATTATGAAGTTGGATATTTTATACGTTTTTTTCATAGTATTCTTTTACTCTTGTAATAACCTCATTGCGGTCACTGTCAGTGAGCTTGTAGTACATGGGAAGGCGAAGAAGTCTCTCGCTCTCCTTTGTAGTATATTTGTCCTCTCCGCGGAATTCACTGTAGATAACTCCGGCCTTGGAAGAATGAAGAGGAACATAGTGAGAAGCAGGAAGGATATCATTTGCTTTAAGGTATTTGATAAGTCCTTCTCTTTCTTCAAAGTCCTTACACTTAATGTAGAACATATGAGCATTGTGAACGCACTCTTTCGGCACGTAAGGAAGCTCTATAAGTCCTTTTTCTGCAAGTGGAGTGAGTTCCTCGTAATATGCGTTCCAGCTCTTTAATCTGTCATTGTTGATCTCATCGGCCATCTGAAGCTGAGCATAGAGATATGCAGCGTTCATATCACTTGGAAGGAACGAAGAACCGGGCATGATCCAGCTGTATTTATCAACCTTGCCAAGCTTGTAGAGTGTACGGTTGGTTCCTTTTTCTCTGATGATGATGGCGTCGTCTACATACTTCTCATCTCTTATGAGAAGCGCTCCGCCCTCGCCCATGCTGTAGTTCTTGGTCTCATGGAAGCTGTAGTTACCGAAATCACCGATTGCTCCGAGTGCCTTGCCCTTATATGTTGACATAACGCCCTGCGCAGCGTCTTCGATAACAAGAAGGTTATGTCTCTTTGCTATATCCATGATGGTATCCATCTCACAGCCTACGCCTGCGTAGTGAACCGGCACGATCGCTCTGGTCTTGGGTGTGATTGCCTGCTCAATGAGGTTCTCATCGATGTTCATGGTATCAGGTCTGATATCAACGAATACTACCTTTGCTCCTCTAAGAACAAACGCGTTGGCTGTTGAAACGAAGGTATATGAAGGCATGATAACCTCATCGCCTTCCTTGATGCCCGCAAGTATAGCTGCCATCTCGGTTGCATGTGTGCAGGAGGTTGTAAGAAGGGCCTTTGAAACGCCTGTCTTTTTCTCGATCCACTCATTATCAAGATCTGTGTACTTACCGTCTCCGCAGATTTTCTGAGCTTCCACACACTCTTTTATATAATCAAATTCTTTTCCCGTATAGGGTGGTACATTGAAGTTAATTCTCATAAGCTATGACCTTCTTTTCTATCTTCTGTTGAAGCCTCTTTATCAATCTTTCTTCTCAAGAAAAATCTTTCTTGTGATGAAATTATAAACCATTACAACGCCCGTTGCTCCGAATTTAAAGAATACGTCCTTTGCAAAAGAAGCGCTCATAATGCCGTTAAGCCATGACCAGTTCTTGTAGATGAGATCGAATCCCACAAAAAGACAAAGTTCATTGATTCCGAGTCCGATGGCACTGAGGATAACGAAGATTATAAACTCCTTCTTCCTGCTCATATCCTCTTTTCTCTCAAATACAAACTTAAAGCTGAGGATATAGTTTGCAACTACGGAAACCGTAAACGCTATAAATCCCGAGATAAGATAATACTGCGGGAAAACATTATCAAATCCCACTGCCTCGAATCCGGCATTGAAAATCCTGTAGATGACATAATCGATAATAAAGCAGATAACTCCGACCACGCCAAATTTGGCAATCTGTGCCAATAATTTATTCATATTATTTTCCTCTTTCTTGCCTAAATATTCTTATGCGCGCTTTGCTCGCCGTCTTACTGATCGTTTGCGGCATAAACCGTAAATCTATCACTCTCGAAGATTTTATTATAATCGTGTTTGCCGATATAGTCCATCAGCTTATCATATTTAACAGAAAAATTGGCATATCCGTCATTTTCTTTATATCCGATTATTACAGTCGGAGCGGGCTCTTTCGAGGCATCAAGAGAACTCAGGGCTTCATCAAAACTATCAACCGAATAACTGTCAAGATCGGGCCAGGTTGTATTTATTGCAGGACTCATGTCAAAAACATACGGAATGCCCGGGATCTCGCCGAAAGTCAAAACTTTTCCGGATGTCAGGTCATTATTCTCAAGGCTTGCCTTAAGCTCTTTTAGCGTACTGTAATTATCTGCGGTCGTCACAAGGCCTTTTGCTTTCGGAATCTCAGTCACTTTTGTGTCGCGAGGTGTTCCGTCCATACCGTCAACAAATGAGAAATTGATATGGAAAAGAGCGCCCTGGAACAGCGTTGCAATAATAACTCCTGTTATCATTGCCTGCCATGCAAAGTTCCATTCTCCATCGCCGAGTCTTTGCATAAGTCTTCTCATAAGCCACAGACTTATAGGTGCTATCAGGAACAGACAATTAAGGACCGGCATTGTACGGTTATTGCTTCCGAGCGGAAGAATAAGGATCTGAACAAGTGCCATGGCTGACAGCGTTCTCTCTTCCACGGTTCCGTTAAGGATCCCGTGCGCACCTATAATGCATAATACGGCCGATATTATCAAAAACATCATCGCAACCTGAAACATGCAATCATAGTAAAAATAATTGGCTGTGAGAACGCCCTGTCCGTAATAATACCTTGCAAGTACCAAGAGACCTGCTATAAAAGCAAGCTTCTTAAGAAGTACAAATCTTCCCTTTGCCATTAGGAACATGATAATTCCTGCGGCCAAACACGGGATCATTATTATCATATTTTTAAAAGTATGCAAATATGCTTCGATGATAAGCTCAAGCATTCCTCCGGATGAATAATCGGAAGCGCCCTCAGTCATCGACAGAAGCTTCATTATAGCTTCGGGATAAGCATTAAAGCCATATTTTATTGAGATCAGAATAAGCGGAAGTCCAAGCCCCGCCACATATCCGGCTATGCAAACACCGGTCTTTCTCGCCGCATCTATGAATTTTTCCTTGTTTATGAACGAATAGAACCACAAAACAAGGATCAACATACAATCCACTATGGCCGGAAAACGCGCAAGTACGTTGAGTCCAAGGCACACACCCGCCGCAAAAAGAAGTATGTTCTGCTTCTTCCACGTAAAGATTCCGAGAATAAGCAAGATTGAACCGATTGTCAGCAAAAAATACGGAATATACTGATACAGGATCACTCTCGGAGCCCAGCAAAGACTTTCGGCCATAAACTCTCCGATAAAGATCATCCAGCCGGGGAGCCAGTTCTGAAGCACGTAATACGAAACAAGTGCCATAGCACTTATAAAGAATGTGCAATAAACAGCGAAGCCTATCATTGTGCCTGCTCCCGGAAGCTTCATAATCAGGCTTCCGATAAGATTCGAAAAGTACGTAGAAAAAAGCCACATCGGATCTACGTTACTCATAAATTCGAAATTACCGAGATTATAAGTCGTGTCGGCAATATCAAGTCCCGCGGTAATACCAAAAAAGGGATATAACAACAAGACCACGGGAAAGAAATATCTCTCCAGCGGGCGTTGAAATCCCTTCAGTTTCATAAAATAGCTTCTGATATTTTTTAGCATAAATCCTCGTCAATACGTTTGATCAGCTTGAAAAGCTTGGTGTTTTCACATATTCTTCCGATAAAGTTGAAGACATATTTTCTGACCCAATCAACAAATATTCCGGCAAAGAATACTATCAAGATCGAAACAACAAGATGAATAAAATACATCGGAACATTATCAAGCGGAGTCTCTCCGATGATATGCTCGATCCATTCAACCCATCTGTCAGCAATCTCAAAGTGCATATGAAGAAGATATACGCCAAGTGTATACGGCGCGATTATCCTTATAACTTCGGCAAAGAAATTTTCTTTTAGCTTCATGAATCTAAATAAAGAAAACAGTCCAAGCGCTCCCGTAAGCGTGAAAATAAAGTTGTAATGGTTCGGAACGCCCGCGTAGTAGTTAAATCTGCCGGTATCATAGTTTATCTTGTAAAAGACAAGACTAAGCGCCGCTATCACTGCAGCCGATAACACAAAAACTATAGCGCTTCTCTTGGCGTCACGGAAAATAACAACATTATATTTTCTGATATATGCCGCAATAAGATACAGGCATATAAACCATCCGAAATCATATCCCATTCTGTCAGTTCCAAACTGTACCGGAACGACACTCTTGATAACACAGAACCAGAACAAAAGACCTATTATGACAGCCTTCATCTGTTTTCTCTTAAGCGTATTTACCGCAGCATTCATAACCGGCGCAAGCGCATACATGATCACATACGCCGTCACAAACCAGTAGTGCTCCGCAGATATAGGGAAAAGATATTTCAAAGTTCTGTCCAATTTATCCTCGGGTCTTACCGTGTATGCTCCGACAAACATCATCGCAGCGGAAACAAGAAGAGTATAGAAATAAACCTGAAGAATAAGCTGCAGCATCTTGCTGAACTTAACCGTTGAAGCGGACAGGAAATATCCGCTTATAAGCACATAGACATTGACTCCGGTTATAGCTATGGCTTCCAGTATGGTTGCAAATATCCGAACATTCGAAGCAGGCTCTCCTAGTTCAAGCAGAGCCTTTGATTGAAAATTGAAATGAAGAGTAAGGATCATCAGCATTGCCACGATCCTTAAAAGTTCGATATTCGCATTTCTCTTCTGCGTCACTTCACCTCTCATCTGTCAATAACTGCCTTTCCGTCCTTTATGCTGTAAACCATATCGCACTTCTCGATGGTCTGAAGTCTGTGTGCAATAATAACAAGTGTTTTTCTTCCATGAAGCTTGTTTATTGAATCCATGATAGCTGCCTCAGTCTCATTATCAAGTGCGGAAGTTGCTTCATCAAGGACAAGGACCTCGGGATCTTCAAAAAGAGCTCTCGCAATTCCGATTCTCTGTCTCTGTCCGCCTGAGAGACGAATACCTCTCTCACCTATGCTGGTATCAAGTCCCTCGGGAAGTGATCTTACGTATTCATCAAGAGACGCTTCCTTGAGGGCCTGCCAAACTTTATTATCATCGATGTCCTCATCGGCATATCCGAATGCCACGTTCTTTCTGATAGTTGAATCAAGCATAAAGATAGTCTGAGGAATATAGCCAATATTCTTGAGCCATCCGGGATAATCCGTCATTACATCCACTCCGTCCGCATAGATAGTGCCGCTCTCTGTCTGAAGGAGTCCTAACATAACGTCAACGATAGTGGTCTTACCCGCACCTGAGGTACCTACGATACCTACGGACTTTCCGACAGGAACTTCCATGTCGGCATGTTCAAGAACGTATTTATCAGAATTAGGGTACTTATAAGTAATATCCTTTAAAAGAATGCTCTTATTAACCGGAAGCTTCTTGGCTTCAATCTTCTTTCTGTAGTCTTCGCTGTTATATGATATTGAGCCGTCGTGGATTTCCTGCTGAAGATTGTCAGTTACGTTCATGAGGAAAGGCTCAAAGTAAGCTATACTTGTGAGATAGTTGTTGATTCTGTTGGCACTGGGAATGAGTCTTGCTGCAGCAGCCGCCAGTACAGTAAGCGGAGCGATCAGGTCCTCAAGCGGTGTTCCCGTAGCCATAGCAACAAGCATATATCCGATCATTCCTGTAATAGCCACAGACTCTATCAAAAGTCTCGGTGTAGAATTATAAAGATTGTACTTCTGAACCGCATTTACATAGCCGGCTCCACAATCGGCATATCCGTTAATAAAATAATTCTCTTTATTGGCAATCTTTATCTCTTTTATTCCTGTTACGGACTCATCAATCCACTTATAAAGACCGCTGTAATAATCCTGATTCTCTTGTCCCGCCTTGACCATGATGGGCTTGATCTTATACTTAATGAGCAAAAGAACTATCACAAGGATCGCTGCAAGTGAAAGAGTCATCTTAGCTTCTTTACTAAGAAGATATACAACAATACATATAAAAACGATGATCTCGCTGATAAGCTGTAAAGAGCTAAGGATAAGACCGTACATATTGTTAACATCAGAAGTAATGCTTCGCTGAATAACACTGGTGTCAGCGTTAAGATAATATTCGTACGGACGCTGCATAAAGTTGATCATCATTCTTCTTGATGTGGCAAACTGATTGGTGTAAACAAACCTAAGCTGAACCACATTCATGAAATACAAAAACACATTCTTTATGATATAAACAAATATGAGTGCAACCATCAATGCCCCGGCAAGCTTAATAACATCGGAGTTGCTGATATTGAGCAACTTGCAGATGTAGGAAAGCTTTTTGCTCTCTTCTATCTTCTCGGGCTTCGATATCGTCTCCACGATAGGTAAAATAAGAGCGATTCCGAGAGACTCAAGTAAGCCTCCTATGAGCATCAGAAAAATCATGCCCAGCATCTGTCTTTTTTGTCTTGCATCAAGCAAAAGCATCAGTTTTTTATAAATCTTACGCATAAAACCAATAATCCTTCCGGTTTTAATATAATCAAAAGCTTTAATCTGTTATTGCTTCATTCTGTCTGTGAATCTCCGGAGCTTCATATTTGTCCATGAAATCGTCTCCGAGATAATGCTTTTCTTTTACGAACTGAATCGAATCAACCACGGTATATACAGACACGAGCCTGTCAAAATAGAGTCCGTCGATAAAGTTAAGCATCTCCATAGGGAACGAACCGTCAAGAACGATCGCATCGGGAAATGTCTTGTTGTAATCAAGATAATCTCTCGGGTGCTGTTTGATGAGTACCACAGCACGCTTACCATCTATAGTACCATATTCGTCAATAATATCCCTAAATATGCGCTCTCTGGTCTCAAGGTCACAGAGCGGCTCGGATAAAACAAGAAGTGTCTTACCGTCTTTTTCTTTAAACAACTTTTCTTTCAGCCCCTGCATATCATCAACAAAGAGCTTAAGCATCTTCTCTTTTTCTTCCGAGGTAAGTCTATCCGTAAGCTTCTTTCTTGGAAGTTCAACGTATTTTTCACACGGATAAGGAAGCACGGATATATTGTTGACCTCCATATCAATGCAATATCTTCCGTATCCGTTTTGTATATGGATAAGTCCCAAAGCCGCCATAAATGCTTTGATTTTAAAATGACCCCTGTTATCGTATCTTGCAGTGTCATAATACCTTATGCAGTCGAGTCCATCCTCTACGGCGTGGTACCTTATCTTTTTATAATTCAGATAATAGCCTATAGGATCCGAATCGCAGAACACATATATATCCTTGTATTTCTTAAAATCCACGGGGATATACTTCTCTTGGAGCTTGCCAAATCTCTTGCAGAACTTAATTCGCTTAATCATATTGGTAACGATATTTCCGGAATCGGTCTTGAGCTCTTTGAGTTCAGGGAAATAAGTATCTTCCTTCTCGTCATACTCAAATACCTCATCGAAGATGTCGCTGTTTTTGGCTCTCTCGACCATCTTCCCAAAGTTGTTGGACATCTTGGAAAGTACAAGAGATGCCTTCTTACCGTCAGCTATATAAAATTCTTTAAGGCACGCCACATATACATGATAAAAGGTGTGACATACATAAATTCTATCGTGCATTTTGTTTCCCACTTCTCAGCCCTCTATAAAACCACAATAATCTGTAATAGCAATAAAAAAACAGGTGTGATTTCATTTGATAAGAGATTAGCTTCTTTTCCTCGGGGTGGATTTTCTCTTTGTAATATTCATTGTCTTGGAAATTTGGAAAGGTTTCTTGCATTTCCATGGCCAGTTTCTTGCAAAATCCGTACACATTTTTAAGTCCGGACTTCTTTGGCATCGCCGAAAACAATGTATTTATGTAAAAGAGTACCGTGTATTGGAACTCTATCTCGGGCTTATACTCCTCAAAGTAGCCGTTTTCTTTGGCCTGTGCGACTATCTCTCTTCCGGCAGTCATTCTGTCCTCAAGATTCTTCATAGAGATACTGTGAACCGTAGAGGCATCGTGCTGATAGTAGAAATACAAAGGCTCATCAATGTATTCAAAATGCTTGGATCTGAGCATCCAGGTATTACTTACGGCGTTGTCCTCGTAAAAGATATCCTCAGGGAATATCTCAAGCTTGTCCTTGGTCTCCGGAACATAATCACCCACAATGAGCTCTCGTCTGTAGACCTTAACGACCAAAGAACCGGTTTCTATCAGTAGGTTCTTGTAGCGTTCTTTATCCATAACACCTGTTTGCGAATAATTATTGTTGTGGACTATCTTTCCGACGTTAAAGCTATGATCTGTGACCATAGTGTAATCACATCCGACCATGTCTGCACCGGTCTCTTCTGCCTTCTTAAGAAGTCTCTCGTAATAGTCGGGAACAATAAAATCGTCCGCATCTATAAACCCAAGCCACTCGCCCCGGGCTTTCGCAAGACCGATATTCTTGGCGCCTCCCTGGTGGTGATTGACTTCGGAATGAAGGGCTATGAATTTATCAGGATATCTTGCCATATAGTCCTTCAGGATTTCATAAGATTCATCCGTAGAGCAGTCATCAACGGCTATTATCTCGTATTCACCAAAAGAGAGCTGCTGATTTACCAGACTCTTTAAACAATAATCAAGTTTTCCGTCAGCTGCCATGTTATATACAGGCACTATGATACTTAGTTTTTTCATGCTTTATATTATCTCTAAAATAGCACGTGCAATCTTATTTGCACCGCCTCCGTCTACAAGTTTCCTTGCTTTGTCACTCATTTTCTTTCTGAATTCTTGATTGTCGATCGCTGCGATTCCCCATGCAACTATCCTCTGAACAATCCTGTCGTCTTCTCTCAAATCACCTGCGTACTTAACCGCTCCGGACTTATCAAAGGCTTTTACAAATTCAACCTGATTGTCTGCCATACTGTAGACCACGGTAGGTACTCCGACTGCGCACAGCTCATAAAGTGTTGTTCCGCCTGCCGTCACCGCGAAGTCGCAGCTTTTCATAAGTCCCGCCATATCGGGAGTTGATTCATGCAGTGTTATCGCAGGATATTTAGCCGCAAGCTCTTTTAACTCTTTGACATAGTCTTCCTCAAACAGAGCTCCGACGATAACGTCACAGGTAAAGAGCATAAAATCAGGTATCTTCCTGCACGGTCCGTCGTTTTCATATACTTCCTTAAGAAGACTGCCGACTATATGATACGGATCGGTTCCTCCCGCGGAGAGAAAAGCTCTTTTGGCTATTGGAATAACATCATAATCTATGCCCTCAAATTGCTTACGAAGAGGCGCATACTTCGCACCAAGAAGCTTATGCGGAGCGCTGTAGAAATCCTTGGGAATCTCGATGTCGTAATTGACCACAAGGTCAACCGGATAATCAAATTTATAAAGATCGTCAATAAATCCGGTCTTGGTCGAAAGATTATTCTTTTTTATGATGTCGTTTATCACATCAAAGTAATCCTCTTTGAGGAAATACGAGTCCATAAGATAAAAATCCGGCTTTTCATCGGCAATCATCTCTTCCAGGATCTCAATATCCTGCATAGGCTCTGAAAAAACCGTGTGAAGGATGCGTGCATCATACTGTATATCTTCTTCATCCGAAAGCGTTTGCAAAAGATTGGCACTATCCTCATCGGAAAGGACAAACTCAACCTCCGCGCCAAGAGACTTAAGCTCCTGTGCAATTGTCATGCATCTTCTGATATGTCCTGTTGCAATGATTCCGTTACCGTTTGCTTTTATCCAGATCTTTTTTCCCATATCCGAATCATCCTCATTTATTGAAAATCTTCGTATTTGAGCGGATCACCTCTGAAAAGATCGCGCGTTGCAACCTTACCTATAACTTTATCATATTCTACGGGTGGAAGGCCGTTTCCGGGTCTTATCGACCTGATATTGGCAGGTGTCAGTGCCTCGCCCTGCTTGATATCTTCCACAACAAAAAGAGATCTTGCTCCTTCCCTTTCTGTTTCCTGTACGGGAGTAAGCTTATATTCTTTAGAACCGAGCGCTTTCTCGACCATCCTAACGTTCTTTACAAGTTCCTCAAATTCCTTTGGCTCCATAGAAAATGCACCGTCAGGACCTCCGTCGGATCTCTTAAGCGTAAGATGCTTCTCGATCATTCTTGCTCCGAGCGCTACGGAAGCTACAGCTACGCCCGAGCCCATTGTATGATCCGAAAGTCCCATGATACAGCCGTATTCCTGCGCAAGAGTCGGAATCATATTAAGATTAACATCTTCATAAGGAGTCGGATAAGCTGATGTACACTTAAGGAGAATGACATCCTTATTTCCTTCTTCAAGGCAAGCCTCTATCGCAAGCCTGATATCACTCTCTCTTGCAACTCCCGTTGCGATGATCATAGGCTTTTTCTTGGAAGCACAGTTTCTGATAAGCGGAATATCCGTAATCTCATAGGATGCGATCTTGTAAGCCGGCATGTTCATCTCTTCCATGAAGCTGACAGCTGTGTCATCAAACGGTGAAGAGAAGCAGTCGAGTCCGAGATTCTTTGCAACTTCACAGAGCTTAGGCTGCCACTCCCAAGGAGTATAGGCTTCCTCATACAGCTTGTGAAGAGTCGTTCCGTCCCAGATCGTACCTCCGGTAATCTGAAAATAACTCTTATCAGAATCAATTGTTATTGTATCAGCCGTGTAAGTCTGTAGCTTTATGGCATCAACGCCCGCATCTTTTGCCGCGTGGATTATCTCAACCGCCCTGTCATAATCCTGCAGATGGTTGGCGGACATCTCCGCGATAATGTACACGGGATGATCGGTTCCGATAATATGATCAGCCAATTTGATATTTTGATTAAGTTCATATCTTGGCATCTATGTTGTTTCCTCCATAATTCCAAGTGCCGCTCGGCACATCAGATTTCATAATTGTTTTTCATAACGTATTCATCATTGGTCCACGGCTGTCTTGCGGTATAAAGCGTTCCGTCAGCCTTCTTTACGTAAACGGCAGGATAATAATGGATAAAAAGAGGTGAGAGGCAGACCGTATAACCGCCTGCATTGGTAAACACCACTCTGTCCCCTGCCTTAAGCTCAGGCTCCTGCTCTGCCATAAAGAGTCTGTCGTATTCCATACAGGTCGAACCGCATATCATCTGTGCGGGAAGCTTCTCTCTTCCGGATTCTCCACCCGCAATCTCAAATCTGTGCGGGTACCATCTTCTTGTAACCTGAGGATTAAGATTAACTCTGCTTCCGTCGATGATAACGTATCTGTGCTCTCTGACCTGCTTCGCATCAATAACACTTGTTACAAAATCAAAGCACGATGAAACCATGGATACTCCGGGCTCCATGATAAGCTTAGTCTTTGATACATCAAAAAATTCCGAAAGTGACTCTGCAATTGCAGGCACATAGCTTCTAAAGTCAGGCTTATCCTTAACTCCGCCGTAGTATCCGCCGCCCATATCAACATATTCAAGATCCAGTTTGTATTCTTCAGCAACAATTCCTGCGACCTTGGCAAGAACCTTATACGCGTCTACAGAGCGTGACTTGGTCGAAGAATGAAGATGAAGACCTGCTATCTTAACGTTATCCGCGGTTTTGAGCTTGTTGATCACTGCCTCAAGCGCGCCATTCTCATAGCAATATCCAAATCTGCTTCCTTCTTCGTCAGCAAGTACTTCATCGGGAAGAAATGCGGAAATATCATAATTAACTCTTAAACCTACATTTAATTTTGGGCCCGGATGGTTTTTGGCAATCTCAAGAACCCAGTCGGGTTCATAATTGGAATCAAGATTAACGATTCCTCCGGCTAAAAGAACTTCCTCAAACGGAGCTCTCTCCTTGATAGGTCCGTTAAATATAACTTCATTTGGTTTATATCCGATTCTTTTTGCAAGATCATATTCCTCGGCGGATACAACTTCGGCAAAAAATCCATTGTCTTTAAAATGCTTAAGAAGCCACGGAAGAGAATTCGTCTTTACCGAATAAGAACAAATGTAATTATTCCAATCCTTATCCAGAGCGGTTTTGAGCATATCTATATCCGCATCAAGAAGCTTCTCGTCAATCCTGTAATAAGGGGTAGCAAGCTTGCTGTCGTCGAATTTCTCGCCGCGATTTAAAGCCTGCGCATATGCCGTGAGTCTACGAACATCGCCTTCACGAACAATTTCCCCACAAGCATCGGGATGCAGCCTAACATACTTCTGCTCCGCGATCTTCCAATCATCGAATGTATCGATGTCCTGAACCTCGTCATCCGAAAGGATAACGGGAACCATATCTTCAACATCCGTAGTTCTGCCTCTGAAGAAAGCATCGGTTCTGCACGCATAGAACTGACCACTGTCATGATATAACTTTTCAAGATCCTGTGACCTTGTATTTTCAAATTCGGGATATTTTCTTACAAGTCGTCCGTCCACAACAACAAATCCCCTCTGAGGAGGATATGAAAATTGGCACACGGGAGTTACCGATTCATGCTCATCAAGGCATTTCATCGCCTCTTTTAGCCTAACAGCTGTTATGAATGGAGCCGTAGGATATATGCAGCAAAATCTGTCAAAATCCTGCCCAAGTTCTCTGTATTTTTCGAGCACCTCGGCGATAACTTCATCGGTTGTCGCATAGTCGCCCGCCGTCGCGTCGGATCTAAAGAATGGCACTTTTGCACCGTATCTTTTGGCAACCTCGGCGATCATCTCATCATCCGTTGAGACCATGACCTCGTCAAAGGCGCCACTTTCAAGAGCCGCCTTGATCGAATAAGCAATTATAGGCTGCCCGCAGAATTCTTTTATGTTTTTTCCGGGGATTCTCTTACTTCCGCCCCTGGCTGTAATTATGGCTATGGAAGTCATTTTGTCTCCTCCAGCTCAAATTCGCTCTTTATGGCGTCGCAATATCCGTCCAGCTCAAAATGAGTCACCGCCTCAAGCACATAGAAGCCTCGCCCCATAATGGATGCGCCGTTTGTGACTTTCCCAAGGAACATTCCGGGCTGCAGATTGCACTGCCATGCCTTAAGCGGATATTTCTTCATAAGTTCTTTTTCATCAGGAACCTTGTTCACTCTGACATCTTCAAAATCAAAATATCTTATGACCATGTTTCCTTTGGTCTTAGCATCAAACGAGTAGGTCTTATTCAGACCCGGAAGCGCATATTTTATAAACTCGACCACCTCATCAACACCGCTTGCCATCGGGGTAAAAAGATTGTGAAGATTATGTCCCGAAGGTCTTGCAGATGTTTCGATGATAAACGGTCTGTTATTGTTGTCTTTTATTATATCCGCATGGATAAGATTATCCTTAAAGCCTAAGCAATCACCGATCTTCTGCATAAGATCGACAACTCTGTCATAAAACTCTTTGTTTTCCTCTGTTCTGAGGACGGAATAATAGCCTACACACTCTCTGTACGGAGGCGGTGTGTTCTTTTTGCCCCTAAGAAGGATGAGCTTAAACTTACCGTCAACAAACACTCCGTCAACACCGTATTCAGGTCCGGGAATACAGCTTTCTATACAGTAATCCTCGTCATAGGGCTGACCTTTGAGAAATTTCTCCTCAAGCTCGGCGCGAGAATTAAAGATCTCAACTCCTCTGCTTCCCGAGCCGAATCTGGGTTTAACAACAACAGGATACATATCGTTAAGTTCTGAAGCATCGGGAACATCTGATCCCGCGGGCAAAAGATACAGCTCAGCATCTCTAAGTCCGTTTTCATTCAAAATTCTGTGAAACTCATATTTATCGGTACAAATACCGGCCGCTTCTTCAGTTACTCCGACAAGTCCGTATCTGTCATTTACAGCACCCGTTGTCGTAAGATATCTTCCTATCGGAACCGGAAGCACAACGTCAGGCTTATTTTCTTCTTTGTCCAAGATCTCGAAAACCTTCTCGGGATCTCTTATATCAACCACAAAAGAAGCATCTGCCTCTTTAAGCCCCGGCGCCTTGGGATTGCCGTCAAGTGCAATGACAAAAAGGCCAAGTTCCTTGGCTTTACTGATCGTATATATCGATTCGGAGCTTGCTCCGATAACCGCTGCTCTCATCTATAAAAACCTCCGAAGAACACCGAAATTCTCGCATTCTCTAACTAATTGATTATAATATATCGCGCGTACAAGGTCAAAATCCGAAGCACCGTTCGTTACCTCGGTGGCGCATAAACCGGGCTATCTAACCTCGTAAGTTGTCCACATATCTTCGGTAAACAGCTGCTTGAAATCCCCTGATACCTTGCAAGAAGCTGTCAGATTATCGAAAGCCTCTTTTTGCAGATCATCATCAGCGGCGTACAAAACTATCTTATCCGCATTTATCACATCTTTATCAACAATCTTATCTGTATTCTCTTCATCCATGTAAAAGACCTTGTCGTAGCATAGAAGCTCATCCGTCAGCCTCCATACGTTATGCGCAGTCGCAGGATTAAACATAACAACTGCTACTGAATTCTTATCAGCGTTTTCTTCGCTTGCATAAGCCATTTTCTCTACATCCTCAGGATAAAGAAAGAGCACATTTTTATCAATGAAATGTCCCTTTGCAAGAAAGAACAAAAGAGCTGCCGCCATAGCGATCAAATATGCTTTATTTCCGATCGAATCGATGACGTAATAAAGGTCGAAGAACAATAGCAATATAATTAGCCCGTAAATAGGCATCTCATATCTTCCCGATGCACTTCCCACAAGAAGCGCACACTTGGATGTCAAAAGAAAATATCCGACCGTTCCCGCAGTCAGAACAATAATCTCCGCACTGACTTTTTTGTGTTTCTTATTGGAAACAAGCAAAGTCATTATCCCAAGGATAAGCATTATAGCGACAATGATCAGTCCTCCCGAGAAAACAAAATTGTTCACAAGTCCTATAAAGAAAGACACTCTCATTCCCGTGTTTTTAATGTCAAAAAAGCTTCCGGCCGCTCCCGTTCCTCTGTAGCCGCCGAAAAGATGATGAACGCTTGCAGGATATGTAATAACCGCCAGCATAAGTGATACTGCGCAGCTAATAACATAAACAGCCGCCTTCTTTACATCTTTTTTCTTAAAGAGGATCCAAAACGTCAGCGCCGCTCCGATACTCACAAAGAAGAATATATAAAAATACTGGATCAAAAATCCGATGTAGGATATCGCCATAATAGGAAGTATCCTGCGCACCCACAACTTCTTAAGATCAGACGAATACTCATCATAATCTTTCATAAGCTTAATGTGAGCATAGGCACAAAGAATTATCGCCGCTCCAAGCCATGCATACATACGGATCAGCAGATTGCATGAAACGGTCTGAGTATTGATACCCCAAAACAAGAGCGTCAAAGCCTGTACTTCAAAAGGAACTTCGAGTGCCTTCATAAGCGCAATCATCGCAATAAATGCGATAACAAACGCTATTAAATTGGTTATGATCCCGCTCCACTTCGTAAAGCTTCCGGGCGTAAATGAACATAATGTGTGGAAAATATAATAATAAACGGGAGGATGAACATCCCATGACTGAACGAGCTTAACCAGTCCATAGTTAAAGCCCTCACCCTTTTTTACGGAGAACTCATCGAGAACAGTCTGCCTATCCTGCCATTCCCTGTCAGGCTGATAGAGTCCCAGACTCCTGTTCGAAGAAAAATATGTATAATACTCATCCTCATGAAAGCCCATCTTTCGGAATCCGTAAAATACACTGACCAGGATCGATATGAGTAAGATTATGTAAATCGCATATTTTTTCATGCTTTACAGTCCCCTAACGTAAGCGTGGAGTTTTCTGACAAGCCTCGGTGCGGGAGCAAGGATCAAAAGATATATCTTATCCCTTTTGGACAGATACTTGCTTCCAAGGATCTTACCGAGATTCTTTCTGATATTTTTAACAACGCCTCTGTAAAAAACATTATCCCCTGTCATCTTACTTGTAGGAATGTGCAGAAGATAATCAAGTCTCTGATAATACCCGAATCTCTCAGCCACAGGGACAAGTTCAGGATATTTGTCTTTTACTATATCAAGCGCAACATCTGCATTTCTTACGATGTCTGTGAAAACACTCGGGAAATAATCCTTATCTTCGGCTTTCTTCCTGGAATTACTGCCCGTTCTGTAGTATACGTGATAATATTTCTCGGGAAGGATTACAAGCTTATTTATCCTTGAAAGGGCCTTGATCATAAGATAAAAGTCCTCATTAAGCTCACCTTCGGGAAAGCGAAGATCATCCGCAAGGACCGATCTTTTTGTGATCTTGGTACAAAAAGAAGCATCGCCCGTGTGCATAAGAAGCGTACGCATATGTTCCTTGGGTGTAACAACCGTTTCACCTTCGGGAGGCGTGATCACATCAGGAAGCATCGTGCCGTCTTCAGCGATCTCATCCCTTGAAACCTGAACCATATCGGCATCATAGCGCTTAGCAGCATCCATGAGCGTACCAAACATCCTACTATCGACAAAATCATCACTGTCGACAAAGCCAAGATATTCACCGGTCGCATGACTTATTCCAAGGTTTCTGGCGCTGCTTGAGCCGCCGTTTTCCTTGTGAAGAGCCGTGACATTCTCATATTTGTCCGCATACTCATCGGCTATCTTGCCTGTAGAGTCGCTCGAACCGTCATCAACAACTATAATCTGTAAAAGCTCCGCAGGGTAATCCTGAGAAGCCACAGACTCAATACATCTTCCGAGAAGATCCTCGATATTATATGCAGGTATGATGACCGTTAGTTTTCCGGTATTCTCAGCCACTTACAGCCTCCGTCTCAGCCTCGGTCTGTTCTACCACAACAGGCTCCGGCTTTATCTCATTCTCTTTCATCTGAAGTAAAAGATCATATCCAACCGCCAAGATGGTTATAAGCATAGCTATCGAAAGCGGCCATACATCAGACACAGTCGAGCCGAAAAGATATCTCGAATATGTGATCATCGCTATAACCTGAAGCATAGTGCAGATTGACATTCTCTTATACGAAAATACAGCATAAACTACTGCAAGTACTTCGGGAATATACGCGTATCTTTCATGCATTGCAGGCAGACAGAAGCAGCAAAGCAGTGATGTAAAGATAACAAGAGTTATCATATATTTTCCGGTTATCTCAAATTTCTTTTTATAAATATAATATGCAAGAATACCAAAGATCATCACTGTCGCTACAGATCCCACAGGTATAAGTATCTTTCTGATTCCGGAACTGAGATCTTTTGTAATTATCGCATAGATGCTGGGATAATTCATGGTGAGCCTTGAGAACATCTTAACCTGCTTACCGTAAATACCAAGAAGGTCTCCCCAGCTTCTTCCCGCAATCGCAGCCGGAACCATGGCAAGAACGTGGATAACGGGTATCCAGAAGACATATCTGATCTTAACTTTATTCTTAAGCCACATAAGTATCACAAAAGGCACGAAGAAAATAGCCTGCTGCTTAAAGCTGTAGGCAAAAGCCAGATAAATAAACGCTTTGTTGTCTTTTCCCTTGATAATGCTAAGAAGAGATAAGAAAACAAACGTGGTATATATAGAATCGTTCTGCGCCCAAGCTCCGCTGTTAAGCACCATTGAAGGAAGGAACATAGCCGCAGAGTACGCGATCATCGTCTTCTTTACATCTTTACCGGTAACTTCGCAAGCAATTCTTGCTATAGTTACAGCGCAAATAAAATCAAATATCACGGAAACTGTCTTAACAAGATACCTGTCTTCGATCCCGCCGCCTATATAGTGAAGGATCACGATAATATACTGAAACATGCAGTTGTAGTCAAACGTACTGGCATCGGAAACACCGGGTTTAATCCCAAGATAAGCAAATCCGCCCGCCTCGTGGCACTCTCTCATCCAATCTGCAAAAGCAAGCTTGTAATCGCCCGAAACGATATCATAAAGCGACAGTCTGATGATCAGTCCAAGACATGTCATTACCGTAAAAAAGAATAGATCAAATAATGTCAGCTTCAGACCGAAAATTTCAAATTCGGTGTCAAAAAATTCATCGATACTTCTCATAAATTCCTCATTCCAATCGGTTCTTTTCCTGCATGGTTCTTAAGAAACCGGCAGGTTTAATAATCCTTGCGGCGCTCATAGGCCCTTTTGCGGAAAAAGCCGGCTCTTTTCCGTCTTTATATCCTCTGCAAAAGCGAATAAGCTCAGCGGCCGCATGTTTTGGATTCCAAAGCTTGCCAATTGTCTCAGCGGCTTTTTCACCAAACTCCAAGATTTTATCTCTATCTTCAAATAAGAGCAATACTTTATTTGAAAAATCAAAGTAATCGCCGTTTGAATATGTATATCCGTTTACTCCGTCCTCAATAAGAAAAGGAACCGCACCGGCTTCATTGGAAGCAACAACCGCACATCCGCAAGACATCGCCTCGTTGACAACGGCTCCCCAGCCTTCAAGATAATTGCTGGTGAAAATAAAAATATCAGCCGCTTTCATATAATCCAGCACCTCTTCAGGCTTTTTCCCACCTGTCAAAGTGACTTTATCTTCAATTCCCTTCTCAGTTATGCTGCGCTCAAGATCTTTTTTGAGCTCTCCATCACCTATGATATCCATCCTAAAATCATAACCGAGTCCTTTTAACTTCTCGGCAAGATTAACTGCAAATTCCGGATGCTTAAGATCAATAAGTCTTCCCGCCCAGCAGATCTTGATGGGATAACCGACCTTTCGCTCCGTCTTTACTTCGGATGCTCCGACAGGGAAATAGCCCCATTTAAGCATCTTGCCGGGATAACTGCCTATAAGTTTAAAATCCGAGGCAACATAAGCACCCGCGCATAGGAGATAAACAGGCTTTTTTCTGTATCTGATGTGTTCTTTATATTTGTTTATAAGCCCCTTGGGACTTATCATCTTCCACTGTCCTTCTCTGTAAATTCTCTCACTCACACGAAAAGACAGCTTGCCGGAAGACAATCTTTTCTCCTCAAGCTCTTTTACAAGCCCCTCTGACCAACCGAATATCGTAACGTCGCTATTTAAGATAAGATCTTCGCAGGTCTTTTTGTCCTCATAGTACACAGAAACAAAAGAGTATGAACCGGGATCAACTGCCCATCCCATGTCTATCCTCTTCTGCTCCATCGGCATGGTCTGGATGAAGTGAAACTCCACGTCAGGACCATACTCCGCCATTTCCTTACAAAAAGGAATCTGATGGTGATTTATGTAATTAGAGACAAAAGTAACGACCACTTTGTTTACTCCTTACCATTAATCTCATCATAAATCTCAATAAGTCTCTTATAATTGGCATCCGCGTCATGAGTTACGCGCGCGTGCTTGGATGCATTGTCACCGTAAACCGCTGAGATCACGGGTTCATCCCAGATCTCAAGGATCTTGTCCGCAAGCTCTTCGGGATTCTTATTCTCAAACAAAAGACCATCCTTCTTATCCGTAAGAAGATTCGGGATGCCGCCTGTTCTCGATGCTACGATCGGAACTCCGAGGAGCATAGCCTCTCCGACTGAATTGGGCGAATTCTCGATCACGGAAGCGCACACAAATACGCTGCTGTGCAAGAATCTGTCTTTCATCTGCTCCTGATTGAGCGTACCGAGCATCGATACTTTCTTTTTAAGCTTGTTTGAAGATATCAACTTCCTCAAGTATTTACCGTACGCACTCGCTCTTAAGAAAAACGGGTATTTGTTGTTACTTTTACCGATTATATTGTTACCCGCAACGTAGAGATGCGCATCCGGGTATTTCTCCAAGATCTTAGGCATAGCCTGCAGCACAAAATGGAAGCCCTTAAGCGGGTAATCACCCTGTGCCAAAAAGATAGTGTGAGGATCTGCCTTCTTCTCTTCCCACTTTCCGGTGTAAAAGAGAGGTCTCATCGTCTCATTCATCGAAAAATACTTCGCTTCGGGATTGATCTTAGCAGTCTCCGCCTTGTCAAAATCGGTTCTTCCCGTAATGTTTCCAACTGAAAGAATTGCCTCTTTCTCATGCTCCGCACGTATCAAAAACTTATTTCTCTGCTGAACCAGGGAATCATCCTTAATACGATCTCTGAAAGTAGCAGATTCCTGAACATTGGCCGGAAGTCCTGCCATGTAATCAAACGCGATAGCACCGCAAAGCCCCTGAATACCCAGAAGTGTCTTATCCGGATTATTAAAGGCTCTGAGCATAGCAAGTGTATGAGGGAACTCGGTTCCGAAAATATGCACAATATCGGGATTAAAATCATCCAATACTGTGCGGAATCTCTCCTCGATACTGCGATCGTAGGTCTCCGGATGGTCAAGATCCTCAGTAAAATCATAGTAGGTTATACCGTCGATAACCTCTTTGTAATTGCCGGCATCTTCTTTAGGAAAACAAATTCCAAGTGTCAAATTTTTCTTTTCGGAATCATTTTCCCCAATGATCCTATCAAGACAACCCGTAAGCCAGCCTTCTCTTACGGAGTATTCAACTCCATGCGCTTCCGCATACGCCGGAAGCATAATGTTACATAACCATAAAACTCTCAATTTCTCTTCTCCTTTAGCTTGTAAATAAAGCTCTTAAGCGTGTTGTAAACTCCTGATGTAAGCTTATTTGATGACAGCGCAGTTCGTAGCGCTGCAAAAGTAAATATCCTGATTATATCATATTTTCGAATTTGTGACACAGGAAGATACATTTTGATAATATCACGGCGCTCTTCCTCAGACAGTTTCTTGTTTACATCGGAGAATCCGCCGCCCTCATAATTGGCAACGATCACCGGCATGTAGACTGCCTGTGCCTTCTCTTTATAAAAGCATCTTAAAAAATGCTCGTAATCCGCTCTGACCTTATATTTTAGCTCAAACGGATTTCTGTATATGAGTCTCTCATCATAAAAGCATGCCTGATGGGACGGAACGTTTCTGTAGCACGCAAAATCATCAATCTTGGGATTGGACGCCACTCTGTATCCTGTCATGCAATCAAATGTATCTCCGTAAAAGATCGAAGGAACCGTCGTTCCGCTCTTTTCAATCTTGGAAATAATATGATCATGGACCTTTCTGAGCACATTCTCATCTCTGAAAGTATCTCCGCAATTCAAAAAGAAAATATATGAAGGAAGCTCTCCGGCACGAAGAATCTTAACTTTCTCCGCATCTTCAAACTCCGCGTCCTCTGCTCTGGCGTTCTTAACCTTATCATTTAAATGCGAAGCCGCGATATTCATCGCATGATAAATTCCGTTATCACAGCTCTCAATTATAGTAACTTCGCCATTTTCATCGACATTTCCGGTCATCCCCAGTTTTTCCCTGAGCTTATCAAGCGAACCGTCCGTAGACATTCCGTCTTTTATCAAGATCCTGTAATTGCAATAAGTCTGCTTCTTAACGCTCTCAACTGTCTCGATCAGCTTATTTCCGGGATTATATGAAACTATTATTATTGTAAAAAAAGGCTTCTTCATAAAAACAAAAACTCCTTAATAACCTTTATCCGAAAGAATAGGCGGCATATCGTGGAAAAGAATCGTCTGATACGGAAGTATCCTGACTCCGTCCCTCGGTGCGTCATATCTCATATACATAACAAAATATACCAAGCACGCAGCGCAGACCAACACCGTGACCAGCTTTCTCTTTTTATCATCCTTGATATTCTTTATAACTGCAGGGATAAAAAGAATCTGAGTCACCGTAAGGTAATATCCGAGCCTCGAGATTTCCGGAAGGAATTTACCGAATATATAAAGCGCCAACGCGATCAGATTACAGTGAAAATAAAACAGATAAGTCCTGTTTTCCTTAAGCTTATCCCGAAGTACAAAAAACGCAAAAGCAAGCACGGCAACGCATCTTGCTATGGCAGTAATACTCGTTCCGGTATTAAGCTCCGTATTTTTGTATGTGTAATAAATCCACAAAGCAGCCTTAAGATAAAGATCATTAAGGAACAGACACGACAAGCACATAACCGCGCCCACTCCGTACATCCATCTCTTCCACTTAAGTCTTGCCAGCGGATAAAAGAAAAGAATCAGCAATATGGAAAAATGAAAAAGACAACCGATAAGTGCCACAACCGCAAATCTCGGCCAATCTTTTTTTATCACAAACTTGATCGAATACAGCGCCATTCCTAAAGCCAAATAATAACGCACGGTACTTATAGACTGGAAATAATATCCGAGCAACATGAACATTCCAAAACTCAAAATGAACCATTCACTCTGATCCCAGATTGCTTTCATAAAAAAGAGAACCGTAAAAAACGAAAAGAAAGCGAAGACCAAAATAAATTGTTCCGACCCGCAGATTGAATAAATAACATATGTTACCATGTTGAAACCGGGCTCCGTTATCACGTATGCATTGGAATAAACAAGATGCATCTTCTCAACATATGATGCATAATCGTTTCCTACATTAACCCTGAGCGCAGACACCAAAAAAAGGCCCAGGAATATGGTAAGCATCGCAATAAGATTGACCATGTCCTGTCTTTTCATGCCACGATGAATGCAGATATTACGTGCATACTCTGTATTAAGTTCCGTCTTCTTGATCAGCATGGCGGTCATAATGACCACCGCCGTCAAAATCAGGTAAACAGCCATCTGTATCCTCTCAAATAACTTAAGCTCAGATTATCTTGTCTTTAGTTTTCTTCCGTGGTTTACGCCCTTGACAAGAAGCTTATAGCTCTTAACAAGCCCCATATCCTTACACATCACATCTTTGTTCTTAAACAAATATCTAAAACCCAGAATCTTGGCAAAATTCCCATATAAGAAATGATAGAGTACACCGCGGTCAAAAAAGAATCTGTCGGTATATCCTTTAAACCAGGTCGATTCCCCGACTTCTTCGTGACCGAGTGAGACCGGTGTCCTGTACATGCAAAGCCCCGCCTTCAAACAGTCATGCAAAAACAGTGAATCCTCTCCGTTCATGAACTCGGCGCCGCCTCCGAACAAAAGAGAATATCTCACTCCCGCCTTAATTATCTTATCTCTCCTTGCAGCGATCGCGTACGCAGGGTATCTTCCGTAATTTCTCCAGGTTATCCTCGCGTAATCCTCATTCCGGTAGGTCTCCCTCCCCGGCTGCGCCTGTACGTTAAAAAGAAGCACATCCGCTTCCGGATGCTTATCGAATTCGTCAACTATTCTCTGTGAATATCCCTCATCATAAACGATGTCATCGTCTCCAAAGTGAATAAGCTCATGAGTTGCCGTATCAAGCGCCATATTTCTCGATAATCCAACGCCCTTGGCATGTCTTGTGAGCACCTTACATAAACCGCTTTGGGTTACGATCATCTCATCCTTATCCGCACCGCTTCCGTCGGGAACCTGATTGACGATAACGGCATCGGTCTCTATTTTCATTTTAAGAGGAAGCTCCTCTGCAGCCTTATTAACGGCTGAAATTAGTATCTCAAGTCTATCAGACATCAGGTTAAACTCCGTAGTATTTTTTTATAAATTTCTCATCGGCACGTGCAATAACGATTCCCAAAATAGGGCAGTCATGCTTCTTTAGCTGTGAGATTACATGTTCGGTCATGCATCCGTTCTTTTTCCCCATAGGAACGCCCAGTATCACGCCGTCCGATTCGCCTATTTTTCTGTAATTCTCAAGGACCTTGCCGGGAACCTCCATGGGAGTGAGCTTAGATACGCTCTCACTTCTTCCGTTACCAAGAACATTCTTTAATACATCAAGATCTTTTACCGACCTCTCATAATCTTCCAAACTGTCGGTTGAAATGAAATAGGCCTTTTCTGCCTTTGAAGCATATTTTTCATACGCCGCCGTCAGCTCGTTTTTGAGCATGTCGCAGATCTCACCTTTGGAAGATAATACTCCGAGAACAGGAATCCCATATCTTCTCTCACACTCCTCGGGTACATATACCGAATCATCAAACGCATCTAATAAAAGAATTATCAGCACAGCCAAAAGAGCTGCCACAACAGCGCCAAATATAAACGCCGTCAGAATCCTGTTATCAACTTTCTCAGGATAAACATCGCTTCTTGAAATAACCGAAATGGTATCAACCGCATGCATAACACTGATGCTCGGGAAGATTTCAAAATCTTTTATAATTGCATCCGTTATCTTATTCACCTTGTCTTTATCTGCGTTCTTGACTGTGATGACAAGAAATCTGTAGTCCGAAGGAACGTCCGCCGAAACTGAATTTTTTACCTCTTCTTCCGTTATGTCGCATCCTTCGTCCTTCAAGATCTTTGCTGTCTCTTCAAGCACATCGTGAGACGGCAAGATAAGCTTGGACCATGAATAAGAATTATAATAATCTATCATTGTCCCGCCGGATTCATTGGTAAGATACGCATCGGGAGAATAAGTCAGATAAAATGAGGTCTGCGCTTCAAAGCACCTCTCAGGTCCGAAAATCACCGTCACCAGATAATAAATGCATCCGCCGATAAGCGCACCGATAAGTGCCATGACAGGGATAAGCCACAGCTTCTTTATAAGTCTTAAATAAAAGCTCTTAAGATCCAGCGTTTCTTCCATATATTTGTTCTTGTTTCTGTCCATGTATCGTCTCCGTATCGCAATTATCGGTTACGCAAGTCATTTTCTCCGCGCACCGACTGCCTTATGAGTTCTTCTTGGCAGTAATCTGGTCATCCTCAATTCCCTCCGTTGCATCGGGAGTAATAAGAATCTTGGGTGTAAGCAGCGCAATCTTAAGATCGAGCCAAAGCGAATAGTTCTCTATATAAGTAAGATCAAGCTTAAGCTTGTCATACGGCGTTGTGTTGTACTTGCCGTAAACCTGCGCATACCCCGTAAGTCCTGCTTTAACCTTGGTCCTGAACGCAAATTCAGGCATCTCTTCCATGTACTGATCTATGATCTCAGGTCTCTCCGGTCTAGGTCCGATAAAAGACATATCTCCGATGAGAATGTTAAAGAGCTGAGGAAGCTCATCAATCCTGCACGCCCTGATAAACTTACCAAACGGTGTGATCCTGGAATCATTCTTGGATGCAAGCCTTGCAACACCGTCCTTTTCCGCATCCACACTCATACTTCTGAATTTCATTATCTTAAACTCGCGCCTGTCCTTGGTGCACCTTACCTGTTTGTACAGGACCGGGCCTCCGTCGTAAAGCTTAGTAACGATCGCTGCGATCAGCATAAGCGGCGAAGTAATGATAATAAGCAAAAGAGATATCAAGATATCAAGGAATCTTTTTATAAATCTCTGCTCAATCTTGATGGAATATTCTCTAAGCAAAAGAACCGGTGTATCAAAAACATGAAGCTGCGATGACCCTTTTAACAGCACATCCGTTATCTTGGGCATAACATATATTCTTATATTTCTGCCATAGCAATATTTAACAAGCCCATTCCTGTATTGGCTCGGAACATCCCAGATGATAACTCCGTCGTAATCTCCAAGGCATTCTTCGTATACCTTATCAATACCCTCGGAAATATTGATCTTTTTTACAATAGTGTACTTATCTTTTCTTGTATCAAATTTACTGATAATATCATCCGCAGCATACTCGCCGTTTACAAGGAGAAGCCTTCTCGGCGGGAATATCCGCATATAAAGAGCGTTTGTTATGTATGCCCATGCAAAAGATATCAATAACTGAATCAGGAACATCCCCAACATCGGAAGGACGTCAACATACTGAATTCTAATGATCAAAAACTGGGCGTAAGTAAAGAAATTTACCAAAAACAATATAAAGATCTGTGACAAAAAAACATCCAATGGCTTAAGGTAGCCTATTTTAAGTCCGCCATAAGCATTAGAAATAACTATCAGCAATACAAAATAAAGAAGTAGTGTGAATATGTGGCCCCATATTGTATACGTAAGACCTCGACCCATGTACCAATCGCCTACAAGAACATATTCCCCAGTCTCCTGATCCAGCTGAAGAGTTTTTCTTCTCCAATCATGTAAGATCGGATAATAAACACTAAACCAAAGCCATGCGTAAACCGCAGTCTGCATAGCAAGCCCCACAAATCCCAACAACAAAACTGTTATTCTTCTTGATGATTCAGAACGTTTCATATTATTCCCTATGACCGTCATCTTTCTCGCAAATTATTCATTCGGCAGATTATATCATTGTCCTCTTTTACAGTCTGCGAAGAGTCGCTCTGACAGCCCATCCTCCAAAGTAAAATAAAGATTCCAACACCGACAGGTTGGCTATATTTCTGTATAAAAACCAGATTCTTTCCATAGCGATAAGCTTATTGGACGAAAGAGACTTTGGTGGTCTCCTGTAGATCGTAAGATTCTCATCAAGTCCGTAAGCTGTAATTCCGCTCTTAAGTATCCTCCACCACGTCGCCGTGTCCTCACTCGGAACCATAGGCATGTGGATAATTTCCATATCTATATTTTCCGTATCGAACATGACCGTACTCGTGAAAATAACTGTTCTGGAAAGCGCCTGCCTGAAATTAAGCGTCGCGGGCGCATGAACAATCTTTCCGGTAGGTCTTGCCTTCTCATCTCCGAACTCATAAGAGTGAAAAGAAAAAGCGGCTCCCGTCTTTTCCATGAAAGCAATCTGCTTTTCTAACTTGTCCATCTCCCAAACATCATCGGCATCAAGAAAAGCTATGTATCTTCCGGCAGAAGCATCTATTCCTGAGTTTCTCGCCGCAGCCGCTCCACCGTTAACTTCTTTTCTGATAAGTCTGATCCGCTCATCCTGCAGCTCTCTGATATATTCCTCTATAAGATCGGCGCTCCCATCTCTGGATGCGTCGTCCACAAGGATAAGCTCCCAATCCTTGTATGTCTGATTGCATACCATAGCTATGGTATCTTCTATATATTTAGCCGCGTTGTAAACCGGCACGACAATACTGACCATTACAACTCCTCTTTTACGATATACAAAGGACGCTTCTTAACTTCAAGATACGTCTTTGAAAGATACTGACCGACCACACCCACAAAGAACAGCTGCAATCCGCTGACAAACAAAATGATACTCGCCATGGAAGCCCATCCCACCATCTGGTTGGGATCTCCCACGGTAAGCTGCCTTATAACAATAAATATGACAAAGATAAAGGCGACCAGACAACATAGCATACCCAAAACAGAAGCAATTGTCAGAGGCGTAGTCGAAAAAGCCACGATCCCGTCAATAGCATAGGCAAAAAGCTTCCAGAAAGACCACTTGGTCTCGCCCTTTCTTCTCTCGATATTTTCAAATTCAATCCATTTATTCTTAAAGCCGACCCAGCCGAATATTCCTTTTGAGAACCTATTGTATTCTTCCATGGAAAGAACAGCATCGACAAATTTGCGTGTCATGAGCCTGTAATCCCTTGCGCCGTCAACAATCTCCGCGTTGGAAATCTTGTTGATAAGCCTGTAGAATCTCCTTGCGAAGAACGATCTTATCGGAGGCTCGCCTTTTCTGCTGACCCTTCTTGTGGCCACGCTGTCGTATCCTTCATCCATCACCGCATTTATCATTCCAGGCAAAATAGCCGGTGGATCCTGAAGGTCACAGTCCATAATAACCACATAGTCGCCCTTTGACTTCTGCAGTCCTGCGTACATCGCCGCCTCTTTTCCAAAGTTCCTGGAAAAGCCCACAAGATGCACTCTTCCATCCTTCTCATGAAGACGCGTCACTTCTTCCTGCGTCTTATCGGAAGAACCGTCATCAATATATATGATCTCAAGCTCGATATCTTTTTCCTTGAAAAAAGACTCGTTCTTTAAAAGCTCGTTGTAGAAATCCGCGATATTATCCTGCTCGTTGTAGCAGGGAACAACAACACTAAGTAGCTTCATTATTGTTTTTACTCCTGATTCATATTCTCGGACATTCAAAAGCCTGTGCCCTCTTCTGCCACAAGTTATAAAATCCCACTCTATTCAGTATTTTACACTTAAAGGGCCTGTCTTTCAAATTTCTGCGGGATATTCTTGGAAAAAAGCATATACTACCTGCAACCTTTACACATTTATGATTGTTTATGATGTGTAAAGGTTTTATTTTGCCCGTAATTAAAAAATAATTCATATTTTCACAATAGAATCTTTACTTTATTTTGCAGAAGCCTTAAAATCTAATCAACATAATATAGGAGGACATAATATGAAAAAGACTAGATTACTTGGACTTACACTTGCATTATTGGGAACTGTGACAATGCTTGCCGCATGCGGTTCAAAGAAAGAAAGCGCTGAGTCATCACCCGAACAGGGCGCTGAAGCTGCAGCTACCGAAAATACAGCCGAAATAGAATTCGGTAAAAAATCTGAAGAGGAATACCCTATTTCAGATGAGGTCCGGAAAAAGCTTGATGCTTTAACAACAAATTATTCAAAAGTAAATTGGGAAGCTGAATACATGCCGACAGACGGCATCGTAGTTTCTGAAGGAACATATATTGACACTCAGAATATGGTAAGCGTAGAATACCACCATTTGGTCGTAGCATTTACCAATACAACCGATCAGAATATCAAGTTATCATTGGACGGTAATGTTGAAGGCGTAGACGGTACCTATATACAGGACATCTTCACTGATGATATTGAAATCTGGGCAGGTAACACTGTAGCAATTACTTTGGAATTGTTAGAAAAGGCTCCTTCCGGAAACATCAAGTGGAACAAGGTTGAAATCCAGCCTCTTGACTTAGAATATACTCCATACGAAATCTCCGCAAAACTAGACAAGGGTGATTCCGGAAATTACAGTATTAAATCCGAGGTGGTTTCCGATCCGGAGCATATGAATTCCTACAGCACCAAAACAGGTTGCGGACTTATACTTGATAAAGACGGCAAAATACTAAGCGGAAACAGCTTATACGAATCAAGCTGGGATTCATGGTCCAATTTATCTATCCCCGCAGAAACATTTAACGGCGAAAACGCCGATCAGGTAATATTTGTAAATCTTTATCTGCCAAAATAAATTTTGAATCAAATAATAAAACCCTCTACACAACTCAACTGTGTAGAGGGTTTTCAATTTCCGATCTTTATCTCTCAGCGCGCATGGGATTCTCCAAGAAATCCTTGTACGCAAGCTTGATACCGTCTTCAAGCTCTGTCTTATATGTCCAGCCAAGTGCTTTGGCTTTTGATACGTCAAGAAGTTTTCTGGGCGTTCCGTTGGGCTTTGTGGGATCCCATCTGATCTCGCCTGTGTAGCCGATGATGGCTGCAACCTTCTCCGTAAGCTCTTTTATCGTAAGCTCTTTTCCCGTTCCGGCATTGACCGTCTCGTTGCCGCTGTAGTTATTCATAAGGAATACGCAGAGGTTCGCAAGATCGTCTACGTAGAGGAACTCTCTCAAAGGACTTCCGTCGCCCCAACATGTAACGTAAGGAAGATTCTGTTCCTTAGCCTCATGGAATCTTCTTATAAGTGCGGGAAGAACATGAGAATGTGTAGGATGGTAGTTGTCATTTGGTCCGTATAAATTAGTCGGCATAACCGAAATATAATCAGTTCCGTACTGCTTGTTTAAGTACTCACAATACTTAAGGCCCGATATCTTGGCAAGTGCGTAAGCTTCGTTGGTCTTTTCAAGCTCTGATGTAAGAAGGCAATCCTCTTTCATGGGCTGAGGAGCCATTCTGGGATAAATACAGGATGAACCGAGGAACTCAAGCTTCTTACAGCCGTTCTTCCAAGCCGCGTGGATAACATTCATCTCAAGGATCATGTTCTCGTACATGAAATCCGCAAGAGCTTCGGAATTACCCATGATACCGCCAACCTTGGCGGCTGCAAGGAAAACATAATCGGGCTGCTCCTGGGCAAAGAACTTTTCGACCTCGTCCTGTCTCGTAAGATCTAGCTCGCTGTGGGTTCTCGTGATGATATTGAAATATCCCTGTTCCTTAAGCTCTCTTACGATCGCAGAGCCAACCATTCCTCTGTGACCCGCAACATAAATTTTATCATTTTTTTCCATCATGATATGCGCCTCTTTTCCCTCTTATCTTACTTATCAATGCCCTTTTCAAGGAACTCCGCAAGGTTAAATTCAACGTGCTCATTGGCTCTCTCAACGGCAACCTTAGCCATATCGTGCTCAACCATGATCTTTACAAGCTGTTCAAAAGAAGTGGTCTGCGGATTCCAATGGAGCTTCTCTTTTGCCTTGGTAGGATCACCCCAAAGGTTAACAACGTCTGTAGGTCTGTAGAAATCAGGTGATACCTCGATGAGTACCTTTCCCGTAGCCTTGTCGTAACCCTTCTCGTCAGCGCCCTCGCCCTTGAACTCAAGCTCGATGCCGGCGTAGTGGAATGCAAGAAGCGCAAACTCACGAACAGAGTGCTGAACGCCTGTTGCGATAACAAAATCCTCAGGCTTATCGTTCTGAAGAATAAGCCACATACACTCAACATAATCCTTGGCATAACCCCAGTCACGAAGACTTGAGAGATTACCAAGATAAAGTTTATCCTGCTTGCCCTGTGCGATACGTGCTGCTGCAAGTGTGATCTTACGTGTAACGAAAGTCTCGCCGCGGCGCTCTGACTCGTGGTTAAAAAGAATTCCCGAGCAGCAGAACATGTTGTAAGCTTCTCTGTACTCTTTTACGATCCAGAAACCATAGAGCTTTGCAACCGCATAAGGGCTGTATGGATGGAAAGGAGTGTTCTCGTTCTGAGGAACCTCCTCAACTTTTCCGTATAATTCCGAAGTTGAAGCCTGATAGATACGGCAAGTCTCTGTAAGACCGCACTGACGAACGGCTTCAAGAACTCTAAGTACACCCGTAGCATCGACGTCAGCTGTAAACTCAGGTGAATCGAATGATACCTGAACGTGTGACTGTGCTGCGAGGTTGTATATCTCATCGGGACGAACCTTGGACACGATACCGATGATGCTCATTGAATCGCCGAGATCTCCGTAATGAAGATGGAAATGAGGCTTACCCTCAAGATGTGCTATCCTCTCGCGGAAATCTACCGATGATCTTCTTATAATACCGTGAACGTCATAGCCCTTTTCCAAAAGGAACTCTGCAAGGTATGATCCGTCCTGACCTGTAATACCTGTTATAAGTGCAACTTTACTCATATTTGCTCCTAATTCTGCTAATAGTATGTCTCTACTTAAATTTTAACACACTATACTATAACATATAATAATCACTCTTCAAACAGAGGGGTAGAAAAATATCTCTCCGCAGTATCGGGGAGCACTGTAACTACAGTTTTTCCGGGGCCGAGCTTCTTGGCAAGCTTAACCGCAGCGGCAACATTGGTTCCGCTTGAGATTCCGCACATGATGCCCTCTTCTCTTGCAAGTCTCTTAGCCATTGTAAGCGCCTCGTCATCAGAAACGATGTGAATGTTGTCATATATCGATCTGTTGAGGATATCAGGAATAATTCCGTCTCCGATACCCATCTGAATATGCGTTCCGATATTTCCGCCCGCAAGTATAGCTGCATTCTCGGGTTCTGCTGCCCAGATCTCGATGTCGGGGTACTGCGCCTTAAGAACCTCTCCGATACCGGTGATGGTTCCGCCCGTTCCGATTCCGGAGCAAAACCCGTGAATAGGTCCTTCAACCTGTTCCATTATCTCAAGCGCAGTGTGGTTCTTGTGCGCCATTGTGTTATTCGGATTCTCAAACTGCTGAGGAACAAAAACATTGGGATCTTCATCTCTCATTCGTAGCGCCGTGTTAAGGCACTCCTCGATGCAGGCTCCGATATCACCGTCATCATGAACAAGTATTACTTCCGCGCCGTAGTGCTTAACTATCTTTCTGCGCTCCTCACTGACGGAATCGGGCATAATGATCACTGTCTTATAGCCCCTTACCGCTCCTACAAGAGCAAGACCTATTCCCTGATTGCCGCTCGTCGGCTCAACAATTACAGTCTTTTCATTTATAAGTCCCTGCTTCTCGGCAGCCTTTATCATGTTAAGAGCGGTTCTGGTCTTGATCGAACCGCCCACATTTAATCCTTCGTATTTAACAAGAATCTCCGCTCCGTCCGGATCAGCGATCCTGTTAAGTCTAATCATTGGTGTATGCCCTACAGCAGCGAGCACGTTGTCGTGTATCATTGCCAAGTATCTCCTTAAAACTGTTTTTATTCCAAAAGTCCCGAGCATTATCGGAATGCATTGCCACTAAGCTTACCAGCCAATCTTACGGATCTTCTCCACAAGATTTCTTCCGTAGATCTCGCATCCAAGCGGATTCGGATGAAGAAGATCAAGGAAGTATTCGGGAAGATGCGGAACCATCTCCATTCCGTCTATTACGCTCACATTCTTATAGCTACCCGCGATCTCTTTTACCTTCTCGCAGAAAGCCATCAGAACCGGAATTCCCTCTTCGCTGTCACCGCGCCACAAAGGCGAGATGCACAGGATCGGAATCTCATCACCATAAATACCTATAAGTCTCTCATAGTACTCCTCAACAGCCTGCACAGCATCAGCATCGCCGTACTGGTTGGTTCCGAGCGCAACGATGATCTTATCGGGGTTATACCCCTCCATCTTCATCAGGCAGTTCTTATCATAGATATATCCGCCGATTCCCTGATTGACTATATCATAATTTAGAATTCTGTTCGCGACGCTCACATAAGTACAGCCCGAACGAAGCGGTCCGTAGCCCTGTGTGATCGAATCTCCGAGCCAAAGAACCTTCTCATTTTTCGCAGCCTTAGTATATGCCGCGTCAATCTCAAAGTTCCTTACAAGCACTGTCTCGTCCGCAGGAAGATAAATAACAACTGATTTTTTACCGGTGGGAAGCTTCCATGAAAGCCTTCCCTCATCCGCGATATCTTTTACATAGACAATGTTCGTGATCTGTCCGTCTATCATTAGTTCAAAAGAGTCTTCGGAGCCCTTCCAGATTATCTTGTAGTCAAAAGAAACTTCGCTCGCCTCAGTCGTAAACTCAAAAGTCTTAGCTGTAGTCGCCGTACATCTTTCGTACCAAAAATCCAGAGCCCCCTTGAAGTACTCGATCTGATCCTTGTTGTACTGAAAAGCCTGAAGATATCCGTCTTCGGTCCCCTCAAATTCGTACGCCCCAAAATAAAGCTCTTTTAATTCCTCATTTGATAAAACCATACCTATACCTCACATAAAAGCTGAAATAACAACATAAGAATGATTATACTTTATTCTAAAATGTTTTACCAATACAAAAGAGCTGATTTGGGAGATTCCCGCAATTGCCAATAATATTTCGCATTATTTGACAGATATATCTTAACAATGATATAACAAACGACATGAGTGTTTTAAATACCGACTCATGATTCATCTAACGTTTATCAAAGGAAAAGGAGAAAAAATATGGAAAAGAAGGGCGCACAGTTATTCATAGGTGCATTAACTGCCGGAATTGTGGCTACATCAGCTATTACGGGCGCAGCAACAATCAAGGGGAACGTAGAAACTACTGAGACTGTAGAATATGTGATGAAAGAAAACGAACATAATTTTACGTCTCAAGAATACTCGCTAAATACATTAGGCACGCCATACATAACAATAACGTATAATAAAGACGGTAAAATAGTGCAAAAAAACATCCATGACTGCGATAGTTTTGACGAAATAATAAAAGGCCTTCCAAAAGGTTTTGGATATAAGAAATTCTATTTAAAGGGCTACAAAGGAGAGGTTTTTGCCATCACCGGTAACCCCTATACCTCGAATGGAAAAAACACATCATATTATGCTTATTTCTTTACAAAACAAAGCGGCAACCATGTCCGCTACGTTGGAAGCATCAAGACAGATAGTTATGACAGACCGATAAAGCTATCCAGTGATGGTATTCTCTATGCAAGTGCAACAAGAGACATATACGAGACCTTTCTGGTAACATCTGATGGACAGAAGCTCCTTTACAAAGATCACATCTTTCTTTTTCGTCATGAGGAGGAATGCGAAGGCATTCGAAGAGATTCGGACGTCAGCGCTCCCGGAAAACAATTCCAAAGTAGAGACAAAAAAGATTATGATAAATATGTTAAACAACTACAAAACACACCGGCAATCAACTTTGACATAAAATAACCTAAAAACGAGGAAGCTCAGCTGAGCTTCCTCGTCTTATTTCTGCCTATATAAAAGATCAGTGGCTTGAAGCGCTTGCTGCTGCGCTTGATGCCACGATGACCATAAGCATGATCTCTTCGGCGATGACTTTGGCGAGAGTGCCTCCGACAACCGCTGCGTTTACGGCAGCATCGTCTCCGGCGTAGCTTTCATAAACCAAAGTAGCAGCGATCATAAGTCTTGTCTGCTTTGTCACAGACCAGAATCCAAAGCCTTTTTTCTTCTTAAGATACTCAGCCGCCTCAACAACTTCGGATACAATGTCATCAGTATTCATGGAAATATTGGTCAAAAGACCCAGTGAAGCAAGCTCATACTCTTTTCCGTATGTAGCACGTGCTGCCTTGAATGCATTGAAAATCTCCAATGTCTTCTCGCTCTTTTTGACAGCATCACCTTCAAAAGCAGTAAGCACCTGTGCAAGTGAATACACGGCATTCTCATGGAATAAGAATTTACCCTTGATAGAAGCATAGGTATTTTCGAGCTCTTCGAGAATAGCCTCTGCGCTCTTATCAGCCATTGCCATAATAACCGCAAGACATGTGTCCTGATCGGTCGTTAAGAAAGGATGCTTACTCTTCATTCCCTTCATGAGTACATTAGTCTTTTCGATTATCGCGTCGGCATCCGCAACTCTCTTTGCATCAGCGATCACCATTGCAGAAAGTGCTCTGTAGCTTGATCCGAAGAACTTACCCGACTGAAGCTTGCCGTACACAGCGATTATATCCTCAAGATACTGATCCGGGTTATCTGAAAGAGCCATTCCCGTAGCGGCGATGAGCTCATTGTTTCCGCGGAAATATGACATTATATTCTGTCTCTTTTTTAATTTCTTTCTGCACTCTTTTACATGCTGAATATCAACGTTCTTTTCGCTCTCTGTATATGAAAGTGCCGCAATCGTCTTAAAAAGCGGATGCTCCCACCAAAATCCCTTGCGATAAGAGATTACGTTCTCCCCTAACAGATCACATTTTTTCATTACATCATTTTTCATCGTGCCTCTCCCTTGTTGTTAATATTTTAATATCCGATCTCTTTTAGTATCATATCCATAAGCTTTGCGTTCTTAACGGAAAACTTGGATGATACATGAGGTTTCTCACCGTTTTCGATGCATCTGTTCATCTGCTCGATTTCAAGGGAATAGTTCTGCGGGATATCGAGGCGTTTGATTGACACCCCTTCATCCGTGTAGATCTTGTAGGCCGCCTCGCCCTGCTTGTTGTACTCAACCTTGGAGCGAATATAGCCTCTACTTCCGTGAACGTAGAGATTGTCAAATCTTGCATTCTTATCAATTCCAAGAACCATTCCGACATTGAACGCCGCTCTTGCTTTATTCTTGAAACGTATCATGCAAGACGTATGGATATCTACGTTATCCTCATTATATTCCGCCTGAGCCTTGATATCTTCAGGTTCCGAATCAATAAGCGTAAGGATCATCGTCGTGCAGTAGCAACCAAGATCGTACATTGCTCCGCCGCCGTTTTCTCTTCGTATACGGATATCGTCGGAATATCCCTGGGTCAAAAAAGCTGTCTCAATATAATCGATATCCCCGATCATTCCGCTCTTTACAACCTCTTTAAGGCTCTCAATATAAGGGCTGTGAAGGTACGCATAAGCTTCCATCAAAATTACGCCGTTTTTCTTGGCAATCTCAAAAAGCTCTTTCGCATCTTTTTCATTAAGCGTAAGGGGCTTTTCGCAAAGCACATGCTTACCCGCGTTCAGAGCTTCTTTTACCCATTTGTAATGAAGATCGTTCGGAAGAGGAATATATACGGCTTGGACATCGCTGTCTGCCAAAAGCTCCTCATAGCTTCCGTACGCCTTCTTAAAATCGAACTCTTTTCTGAAACTCTCCGCCTTCTTAATGCTTCTTCCCGCTATCGCGTAGAGCTCGCAGTTTTCAGAAAGTCTCATTCCGGGAATCGTGCAACCCCTTGCAATGTTCGCCGTTCCAAGTACACCCCATTTAACCATATAGAACCACCTTTATTTTTTGAAAAGACCGCCCGCAAGATTCTTGATATCGCCAAAATCAAGCTTTCCGTCAGATACCGCTGCCTGAACCTTCTTGATGTCATCTTCGCTTATATCGATATTGGCTTTCTTCAAGATTTCTTTTGCCTGAGCAGGGTCAACCTTGGCAATCTGTGCCATGAGTTCCTTATTTCCGCTGATCTGTTTGATGATTTCTGTGATGTTTCCCATAGTGTAACCTCCTCCGGTTATAAGTGTTTTCTGCGTCATTTTTATTATACTACAAAAGAGCTGTCGTTATATCACAGCTTCTTTTTCTGCTGCCCACCCGTCATCGCTACCATGAGCGCATTCGGAACAAGCTTGCCAAAAAAGATCGCTGCTTTCATCCTATGCGTCGGGATAATAACGGTTTTCTTTTTATCCATGCCCTTAAGGCACTCATCAACGCAGCGACGGGCGCTTATTCCGTTTAGAGCAAAAGTCACATCTGCGTTTTCGTTAAACTCCGTATCCACAGGTCCCGGGCAAAGGCAGCAAACATGCACCTTGCTTCCAAGCTCTTTTAACTCTCTCGCTACAGCTCTGGTTATCGAAACAACATACGCTTTTGAGGCATAGTAGGTCGCCATATAAGGGCCTCCCGGAAGAAGTCCTGCGCTGGATGCGACATTGAGTATCGTTCCAAAACCCTGCTTGTTCATCTTTTTAAGTATGCCCTTGAACAGAATGTGCATCGCAACGTCGTTAACCTTGATTATCGAGATCTCTTTTTCAAGATCGGTCTCAAGAAAATTCCCCGCCGTTCCAAAGCCCGCGTTGTTGATAAACACGTCGATCTTCTCATCGGATACATCCGTAAGGAGCTTCTTACACTGCTCCTCGTCCGAAACATCCGCAGTTATTATCCTGCACTCTACTGAAAGCTCCTCCTTCAAGGCAACGAGGCGCTGCGTCCTTCTGCCCGTCAGAATGAGCTTATAGCCCTGCTGCGCATATCTTTTTGCAAACTCGGCGCCAAGCCCTGAGGTCGCACCTGTGATAAAAGCTGTCTTCATAAAATACTCCCAATCCCATTTATATAGATTAACGCATCAACCCCGAGCCATCTTCAGCCTGCGAGCTCGCTCAGCGTCTTGTAGAACTCCGGATACTCCTTCTGCACCCTTATGGGTTTTCCTTCCTTGGTCAAAAAAGCGTGTGAAGATGTGGCTGTACAAACTACTACTCCATCTTCATTTTTCATCTCGTACGAAAGAAATAGCTTCACACCCTTAAATTCTTTTACGGAAACACTTATTATAACCTTATCAGAAAACGTCGTAGTCTTCTTATAATCGCAGTTCACATTGATAACGGGCGATATTATACCCATATCCTCGAGCCTTGCGTAGTCCCATCCAATCTGAGAAAGGAAGTCAACTCTTGCTTCTTCCATCCATCTTATGTAATTGGAATGATGAGTTATCCCCATTCTGTCTGTCTCGTAGTATTGCACGGTATGTATGTAGTCCATGTCAGTCCTCTTTCCTTAATTTATAAACGCTTGTCCCGTTCCATTAAATTTCATTATCAATATTCATCCAAGAAATTGTGCCTCACGCCATCTTTTTTATACTCGATAATGGTGTTGAGCTGCACATTCTCTACGCTTCTGAAGATATTGGACTCGACGAACGGATTGGTTTTTTTGAGCTTTTCTATAAGCTTCTTGGTCTCAAGCCTCTTGGACGATGTTGTTCCGTCCGTATGACAAGTCGTGCAAGTCTCCGTGAAGTGGCATGCACACTGCAGGAAATGAAGCTCATTGTAGTCTCTCCAAGCGCAGATATCGCTCTCTCGTATGAAATACATGGGTCTTATAAGCTCCATGCCCTCAAAGTTGGTGCTGTGAAGCTTTGGCATCATAGTCTGAATCTGACCGCCCTGGAGCATTCCCATGAGAATAGTCTCGATAACATCATCGTAATGGTGACCGAGCGCGATCTTGTTGCAACCGAGCTCTTTGGCCTTACTGTACAAAAATCCTCTGCGCATTCTGGCGCAGATATAGCACGGACTCTTTTCTATATTATCTACCGAATCAAAGATATCACTCTCAAAAATTGTGATAGGTATGCCGAGCGCCTTGGCATTACTCTCGATAAGCGCCCTGTTTTCTTTGTTGTATCCCGGGTCCATTACAAGGAAAGTTACTTCAAACGGAATCTGTCTGTGCTTTTGTATCTCCTGAAAAAGCTTAGCCATCAGCATGGAATCTTTTCCGCCCGAAATACAAACTGCAATTTTGTCTCCCGGATTTATGAGCTTATAAGTCTTGCACGCCTTGGCAAATCTTGAAAAGAGCTGTTTATGATACTTCTTTCTAATGCTCTCCTCAGCCTTTTGCTGCTTCTCACCCTTTTTAAAATGCTCAAGCTCATCCTGAAGATAAGCCATATATCCGCCCTTAAGGCCATAATATTCGCGTCCTTCAAGCGCGAGAAGATCCTCTGCCTCCTTGGTTTTCTGTCCAATCTGACAGTATAGAATAAGCTTTTTGTCCTGCGGAATCTTCTTGATTGCCGCATTTTCTTTCTTCTCAAGCTTATCCATATCAATACGGATCGCGCCCGGAAGCATGCCGTACGCAGCAAGTGCCTCGTCGCGCACATCTATTAACTTATACGAATCCTCCGGAAGTTTGCGGAGCTTTTTTATCGATATTTCTTTCATTACCCAATAATCCCATCTATTTTATATGACTTATTGTCATACGCCATAATATACTATTTTCAGCGGCGCTGCCAGTTGATTTTTATAGGTCGGAAAGTCTCATCATAAATATAGAATATTCATCATTCTGGAAGTCGAGATCCGGAGAGTTCTCGCCGCCACCGTTGGTACTGCGCTTGATCTCCGCATAGAATTCCTCGCCCTGGTTGACGATATCCATAACGGAAAGCTCAACTCCGGCACCACCCGCAGCCTTACAGAAAGCCGCAAGCGGATCAGCTTCGCTCCTAGTATCCAAAAGACTCTGCTTAAGAGCCGCATCCTCTTTTGCCTTATTTAATAAAACTTCAAGTTTATCTGCCGTATTCATGATATCTCCCACCTTTCTTTCTCAGGTTTGAAACTAATAGAATTATAACAAAAAAAGCTCGACCATTTCAAAATGACCGAGCCCCGTTGCCCTTTTTTACAATTATATCACAGCGGATCCCTCAATATGAAAACGTCTGCAAAAACTGCTTAAGTCTGTCAGTCTTGGGATTGTCAAAAAACTCATCGGGGGCACCCTCTTCAACAATCCTTCCGCCGTCGATAAAGATCATCCTGTCGGCAACTGCCCTGGCAAACTGCATCTCATGAGTGACAATGACCATCGTCCTGCCCTCTTTTGCAAGGGACAGTACAACATCCAGAACCTCGCGCACCATCTCAGGATCAAGCGCCGCCGTGATCTCATCAAGAAGCAGAACCTCAGGATGCATGATAAGTGCTCGCACAATTGCAACTCTCTGCTTCTGACCGCCGGAAAGCTGCCTTGGAAAACTATCTTTTTTAAGCAAAAGACCTACCTTATCAAGGAGCGCCAGTGCCTCCTTTTCCACTTCCTTCTTATTGCTCTTTTTGACCTTCAAAGGCGCCAGCATCAGATTCTGAAGCACTGTCAGATGCGGGAAAAGATCATAGCTCTGGAAGACCATTCCCGCTTTTTCTCTTATCTTTCCTATGTTCTTGGAAGAAGCATCAACAACCTGGCCATCAAGAGTGATCTGCCCATCCTGTATATCCTCAAGACCGTTGAGGCAACGCAGGAACGTACTCTTTCCGCAGCCGGATGGCCCCACGATCACAACAACCTCGCCCTTTTTGACCGAAAGATTCAGGTTCTCGAAAACCGTTATGTCCTCGTACCTCTTACTTATATTCTCTACTCTTAGTATCTCGTCCATATCAGTTCTCCCATTTCTTCTCAAGATATCTCGAAAGCATGCTGATCGGCCAGCACGCTATAAAGTACAGTAAAAAGATAATAAGGAACACCCCAAAGGCTGCTCCCGGCGAAGCCTTCCTGTTCGCCTCGATTATCTGCTGCCCAACTTTCAAAACCTCCACGATTCCGATCATCATCACAAGGCTCGTAGTCTTTATCATCCTTGTAATAAGATTTATCGAAAGCGGGATCATGCGCCTTATTATCTGCGGCACAATTACATACGCATAAGTCTGCGACCTGCTAAGTCCAAGAGATAAGCTGCTCTCATACTGAATAACCGGAATACTCAGAAGTGCTCCCCTCACAAGGTCCGCCATCTCCGCAGTCCCCCAGAAGGAAAAAACAATGATCGCAGCAGTCTCCGCTGATAAGTTGATTCCAAGCGCCTTGGTGGTACCAAAATACACAATGAACAAAAGCACCATCTGCGGCATAATCCTGACAATCTCAAGATACACTCTGGAAACCGCCGTGATCACAGGATTCTTAAATGCCATCAGTATTCCAAGCACAACTCCAAGAGCAATACTTATCACCACAGACACAAGACTGATCCTAAGCGAAACCGCAAGTCCCGTAAGGAGACGGATCATATTATTACCCTTTAATAAAACTTCAAATCCCATATGCTCACACTCCCAACGTCCTAAATCTCGCCTTTTTCTCAATCACACTTCCAATAACAGAAACCGGAAGCAGCATGATAATGTAAAAGATAACCAGAAGGAACAGCGCTTCTGTCGTATCATAGTAAAGACCTATCAGATCCTTGGCTGTAAACATAAGATCCATAAGACTTATCGCAGAAAAGACGCTTGTCTCTTTCAAAAGAAATATCACATTTGCAAGGATTCCCGGGACGCTCTGCGAGATCGCCTGTGGCAATATTACCGATATAAAGAGCTGTCTCTTTGAGAGCCCAAGTGCAAGAGCACTCTCCGTTTGAGACTTAGGGATACTCTCAAGACCGCTCCTAAAAACCTCCGCCATGTAGCTTCCACCTAAAAGTCCTAAGCCTACAAATCCGCAAGTCTCCGCAGATATAGACACTCCCACTTTGGGAAGACCAAAGTAAATAAAAAACAGCTGTACAAGAAGCGGGGTATTTCTAAAAAGCTCAACATACACTCTCGACAACTGCGCCAAAAGCGGCACATTAAAGTGAATAACAAATGCTACAAAAAGACCTATGACAAATGCCAGCAATATGCCCAACCAGCCAATCTTTATCGTCAGCAAAAATGCTTCTATATATAAAGGAATGTAAGATGTAATAACTTCAGGGTTCATAATTTTTCCTTAAACCGAGTTTGGGAGAGTCCACAGACTCTCCCTCGCTCTCTATATAATAGGATGATATGTTACTCAGCGTCTGATGTTGCCTCTGTAGCAGCCTCTGCAGAATCCTCAGAGCTTGCAGCCTCTGCTGCCTCATCGGCTACCTTGCCGCCTTCAACTACAAGTGTCTCCTCATAGTCTGCGCCGTAAGTATCAATAAGAGTTGCCTCATAGTCTGCGTGGAAGAACTTCTCCTCACCAAGAGATACGATCTCATTGTTGAGCCAGTCAAGAAGTGAGCTGTTGCCCTTAGATACTGCAGGAGCAATTGTATCCTGGCTTCCAAGTGAAGGAATACCTACAACATATCCGGGATTCTCGATAGCGTAAGCAATAACCTCTGTGTTGTCATTAGCCCAAGCTACACCTGTTCCGTTCTCAAAAGAAGTCTTGGCTGTAGCATATGTATCAAACTTCTGAAGCTTGATATCAGGATAGTTCTTCTCAAGATATGTCTCAGCTGTTGTTCCTGAGATAACGATAACCTGATCATCTGCAGCAATCTGTGAAAGATCCTCAATAACCTTGCCCTCAGGTGAAACAACACCAAGTGCAACATTCATATAAGGAAGTGCGAAATCAACCTTCTGCGCTCTCTCCTCAGTTACTGTGAAGTTTGCAAGAACAATGTCAACCTTACCTGTCTCAAGATACTCAACTCTGCTTGCTGCCTCAGTTGATACATAATTGATCTCAACTCCAAGGTCCTTACCGATTCTCTCCGCAAGATATACATCGTAGCCCTGATACTCACCATTCTCATCAACATAACCAAAAGGGTTCTTGTCAGAAAAGACTCCGATATTGATCTTGCCGCTCTCCTTGATCTCATCAAGTGTTCTGTAAACCTTATCACCTGCATCTGCCTGGGCTTGTGTAGCATCAGCCTGTGCACTCTCACTCTGCACTGCCTGATCTCCACCCTGTGCTGCTGCCTGTCCGCATCCTGTAAGTACGCCGGCTCCAAGTACAAGTGTAAGTGTAGTAGCTAATAATTTAGTCAAAAGATTCTTTTTCATAATATTTGTTCTCCTTCGTAATCGATGAACAAATATTACTTCGATTTGCCTAGTAGGTCAATAGGTTTTACGATAGCTAATCTTTATTGCTATTGATAGATGTTGGTTATAACAAAAAAAGAGGCGACAATAGAGTCTAAAGTCGCCCCTTCTTTCTAAAATTATATTAAACTATCCCCTTGCCTCATATTTATGAATCAAAACGCCTCTACATCTGATAATAAACATCCATAATAAAGAAATTGCAATTTGCTTTTCCCTGCCGCAATTTGCTGTATATCTTGGCATTATCTTTATTTTCCAATTTTGAATATATCTCATTAAGTAACTTATTGTACTGTGCAAAGTTGCCTTCGAATCGGACTTTTACAGCCGAATCAATCCTCAAATGATATTTTATATCCTGCGCTTCGGCAGGTCTGTCTTCAATCTCTTTTTTATAATAAAAAATATATCTGTCTTGATCTTTTTCTACGATTGCACCACTATTTGCTTTCTTAAGCATCTTACAGAAATCTCTTCTGTCTACAATTATCTTATCCGTACAAACTTCCCTAAACTCCGTATACAGTTCGGCATAGTCCATATTTTCTCATCCTTGCATCTTACGTTCGTAATATATTCCGGATATTAACGCCACTAAACACTGAGCCCCAAATAGAATTTGAGTATAAATCTCAACATTGCGAAAGGAAAACAATTCATTAAGTTCGAAAATAGTTGCTATTCCCCAGCCCGCAACCGCAGCCAGCAAAACCTTGGATGAAGCTGCACGAGCTTTAGTTACAACCATATTCCATTCAGGACTGTTATTGTAATGTGCTTTTTTTACAGCGTTCCAGATAATAAATCCGAAAAAACTGATTATCGTTATTATCAGCGCTACCGTAACAAATACATGATTGTCCATCTTTTCCCTCCTTATTTCTTTGATCGATCTCTTTGAAATGATCGGGAGTGAGCAATTGTCACTCCCGTTTCATTTCTCATATTAATCAGTCTTTATTTCCACCTAAATATCCGCTGACCATAGATGAAACCGCTGTGACAATTGTTGCGCATGCTCTTGATGAATCTGAGATCAACTTAATAGTCTGCTTGATTGTCTCACCATCAACATCACCTGCGCCCTGAATTTTAGCCATATCAGCAAAACTCATATTCTCAAATGCAGCACCTATGATCTTATTAATCTTCTCATTACTCATAGTATCATTCTCCCTTCAAGTACAGTCTTTTGTTAACTGTTATCATTATTTAAAAGAATCCGCAAGACCTTTAGAAAGGTCATATGCGCTGGCAGTAAATGATATAATTTCAATTGCCGTCTCTAAAAACCCTTTAAAGCCTTCTCCGTCAACATCGCCTGCACCCTGGAGGCGCGCCATATCCTCTGCGCTCATGTTCTCAAAAGCAAGACCTACAATCTTATCAAATCTTTCTTTTCTTTCATTATTCATGATCATGTCATCCTTTCTTAATATCAATCTTTGCCCGTGATAATATCATATGTAGCCTTTGTAAGCTCATATGTGGGGATTGTATACTCGATAATAGTCTTAACGACACTTGACCAACCTTCCGCTTCAGTATCTCCTGCGCCCTGGATATTCGCCATATCTACATCCTTAAGATCCTCAAATGAATTACCTACTACCTTGTTAAGATTTTCCTTTGACATATTTTTTCTCCTTTTCTTTTTAGATTTGTTTAATTAATGTTTTCGTTTAGATTATTTTTGAAAAAGACTTACTATAGTCTGTATTGTAATATTTGCAAGAACAGTCCATGTTTCTGCGTCAGTATCTCCGGCGCCCTGGGTCTTTTCCATTTCCTCATCCTTAAGATCTTCGAATGAGTTTCCTACAGCCTTATTAAGCTTATCCTTAGACATATTCCATCCTCCTTCCTTATTAATCTTTGTTGGTGCTTGCAATAATACTTATTACAGCAGGAATACCATAAATAGCACTTAATACCACAGGAGTTGTCTCAGCATTGGTATCACCTGCACCCTGGGTCTTTTTCATATCGTCATCCTTAAGATCCTCGAATGAATTACCTACGACCTTATTCAATTTATCCTTTGCCATAGCTTTTCTCTCCTTTTCATAATTTAATAAGTTATGATCATTTGCAGTTTCATCGGAATAATTCGCTATCTCTAGGCGGCAATGATATTCCGGTTGTCGGTAGCGTCCCAATAAATGTAAGCCTTTCGTAAATATCTCCGAAATATTCCGCCTCAGTATCTCCGGCGCCCTGAGTCTTTTTCATTTCCTCATCCTTAAGACCTTCGAATGAGTTACCTACGGCCTTATTCATCTCTTCCTTTGCCATAGTTTCTCCTTTCCCTTGTCAGACCATCCTTAATCGCTCACTGCTTTTTTCACTTATCAACCAAATATTTTTTGTGTAAGATTCAAAAATGCATCTAACGACAGTGGTGAGGGTGGCATAATCGCAGTTTTGAGTAGATCAAGAGTCTCAGCATCAGTATCTCCGGCACCCTGAGTCTTTTTCATTTCTTCATCCTTAAGATCTTCAAATGAATCGCCGACTGCTTTGTTGTTCTTATTGGCCATAATATTTCCTCCTTATAACCAATCAATGTTTTTTACCCATATTCAATTTTGTCTTGGATACGACGTTCCGGCGGACACTGCTCCTGAAACCACGCTTACTATAGCAACACTTACGGTTTCTGCCTCAGTGTCTCCTGCGCCTTGCGCTGCCGCCATCTGTTCGACATCAAGTTCTTCGAAGGAATCTCCGAGTGCTTTTTCAAGCTTATTTCGGGCCATGGCGTCCCTCCTTTCATTTTTATTTGTTAGCTAACTATCTATCGCAACCGTTTTTTAACACTTAAGTCCGTGTGTCAACAAAACAGGTAGCGTCACTGCTGAAGGCGCTGTAAATTCAGGCTGTATATATAATGTCTTGATTGCACCTTCGTCTTCAATTTCTCCCGATCCCTGTGCCATCCTCATTTCATCGAGAGTCAATTCTTCATATGCTTCTCCTACAAACTTGTTCGCTCTCATATTTTCTCCTTTTCTAAAGCTAATATTTACTACACCGTAAATCGACTTATTTTTACCAGTTACCTTTATGTCTATTGACATCTTTATGTTATCAGCCGGTCTATCGATATTTCGCTTTTGTAATTAACGGTATGAAAATCGGAACCAACTGTATTTTTTTATTTGTTTGTACTGATAAGCGAGATATTATCAATCGTTTCATCTGTCGAATCATCTGTTTCAAATCCGAATGAAACGGATTTTCCGGGAGCTATATTTTGATTACTTCCTTCATTAAGAATCGAATAATAATCATCGTCATGTTCTTCTATTGATGCTCCCCATATCTTGTCGATGTTTCCGGAATAAGTGAATTCAATCTTCCAATCGGATATAGGGTGGTCAGACTTGTTTGTAATTGTCATATAGGCAACAAATCCATCTTCCCATCTGGTTGTGACCTCAAGATCGGCACTGTAATCTTCAGGCTTTACCATGTTTCTGTCATTCACAATCAAAACTTCATTAGGCAAAGCTATTTTGTCTTTGGATGGATTCTTTGCAATAAACCCAAAGCTTACCGATTCTCCAACAGGAATATCCTGGTTGTAATCCGCATGAGTGACTATTATTTCATCTCCGTCTTTAATATATTTAGCATCCCATATATGTGTAATCTCATCCTTAAGATCCATAGCGATCTCCCACTTATGGATATCACTTGATGTATTATTGGTGAGTGTAACGTTCACATAGTACCTGTCTTCATCCTCTTCAGTGATCGTATATTCAGCTGCAATATTATGACTTTGATAACTCCTTGATCTGTCACTTTCTTGCACTACTTCCCCGCGATAAACAGAGTCCAATTCTTTTATCGATCTGTATATATTTATCTCTCCGTTACCGAATTGAGTATCTTTTCCTTCAGGTCCGACATCTTTACATCCGGCGGTCAAAAGAACCAATGCATCATCTTTTCTGAAATGCGGATATTTCTCTTTTCCATATGCATAGACATCAGCAAAGCTCGCTGTTGCTACTGCAGATGATAAACTCGTACCCATCTCCAAAGAATATCCATGAGGAAGGATTCCATCGTACATATTGTCCATATATGTGGGATAAGCAACAAATATAGCTGCCTTCACACCGGGAAGATCCTCTCTGGTAACATTCTCTCCCCCGGGTGCACAGAAATCCACACATGAGCCATAACAGCTATATGATGCTAATGTCCCTTTCCATACGGAAGATACTGTATTAACACCTTCTATCGCTCCCGGAAGATGCAGAACTTTTTCTTCTTCAAATTTTTTATCAAGATCTTCGCCTTTATTTCCGGAAGATGCAAAAACAGTTACATTGTTATTCAATGCATATCTGACAGCTCTCTTGTATGTAGCTGTCAAAATGCGCTCCTCATTGTTATCAATGCATTTAAATGTTCCAAGGCTAAGATTTAATACATCATTACCGTCATTAACCGCATCTATTATTGCAGCGATAGTCCATATTGATTCGCCATCTACTGCACCCAACACTTTATATGGTGTTATGATCGCATCCGGTGCAATCTGTGCTATGATTCCGGCCGTTTCTGTTCCGTGCCCCTTATAATCATTAATAGAATCATCGTCCTTCACATAGGATTTAGCATGTTTAAGATCAAGCTTTCCCGAAAACACCGGATGATCCGGATCAACTCCACTGTCTATATGCGCGATCCTTACATTTTTTCCCGTTGTATACTCAAATGACTTTTCATCTTCTGTAACTTCATCCACATGCCAGTTCTGTTTATTGTACGGATCGTCTGCCAGAACTTTCATGAGTTCTTCAGTGGATTCCGATGAAATGTCAGATTCCCCCGGCTTATCCACCGGTTCCTCAGCTCCTTCAAGCTTTGGAAGATCACCCGCAACTTCTATCTGATCATGAATGCTTTTATCCTGAATGATCTTATCTACATCAACTGTTTCCGGATAAACCAAATGCATCAGATTAATTTCTTCATAAACATCTACTTCTATGTTTTTGTCTTTCCTAAGGATGTTCTCTTTAACCTCTTTGATATTCGCGTTTTCTTTTAGCAGAACATCAATTGTTTGCTCCTTCTCCCCGGCAGCTTTCGCACTTATCTGAAAACTGCCAAGTAAAACAAATGCAGGAAGAAGGGCAACAAGAGGTTTCCTTATAAAAAAGGCTCTCTTGTGTCGATTTTTCATGTTTAATCCTCTTTCCAACTGTGCGTATTACGCAGTCTTAGGTTGCTTTCTGTAAAGTTTCGCATAATGTCCGTTCTTCGCCAGAAGTTCTTCGTGATTTCCTTCTTCCACAATTCTTCCCTTATCCATAACGATAATTCTGTCAAAATCTCTGATTGTAGAAAGTCTGTGTGCCACCACCACAAGCGTGGACTTCATATGGAAAAGATGATCCATGACAATCTTTTCCGAAGTATTGTCAAGCGCGCTGGTAGGTTCATCAAGAAATACTATCTGAGGATTTGAAATGATCGTTCTGGCAATAGCGATCTTCTGCCTCTGTCCACCTGACAGATTCTGACCACTTTCAGAAATTCTGGTTTCAAGTCCAAGCGGGAAGCTACTCACCAATCCATTTAGATTAGTTGCATCTATTACCTTATTAATCTCCTCATCAGTGAAATTTCTTCCCATTGTGATGTTCTCTCTGATGCTTCCGCTAAATAGCATACTTTCCTGAAGAACGATTCCAACCTTTTCTCTTAATTTGTGTATATTCAAATCTCTGACATCTTTATTCTCATAAAGGACGCGTCCCTTGGATGTAGGATAAAGGCTTGCCATAACCTTAAGCATTGTTGACTTGCCGGAACCACTGCTTCCGACTATCGCCACCTTTTCGTTAGGCTTGATCTTTAAGGAAATGTCAGATATGGAATAGTCAGAAAACAAGCTGTACCTGTACGAAACATCTTCCATTCTTACTTCTCTGCACTGTTCGGCGGGAAGCTCTTTTCCCTCTGTTTCCGTCTCATTTGGAGTATCCATTATGTCTAGCAATCTTTCCATGTATATTTTGACCATAACTATCTGGCCATATGAAGCCATGATTGAAATAATAGGACCAAGGAAAGCCGCTCCTATAGCATTAAAAGCAACTATATCTCCGGTTGTAATTACTCCATCCATTGCCAACGCCTGACCACCAATAAAAATACATAATGGATAGAAAATCTGAATAGTTTGCGTCGCGTTAGCCAAAAAAGATTGATACTTTGAACGAGATATCTCTAGACCAATCTGCTTATCAAAGTTTTCTTTCCACTTTTCAAACAGATTCTTTTGAGCATTGGTAGACTTAACCGTAAAGATATTATTTACCATCTCATTTATCATGTCCTGTGACTTGGTCGTAACTACCATCTCATTCTGTGCGATCTTCCTGTTTAATTTGGTATTCATATACGATACAAAACAAAGCAAGGCTGCAATAAAGAGCGTAAATACCGCAAGGACCGGACTGATACACAGCATTGTTCCCAAATATAGGAAGAAGAAAATAATATCTATTACAAGCGCTATCATCTGATCTATGATGACCTGCCTGATATATGTGTTTGAATTAATCCTATATACAAGTTCTCCCTTACTTCTGTTAACGAAGTAGGAATACGGAAGATCCAAAAGCTGTTTTATAGTATCTCCCAAAAAGCCCTTATCAAATGCCGTTTGAAGCTTTGTTATCACTCGCGTTCGTATCAGATTAAAAACATAATAATTTGCAATCAATCCAAAGCAGGCAATAAACAACACTCCCAACGTCGGGAACCTGGTTTCTTCTATTCCATCAACAAGATTTTTCATCGCCATAGGAACAACCAAACTCATACACTGCATCACCAATGAAAAGATCAATGTCGTCATCAATAACTTTCTGTTCTTTTTGGCATTTTCCACAAGCGCCGGATGGAGCTTAGGCATCTGAAAATGCCTCTGACTCTCAACTTCGGAATAAAGAACTATATTAGAAAAATGTTCACCGAATTCATCCGTACTTATTGTCTTCTTTCCCGATGCAGGGTCTACCAGTGAGATAGACTTATTATTCACCTTCTCAACCACTACAAAGTGCTTTCTGTCCCAAAAGGCTATGAAAGGCTTTGGCACAGCCTTAAGTGATTCAATACCGATCTTGATTGCTCTTGATAACACTCCGTTTTCTTTTAATACTTGTTGAATCTGTAAAAGGTTATATCCACCGTTTGGAACACCATATCGTTCTCGCATCCCCGATAGTTTTGTTTTGTCTACAAAGTAATCAATCATCATCGAGGCACATGCAAGTCCGCATTCAGAGTGTTCACATTGTTGTTGAAATCTTACTCTCAAACCACTACCTCCTCGCATTTATATTTTTCTTTTAAATAATCTTCAAATGTGTCAAAATTTATCATTCCGGTATTGTTCCAATATTCGTATTCTTCATATTTAGGCATCGCTTCATCTTTCATCAATTGTTCCCTGTATTTGAGAAATCCCGGTCTTGTATATTTGAATACCATTTCAATATCTTCGTTTGAATCATGCGGAATAAACGCATACTTCCTTATTCGGCTTGCAATCTCCGAAGATACTTCTTCCATCCACTCTTCATTCTTAAGCTGATCCGGCTCCTGTGCGGCATTAGAGCCTGCGATAACATTTCCGCCCATATGGGTGATGAGTTTACTAAGTGGACTTATCACCGTACCGTGTCCGTTGCTGCAGCATGTGCTTAATATCACAACAGGCTTACCCTGGAGGCGAAACGTATGCGCCCACCACGACAGCTTATCGATTATCAACTTAAGATCAGCCGTCATATAATGCATGTAAACAGGTGATGCAATAATAAAAACATCCGATTCCAATATCTTTTTTTGTAATTTCTCAAGATCATCATCACTTACACATTTCGTATTCAAGAAACACTTAGAGCAGCCCAAACACGGAGCTATCTTATAATCCTGAGGATGTGCATATTCAACTTCAAATACATCTTCATCAAGTCTTTCCGTTATTCTTTTGATAAAGGTTGCTGTATTTCCTTTCTTTTGCCTACTTCCGTTAAGTACAAAAATCTTTTTCATATATAGCTACCTCGTTTCCGTTTACTCACCCATCTCCAGCAGCAATACATTGTCTATATCAAGCGCCGCGTACAGATATGACCAGGCAACTCCGGATATTCCTTCAAACATGCCGATACTTTCAATGTCACTCACTTTAGCGACTCTGTATCCGCTATAAAGTGAATTCATATACATGTCGGACATCCACTTCTTGAGATAGTCCATCCATTTTTCATCATGCGTATACTCATATAGCATTTTCAGAGTAGTTACTATTCCTCCGGTTCCTTGACAGAGCGCATCGGATCCGAGCGATTCATTAAGTAGCGTTTCAAATCGTTTGATCAGAGTGTTTAACTGCCTCTTATTAACAACGCGACTATCGATACGATTCATTGCAATTCTTGCCTGGATCATACCGGGATAACCTTCGTTCCATTTAAAAGCATTCTCGGGACTAACTTCCTGATTAAACTCATGATCCAGAAGCTTTTTTACTTCCTTTGAATCGTACTTTCCGCCGGATACCAGGCCATACATCATTCCGCTTATACCATGCGCAATTCCTGCTTTTGAGTTTCCGCTCACATATTCCTTATTAACCTCATCTGTAAGCAGATTTATATATTTATCAAGTGTGTCTTCTGTCAGTTTGAGACCGGGAAAATAGCTCCTGATCAAATTTAATATCCTGACTATTCCCGAAATACCTCTTACATAATCGTGATGCTCATACTCTTCCAGCTCTTCTTTGGTTAATTTATTAAAGATCTTGACCACTTTTTTCAGAAACTCTCTATCTCTGACCCGCCTTAAATATTTCTTTTCCAAAAGCATCGGATAGATCAATGAAAGCCTCCCGGAAAACGCACTTGAAATATCCGAATTACCGGCTATTTTTATTGCCGATCCCATTACCATATGGTAAAAATCAATATACTTCTTATCTTTTGTTGCTCGATACAATTCCAGGAACAATACTGCAATTCCGCCAAATCCTCCATATAGATTTACGTTACACGGATGCAATTCCCAATGATCGTTATCATTTCTGTCAAGAGATGCAAACGAGCATTCATTATTTTTTACATAAGCTTTATTTATAAGCTCATCAGCAAGTCTTTTGGCTTGAGCGAGATAATCGATTTTCTTTGCTTCCTGTATGATCCCCGTCCGTCCGATTTCTCTGTTGAGATACGGATCGACAATTCCAAGAGAAAGCATCATGATTGTCTTCTGAAGTCTTATCTCCTTGTCGCTAAGATGCATGAGTTTTCTACGCGCAAGCTCATAACCTGATTTATCCAAAAAATGAAAATATATTTTTCCATGACTGTCTATGACATCTTTTGAATCTGTTTTTGCAAAAAAGATCGGTATATCATTAAACAGCAAGTCATTCACTTCACTTTTTATGATCCTCTTATCTACGTACGGATATGCCCAGATATTCATCATGAGTCTTTCCCTATACTTCATATCCTCGTTATAGTTGGGATGATCTGCATAGCGGATCATTGATGCATATCTTTCCGTCGATTTAAAAAGTGCTCTTACTTGTTTGCCTTTAAACGCCTCAAGTTCTTTAAGCGCAGCGTTCTTATTTTCAAGGATAAACTGCATAAACTGATCAAATGCTTCAATGATCACAAGGCTATACTTTGAAACATCAACGTCTTTCTCCTCATCATACTGTGGAATATTGTCTCCTCCGGTAAAATATCCCTTTACGTTTTCATAATGAAAATTTGAGGTATCCATATTTTTCGGTGCAAGGATCTTATTCGAAGCTTCTCCGCCTTTTCCGTTGAGAGCACTCATATTGACATCCTTATCCGTACCAACGTGTACCTGTCTCGGAAGCAGCATTGAAGCAGCCACCGACTCAACTTCCAATCTCTTGGTCATATCAAAAGTTGCCGAATCTTCCATCACTTTTGTGGGAACCTGGAAAAGAGTCTCCATATCAATGATGACCGGATATTCTCCGTTCGCTATTAAGTTTTCAAGGTGAAGATCATTTATATTAAACAGATAGCAGAGAGCCACCAGATATCCGTATCTGGTATAGAATCTTTCAACTTCCTCCTCTGATCTGCAGTATTTCTTTTCTATAAATTCGTTATACGCATACGTTTCCTTATAGATTCCCTTAGGGATCTTAACTTCAAGCATTCCGGATGCCTTGGTATACCAATCCACAAACGATTCAAACGCCTGATTTATCCTAAGATCCTTGGGTTTATATACAAGCTTCTTATCATCAAACTTAAGTATGGAAACGGAGTTACCCTGCGCATGGGAATCCCCTGTAGATAACTTAATATCCGTTAATGTAAGCTTCTTACTTCCAATGAATTTCTCAACTTCCTTATGATCTTTATCAAGGTGTTCAAGAATATTCGTGTAGTTTTTTATCATAAAAAGAGTTCTTACGGTAGCAACCCTTGCTGCTACCGGATAACTCTCATAAAACGAGATAAAATCTTCTTTCTTTCCGAAAGAATTCTTCAAAAACTCCGTGAACTGCTTCTTTTCATTTCTTGCTCTGAACTTATGATGTTCCTTATATATTGCAAGTCTTAAAGCTGTTAGCTTTCCAAACACCATAAACATCTCTGTCACATGGCTCTGAATAAACGCTTGTATCGTTTTTTCACTCACCTTTACATGCTTAAGGTTTTTAACAGCCTCATTTAATTTCTTTCTCAGATAAAGAGTAAACGGAATACCCGTAAGTCCGATTCCTGCTGCCGTATCAATCATTTCATCTTTAAAGCCGTCCATGATCTCAGTGAACGTGTCGAACCACTCATCGCCTTCCTGCTTCTTGATATCGACTTCAGGTTGAAGTGCATAAGCGAATTCTTCTTCTGTCATATTGTTCTCTTTGAGCATTTCATTGAACGGTTTGTCTTTTAACAATGTCCTTACATCACGCCACTCTTTTAAATAGCTGTAATCGACATCATTATGTCCGTTATAGCTACGGCGCTTTTCTTCAATTGTTCTTGCTCTTCCGATCATTTCATTCATAATTATCTAACCAACCCTTCCTCAATCAGTTATTGATAATAGTTTCCTGCATTTATTTTTAAAGGCGATCAACACTTGCATCACCTGATGTACATATGTTATCAATCTGCAGCTGCCAATAACCCGTATCGGAGTTAACGAAAACAAAAAAGGAACCAACTGCATTTTTTTGCAGTTGGTTCCCTGACGGTATGTCGGTTACTTATTATGGTCTTATTTTCTTATAGAATAACAAAAAGCAGGATACCGATGCCTGCCATTTTTTGGTGCCATCGGTATCCCGCCTTCCCCGGTCCATAACAGTTCAATCACATACCAAATGGTGGAGTAATAATAGTCATAATACCAGGACATACACAGCTCAAAGAAGCCATCAAAGCTGAAACATGAATTATAATACTCATTTTATCTCACCCTCCTTTTTTTGTTAATCGGTTCCTGCATTACTTTTTACAACCATATAATACCAAAAACTGTTCGCAATATCGTTTGTGAGAACGAATTGCGTCGTATTTGGAATTAACTGTATTATTAAACCGTCAACATCAAAGTAGCTATAGCTGTAAACATTTTATTCTCACAAGAAATCTTTAAGTTTCCATCATACTTTCGTGTGACCCTCTCGATATTCGAAAGGCCAAATCCATGTGCTTCTTTATTATTCTTTGTAGTCTCAATCCTATTCCCTCTAATAACTACATCGTCTATACAGGAATTCTTTACAGACAAAATCCATATGTTTTTCTTTAATATAGACTGAATATCTATCTTTTTTTCTCCCTTTGCTCTCACAGCTGCTTCAATAGCATTATCCAGAAGATTGGAGATAAGTATCACAAGATTTACATCCTCTACCTTATTAACCGGGATGCATCCTTCCATAGTCATAGTTATGCCCTTCTTCGAAGCAAGTTTTCCTTTATACTCAAGCAATGCATCTGCGATAAAGTTTCCGGTATCAAATTCTTTTTCTTTTGTTATTTCCATCGTCTCCTGCATTTTACTGATGTATTCAGACGCTTGATCATATTTTCTCTCAGCTATAAGAGAATGAAGTGCCAACAATAAATTTTTCGTATCATGCCTAAATCTTCTAAGTTCCGTATTCTTCTCATGCATCTCAATGTACGACGCAGCTATCTGTTTCATTGGTTCCTTCAGATTACCGATCATAGCATTCATAGATGTATTCTGATTTCGAACCGTATTTATATGTGGTATCAATATCATCATTAGTACAATTGACGCAACACTAAATACTTTTAGTATCAGTCTAATATTATCCATTTGAACTAATACCACCTCTATATAAGTACACGAAAATGTTAATAGGAATACTATAATATACTCTTTGATAGTCAACTTAGTAAACCAGGCTTTAAAATAGCTATAATGCTTTTTATATATTAAAACATTAAATAAAATAAGCGTTGTCAGCCCCACAACAATCCGTGAGACATTTCCGCCGGAACCATCATATAATCCAACAATCGAATCATTGATAAATAAACTGAGATTAATAGAAATAACATCAAAAAGATTTTCATAAAATGGGATTATTATTAATAACTCTAGATTAAACCCATATTTTGCCATAAAAAACGGAATAAGCCTTCCCAGCGTCAATATATACACTGTAAACCTTATCGCCATATCGTTTTGATCCCAAGACAAAATGATATTCGCAGGAGCGGAAATCAGTGAAATGATCAGATAAAGCATTATCCATATCCAATTACTGTTCCTCCACTTTGTTTTTTGAAACTCAAAGAATTTGTCAAGTATAATCCAAAAGACAATAAAATTAATCAATGCGCTAAACGCATTTATCCCCAGCATCAGTCCTAAACCATCCATTTATCTTATACCCCCTCATTTACAAGATATTCAGAATAAATAGTATTAAACTCTTTGTATTTGAGTCTGCTTATAAGAACTTTATCCCCCGTACTCATAGTGACTTCGTCATGATTATACGAATCCACTTGCGCCAGATTAATTAAAAATGATTTGTAAACTCTGTAGAATTTTTGGGATGAAAGACGCTCCTCAATAGCACCGAGTGTCTCATGACACTCCATGTTTTCACGTCCGTCGCAGAAATGTAAGATACAGTTTTTGCCCATACCTTCAACATAAGAAATTATGCTTTCTTTGAAAAAATGATTTTCACCGTCAAGTCTGATCTTAAGTACATTGTCTTTTTCCATTGCTTGCAAGAAAGCATCCAGAACATCATAGAACTTATTATCATCTATCGGTTTTGTCAGAAACCGAAACGTTCCGACTTCAAAAGAATCAAATACAATTGAGGGATAGCTTGTCACAAAAACAATGACGGAATTCTTATCCTGCTCACGTATTTTCTTTGCAGTGACAAGGCCATTGTCACCATTATTTTCAAACTCATAATCCATAAAGATCAGATCATAATTTTCACCGGATTCGAGTAGCTTATCGCCTGAGTCATACTCATTAATTGAATAATCAAAATCTTTTTTGACTGAATAATTCAGAATTCGCTTTTTGACCTCTCCACGCATAAACTCTGAATCATCGCATACTGCAATTTTAACCATTTACTCTCTCCTCATAGTTTATGAATATTAAGTTGTATAGAAAAAAGCAAGGTGCCTTCCCCAAGCTACCTTGCTTATATTATGCCAAAAATCACACAAAATTTCAAATGTTATGCAACACGTGTTTTGTATTCGTGTTAAAATATGTGTCCCCCATTTATGATTGGCTTATTTTTACCGCATTATCCAATATTTGCAAGCCTTCCTCGGAAGGACTTCCGACCGTGAATGTTGCTATGTATCCATCCTTTAACAGTGCAATTGCTTTAACATGATAATCCCCGGACTGATTATTTCCTTTTAACACAAGAGCATAATGCTCTTCTCCGAGAAAATTCGTAGTCTCGACTGCAGCATCAATATCACTGTAACCGATACCTTCAAATTCATTGATCGTCATTTGCTTGCTTCCCTCAACTACAGCCCTTTCATTAAATACCGCTGTAGTCATCTTGCCGGCTGATGATAAAGATACATTAAAAGTTGTGCCGTCATCTTTTGCCGCGTAAGCCACTATTGAACTTCGGCTGATTTCCATAGCCTCTTTAACCGTCTCGTTACTTGTATATGCGCTGGCTACATCATTTATTTCCGCAAGCTCATCATTATCAAAAAAACGCATGTCGTCAGGAATACTGATCTTTACATTAAAAAAGGCGTTTTCGTATGTATTTTCCTTGATCACACCGGGTGTGAAATCCTTATCTGATTCAGTTTCTACGCTCAAGTTTTCAGTGGCGGAATCTCCCGTATTACTCCCTTGAGCTGCATATTCTATTGGAGATTTATCACCGCAACCAACAGTTACAAGTGTAATTGCAACAGTGAAGATTGCTACTAAATTTTTTATCCTCATATCTGTCTCCTCTCCCATTTATCAAGTGCTCAAATCAAGCTTATACAAAATATGCCTGTTCTAAACATAAAAGGAACGAAAGACATCATTTGAGGAATGAACGACATTGTTATTACAGTTCACTCTATAATCTTGTTACTTAACAACCGTAAAGTTGATCACTTCCGCGTTAAAGTAATTCTCCCAATATTTATTGTACTCAGCTTCTCCGCCGGTAAATTCCACGGTATCATCAAAGTTGTTGGTCTTTCTCGTAATTCCCGAGTAACTTGCATTGCCGGCCTCATCATATATTTCACTGATGTTGTCTTTCAGCATAACTCCCGTTCCTTCGGGATTGAAAAAATACACTTCGTAAGAATGCGGGTTACAACCATAAATCAAACCGTCCGAGGCCGCCAAAGGATAACCTGTTCCGGCGGAACCCACATAACCAAGGCTCCTGATCTCTCCGTTAACCTCTCCGTACAAAGTCGCTCCGATCGAAGCATTGGTCTTATCATCATTCTTATAGACATAGTCCGTTACCGCAAGCACATCGCCCTCGTGTCCTATGACCTTGAGATACGCATAGCCCTGACCCTCGGTGAGATAAGAAATCACCTCGTCAAAGCTTTCAAAAGTTTCCTTCTGCGCAGCCTGCTGTACAAAATCATCAAGCAAAACCGTATCGCCCGGATACATCGCCTCCGCAACAGCCTGAATGTCGAAGCCATCAAGATCCTTAGCTACAGTAGAAAGACTGTACGCGATACCGATCTCGATATCGTACCAAGTGCAAAGATCCGCGCACTCATCGCCCACATATCTGTAGAACTTCGCCTCCATGTTTCCGCCGCCCCATCCGGCGAGCTTGCCCTCATCTGTCGAAGTCCACTCATAATTCATTCCCGAAATATCGGCATACTCTTCAGCTCCGTACTCCACTCTGGCAGTGAAATTATTCCCATCCAGATCAAAAGTTACCTGATAAAGATGGTACTCACTCCCCTCAATATCCATCGTGCTGCAAACTACATTTGTAGCACCTTCCGGAATTTTAAAGTAGCTTTCCGTAATATATCCGACCTCTTCCTCGGTAGCATCTCTCCAAGGATTTGCAAGCTGAGTTCCCGCATTCTCCGATTTCTCATTTGTACTCTCAGAAACTTCGCCGTTATCGGAAACCGCAGAGCTTCCGGAAGAAGCCGCACCGGCACCGTCCGAGCCGTTTCCGCATCCCGTCATCAGCAGCATAGCTGCCATTGTCAAAAGAGCTGTCGTCTTACAAAATATATTTTTTCTCATAATATTTCCTCACTTTATCTTTTACTCAACCGCTGTAAAAACTACAACTTCCGATTCAAAATAACTATTGCTGAACTGTTCAAACTCCTCTTGCCCACCGTTAAACTCAGTATATTCATCGGTGGCGCGCTCTCTGTAGCTTCCGAAGTACTGCCCGGGAGTCACATCCGATTGATAAAAATGCTCTTTCGTAACCAGCGCCTTCGATTCCGGATTTATAAAATACACATTATAGTTGTAATCGTCATAGGTATAAAGTGAATCACCCGAAACCGCAAGCGGATAGTCTTTATCAGTGCCTGCGATACTGCATTGATTTATGTATACATCTCCGGATTTTGAATAGACTGAAGCCTGATTTGAAGTAATGACACCCTTGTAAGGATAAATGATATCCGTGATCAAAAGCATATCCTCGTCACAACCGTCCAGCCTAACATAAGCATATCCCTGTCCCTTGGTAAGATAAGAAATAATCTCATCAAAACTCTCAAACTCCGTCTTACCTGCTGCCTTCTGCACAAAATCCGCCGGTAAAGGCACATCCTCTTCAGGCTCTGCTTCTGTTTCGTCAGGTGTCTCTCCTTCTTCCTCATACTCCTCTTCGGATTCTTCAGATTCTTCAGAGTTATCGTCACCACCGTTTAATACGATAGTGTTCGGATCGTCAATCGTCACCCTGTCATTTGGTTCCTGCGGATTGCCCACGCAACCCGTCAATATAAGAATCGTCGCTATTATCAAAAGAGCTCTCGCCCTATTTATAATATCCTTTCTCATTACTCTTTCCTTTCATATTACAATCAAAACAAAATCACTGTTCCTTCCCCAAAGAACAATGCTTACAAACAAAAAAGTGCACGGAAGAATATACTTCCATGCACTAGTATATCATATTCGGATGAATATTACAAATTAGTTAAACTTTCTTAAGATATTTGCAAGAATTGCTCCCGAGATATTATGCCATACAGAGAAGATGGCTCCCGGAACAGTTGCCATTGCAAGATCGGGGAAAGCTGTAGTTGCCAATGATGTGGCAAGTCCCGAATTCTGCATACCGATCTCAACAGAAAGAGCTTTCTTTTTGGACACAGGGAGTTTAAGAAGAACTCCGAGGAAATATCCAAGAAGATATCCAAGCAGATTATGAAGAATAACAACTACAAATACGATGGCACCTGTAGTAAGAATTCTCTCTGCGTTATGAGATACAACTGCCGCAACGATAAGAGTGATCGCAACAACCGATACAACCGGCAATATTGTAACCACCTTCTCCGTTACTTTTCCAAAGAACTTATTGATGATAAGTCCGAGTGCGATCGGTATGATAACAACCTTGATGATCGAGATAAACATGCTCTTTACGTCAACGGATACCGTTGTTCTAAGAAGCATATATGTGATAGCCGGTGTGAGGAACGGTGCAAGAAGTGTGTTGACACTTGTCATTCCAACAGAAAGAGCAACATCACCCTTACTAAGATATGTGATAACGTTACTTGCTGTTCCACCGGGGCATGTTCCTACAAGGATAACACCTGCAAGAAGACCAACCTCAAGACCGAAGATCTTACCAAGCGCAAATGCCAAAAGAGGCATTATCGTGAACTGCGCAAGAGCACCTATCAGGATCTCTTTAGGTCTTTTAAACACAAGCGCAAAATCCACAGGCTTAAGAGTAAGTCCCATTCCGAACATAACAAGCATCAACAGATAATTGATCCAGCTCGTCTGAATCCAGAGACAGCTCTGTGGCACAAAGAGCGCCAGCACCGCAACAACAAGTACAATGATAGCCATGTACTTTCCCACAAAATCACTTACTTTTTTCATACTACAAAAAACCCTCCTAACATATTGGATAAAACCTGTATTACCCAATATCATAGCCCTCACCGGAAGGTATTTCAAGGACGATCGAATTTAATTTTTGTGGGATTGATCTTAGTGTCTTTTATAAACCACTAACCTTATCCGCCGAGACCGTATCATTTCTCAGGCGCGCGGAACTCAACAATCTTAGCCTTATCCCTAAGATTCTGGATCTTATCTATAAGTGTCTGGTCATTTGTAAATTCAACTCTCTTACTCTGATCATTTGACTCATTGTAATAGCCCCAACCACTGCTATATTCAAGGTAATCCTTATGCACGACATCCATGCCGTCCTTTGATACAAGGTATGATTCAAGACCATCACGTTTTCCTGTTGCGAAAATAATACCATTATCAGTTATACTTATATCTCCGCCAGATCCTTCAGGGTTAAGACGACCGATACATCTTACTACACCGCCGACCTCTGTATAGAACATTGCATCACTGCAATAATTCTTCGCCTTATCATCTGAATACTCAGTATCGCGAGTGTATACGTCTTTGGCATTTGCTACCAAAAGAACTGTTCCCTGATAGCCTTTACTGTAAATATATGCGACCTTCTTGTCGCTTCCTAAAGATTTCTCAAAAGATTTAAGGTCCTTATACTTGGTAACCTCTTTACAATCTTCTGTTCCGGTTAAACTGGAAGCATCATTCTGCTTCATCACAACAGCGGTAGTCTCAACTACACCAACTGCCTGTGAACCGATCATAGTTGCCACTCCAAGAGCTCCAACAGTCAAAAGACCTGTCGCAAGCTTTAATACTCTATTTTTCATATCATATACTCCTTTTCCTTTTTATAAGCGTTTGTAAAAACAATGCATGGAGCACGCATTCAGCAGCACTCCATGCATTGCCTCAAGGTGAACTTTTAACCCTGTTCCGGGGAATTACTCTTTATTACTTTGTGCCTCTTGTGAATACTATATCCTTTTCATTATTAAAGAAATTTCTCTGCAATGCATCAAGCTCCAAGGAACTTGCTGTGCGATATTCCTGAGGCGAAGTATTGTTCTTTCTGAAATATGCTGTTTTACAATATTCTCCTTCTCCACGCTCAACATAATCCTTATGCTCAAGCTTTGTTCCGTCCGGTGATAAGAAATAAGTTTCATAAGTGTAATTTGCACATGCTAAGATAATACCGCTACCGTTTATCATTCTATACTTTGCAGTAAGTGTTCCGGCAAAATATACCTTATCTTCTCCATCCTTTTTTGTGTAGAATGACATTGCTCTCGCTCCGCCACCACTTATATCATCTATTACCGCGATGACAGCAACTTTGGCACCCTGAACATTAAGATAAGCATATCCCTGATTCTTAGTAACAGACTGCTCTACCTCTTTAAGATTTTTGAACTTTGTAAGAGTTCCTGTCTGTGCACTAGCTGACAACGCAGACTCGTTCTCCTCCATAGGTACATCAACAGACTCTGTATCAACAGATAATTCTGCAGCAGGTGCCTCTGCCTCAGGCTCAGCAACCTCTGTAGCGGGAGCCTCTGTCTCCACACCTGTTGTCTCAGGAGCCTCTGCTCCGGTTGTCTGTGCGCTACCACAACCTGTCATTGCAACCATTCCTGCAAAGATAAGTCCTGTAGCAAGCTGTACGCCTCTCTTCTTCATATTCAATTTCTCCTTTCCTTATATAAGACTTTTTATAAAAAAACAAGGAGCATGCACACACATACTCCATGCATTTTATCATATATATCACTTATTTGTTTCCCCATTGGTATTATAACCGTCATATAAGTGATGGAAAGTCAAAAGTCTCTTTACGTGTAACATAGTAACATATATCCGCACGTTCGTCCAGTAAAAAGAAGCAGAAACTCATCGATAAAATCAAGTTTCCGCTTCCAAACGTGCTTTTTAAATGTTACCCCTTGCTTTATTATTGTTATTTCACTTTAAATGAAATAGGCTCAACATTTCCAAACAATGTTTTTTCAAGATTACCATAATCCTTTTGTGTACCTGCAAAAGTAACCTTGGGGCTGTTTAAATCCTTAGCTCTGGTATATCCGGTGTAAATCTGGCTTTTTCCATCATCAGAATTAACAAAGCTGATACTATCCTTAGCTTCGAGTTTCTTTCCGTCAGCTGATATCATAAATGATTCAAATGAGTATGTAGTACGAGCCACGATCACTCCGTTACCGGATATTTTGATCACCTGAGAAGTTGCTCCGGTATTGATCTCTCCAACGTATACGACCGGTCCTCCGTCCTTTTGAACATACACCTTCGCCTGACTAGCTCTGTTATTATCATTCTCCATAGGATGGTCAGCTACCAGTAAAGCTTCTCCCTGCAAGCCCTTGAGATAAACATACTTATATCCCTGGCCTTTTTTTACCGGAATATCACCGAGATCATCCGCATCTTTCACGATAGTTCCTGCACTACTCGCATTTAATACACCTTCACGCGCAGCGTTTTCCTTCATGACATATTCAACTGTCTCGACACTAGCAAGTCCGCTTACTGCCTGAACGCCTGTAAATCCTGTTACCGCAAATACTCCTGCTGCCATTACAGCTGCAGCCAACTTCATACTTTTTCTGATCATATCTTTTTCCCTCTTTCCCTTTTTTTATTATTTTACTGTGAATTTTACGTAGCCTTCCTCATGAGGAGCCTTTTTGCAATATTCCTGGAATTCTGCCAAAGTAAAGTCTCTCTCAACCGTTTTGTCTTTGTTTGTAGCTCTGGTATATCCCCAAGCTGTTTCCATAGTACTCTTGTCCACCTGGATGAAATCCTTATGCAATAACTCTGTTCCGTCCACTGAAAGGAAATATGTCTCATAATTATTTCCGGGTAAAACATAGATAACTCCGTTTTTGTCCATGTTGAAATAGTTCTTGGATACACCGGTCTTAAGTGATCCTGCGCAAACGATCTTACCGTTGGCGCTCTTTGTGTATATTGTTACATAACCGGCTACTGCCTTTCCGTCACGATAAACAATTCCGCTGCGATCCGCAAATGCATCATCAGAAGGTGCTACCGCAAGAGCTTTTTCAGGATATCCGGCAATCTTTACATACGCATATCCCCAGCCCTCGTCCAAAGATTTCACTATCTCATCAAGGCTCTTATACTTTGTAACCGATCCAACCTCACCGGCATCTCCGCTCTCTGAAAGTCCTGAACCCTCGTTCTCCTCCATAGTTTTCTCAACAGCCGTAATCGTTCCGCCTAAGATTGACTGCACTCCTGCAAATCCTGTCAGTGCCATCATCCCTGCTGCAAAAAGTGCTGCTACCGCCTGTGTTTTCATCTTCATATTCTCTCTCCTTTTATATTAATTTGCCTTTTTAACTTTGATGGTTTTTGTGTCTATTGAATCATAAAGGGCAACAAAATCACGTTCACCACCCTTGAATTTTGTTTCACCGGCAGATGTATTTCCGGGTCTAAAATATCCCCAAAAACTTTCACCATCGCCATAAGTTGCTTGAACATAATCCTTATGCACAAGTTCGCTTCCATCCGATGACAACATATAAGTTTCGAAAGTATAATTGGAACTTGCGTAAACAACACCATCTTTAGTTATCGCTATAGGATACATTGGTCCTCCGGAATAAAGAGTTCCGGCATTAATTACAGTTCCGGACTTATTCTCCGTATAGAAAGTCGCGCATGTTGTTTCATAATAGCCATCTTCAGGATTAAACATCCCCTTACCATCCCTACGATGTGCTACAACAAGCACGTCTCCACTGTAGCCGGCAACCTTAGTATACGTATATCCCTCGTCTGAATTCAGAGATTTTACGACGGCGTCAAGGCTCTTGAACTTCGTAGTAGTACCGATTTCTTTAGCATTGCCGCTCTTAGACAAGGCGCTGTCAACTAAGTTCGATTCCATCTTCTTATCAACAGTTTCGATCGAACAGACGCCCATGACTGACTGTGCACCCGCAAGTCCTGTAACAGCTATCATCCCCGCTGTGAAAAGGCCTGCCAGTACCTGAGTACCTCTTCTTCTCATGTTTCTTTCTCCTTTCCGTTTTATAACCGTCATAAAAAAGAAAGGAAGTCTAAAAAAACCAAAGTCTCTTTCCCGATGCAAGTATAACATCATATCACTTGATCTGTCCAGACAAAAAGGGCGGAAACTCCGCATGGTTGCTGAGTTTCCGCCCTTTGGCAATTCTTATTTTTGTTAGCAAAAACCTATCTTTTCAGATCATTTTACCTTAGTAAAATTGAGCTTTTTTGCTTTCTTATATTTACTAAAGTGATCGCCGTAATCTTTCTGCACGAGCTCTTTTCCGTTACTTGCAACAGAATATGTTAAGCAGTTTCTGGGTTTGCAAATATAAAGCTCTCCATCAATGACCGCAATAGGACTTGACGTTCCTGTAGGAAGAGTCTCACCAAGCTTTGTAACCTTACCGTCTAGCTTACCGTATATAGTTACACTTAATGCGCAGATTCCGTAATCGGGATCGTCATACACTTTATCCGCTACAGCAAGAAGCTTACCGTTAAAACCTTTAAGCTCAACAAGTGCATATCCCTGACCCTTCTTAAGAGATCTGATGGTCTCATCATAATCACTCTTAGTTGCCTTCTTGGTAACAGTTCCTGATTTGGCAAAAGATATTGCAGCTGCCTGTCTCGGCTCAAGAACTTTTGACACGCCCGCTTCAGCCCCGGTAAAGGCCCTGAGTGATTCGGGGGCGTATTCCATCTGGATGATATATGCCGCCAGAGCGAAAAGATTCAGTGCAAGTAATCCTACAAATACCGATGCTACCTTTGCTAATTTTTTCTTCATGTTTTTTCTCCTTTCCTTTTAACTATAACCGTTAAAACATGGAAGCCATAAAGCCCCATGGGTCTAAGTATATCATCATTATCTTTTATCCGTCCAGACATAGAAAGGCGGAAACTCTGCGCCACTGCTGAGTTTCCGCCTTTTGTTATAACTCTTTTTTAATTAAAAAGTACTTCTATCAGGTGTTTTCATCGATATAAACGCCGACTCTGTTCTGAATAATCTTTGCAACTTCTTCTGCAGTCTTTTCCCCTTTGAAATATGCCGAAGCCTCTTCCATAATAATATTTGAAATCTGCATGTTAACGCTTGCAAATGTATCTATTGCAACTACATAATCATAAAACTTCTTAACATCATCTTCTGATAAAGGATCTAATTTTATATCCTCGAAGGTCACAGGATCATATGTGTTTGCAAAAGTATCATTATCACTTGCTTCCTTGGTGGCTGACTGAAGCTGCTCTTCAAATACGGATTTTACCGGAGAAAAGCCGCCTGTTGATTGTGTATTTGCAGTCATCATATCTCTGATAAGATCGTAAATAACATCCATATGCTCTGTCTTACTGTTTATAGCAAATGAAGGCCCCTGGATCGCAGCCAGATTCTTTCCGAGATTATTGGGACATCCCACCATCTCAATATCACCATGAAATATAACCTGCTTAAGCTTAGCGTATTCCCATATATTTCTGAATCCCAAGCCGTAAAATATTGCATCTCCCGTGGTGTATGGCGCATCGATATCATAATCATTAACTACATCAACCGGTTCTTCATCGGGGAAGTTATTTGTAAATTTCAAAAACTCAACGAATTCCGGTGTATCAAAGTTGCACTTCTTGCTCTTGATATCGAGGAATTCTTTTCCGTAATATACCCAAAAATATGAGCAGACACTCATTCTTGTGTTTAGTGAACCAAACGCGGCTTTATAATCCGTTCCTCTGCTTTTTATAAGCTCATCACAGTCCTTGTATGACAAAGATGTTTTACCGTTTGCATCTTCTGCTCTGACCACATATGTAATGGGCTCAAACGTAGGGATGAATGTATAAGTCTTGCCGTTATAATTCATCATCTCTTTGATGTTGGGAAGTATCTCAAGATCTCCCAAAGGTCCGCCTTGCTCAAAAGCAGGTGCAAGATCAAGCAGTATACCCTTATTGGCGTACTTTTCTATAGCAGATTCATTTCCGGAAAAGCACATGATATCGGCCACTTTTCCGGCAGTAAGGTCAAGGTTAAACTGCTTAATAATGTCTTCGTAGTTGCCATTACCAAGCTCACTGTAATCAATTATCTTTATAGCATACTTATCGTTTGTTCTGTTGAATTCCAAAATCTGATCTTTAATTTGTTTCTCCAGATACAGAGCAGATAATGTAATTATGGTTTTATCTTTCACATCCTCAGGATTTACCTTGGTAAGCTTTACAAGCGAATCGGGTGCATTATAATCCGCACTGGTATCCGCAAGAATCTCTTTTTCATTTAAGGCAATAAATCCTACTTGTGACATCACTTGATCGGAACTGATGTATGAGTCTGTGTAATCAAGCACTTTATCAGCCGTGTCGGATTGCTCGTTATATTTATAAACTCCGTCTGAATCCGCCCCATATAATGTGTTGTTTTCATCCTTAAAGAAGGTATAGTATCCGTGTGACTCAAAACCGCCGAGTTTCTTTTCTACTTTATTGTTTTCAGCGTTAACTATAACGAATGATTGATCATAACTTTTTTCATCAAAATAATTTACAAACAGCTTATTATCCGCAAGTTCGAGAACATTCGTAATTCCGCCCATGCCGCTTAAAGCTTTTTTGTCTACTATCACTTTAAATCCGGACTGCTCGTCAAAAGTCGCAAGGCCATCCAACATAGCGCATACAAGGCCGTGTTTCTCGGTCCATGTCATAGTTCTGAGATATTCCCAATTTTTCTCAAGTTCTTCTGTTATATCATATTTGTAAACAACCTCTCCCGAAGGAGTAACCTTTTCAAGAAATGAGCCTGTTACTCCATCATCGCTGCATTCTCTGTATACCATATAGGCATTTCCGTCATTATCGAAAGTGCATGTAGTTATATAATCATCTTTCTGTCCTCCGATATCTGCGGACTGAACATCAGATCCGTCCGTATTAAATGAAATGTACTTAAATGTACCTTCTGCGCTATGGCAGATTGACACTATTCTGTCGCCGTTACGTCCGAGGGTAGTCACCTTATCGCCATCATTAAGGACCTTGGCAAAATCTTCCTGTTTGTAAATGTAGTTCTTATCAATTGTCTTGGCTTCCTCAAAAGCCGATGCAGAATCAATCTTTTTACCGCATCCGGTAAAAGCTGTCATTCCAAGTGTCAATGTAAGAAGAATACATGTCACTTTCCCTATGACACTTCGTGTCTTAATATTTCTTTCCTTTTTCATTTTTCTCTCCTTTTATAAAAATTCCCCGACTTAATCCAGATTGAGCTTTTTACTTGTAATGTTTACGGTAGCAACAAAGAATATTGCTATAAATACTATTGAGCAAACAAGGTTCTGTATGCAAAAAAGATCCTCATATCCCCAAAAGTGATCGCCGCGATGTGCCACGCTCATGCCTAAATTCTTCAAATAAATGAACATCAAAGTAAAACCTAATACTGTAAAGCAAAGTATCGTTCCGATCGTACTGTGATTGCGCCACAGATTTCCGATGCATATGCTAAAGATCAGTGCCATAACCCCTGCGATGCCCATGAGAAACATAACAAAAAGTAGGTATATTATCGTAAGCGCCGCTTTCGGATCTATGCCTTCGTTAATGACATGCATGATCGATTCAGGCGTAAGTGCCACCAAAGAGATGAACGCCGATGCGCAAAAAATTGTCGCCCATATTAAGGTAACAATGATCTTAGAGGAAACGATCACTTTGTTTTTTGCCGGAAAAGTATATGTCAGGTATGCTTCGTTTGTATAAAGACTCTTGCAGTAGTATTTTGAGATCATGTGCAGAGGTGCGATCACACATAGTACCATCAATCCCAATAGTTCAATCAGTGCATATTCTGTATCTTGAGACCAATGTTGCAATATGCTGCACACTATCCCCAACAGTATGGTTATACCGCACAGTAATGCCATTACCGGCGCTGTCTTTTTAAAGTCGTATTTAATAAGTTTTCCTAACATCTGAACACCTCCCTGAACAATTCATCAACCGACATTCCTTCCTCAGCTCTTATGTCATCAATAGGCTTAAAGAGCTTGATACTGCCGTTCTGTAAGAAAATAGCTTCATCCAACACAGGCTCGACTTCGGAAATGAGGTGAGTTGCGATTATCATCGAAGCTGTAGGTTCATAGTTACTTATAATGGTTCGTAAAATGTAATCCCTTGCTGCGGGATCTACGCCTGCGATAGGCTCATCAAGAATGTAGAGCTTGGCTCTGCGGCTCATCACAAGCATCAATTGTACTTTTTCTTGGTTACCCTTTGAAAGAGTCTTGAGCTTGGCATTCGGATCAAGATTAAGACTTGAAATCATCTCCATCGCTCTGTCCTCTTCAAAGTCTTCATAAAAGTACTTGAACATCTCAACTATGGCTTTAATTGTCATATCCCCGTCAAGGTAAGTTTGATCCGGCAGATAGGATATTACCGCTCTGCTGTCTGCCGTTCCTGCGGGATTACCGTCAACAAGTACTGTTCCGCTGTTAGCCTGCAACAATCCGCATATTATCTTAATAAGCGTTGTCTTTCCGCTTCCGTTGGGACCAAGTAAACCGATTATGTGTCCCGGTTCGATCGAAAGACTTACATCATTCAATGCCGTAACTCTTCCATATGTCTTAGATAATCCCTGAATTTCTAAAAGATTATTCATACTTCTCTCCTTCTAAATAATTGTTGTTCAAATCATTTTTGTGCGTATTCTTTTACAAGTTCCATGATCTCTTCTCCCGTATATCCGAGCTTTTCCATGCTCTTGAAGAATTTTTCGATCTGTACGTCCACAAGTGACTTTCTTAAGTTTTTAATCATGTTATCGTCCTCCGTTATGAAACGGCCACTGGTTCTTTCTGAGTGAACTAGCCCCGTCGATTCCAGGTCACTGAGTGCCTTCTGCATTGTATTTGGGTTTACGCCGGCTTCGCCTGCGAGGTCGCGAACACTCGGCAGCTTATCTCCCGGTTTGTACTTACCCGAAACAATATCAATCTGTAGATGCTCAATAATCTGGACAAATATTGGGCTGTCCGAATTAAGGTTCCATGGCATAGTACTCTGTTCCTTTCTATATAAATTTTATTCTGTATTACTGTACTAATCACTTAGTACAATAATACAATAGTGCAATTTCAAAATCTTGTCAACACCTTTTTAATATTTAGTAATTAATCCGCAATAAAATATTGACCAACCTCATCTGCGCGATTATTGTATTAATAATAGTTATTTTTATAAGGAGAAGAGAAAATGTATAATCTGTTGGAAATACAAGGTTTATCTAAGAGATACGGCAACGTACAGGCTCTTTCAAACATCAACCTTTCCATCGGCTCCGGACATATAACGGGCCTGCTTGGACCAAACGGAAGCGGAAAGACAACTCTCATTAAGATCATATGCGGTCTTTTACAACCAACTTCCGGCACAGTGCTCATAGACGGTAATCCCGTCAGCCCTCAGAGTAAAGCAATCGTATCCTATCTTCCGGATACGACCTATCTTGATAACAGCATGACTGTTGAAGCCGCGATCGCCATGTTCATGGATTTTTACAGAGATTTCGACGCTAACAGAGCTTACGCGATGCTTTCGAATCTTAACATCAATCCCAAGCTCAAGATGAAGACTCTTTCAAAAGGAACCAAGGAAAAAGTTCAGCTCATCCTCGTAATGAGCAGAAGAGCCAGACTCTACGTCCTTGACGAGCCCATAGCAGGCGTTGATCCCGCCGCAAGAGATTACATTTTACATACTATAATTAACAACTACGATCCTTCCGCAACCATCCTCATCTCCACGCACCTTATAACCGACGTGGAACAGGTGCTTGATGAAGCCATCTTTTTACAGTACGGCAACATCAGACTTTATCAGCCCGTTGAAGCCTTAAGAATGCAAAGCGGCAAATCGGTTGATGAATTATTCAGGGAGGTGTACAGATGCTAGGAACACTTATCAAACACGAATTTAAGAATACATGGGTAATAATGTCGCTTATATGCGCGATCACTATCGCCATCGGACTTGTAGGCGGATTGTTCTTTAAATTTTTGGTTGCCTCGGAATCTTTGGAAGACGGTGTGGGTCAATTCCTTCTGGTTTTCGGAATACTGGGATTTGCCATGGTGCTCTCGGCACTTCACATGGCTTCGGTGATCTACCTCGTGGTACATTACTACAAGAGCCTTTACACCTCACAGGGATACCTGTCATTCACACTTCCCGCAAGCATCACCGAGGTTGTTTCTTCAAGAATGATAACAGGATGCGTATGGTCGGCACTCGTTTCTTTATCGATGGGGCTCTGCATTTTTTCAGCAGTTACTATCCCCGGAGGCCTTCCCTACGTAAAAGAATTTTTGGATGATCTCATGTCCGTTTCGGGAGATTATAATGTCTCAGTACTTGCACTCCAATGTGCTTTCGCTTGGATACTCAGAAGCTTCGCCACACTTATGACATACTTCTTCTGCATAAGCATCGGCCAGCTCTGGAGCAAACACAAGATCCTAGGCGCGGTACTTTGCTACTTCGCCACAAGCTTTGTTTTGATGATCATATCCTTTAGCCTTAACTACGGCAACTTGTTCTTCTCACCCGAATCACTCGGAGGATACGACGGCTTTAGCTACTTAACTGAAATGCTTGTAAAAACCGTAGTCTACTCAGTAACGCTGATCGCAGTCTTCTACGGTGCATCGATATTCACATCAAATAAACAGCTCAATCTGGATTGAGGATACAAAATGCCGGATCGTATGATCCGGCATTTTGTAATTAATCATTTGTTCTTATATTTTTGCAGCGGTAAGTTGTGTCTTCGCATCAGTAAGCTGTGTCTTGGTATCATCCTTTCCGTGTTCAGCAGGCATCTAGCTCGCTTTGTATGGTATTAGCTTCTTTGAGCCTTTTCGAGTTCGGCAATTTTTCTCTTTAATTCGGCGTTTTCGTCACGAAGTTCGGTGTTTTCATCGCACAGCTCAGAAATTTTAGATTCTTTCTGCGCAAGCTCGGGCTCGTATTTCTCTTCAGCATCGGTGTATCCTGCAGTATATTGAGAGTTCATCTGCTCTCTGTAACGGCGTTGGCCTTCTAAGATTTCTTTTGCTTGATTGTCATAATTAAGTTCAAAGATCAATGTTCCGAC